>NZ_JBLYEG010000001.1:0-1032691 GCF_048514875.1 Flavobacterium sp. T12S277 | reverse complement strand
GAAAAAATATAGTTTTTAATCAAAACGGAGGTGGTCATTTTGCTCCGGAATTAGGTGGTCATTTTGAACTGGAATCAGGTGCTCACTTTAAAACGGAATGGGGTGATCAATATAACCGGAATTTGCACATTAACGGCTTCACTGATGTTTTTCCAAATCTCTGTAGTTTTGCGCCCAAATATTTTAGATTTAACTAAACGATCATTAAGTACTGTTTGAATGGCGTTTAAAATGATAGCATTTGTCGCTTTTTCTCTTTGATCTTCCAGAGATAGTGGTTTGCCGCATGGCTTACGATGTTCTGCAAAAAACTTGATTGCTTTGGAATCCGGAAGTATATACTTCTCAAGATGATTACGTACAGCTACTTCTTTAGGATGTTTGAGTTTTTCAATGCATATTTTTTTAAAATCTACCCCTTGATGTACTGGTAAATCGTGAAAACTTATAAACGGTTCATTACCTGGTCCTCTTCCTTCTTTTGTACGGATCAACTTCCCTCTGTTACATAATTTTTGATAGTTGCCATACGAAATTAATCCCCAGTCTTCATAAAGAAGTTTGGCAGGTATAGAGAGTATGTTATTGTGATATTCGTACATTTTAATATGAATTTGTTCCCGTCGTGGTGTCGAAACCACGCAAGCCGTGACGGGTTTGTTTCTATAATCTTTGGATTGTTTTGTTGATCTCCTTTTCCATTAGTTTGTAATCCTCACAAATCTTAATGGAAGTATCACTTTGTCTATCTCCCCGGAGAGATGCGTTAATGAATTGAATAGTCAAACCGTACTTTTCTTTTAATTTTTTTATAATTACAGGGTTGTGACTTGCGTACTCTTTTTTTTGTTTACTTTTGTCCATTGTTCTAACTGTTTCAATTTGTTTTACAAATATAGAAGATAATTTTCAACACATCAAAATAATAGATGATAATTTTCACTTTTTATGAATAATATTTTAGACTCTTTTAGTAAAGTTGCTAAAAATGAAGGCGTTACAATAACAAAGCTTGAACACGTAATAGGTGCTAGTAAAGGAGTTTTATCACGCGCAATTGCAAATAATAGCGATATTCAAGCCAAATGGATCTTAAAATTAGTTGAAAATTATCCCCAATACAATTCAGAATGGTTGTTAACTGGTAAAGAACCGATGTTGAAAAGTAAGAATACACCAATAGCTATAAAAACAGGTAGTAGTAATGGATATCCTTTAGTTTCTGTGACTGCCATAGGAGGCTTTGGTAATAGTGCCTTCACTATTCTTCCACAAGACGTAAAAGAGTATTACAATATTCCGAAATTCAATAATAAAAAAATTGACTTTATGATAGAGGTAGAAGGCAGTAGTATGTATCCAAAATACAGTAGTGGAGACATTGTGGCTTGTACTGTCATAAAAGAAAGTCGTTTTATACAGTGGAACAAGACTCATGTAATAGCAACTAAAGAGCAAGGGATTATCATTAAGAGAGTAAAAAAGGGAGTGTCTGAGGATTCTCTTACTATGATTTCAGACAACGAAAATTACGACCCCTTTAGCGTTCCAAAGGAAGAAATAACCGGAATAGCTTTGGTTGTAGGTGTAATACGATTAGAATAAACAAGTTACTTATGGAAGATTTTATAAAAGAATTTAGCCGATTAAGATGTAATCCAATTTACTTTATTGAAAAATATTATAATGTAATAAATCAAAGTAAATTAGAGCTAACTGAGGAACAAAAACAAAAACTATTTGACAAGTACAAAATGATTCCTTTGTTTGAGGATTTTGAAAGCATTAATAAGTACAATGATAGAATAGATGAACTAAAAAAACAAGGTTATAAAGATTGGGAAATTCACTAGAAACACATGTTTTTCAGGTATTTACATGTGAAAAAAGTGTTTTTTTCATGTATTTACACCCCCATTCTCGCGTAGTTTCTAAATACTAAACACCATTTTTATGTATTTTGAACAAACCCTCATGATAACTTTATAGCGCTTTTTGTCTACCTATTTGTCTACCTATTTGTCCATGTAAAGCTTTTTTGTACAAATATTTATTTTTCTGTATTTTTTAGGTAATAGATACAAAAAAGCCCTCGTAGGTGAGGGCTTTTTGTGGGTAAAAATGGTGTATAAGCCTTTAAAATGGTGTATTTAGATGTATTTCCTCTGTAGAATGTGTTTTGTTGCTTAAAAGGGAAATTAATAGTTATTTCAATGGTAGTTAGGTGGTACTTTGTAGTAGTATAATGTACATTTCAAATTATTCCTTTTTCGGACTCTTTTTGTGTTAAGTCTTGATATTGTTGCCTTTTCGACCTTTTTTGTATTAGTTACTTTTGTACAATTCATTTAATAGCCCATAAAAGAAATTACTTTTAATAGGAGTAATTAGTTAAAGTGTTAAAACCGAAAGAGGCTGTCCGAAAAGTAAGGACAGCCTTTTTTTTATAAATAATCTAGATTGAATTATAATCCAAAAGCAGTTTATTTGGTCGGCAAAAATTATACGTCTTAATTCAACGCTGATTTGACAGATTCGCTATCGCGAAGACACTGATAAAAACGGATTCTAAAAATTAAAAAACTTTTAAATGAGGAAAAAAATCTGTTTTATCCGCGTCGAACTAAAATAGAGGTTTTAAACAATAACATAATAAGAGGAAGTTCATACTTTTCGGACAGCCCCTTTTTTATGGGAAAAAGAGAAGTGTTTATTGTCCGTTTTCAGGTTTTAGTTCTTCTAAAATTGGCGTAAGGATTGTTTTGATGTCCTTTTGCATTTTTCCGTTTTTCTGCTCAAAGATTAGTATGGTGTTTTTGCCTTTTTTAAGCCAGCAACCCGGTACATACAATGTTTGCTGTGGGCCAACACTCCAGTAACGCCCAATGTTGATTCCGTTTACAAAAACAATACCTTTGCCCCAGTCGCGCAGGTCCAGAAAGGTATCTCCAGTTTTACTCAAATTAAAACTTCCCTGATACAAGGTAGGACGGTTGATTTTTCCGGAGTTTTTGTAAGCCGTTAGATCCGGTTCCTGTGCCATTGGTAATTTATACATTTTCCAGTTTCCGGTAATGGTTTCGCCATTGATCAATACAGGACTGATAATGCCTTTGTTGTTGGCATTGATCTGAGAGCCGTAATTGATACGTCCCATATTCTCTACCAAAATATCCAATGTCGCGTTAAACGGAACTTCAATCTCGCAATCGTATTTTTTATAATAGCGGTTTAACTCGGCTACTTTTTTCCCGTTGACATACACCACAGCATAATCGCGTAATCCGTTTAGTTCCAGTTTTCCGCTAATTGGCTGGGTAAAACGTTTGCTGTACCAAACATAACCGTCTCCCTGATTCAGCTGTTCAAAGGTTAAAGGATTATCGGCAAGTACAGGCGTAATTTTAGCCTTTAAATCGGCTAAGTCAACAACTTTGGTTAAGGCTATATTCGGAATAGTGATGACAGGCATTTTTGCCGGAACAGCCGGCGTTTCAGTTGTTTTGAGCAGGGCTCTTAACGCATTGTATTTTGGAGTAGCCCAGCCAGCCTCACTAATTGGTGCATCGTAATCATAAGAAGTCATGTCGGGCTGAATGTCATGCTCTTTGTCATAATTGGCTCCCGAAGTAAAGCCAAAGTTAGTGCCTCCATGCACCATATAGTAGTTGAACGAAACCTGATTGTCCAGGTATTTTTGGGTTTGGCTTACGGTTTCCTCGGGAGTTTGTGTCGGGAAAGGTTCTGCCCAATGATCCAGCCAGCCCGGATAAAATTCGGCCACCATATACGGTCCCTGTCCATTATTGAACTGATTGACCACTTTTTTTAGTTTCGCAATATCACTTTCGCCATTTGCTGTTGGCAGCGCACCCGGTAAGGCTCCGCCTTCAAACAACCAGCTTCCGTCTGAAGTAAAAAACGGAACTTCGAAACCAATATCTTTTAGTTGCTGAAAAACGGCAGCACTGTATTTTTTATGCTCGTCAAGCGGAATGTCTTTGCGTTGTGCTACATACGACCCAAATTCATTCTCCCCCTGAACCATGATAATCGGGCCCCCTTTGGTGATTTGTAAATCCTTAACCTGATGGTACAGTTGGGTAAAATAAGCTTTGGTTGCGGCCAGATAGGCGGTGTTGTTTCCGCGAATGACCATATTGGGTACGTTTTGCAGGAACCACGGATAACCTCCAAATTCCCATTCGGCACACACATACGGGCCCGGGCGTAAAATGACGAATAAACCTTCTTCCTGAGCGGTTTTAATGTATTCGGCCAGGTTTTTATTTCCGGTTTTGAAGTCCCAGATTCCGGGTGCCGTTTCATGGTAGTTCCAAAATACGTAGGTGGCCACGGCATTTAAACCCATTGCTTTCATCATCTTTAAGCGATGACGCCAGTAGGGCTGAGGAATACGGGAGTAGTGCATTTCTCCCGAATGAATTTGTATGGGTTTTCCGTTGAGCAGGAAATTTCCATTGGCTATAGCAAAACTTTGTTTCTCCTGTGCCGATGCACCAAAGAAGACAAACAAAAACAACAATGTAAAATATATTTTTTTCATCTTTTTATTTTAATTAGTGTTGGCTATAATGAACAAGAGAGCACTATAAATCGTGCCCTCTTGTTTCTACTAACTAACCAATAAATTTATTCTGAAAACTCTAATTTTTTCAACTTGTTCCATCCGCCACGTGTAAAATCAGGAATTTCTACAGGAGCTGAACCGTTGTCAAGAGAAATCTCTGTTAAAGGCCCTAAACAAGACCACTCGGCTAAATCATAAACGTCCATGTCTAATGGAAGTCCTTTTTGCAGACAGTAAATCAAACGGTAATCCATTACGAAATCCATTCCACCGTGACCACCTACTTTTTTAGCCTGCTCTTCGATATTTTTTACGATTGGGTGCTTGTATTTTTCCATTAATGCTTTTTTCACATCTGCCGGAACAAAAGAGTGTGCGCTTAATTTTTCGTGATTTGGTTTTACGTCGTCACCTAGTTCTTTACCGTCTAAAGCGTATCCTTCTAACGGATATTTGTTAGCAAAACCTTTTGTACCGCTTAATTGGTACATTCTGCTGTACGGACGAGGAGAGGTAACATCGTGCTGAATCTGGATTGTTTTTCCGTTCTCCGTACGAATCATAGTCATCGTATGGTCACCATTTCTAAAATCTTTGATTTCTTTTCCGGATTTTTCTTTGATGTATGCCGGATTTCCAACTGCTTTAGTATCCATAGAAACTAAGAAGTTCATTTTATCTCCACGGTGAATGTTCAAAGCCTGACAAGCCGGGCCCATACCATGTGTTGCATAAATGTCGCCACGGTGTTTGATGTTGTAATCCATTCTCCAGTTGTTCCAGTATTCTCCCCAGAAAGGCTGAAGTCCGTGAATGTAAGATCCTTCTGCATGAAGAATTTCTCCAAATAAACCTTGTTGCGCCATGTTTAATGTCGTAAGCTCGAAGAAATCGTACACACAGTTTTCAAGTTGCATACAGTGTTTACGGGTTTTCTCAGAAGTATCAATAAGCTGCCAGATTTCTTCCATTGTCATTGCTCCGGGAACTTCTATGGCTACGTGTTTACCGTCTTTCATTGCCTGTACACCTATAATCGCGTGATGTTTCCAGTCGGTAGCAACATATACTAAATCAACATTTGGTAAAGCTGTCACTTTTCTCCAGGCATTTTCGTCACCGTAAAATTCCTGCGCTTTAGGAAATCCTGCTTTGGTTAAAGTTTCGTTTGCTTTAGAAGTGTTTTCCTGTGTCATATCGCACAAAGCGACAATTTCTACACCCGGAATATGTGTCATACGCTCTACTGCTCCAGGGCCACGCATTCCGAGACCTATAAAGGCAACACGAACGGTAGGTATTGGTGTTGTTGCCAAACGTAAAACGTCGGTTTGACCTTTTGCACGAGCTGGTGTTTTGGTTTTAATCATTTGTGCCGATGCGTTTGTTCCTCCAAACAGAATACAGGCGGCTAACATGAATTTTAAAATGCTAGTTTTCATAATAGTTTAATTTGATTTGAAATGATTGATAATCTAAAATCCGATTATCAGAGATTATTGTTATGATTTATCCGTTGGGTGGAATGGAACAAAGTCTAATTCTAACACATAGAAACATAGTTGCTGTTGTCTAAAAAGAAAGGCAAAAAAGAAAATTCTTTCTTTCACAAAGTTTGCTATGTACATTTTAACTAGTGAAACGCCTTTTTAAGCTTGTAAAGACTATATTTCTATGTGTTTAAAAAAATCATTCAACGGTTTTTAGTACTAATTTTTTATGGTAATGTATTAAAATTGATTTCGGGTTTTTTATTGGTTAAAGCTTTTGTAAAAATAGTTTTTGGCGTGGTATAATCATTAAAAAAACCTCCATTTTTTAGATAGAAGGAACCATTTTCGGTACCTCCGGCAAAATCCATTCTGTATTCTTTTGCACCGGTATTGTCGTTGGTGAATCGTGCCGAACCGATTTCAGACCAATTGCCTTTATCATCACAAACCCATTGGTTGTTGAAAAGCACTTTACGAGACAGATCGCCCTGTTCGGGAATAAAATTTTCCAGAAAAGAGTGGAATCTTTTTAAGTAGGTGTTGGTTTCCGGACGGTTAAAGCTGGCAATTAACAGCCATTTATTCAATTCCGGAGCATAAAAATAAGCGGTATAAGTGGTGGTGTTATTACCGGCTGGAAATCCGCGAAGTAAAAACTTGTAGGTGTTTCCGGCTTTCCAGTTGTATTTCAGATAGCTTTGTCCTCCCGAACCTTCATTTCCGAATTCGCCAGTGTGTACATTTTCTCCTTTTTTGAGCAGTTTAATTTTGTGCGTTTCGGGAATGCTGGCAGGATCATCAGTCGTAAACGGACTCCATACCGAAAATAAAATTCTTCTTTCGGTGGCTGAGTTGACCTGAATTCCAAAATAACCTTCTCCAAAACCATTTGCCATAAAGTAAGAACCAATTTTGTCTTCGTTTTGAGGAACGGTGATTTCGTTGTAGTACCACTCGGTGTTGGTGTTTTCAGGTACCTGATAGTTTAAATGAACAGAAGGTCCACGGCGTCCCCAGTGGTAAAAAGCTCCTTCGTTGTTAGGCACATAAGAGATTTTGCCATCAAAATCAGCACTTGCAATCGTTAAACGACTAATAGACGGAAAACGATCGCCGGTTTTACTGATTCCTTTTATTCTGACCGCAATGTATCCTTCTTTTTTAAGGTTCCAGGTTCCTGCTATAACAGCCTTTTTTGAAGTGGTGAAATTTACTTTTTTGGATTCGTTATTGATCGAAAATTCTAATTCCGATTTTCCATACACCTGAACAGATTCTTCTACTGTAATTTGAAATGTTCCGGGTTTAGAAATTCTGAAATAAGCGGTGAAAAACTCACCAGAGTCGGTCCAGTTCTCGATACCGTTGTCTGTAATGGTATTACTTCCGTCTAAGTGTTTCGAACTATATGCATTTCCTCCAAGGGGCAGGGAAATGGTTGTTTTTGGGTTTTCTATGACTTCACTTATCAGCGATGCATCATCGTTGCTGCCAGCGCAGGAAGTGGAGACCAGAAAAGAAGCAAAAAACAAGTACAGTATATTTTTCATTTTTTGAGATTAAGTGATGATACTTTAAGAGGGGATTTTTGAAATGCCTCTCTAATCGATCCAATTAGAGAGGCTTCAAAACAAACAATAAAATAAAAAACTATGGGTTTTGTGTTAAAGTCCCAGGGTAAGCATTAATTTCAGATTGCGGGATGTATTGTATCACACGCAAACTCGTAGCCGGAACGTCGTTCATTGGTAAATGAGGACCAGGGTAACGGCGTGTCATTGTTTGACCGTTTCTGTAAACGTCGTAACCACGATGTGCTTCAAAAGCCAATTCTAACTGACGCTCTTCATCGATGCGCTGTACGGCGTTTGTGCTGTTTAAAGAGGCATAACCTCCGCCAACAATTGATCTTTCACGAATGATGTTCAGGTTGGTCAAAGCATTGGTATAATCTCCTTTTTTAGCATAAGCTTCTGCCATGTTCAGGTACATTTCTGCTAATCTCGAGATGATAGGCGAGTGCAGGTGTGAATCATTATTTTGTAAAGAACATTTTGTAATGTAAAACATTGGATATACACGGTTTAAAAGCATCATATAATCTTTCTCTCCTGTATAGGTTTTGCCTTGGTATACAATAGAGTATTGGTTATCGGCTGCATTTACAGCGGTAAGGTTGTAATCTGTAGTTCCAATGGTGATAAAGTACGATCCATCCGCTTTTGTTTTTAAAGGCTGCTGCACATAATTGTATCCGGTTTGTGTACCGGCAGTATTGAAAACATCCACTACAAAACGGAAAGCTTCTGTTTTATTTCCACTCGCATCTTTGGTATATTGCGGATCAATAAAAGCCCAACGAGCATCTTTTTTCAATCCGGATTTTCTCAATAAGTCAAGGTATTCTCCACTAGCATACATTTCTCCCCATCCTTGTCCCTGAATATTGGCATACATTCCTCCAATACCATAGTAGTGATCAAATCCGGAATATTCTGAAGCAACTCTTTTTATAGCAAAAATAGTTTCTGTTTGTTCAGCAGAATCCGGCGCATAAGTGTTGTATTTCATAAAGTTCGCACGGCTTAATAAGCTGTATCTTCCGCTCATGATTACTTTTTTTGCATAATCAATAGAAAGCGTTGCATACTCCTGATTTGGCGTTTCATAGGTACCACTCATGTACAAATACACTCTTGAAAGCATGGCCTGAGCCGCTTCTTTGGTTGCATAAGTAGCTGCTTTTCCTACGCTCATCAGGGCTTCTGCTTTTTTCAAATCATTTACAGCCTGCTCGTAAGTTGCTTTTACAGTAGAACGGTCCGGAAGTCTCAGGTTAGCAATATCGGCCGGCAGACCCTTTACAAGCGGTACACCTAAATTGGTTTCAGGCGATTGTGCATAAGGTCTTCCGTAAGTACGGCACAGGTAAAAATAAATCATACCTCTTAAATAGTAAGCTTCTCCTAATTGCTGGTCAACAGCCGGGCTTTCTCCTTCAGGGATGATTTTGATCAAATCACTTGACTGTGAAACGATTTTATACCCATTGTTCCAAAAAGTAGATAATCGGCCATTATCAGGAATGTGCTGATAGGAAATAAAAGAGTAAAAAGAGTCCGTAGAGGTTCCTCTAATCATGATGTTGTCGCCCGGATATTCTCCTACGCGGTGCATGACATCCGACCAGCCTTTTAATTGTGCGTAACATCCGTTAAGTAAAACTTCGATTGAAGCTTCTTTATCCTGTTGTATTTTGTCTTGTGTATATGATCCAAATGGCTCTCTGTCTAACTCACATGAGGACAGTAAACTAATTGCGATACCTAATATTAATATCTTTTTCATGTTTTGTTTCTTTTTAAAGTGTTAGATTAAGTCCAAGAGTTATTCTTCTGGTTTGTGGATATACTTGTGTAGCCACTCCAGAAATTACGTATTGTCCGGTTGCACTGTTGTAATTTGGTGATAACTCAGGATTTACACCTGAAAAGTGTGAGATGGTAAATAAGTTTTCTCCTGCTACAAATAATCTTAAATTAGCGATGCTTATGTTTTTAAGCGGTAGGTTGTAACCGAAAGAAAGGCTTCTCATTTTTAAGTAGGTACCTGTTTCAAGATAACGGGAAGAAGCTTTATTAGATTGGCTGGTATTGTCATAGATAGCCTGCGGATGTGTTGCAATATCACCCGGTTTTTCCCAACGGCTCCATCCACTGTGCAGGTTCATTTGATTTCTGTCGGTATAAGCACCATCTGAATCAAACTCTGAACGGGCATAGTTGTAAATTTGTCCTCCAACAGAGTAGCTGAAAACAGCTGCAAAATCAAAGTTTCTATAGTTTAAACTAGTAGAGAATCCTCCAAAGAAGTCCGGAGTATAAGTTCCGATTGTTTTTCTGTTTTTTGAAGCATCTGCATAATCATTTGTTTTTACACGTTCTCCCGAAGCATTAGTCGTAAACCATTGTGGTTTTCCGTTTGTAGGGTCAACACCAGCCCATTCTGTTAAGTACCAGCTGTCTACATCAGTACCCGGTTTTAGTAATTTTGAAGCAGATCCTGCAGCACCACTACCGTCTCCTACAATAATTTCCTGACGATCACCGTAAAGTGCCGTTACTTTGTTTTTGTTTACGCCTATGTTAGCATCAAATGACCATCTTAGGTTTTCGGTTTTAATGATATCTACATTGATAGAAGTTTCAAAACCTCTATTGTTTACAGCTCCAACGTTTCTCCAGATACCCGTTACGCCAATAACTCCAGGAAGTGGTACGTAATACAATAAGTCGGATGTGTTTTTATTATAGTAATCAAATGTAATGTTTACTCTGTCGAAAATTCTCAAGTCTAAACCTACACCAGTAGTAAATGTTTTCTCCCAGCTTAAATCAGGATTCGCCAATTGCGAAATAAGAGCTCCCGGATTCTCGTCGTAACTTTGTGAGAAAGAATATAATGGGAGGTGTCCATATAAACTGTTTGGACGATTTCCTACTGAACCATAACTGGCTCTTAGTTTTAAGTTGTTGATCCAGTTTACTTTAAAGAAAGCTTCATTGTGAACATTCCATCCACCACTGATGGAGAAGAAGTTACCATATTGTGCATTTTTTCCAAAGTTAGAGGCTCCGTCACGACGGAAAGAGAATTGCGCTAAATACCTGTTGTCATAAGAATAGTTAACGTTTGACAGTAAAGATTGTACTGCCCACTCGGATCTGTTTCCTTCTACTTTTTCAGGTTTTGCAGCCGGATCTGTTACAATGATTCCCGGAGGCAATCCTGTAGCAGTAGCGTTACTGTATTTTGAACTGTATTCATTCCACTCATAACCGGCAATCGCGTTGATGTCGTGTTTGTCAATTTTGGTGTTGAATTTTAATAACTGGTTGGTATAAATTCTGTTAAACGTACTGAAGTTATCTGTAATTCTACCTTTCACGGCTAATCCTGATGAAGATCTTGGATCAGAATATGAAGTTGAATTGGCGTTACCAAAGATATAGTTGTTTACCGATGCAAAAGTCAGCCATTTAGTTAATTTAACATCGAAGTCAAGATTTGAACGTACATTGTAATCTTGAGATTCAGAAAAATTCCATTGCAAATCATACAGGTAGTTTGATCCGGTTGTGTTTACCCAGGTTGGGTTTGGTGCATTTCCTACCAATGTTCCGTCTGGCAAATAAGGGCTGTCCCATGGAAGATTACGGTAGATGTCTCCAACAGAATGCTGTTTGTCGTAAGTTGTTTCTTTTGTTAAGTTTATTTGTGGTCTTATGGTTAACCAGGTATTTGGTTTGTATTCAAATTTCATCAAACCATTGTATCTTTTGTAATCATAGCCAATGATAGCACCTGTTTCATCATAAACTCCTAAGGAAACATAACTTTTAAAGTTATCACCACCACCACTGATTGACAGGTTGTAATCCTGAGCAATACCGGTTTGAGTAGCATTTTTCCACCAATCGTAGTTTTTGTTTCTTAATTCAGGAGTCCACCAGGAAGCATTTTGAAAAATTTGTTTGTTTGGGAAAGAATCATATAAGTCATACAATTCAGATCCGTTCATGATTTTAAAATTCCCTGAATTTATAGTAGCCAAAGCTGTTTTTGCAGAGAAGTTTATAGTTGCCTTACCAGCTTTACCGCTTTTTGTAGTAACTACAACTACTCCATTGGCACCTTGCGAACCATAAACTGCCGTAGAAGCTGCATCTTTAAGAACGGTTAAAGTTTCGATATCAGAAGGGTTCATCGTTGGAGAACTGTTTCCAACTATAACACCGTCTACTACCCAAAGAGGGTCGGTGCTTCCGTTTACGGTACTTCTACCTCTGATAACTACTTTTGACGGAGCTCCAGGCTGACCACCACTTGTACTTACAAAAACTCCGGTTGCTTTTCCAGCCAGTAAGTTTTCGACATTAGGAGTGGTAACATCCAATAATTTTTTATTGTCTAAAGTTTGAAGAGATCCGGTTAAGCTCTCTTTTTTAACTTTGCTGTATCCTACCACAACAACTTCATCCATTTGTTGTCCGGCTTCTTTCATGACTACTTTAACAGTACCATTCCCGGCAGGGATTTCCTGATCCTGCATTCCTAAGAAAGAAAATACTAAAATCGTATTGGCATTGGGTACTTCAATAGCAAAGCTTCCATCGATATCGGTCTGAACACCGGTCTTAGATCCTTTTATAATAACGTTTACACCAGGAATTGGAATTCCTTTATCGTCTACAACTTTACCTTTCACCATTTTTTGAAAGGCAAGTAAGCTGGTTTTGTTTAACGAGATTTCTTTTGAGGGAGCTGCGGTCGTAATTTGAAAAGTCACGGACAACAATGAAAACAGTGTTGCCTTTATGCTTTTTTCAAGTACTGTCTGCAACCTTAAATTCTTAGGGTTTTTTGAGAGTGCATTTTTCATACTCTTGTTTTTGGGTTTGGTTAATGATTGTTTTTGTCAGGTTATTTTTTTTGTCGTAATCGGTATTTAAAGTGTTCTTTTTTATGGCTTAAGAATCGAATAAAAGAGGCTTAAAACATAGGATTATTCCCACTCAGTGTTTTTATTACTTGACGAAACTATCGATTATATTTTTATTAACCAAGAAAAAACACAAAAAATGTGCTCGAACACACAAAATTTGTGTTCTCGAGCACATAAAATTGCGTAAAACGTTTTTTTTACACTAAAAAAGTAGTGTTTTGTTAAAATAAAATGACCAAAAAAGAATAGTTCGATATTTATATTGTCAAAATGTAAATATTCTATTTTTAAGTTATTAAAAAGAGTTGTGTTTAATTTTGTGAATTTCGTAATCACTACCCCTTTATGTTGCTAATAAAGTAAGTTTTCTACTGTTATTCTGTAAGGGCGATCTCAGGGGAATTTTGTCTTTTGAGGATTAATTTCTGCGGAGAGAAGTTGTGTTTTTTGGGTAAAAAATGGCCTTTAGTTTACGGATAAAAAAGAGCCGGATAAAGAAGCGATTTTGAATGCGATTTTAGAAATTGAAAGGCGAATTTTTTCGAAGTCACAATTTCGAAAAACAGGAAGAAAAATGAATTCAATTTGGAGAGTAGTGGGGGATGCTTTTATACCTTTTTTGTGAAATGATTTGTGATTAAATTAAAGAAAAAAAAAGTATATTATACCATTGACAAATTCGTTACTAGAGTGCCATTTGGTAAAAGATCAAGGTGAGGTTTAATAAGTGGTATTTATTGATAGATTTTTTTTGCATTAAAGAAATTCAAAGCTCATATTTTTTTAACTTTTCTTCAAGCTGTTTATTCTTCTCTGTCAGCATTTCTATATGTTCGATGATAAATTTTGGAATTACGAACGATTCTGCTTTCAATGAATCGTTTGTCTCAATCGTATTTAGATTATCAGATTCGTAGATCTCTTCTTTTGCTACATCCAGGCATTTTGCAATTTTAGCCCACTCGATATTGGATATCTTTTTTAACCCCTTTTCTCGTCGGGAATAATTAGACTGGGATATTCCTATTATGTCTGCCAGTTCTTCTTGTGATAATCCTTTGTTTAATCTTGCTTGCAGTAATTTTTTTTTCATTGGATAAGATGACATTTTAGAGAACAAATTTGTTTTGATGATTTTAACGAAAGGATGTATTTTAAAGTAAAGTAATAACGAAAATACTGATGTGTTTTTTGTTTTGCAAGGAAATACATAAAAAATGTGTTCGAACACAAAGTTGTAAATAATAACAGTAAATTAACATAAATCGTATAAGATTTGCATAGATATGCATAAGAAGGGCTCTGAGATTGCCTTAAGTTTATGAAACCTTTTAGTGATACGAATTTAAAATCAAGTGCACGTGATTTAGTAAAGGAATATCGTTTATCAAGCTTTAATAAAGAAGCTCAAATTTCGAAGAAGTAAAATTACTTTTTTGGAAGGACTTGATGATCTTGATAAGGAGGTACTGACAAGATTAAATAAACAAATAGGATGTTGGCGGTTTTGGTGAAAATCAATCAGTAGGCTTAATTGTTTTATTTAAGAGGAAAAAAATTTAACCTGTTTTCAGGATATAAAACCCTGAATCTTATTAAAAATGAATATGTATAAAAGAATTATTATCATTTGTTGCTTTTTGAGTTTAAGTAATTTATCTGGTCAAAATTTAAAAAAGGAATCAGGTTTGGCACCCCTTAAAAACGAAGTTGTTTTTATTAAAGTTTGGGGCTTTTTAAAGTATTATCACCCAAATGTAGCAAGTGGAAAGTACAATTGGGACGAACAATTTTTGACGCAATTGCCTTTGATACAAAAGGCTAAGAATAAAGAAGAAATAGCGGCTGTTTATCTGAACTGGATTAAGGGGCTGGGTGAGGTGAAAAAAAAGAATATCCCCAAAGAGAAAGACGAATCAGCCTATTTTACTAAAAATATGGATTTGCTATGGCTTGAGGATGAGACCTATTTTGGTATGGCCGTTACAGAAAAATTAAAATGGATTAGAGACAACCGATATCAGGGAAAACCTTTTTATGTTAAGAAGGACAGGACTGGTAATGTTTTGATGATTAATGAAATTGAGTATCAAAAGGAATCATATCCTGATACTGCGATGAGAATTTTGAGCCTTTCCAGATTCTGGAACACAGTAGAATATTTTTTCCCGTACAAATATCAAACTGATCAAAATTGGGATGATGTATTATTAGAAATGACTGATAAATTTGTTTCAGCAAAAAATGAGCAGGAATATCATCTGGCGATGTTGGAAACGGCGGTAAAAACAGATGATGGACACGCCGTTTTCAAAACTCACAGTACAGTAAATTTCTTTGGCCCATTTTTTTTCCCGGCTGAGATAAAGATAGTTGAAGGAAAAGCCATAATAACAAATCTCCCTAATGATTCTCTGGCGAAAGTGAATGATTTAAAAGTAGGTGATATTATTGAAAAAGTAAATGGAGAAGATGTTTCTGCAATCATTGATAATAAATTAAAATATCTAAGCGGCTCTAATATCAATGGTAAATTAAGACCTACTTATATGTATTTGGCAAACGGTACAGAAAAGACTGTTGCTATAGTATTGTCCCGAAATTTGAATAGACTTCATAAAAGCATATCAAGATATCCTTATGACTCGATTTATAATAAGGAAATAGAAAAAGTAAAATATAAAGTTGTGGAGGATAACATTGGATATATCAATATGGCCCATTTGGAGATGAAGGATGTTGATCAAATGATGGAGCAATTCCAAAATTTGAAAGGATTAATTATTGATATACGCAATTATCCCAATTTTCTTCCTTACGTTTTGGCGGGAAGACTTGTAAAAGAAAATAAAGAGTTTGCTACTATTATGAAACCTGATTTTTCGTATCCGGGTAGATTTCAATACCAAAAAATGGGAGAGATTTCCCCGATGAAAAAGTACTTTAAAGGTAAAGCTGTTTTATTAGTTGACGAAAACACACAAAGTATGGCAGAGTTTAGTACGATGATCTTGCAAACTGGTGATCATGTAACTACAGTGGGAAGTCAGACAGCTGGAGCCGATGGAAATGCTTCTTATATTTCTTTTTTAAAGGAAAGATCAATGCTAACTGGAACCGGTGTTTTTTATCCGAACGGTTCACAAACACAAAGAAAAGGGGTAAAGGTAGATGTAGAAGTAAAACCTACGATAAAAGGAATTCAGGCAGGAGAAGACGAAGTTCTTCTTAAAGCAATAGAATTAATCAAAAATTAGTCGGATCAGTTTCCTTTACGTGGTGTGGAAGTATTTTCCCGTTGAAGTTCTGTGAGCAAGAGCATTTGGTAAAATTACACGCTTCACTAAAATAGTGTTTGATTCTAACAGTCTTCGAGAATCTATCATTTCTGATTTTGGTAACAAAAAAAAGCCTCTCTAATTAGATCAGAGAGGCTATTGGAAACAAAAATTTTTAAGTACTAATTATAAAACCTTGTTCCTTTGTTGTTTTTAGATAACACTGGTATTAAACCAGCCTGCTGTTTATTTTTGATTGTTGAATCGTTTAAGTAATGGCGTGATATGATTTTTAGTGTCTTCGTCTAAAGCTGCTAAGGTTTTATCTGCTTCGTCCGGAGCAAATTTCGACAAACCAGAGATTCCGGCAGCAGCCACGTTGTAAGATTGATTTTTAGCGCTTTCAATCATTAAACTTTTGTAAGTTGTATCTCCGGTTCCCGCAAGTTTTATAAGCGCTGTAGCTCTGGCATATGTCTTTTTATCGTTTTGAGCAATGTTCAGTAAGGCTTTAAGAGCAGCTTCTTTTATTTGACTGTCTCCCAGATCAATCCCTCTGATGCTAAGCGTTCTTAAGTCTTCCTGCTGATCTTGAAGTCCTGCTAAAAGAATTAGTTGTGCTTCGTGACTTTTGTCTTTTGCTGCAAATTTGATCGCTTCAATTCGGTTGTAGAAAGTAGGGACATTTTTGTACTGATATTGGTAATCGGATATCTTTTTATTGTCAATTACTTTACCTACCAGAATTTTGTCAGGATCCAGATCAATAAAATCAGGTTTTGAAGCAAGGTCAAAACTGAAATTTTGTTCTCTTTTTTCAATTAAAATATCTTTTCTGACTTTCGTTCCATTTACATAAAAATCTACTTTTAGCGGAAGGGTAAAAGTTTGTACACCGCTTTCCTGAACTTGTTTTACAGCAATTGTAGCTTTTCCATCGGCATAACCGTACTCGATATTCAGAATCGGATTTCCTCCCTGATAATACCATTGGTTAAAATACGGACTCCAGTCTTTTCCGGTTACTTCTTCCATTGCCAGACGCAATTGATGGGTTTCTCCTGTTTTGAAAGCATTTGTGGTCAGGTACTGGTTTAAAGATTTGAAAAACGCAGCATCACCCATTTGATTTTTTAAAGCATACAAGATGATCGAACCTTTGGAGTAGCTGATGTTGTCGAACATGTCTTCTTTATTTCCATAATGAAAACGTGCTAGTGGCGGACTAACTCCGTCTTTTGAAGAGCGCAGACAGTTTTGTAATTTTTCATAACGAGAGCGGTCTTCGGCATCCTGTCCTTCATCGTGACCGTGCCAAAGTACTTCACCAAAAGTGGCAAAAGACTCGTTCATCGTTAAGTTCGACCAGGATTCAGCAGTAACATAATCTCCAAACCATTGGTGAAAAAGTTCGTGGGCAATGGTACTTTCCTGATTATCGTCTAGTAATTCTCTTTCGGTTTTTTGTACGTGTTCACCGTGCAGTGTAGCCGAAGTGTTTTCCATGGCTCCCGAAACGTAGTCTCTGGCCACAACTTGAGCATATTTTCCCCAAGGATATTCAACGCCTAACATTTTGCCGTAAAACTTCATCATGTCCGGAGTTTTTCCAAAAATTTGTTTGGCGTATGGTGCATATTTCGGCTCCAGGTAATAACTTACCTCATTTCCGTTATAAGAATCTTTGTAGATTTTAAAATCGCCCACAGCCATCATAAACAAATAAGGAGAATGTGGTAATTCCATTTTCCAGGTATCGGTGCGGGTACCGTTTTTATTGTCTTTTTGAGCGATTAGTTTTCCGTTGGAGAGCGAAGTGTATTTGGCGTCAACGGTCATGGCAATCTCAGAAGTTGTTTTCTGATTGGGTTTATCAATGGTTGGGAACCATGCCGATGAGGCTTCCGTTTCGCCCTGTGTCCAGATTTGAGTTGGTTTGTTGTCTTTTCCGTCAGGGTTTATAAAATACAATCCTTTTGCATCGGTAATTGCGGCACTTCCTTTAACTTTTAACTCATCTGGTTTTGCCGTATAATCGATAAAAACGGTGTATTTTTCGGCGCTTTTATATTTTCTGTTTAAGGTTATAAGAAGCTGTTCGTTGTCGTAAGTATACTTTAACGGAATTGTTTTTTTACCATCAACAACAGCAATTGCTTTAAAATCCATTCCTTTGGCATCCAGTCTAAGCGAATCGGTTTCATAAAAGTGAGGCTTTAAAGTAAGCCATGCTTTTCCATAGAGATAACGTTTCCCATAATCAAAGGACACGTCGAGTTTGGTATGTACAAGGTCATTTACTTTTAAAGGGGTGACCTGATAAACGGATAACGGGTTTTTAGTCTGATCGCTATTTTGGGCCATTGCATTTTGACCCGCCACAAGGAAAAGACTGAAAAGAGAATACTTTAAAAAGTGTTTGTTCATTGTTTGGTTTTTAGAATGATTATTTTGATTGATTATTATTTATGATTGTCCTTAGTACGTATCAAGAATATTTTTTTGCCACTGATTTTGAAGATTCACACAGATTTTATACGCAATTATTAAAGCAATCTGTGGAAATCTTTCTAATCTGTGGCTAATGTTACCATCTTGGTATTAGCCACGGATAGCCCTATTATTGTTTTAAACTTGAAATGAAGTTGATAACGTTTTAAATTGGCATTTCAGTTGCTATAAAACTCGTATTTTTATTTCGAAAATACAATTTTCCCGAAAGTATTTTAAAGTTTCTCTATAATTCGGACTTCACCATCTTTTTCATCTTCGGTTAAAATATTGGATTGTTTTTTAGTGTACGTTTCAAGAGACCACTGCACAATTTTATTGTCAGGATAGGATTGGGCCTGTTTTTGCAGCCAGTCCTGCGCTTTTTGTGCCGAAGAAGTTTTCTCGATTGCCCAAGCCGAAATCAATTGATTGGCTGGTAGGAAATTCATAACCGTATTGTCAACCTTTGGGGTAAATGCTGTAATTTTTTGTAAAGCTGTTTGTGCTTTTTCAGGATCACCCAGATGGGTATAACATTGATAATTCAGCCAGTTTTCCAGTCTTTCATCAATATCTTCGTCATAGGGTTTTCCCACTCCTAAATTTTCCGGCCATAATTTGGCATCCGAAATAAATTGTAACGCTTTTTTGAATTGTTTGTTTTTCATTTCAGCCAAAGCCTGCATCAGTTTTGCCTCATGATACAATTGTCGTCCTGCTGTAGCACCCTCAAACGGAAGGATTTCGAGTTGGGTTAAGAATGCATCGGCAGCAGTGTACTTTTTGTTCAGCAGCAGCGTTTTGGCGTACAACATTCCCATCACATAATTAGAGGGATGTTTTTTATAGAAAGGAGCTGCGGTGGCCAGGGCTTTATCAAATTGTTTTTGAGCAATGTAATATTCGGTTAAAAGTTTAGGATACCTCCAACTCTGTTGATCCAGTTTGATGGCTTGCTGAAGACTGGATAAAATCACTTGGCTGTCATTTTTAAACAGCGAAGCTTTAGCCCCATAAAAAGCCGGATCGGCAGGCAGGTTGGCACATTGCAAAAACAAGTCTTTTGCTTTTGAGGTATTATCGCGATTCCATTCGATTAACGCCAAATGGTATTTCAACTGCCACTGAGAGTTGGTTTTGATGAGTTTTTCCAGAATTTCGGCTGTTTCTCCACGGAAAGGGAAACTATTGTCGGGTTGGAGTTTGCTTAAATCAACAGCTTTGTTTTCCAAATAAGCTTTCCAGTACTCCATTTCAGCATTTGGAACGGCAAGCGAAAGTACTTTTAAAGCTTCTTCTTTACGGCCAATTTGCTGATACCAGATTCCCAATTCAAGATAGGTTTGCTGCGGCATTTCGTTTTGAATTAGAGCCATAAACTGCTTTTTGGAAGCATCAGAAGACTCCCCGAGGTATTTTTCAAAACCAACAAAATGGTTGAGCGGATCTGCGGTATTGATTTTACTCAGCATTTCGGCTGCTTTGTCTCTGTTGTTTTGCAGACGGTACAAAACCGCGAGTATCTGCATAGCTTCTAAATTACCCTGATTGTTCAGTAGGCTTTTTTCTGCATATTCAGTTGCTTTTGCAAAATCATTTTCGGTAAAGTATATTTTGCTTAAAGCGGTATATGACGAACTTCTGAATTCAACACTAGCCGCAGCAAGATCAAAACCGTCTTTGGCATCTGTAGTATTGCCCAAATGCAGGTTGGCTAGTCCGTAATAATAATTGGCAGCGGGATGATAGGTGTCGATGGCTAAAGCTTTAGCGGCTGAATTGACCGCTTCACGGTATTGGAATTTACGAATTTGTACAATCGCCAAATCAGCCAGAGCGGGAGCATAGTGAGGATCTTTTTGAAGGCAGGCAGCTAGTTTTTCTTCCGCTTTTACATAATCTTTAAAACTAATGTAATTTTTTCCCTGAAGGTACAATCCGTATACCGAGTTGTGGTCAAAATCTTTTGGAGTTTCTAACGGACGATTCAGATTACCCTCTTCCGGAGCCGAATTCCAAACCAGCTTAGTACCGCCCAGTGTGAGTCGAAGTTTATTTTCGTCAACTGCAATCTGAATCGAATCTTTGAAGGACTGCAAAGTGTTTACGGAAATATTTTTCGAATAGATTTTTTTTCCATTGTCAAAAACTTCCAGTTTTTCATTCAGCTTTTGAAGCGGGGAAAAATAGATTTTCAACCAGCCGTTTTCATTTTTCACATTTAGAGCGCCATAATTATTGGCTTTTACAAACCCTTTGATTTGTTTTACCGGAAACCAGTATTCCGTCCACAAATCGGTTTGATAAGGAGCGAAGGAGCGTTGTTTGAATGGGGTTAAATTACTGCCTTCACTTGCCTGATTGAAGAGCCTTCCACTTTGAACTTCTACATATTGACCGTCGGTATCCGTCAGTAATTTTTCCCAGATCATTCCTTGCTGTGACAGTCCCCAAATCCATATTTTTTTACCGGGTTTGTCATCGTGATTGCCATATCGGCCCATTCCAAAATCTTCATCATGGTAATAACCGCCAAAGAAATCGTCGTATTTGCCAAATACATGATACGATTTGTAACCGCCAAAATCGTTGTTTTTATAGTACGACAGGTCTTTGCCGTTTTCCTTGTCAATGGGCCACGAATTGTGCTCGCCATTGTGTCCGATATAACTTTGTCCGGGGTAAATAAACTGCAAACTTTCAGAGGCTTTTATACCGGTATTCATCCAGGTATAATAAGGCTGCTCGGTTTCGGTGGAATTGAACCAGAAGGAATTTGTGGTAAAATAGGCTTTGTCTTTGGGCAAATTGATGTCCAGTTTCCATGACGTTCGCGTGAGCAGATCCAACACTCCAATCACACAGCTTACACTTCCGTCTGCACGGGTGAGGGTGACATAATCAACAGGGGTAGCACAGTTGGGAGTGTGTCCGATGATGCCATAATTGCCCTCAACACCACCGCTTGTCCAGGGGCCGCGCATGGCGATATCCCTGAATTTGATCACATGATTGTTGTAAATAAAGTCTTTCCCGGTTGATTTCTCCACAGCCGACCACACTTTTCCTCCAATTTCAGGAAGAATCATGAGTTTGATATAATCATTTTCGAGCTCGATTACTTTCCATTCTTTTTGTATTGGTTTATTGGTAAAACCGTCAAAACGAAAATACGGATACACTTTGGTATCCGGTTTCGGAATCGGATCAGGATCTGAAAAAGGGTAGGTGGTGAATACTTTTTTGTACTCTTTTATGGTGGGTTTATTTTGTGCATGGACAAACAGGCTTCCAAAAAGTAAAACGGATAGAAAGGGTTTAATTTTCATGTGGAGGGCTATTTATGGTTTATGGTTTGTTGTTTATGGTTTGTTGTTTATGGTTTGTTGTTTGTTGTTTGTTGTTTGTTGTTTGCGCAATCTTGTCATTTCGACCGAAGGGAGAAATCACATACGTGGAGCGACAACGATTGTCGACTTAGTTTGCGGAGTTTCTGGTGTGATTCCTCGTTCCTCGGAATGACAAATAGAGGGTAATCGTTATGAAATGGATGTTATTTCACATCTTACTTATTTCACAATCAACAGCCATCCTTTTCCTTTTGATACCGGTATTTCGTCTTTTGCTGTAAAGGTTTGTGCCGGTTGGAAATTCAATACTTCGGGAGCGGTTATGGTTGCTTTTGCGGGATTGATTCCTAATTTTTTCCAGTCGATAAGTAGTTTCACTTTTACATCAGTATCGGCCCAGCTTGCGATAGAGATTAAAGCAGTTCCGTTTTTTTTGTAAACCGTTGCCAGTACCTTATCGTTTGTTGTTTTTACCGGACAGTTTTCGCTCCAGTAGCCGATCATTTCCGAACCTTTAATACCAAAAGTATCCCATAATTTCCAAACTGGTCTTGGATCGGCATTGTGGCTCCATGGCATTCTGTTGGTCATTCCGTACACCATTCCTCTCCACGGATTTCCTCCGTCCTGTAGCATTTCACCCATCAATCCAAAAGGGATTCCGCTTACCTCTGTCAGGAAAAAGTCGGGATTGTTTTTTTCGTAGTCAAAATATTCTCCAAACCACAGTTTGTTGATGTACGGAAAATGCTCCATGTACAAATTGGCGCTGTTGTTAAATCCGTCACTTTTATTGTATTGATTGGCACTGTGCAGGTCAATGATTCCCGGATGTCCGTCTTTTGTAAGTACTCTTTTGATTCGTTTCATCGTAATTCTGTCAAAAGCCACATCATCAAGATAAACCCCGTCGATGCCCACATTTTGTGTCAGCCAGTTCATTCCTTCCACATAATAGTTGTGCCAACGGTTCATGCCGCTGTTTACGATAGCCGCATCTTTAATTTCAGGTACAAACCAGGCCGCAATATAATCGTCTCCCACATGTTCCTGCAACCAGGAGAATCCGCCTCCTTTACCCGGAGAGTAAATTTCATGTCCTAAACTTCTTAAAGCAAAAGTCTCGTAAGCTTTATTGGAAACCTCTCTGACGGTGTTGTAAATCTTCACTTTTAATCCTTTTTCATGGGCTTCATCGATATAACTTTTCATTTTTTTAAATTCAATGAAAGGATAATTGATGTACGGATTGATGGCGTTGGCATGGTGGATATTGATTACCGTTGCTCCGGTTTTTGCAATAGTATCGATATCGCTGTATTTGTGATAAAACTTAGTATCCCATTGAAAATCGGTGTTTAGGGTATGAAATGGAGTGATGAGTAAATTGAAATTATAGTACAAGACATCACCTTTTTTCATATTTCGGGCTCCGCTATAGGCATTGACCAAAACTGATTTTGGATTAGGGGTAATCGTGATTCCGCCTTTATTTTCATTGCCCCAGGAAGTTGGCAGCAATAGTGGTTTTTGTAAATAAAAGTTGGTGTTTAACGGACGACTGTATTTTTCATCACGCAAAGAAAATTGCAATCCCGAATTTACATTGCCAATCCATGCTCCATCCTGATTTTTATGGGCAACGTCCCATTTCCAGTCGAATGTAGCCGGACGATCGCCTCCTTTTTGACCCAATCCCATCATGTATTTTGCAGAAGTAGGCTGAAGAGGCATGTGGAAATTAATATCGCTAAAAGCCACATCTTCAAGGGCCGTGATTTTCACGGTATAGGATAAAAATCCGTCAAACTCTAAGGCAGCATTTACTTCCATTTGAAGCGATTTTGAAGTAGAAACACTTTCCCAGGAAACAGTTCCGCTTTCTTTTTTCAGAAATTTGAGACCAGTGTTTTTCCATTGCAGCGATTCTTTACCGGATGCATCCAGAAAATGAAAAGCTAGGGGACTGCTTAAAATATCATTGGCTTTTGTACCTACGCTTGTCATTTCGGGTGTAAAATAGGTTTGAATCTGTGCAGGAAAACCGTTTGAACCTAAAATTAATTTTCTGCCCAATAAAGAGATCTCCGAATCTTTAACCGTTAGTGGGGTATAAGGCGCAATGACTGTATTTTCCTGTGCTAATGTAGAATTCAACCATTTTAAACGGGTCATCTTTTCAGGAAAATCGATACCTCCGTTTTGCGTAATTTCATTTTTTACGGTGATCTGAAGTACAATTTCTTTCGACTTTCCGTCGGCAGTGACAATCGCTTTTCCACTGTATGTTCCGGCAGCGGCAGTTTGCGGAACATCGATTCCGCACCACATCGCCTGTACTTTTCCTTTTGAAACCGAAACCGTATTGGCAAAAACCGATCCGTCGTATTTAGTCCCATCCGTATTGATACAGTTGATGTATTTCGATTCGATGATGGCTCCTGTAGAACTGATGAGATTTGAAAAGGTAACTTTTAAGTTGTCGATATTTTGCAAAGCATAAACGCCCAATTGAAAGGCCAGGTATTCGCCTCTTAAAGCCGTGTCTGAAAAAGTGTTTTGAACTCCTTTTTGAATCCATCTTTGTGGTAAATCATTTTTCATTCGGATCGAATACAGTCGGTCTTCAGGGAATACGAGAAAGGAATTGCCGCTATTTTTCGCAATGAGATCTTTGGTTTCGGCCGCAGTTGCAATGACTTCCATCGGGTAAAAACTGTTGAAAGCATTTACACTCTGAATTTCGCTTACCGTACAATTATCGGCCAGATTGGGTTTGATTTTGGCAAGCCAGGTTGCAGCTGCTTTATCTTCGGCTTTGGCGTATACGCCTTTTGGGTAATTGGCATCGCCTTCGTCAATGTAGGGTAGATAATACACATAATAAGTTCCTTTTCCCGAAACAGGTTCAAAGAAAATAGTACCGCTTTCTCTGTTGATGTTGGTTGTTTTGATGTTTTCAATGGTTTTGCCTGAAGCATCCTGAACAATGATTTTTTTCAGTTCGGGTTTTTCGTCTCTTCTGCGCCATTCGATCGTGGTTTTGGCAACATCTCCGGTACCGGTAAAGATTACTGCAACACGATGGTTTCCTAATACGTTCGGGTTCCAGCTGTCGTTACCATGGGAATATTTTATTTGTGCAGTTAACGAAATACTGAAAACGAAAAGGCACAGTATCAATAGTCTACTCAAAATGGGTTTGTTTTTTAGGTTTGTTTTCATTGTCTTATTATGTGAGATGTTATCTGTGAAATGTGAAATGTTAGTTATGAGTTATGGTTATAGAGGATAAGCTACAAATGTTTTATGTTTTAGAGTTAGGGTTTCAAACCACAAACCACAAACAATTAAACGGTTAAACAATTAAACATCTAATATACCGCTTTCCAGCCATTTTTTTTCCAATAGGCAATAATGGGTTTGTAGGGGCCGTATTTGTGTTGTTGTTCCGAAAAATGATCGTTGAAGGGGCTGTGTGCATAATCAATAGGTTTGCCCATTTTATTGGGATAATCGAATGTTTTAGGATTGGGTCTGTCGTGTACGGAATCATCATTTACATAGGCCGCAATATCGAGCGCCTGTAAGTCTGTAAGATAAGGTTTTCCGGGAGTGACTTTGTCATAAGGCATATTGCTTTTTAGCCATTGTGCCTGTTTGATGACTCTGTGCATGCTTGAACCGGGCTGATAGCCGTATTCTCCCCATAGAGGCGGGTAGGTGTAGCCCGATTTGTCGGCATTGTATTGGCCCTCGCCATTGTTTCCGTGGCAGCGGGCGCAATTTTCAATAAAGAGTGCTTTTCCTCTTTCGGGGCTTGCTGCGACATCCGGAAATTCAATTTCGAGGTTTTTTGCTCCTTTGAAATCGCCATCTTTTGGAACAAATTTGCTGATCCATTTGAAGTACGATAAAAAAGCGACCATTTCTTTGCTGTCGAGCGGGAGCGGTTTCCCGGAATGTGGACGCATGATACAATTGTTGACTCTTTCGGCAAGCGTCAGGACTTTATTTTCACGGCCGCGGTACTGCGGATAATTGTCGTGAGAAGACATTAAATTGAAGGCGTAAGGTTTTGTTCCCGCATTTTGATGACAGTTGGTACAGTTCATCTTGTTGCCCAAATATTTTCCTTTGATCCCATTCGGACCAATGTAGTAAGCCGTTTTTAGCATTAATTCTCTTCCATAACGAACAGCTTCTCCAAATTGATCGTCTGGAATTTTTGAGGTGTCAATGGTAATATACGACTCATCATCAGCAGTTTTGTTTGCTAATGTCTGTGAATTTGATGTATTGCACGAATTGAAAACAACAATTGGCAATGCTGTAAACAGACCAATAAGAATTATTTTTTTCATGGCATAAATTTTTAATCTGTGTTGTATGCTGACAATCCCAAAGCCTTGAGATGAGCCTGTTCGTTTTTTTTTATTTTTAACCAGCTGGTTCCAATTATTTTAACACATAGAAACATAGCTTCTGTTTACTTAAAAAAGGCGTTTCACTTATTTAAAATGCACAAAGCCAGCTATGTGAAAGAAACGAGTTTCTAATTGTATTCTTTTTTACACATAAAATCTATGTCTCTATGTGTTTATAATTAGACCTCCTGTTTTGTCATTTCGACCGAAGGGAGAAATCGCAAAAGAAACTCACGTACAGTATAGCCAATCTTTGTCGATCTTCTTGTGTGATTTGCTTCGCCTGTTCGCTATCGCTCGAGTCTCCCTCCGTCGAAATGACAAGACTGCCTTTAATTCAATAGAAACGGTTTTAAGTTTTCTTCGGGAATGAATTGCACCCGATAAGGTGGAATTTCAGATTCTAATGCCCAGAGTAAAACTCCTTTTTTATTGGTTAGAACGGTGATATGTCTTTTAGAACAACAGGCCAAAATGGTTTCTTTATCAATCATATAGGCACTTCCCATTCGGTCGTTGTAAATGTCTTTTGGCAATTGTATGTGGAAGTCCAGTTTTACGGTTTTAGCTTTTTCATCTACTTTGAGGGCAAAAACAGAAGATTGTTTTTTGTCGACTCCATTATCAAAAAACATCAGACTGCCTTCGGGATTGATATGTGCGGCATGTGCCTGAGAGAAATCGCTGTCTTTGGACAGGTTTAGATTTCCACCTCTTCCTAGTTTCCAGATTACCTTTCCGGTTTTGGCATCTATTTTCCAAATTTGACCGTTGTTGTAAAAGGAGATCAGAAAATTTCCGTCTTTATCATAGTTTAAACTGTTGGCGTGCATCCAGTCTTTTTTGGTTTGGAGTAGTTTTTTGTCTTTCATTGGATCTAAATCATCAAAAACACTCCATTTCCAAAGTTGTTTTCCCTTTTTGTCCAAAATCAGAATCCCATCGCCATTAATCGTGTCTTTTTGTTTTCCCCCAATGGATCTTAAATCGGTTATTTTCGTATCTACAAATAAGGTCACAATTTCGTTGGCGGATTTTTTTATGATCTCGTGATGAATGACCTGTTTCAGATCGCCCTGTCCTTTTTTGATATGGGTTAGGGTATCGCCTTGCAAGTTGATTTCGAGTATCTCACTTCCATAACTAGTAGGTTCATCATTTTTCCCCAGGATAGCAATAATACTTTGCTCTTTGGTAAAATGAGTTACTTTAAAACCTGTTCCTTCAACGGTATGATACCATCTTAAATTGCCTTTATAATCTACAATATAAGCAACGCCCGGTGTTTCTCTTTTGGCCAAAAGCATAAATCCTTTTTTGAAATTTTCCGGTACCAGTTCAGGTTTCGGACAGTTGGCTTTGAATTGTTTCTGCAACCATTCCGGTAATTTTCGGGATTTAAAGGTATATACTTTGCTGCTGTCTTTTTCCTGTCCGTTTAGTGTTATCAATTGAAAACTATAATGGGTTTCAGGAGTAATGTTGCAAAGCACCAAAGAATGGGAGCTGCCTGCTTTTGAAATTGGAGAAGTTATTTTGTTTTTTATTCCTTTTTGATCCGACCAGTATTCTGCATAAACCTGAACATTTTCATTCGTAGTGACATCGATTTGAATTTTCAATTCGTTGTTGCCATGAGTGCCAATAGTGATATTTTTGATCGGATTGACCTGATTTTTAGAACAGCTTACCAGAATAAGCAGGATCCAAATAAAAACTCCTTTTGCTATTACATTTTTAATCATCTGAAAGGCTTCTTTTATGAAACAGATAAGTTCTACTGTTTATAGTTAAAAATCAGGAACAGACAGGTATTTCAAAACCTGCTGTTCCTGATCTGATTTCTATTATTGTCTGTCGGCGTTGCTCAGGTTAGGGTTTAAGTCCACCTGAGTTTGCGGATAGGTATAATATTTGTTTTTCGGCATAACGATTGGTGCTGTTTCTCCAACTCTTACATGATAGGCGTTTACCAGAACATCAAATTTATTCATTCGAATTAAGTCCTGACGGCGTTTTCCTTCATAAAATAATTCCCATCCTCTTTCCTGTAAAATAGCATCTCTCAAAGAAGATTTATTGTAATCGGATAGAACCAGCAGTTTGGCATGCGATCTTCCTTTTACCAGATTGATAAGGTCTATGGCTTCTGCAGTTGGACCGCTTATCTCGTTTAAGGCTTCGGCTCTGCTTAACAATACATCTGCATAACGCAATATGTTTACGCTGTGACCGTCATAATAAGTAGTGGTTTCATCGTCGGCATATTTTCTGGTCGATACATCGGGCATATAGAAAACTCCTTTTGGGGGCTGGGCTCCTAAAGAAGGCGCTTGTTTGTGCAGCAATTTATCAGTACCCATAAACTCCGGGAAGAAACATTTTTTTCGATCGTCTTCATCGCCAAAAGTGTTGTAAAAATCCCAGTTTACCGTATAGTACTGCCATCTGTTTTCGACAACCGGATGGTCTATCGGGCCAAAATGGTTCAATAGTTCGGTTCCGTTTACATTGGCATCACTAAGAGAAGAAAAGATGTTTTCACTGCACCATTTGTTACTTTCTTTAAACAATCCCAAATAGGAAGGAAAAAGACTGTATTCGTTGAGGTTCATGACTTGTTGTGTAAGGGTAGCTACTTTTTGCCAGTCGTGATTTCGTAAATACAATTTTGCTAATAAGGTTAAGGCAGCGCCTTTTGTAGCACGTCCTACGTCATTACTCTCATAGATTGCATTTTTCTTATAGTTCACCGGTAAAACGGCAGCGACATCGTTCAAATCTTTGATTAGAAGCGCTTCTATAGTTTCAACAGAGGAGGGTGGTGTTTGCTCCAAATAGTTTGGATTGTCTAAGTTGGCTTCTGTTACCAGAATAACTGGCCCCCATGCATCTGTTAAATCCATGTAAGCAGAAGCTCTTAAAAATTTGGCCTCGGCTATAAACTGGGTTCGTTCTGCGTCAGTGATCCCGCTCATTTTGGTAATATTAAAAATAGCAAAGTTAGCGTTGGCAACCAGTTTGTACATGGCATTCCAGTCTTCCAGAAGCAAACCATTGGCAGAATTCCAGAGTCCCAGAGACAATTGTCCCGGATCACCGCCGTATTGGCAATGCCCTAAATCTGTGGCAATATCGGTTAAAGCAAAATGTCGTGTTGCCCAATACGAAAAGTTATCTCCCACAGAAGGGCCTTTTAGTCTTCCGTAAATGGAATTAATAGAAGCAATAGCATCCGATTTGGTTTGAAATCCATTCGTATCGGTCAAGCTGCTATACACGGTAGGATCAAGATCCTCATTGCATGAAAATTGCAACCCGGCTGTCAGTAAGAGGAGTATAATTGTATATTTTTTCATTTTAATAAATTTTATGTTACTAAAAAAGCTTTGCGACTAATGAATGGCAACCTTAATACCCAGAATGATGGTTCGTGAAGCCGGGAATGAATTGAAATCAATTCCTCCTCCTAAGTTCTGTTTGGTAGTATCGTTAGTATAATGTCCGTTTACCTCAGGATCATTTCCGGAATATTTTGTAATCGTCAGCAGGTTCTGCCCAATAGCATACACCCTGATATTGTCTATGAATTTAACCGGTTTTAAAACACTTTCGGGAATAGAGTATCCGATCGAAAGATTTTTTAAACGCAGGTAAGAAGCCTCTTCGACAAATTTTGAATTGACATAACTTCCGTAAGTACTTTTGTAATAACCGTCTCTTGGAATATCCGTATTTTCATTGGTACCCGCCACCCATCTGTTTAAAGCATCGGTACTGGTGGTTGATTCTCCAACCATTTTGGTCATGTTGTAAACCGAATAATCAAAAGCGCCCTGAAAAAAGATGTTCAGATCGAAGTTTCCTATTTTAAAGTCATTATTGAAACCAACGGTATAATGTGGAGTAGAATTTCCTAAATAAGCTCTGTCTGCCGCTGTTATTGCACCATCGCCATCTAGATCCTCGTATTTTGGATCTCCTGGTTTAGACAGGGGCTGCGGAGCATATACTTCTCCCGTTTTGATAACTCCGGCATATTTAAATCCATAGAGTAACCCCATTTCTTTGCCCGGTTCCAGCCTTGTAAATTCTCGTCCAGAAACCGTTCCGCTTGGGTTAGAGGTGTTTTGGCTGATAATGGCAACATTATCGGCAAGTGAAACTACTTCCTGTTTGTTGTAAGCAACATTTAATGAGGTAGTCCACAAGAAATTATCGTTTCTGAAATTGGTACTGGTAATTCCTAGTTCAATACCTCTATTGTCAATAACTCCGGAGTTGATGGTCTGCGTACTAAAGCCCCACCAGCCACCAATTGGAACTCTAAGAAGCGCATCGGTAGTTCTTTTTTTATAAACATCAATTGTGGCTGTTATTCTGTCATTAAAAAGGCCCATATCTAAACCAATATCGGTTTGAGTAGTTTGTTCCCATTTTAAATCTTTGTTGGCTAAGTTGGCAGGCTCAGTACCATTAGAAAAATTTCCATCTCCAATCGTTACTCCCCAGGCTTTTAAGGTAGGCATGAAAGCATAATCTCCAATACCGTCTGCCCCCGTAACACCATAACTCACTCTTAATTTAAGATCGGAGATCGTTTTGGAGTTTTGCATAAAAGACTCGTTCGATATTTTCCACGCTACGGCTCCCGATGGGAAAGTACCATAGGAATTATTACTTCCAAAACGGGATGAGCCGTCCCTTCTTAAGGTGAAAGCAGCCAAGTATCGATCGTTAAAAGAATAATTTAGCCTTCCGAAATAAGAAGTTAGCTTTGTTTCGATTTTTTCTGTTTCGGGTTTCAAATAAACCGCTGCAGCGTCAAGGTTGTGATAGGTTAACACATCATTAGAAAAGCCTGTACCTGCCGCTTTTAAAAATTCATAAGTGTCTTTCTGATTAGAAGTTCCAATCATGGCACTGATAGAATGTTCGTTTATATTGAATTTATAAGTCAGATATTGATCGGTACTCCATCTAAAATAGGTTTTGTTTTCCTCAGAACCGGATCCCTTCAAAGCTGCTCCGGCCACCAGTGTTCTTGGGGTATATTTTCCCTCGATGTTTTCCTGCCACTCGGCACCGGCTCCAAAATGATAGGTCAGTCCTTTAATGATCTCGTAGTCCAAAAACATATTTCCGTTAACCAATCTGTTAATGATATGATCGGTTGGCTCTAATAAAAGGGCTAGGGCATTATCTTTTCCCTGAAATTTGTAATACGATCCATCAGGATTGTAAATCGGAATGGTTGGTGGAGCAGTCTGGATCGAAAACATTGGCGATAAAATGTTATCTCCAAAATCGCTGTTGTTTCCTTCGCTGGCAGCTCCGTAAATGTTAGTCCCTACATTCAAGCGGTCATTAAATCTTTTTTCGCCACCCATTCTCACACTGTATCTTTTAAAATCAGTATTTTCGATAGCTCCGGTTTGTTTGAGGTAGTTTCCGGAAAGAAAAAATTTAGACGTTTTATCACTTCCACTAAAGGTAATGGTTCTGTTTATTACTTCTCCGGGACGTGTTGCGGCCTTAAACCAGTTGGTATTGGCGACAGGGAAATCGGAAGAAAAAACGGGCGGTCGGCCATTTTCCTTTGCGATTGCATTTTGAATATCGGCATATTGTTGTCCGTTGATAAGTGAAGGCTCTTTGATGATGTTTTGAAAACCATCTGAGATTTCAGCTTCGATCTGCATTTTTCCTAACTTTCCTTTTTTGGTGGTAATAAGGATAACACCATTAGCACCTCTCGAACCATAAATAGCAGTAGAAGAAGCATCTTTTAAAATCTGAATGTTCTCAATATCATTTGGACTTATCGAGGCTCCGGTATTGGTGATGAAACCGTCTACCACATACAAAGGAGAATTAGAGTTGTTAAGGGAGTTTCCACCTCTAATCACAATAGATGGGCTTGTACCCGGGGCATAACTGTTTTGCTGTACCTGAACTCCTGAAGCACGACCTTGCAAGGCCTGGCCAACGTTGGTAATAGTTCCGCCTAAATTTAAATTGTCTTTGCCAATAGAACTTACAGAACCGGTAAGGTCTTTTTTCTTGGCTTTTCCATATCCTATAACTATTTCTTCTAATTTTTGGCCTACCTCTTTCATAACGACTTTTATAGGTGAGGTTCCAATAGTTATTTCCTGATCTTCCATACCAATGTAGGAAACGATTAGTTTGGTCACATTATCTGCAACAGTAATAGCAAAACTTCCGTCTGCATCTGTTTGTACTCCGGTACGACTTCCTTTTACAACAACATTTGCTCCGGCTATTGGAAGTCCGTTTTGATCTGTCACTTTACCCTTCACTGTTTTTTCAAAAACGAATGCAATATCATTTCTGCGATTTATTTTTACGGTTGAGGTCGCTGAAACCTGAACAGTAAAAACGAATACTAAAAAAAGTGTGAGTTTAATCTCTGTACCGGTAAGATCTTTTAGCCTAAAATCTCCGGGGCTTTTTTGGGTTAATAATTTCATACTTAAAAATTGGGTTTGGTTAATGTTTATTTGTTTTTTTTCGTTTGTAAGTTTTGGACTTCTTTTTTTATGAGATAACTTTTTTTGGGAGTAATTTATCTTCTGACGAAATGGCTAAAAAACAATTGCCGTTCTATTTTAATCTTTTTGTATGGGGCTATTTCTTTTGGTTTTTCTGTTTTTTCGAACAATTTAAAACCATTAAAAATCATATAATTAACTTGTTTTTAAGATTATTATGAAACGAAGCTATAGATTATATTTTTATAAAACAAGAAAAAACACTAAAAATGTGCTCGAACACACGCAATTAATGTTCTCGAGCACATTTTTTTGAGTAAAACACTTTTTTTTACTTAAATTCGTATGATTATTGTGGAATTAGTGAGAAGAAAAACGTTAGTTCTGTTTTGAAGTATTTTAGTGTTAAATAGAAAATAGTTGCGTTAATTATCGTATTTGTGTTAAAATTGATGAATAATTACTATTGATAGGTTTGATTTTTTAAAAGAGAGAAAGGCTGTTCTCATACATTATATTCAGAAAAGTATCCTGTTTTCTTTTATCCGATTTTAACCTATTTTCGTAATCCGAAAAAAAGCAAAAAATACCCTGCGTCTGAAGTGGTCTTCAGAATTTGAAATGTTAAAAAAATTAACAAATATATAAAGCCAAACATTGTGAAAGAATATCAGGTAGTTTTACGAAAAGAGAATCAGAAAAAAGCCATAGAAAATCCCGTTGCCTCATTTTGGGAAAAATCAAATGAGCTTACTGATTTTTGCTCGGCATGGAACAGTGAACCTTTTTCAAAAATAGAATTCAGTGCCTTTTGGGATCGCGAAAATCTTTTTTTTAAATTCAGAGTGTTTGATACTCATATTTATCTGGATCAGAAAGACGATAGTTTTGACAGTATCGGAAATTCTGACCGTGTAGAATTGTTTTTTAGAACCAATGCCTCTTTAGATCCGTATTATTGTTTGGAAATCGATACAGCAGGTCGTGTAATGGATTTTAAAGCCCGTCCCGGTAAGGACTTTGATTTTGATTGGAACTGGCCTAAAAATGATCTAGAGATCACGACGTCAAAAGATGAAACTTCTTTTACTGTTGAAGGACGAATCAGTATTCAATCGTTAAAAGAGTTGAATTTAATACACAACAACACTATTGAAGCGGGTGTTTTTAGAGCTAAGTTTGATAAGAATACAAATGACGAATATGAACCTACCTGGATTTCGTGGGTAAATCCCAATACCGAAACACCTAATTTTCATATTGCTTCTTCTTTTGGGAAATTTATTTTGATGGAGTGAAATGTTTCTTGTGAAATGTGAAATGTGGATTGTGAAATGTGGATTGTGGGCATTGGGCGTGTAAGCGATATGGGATTGGGCCACGGATGACGCTGATTCGCTTTGCGAAGACGCGGATTAACACGGATTTTTTTAGGTCGAAAAATATCTGCAAAATCTGCCAGATCTGCGAGAAAAAAAAACTACCTAAATTTGTGAAATGTGAAATGAGGATTGCGAGCATTGGGGCGTGTAAACGATGTGGGATAGGGGCCACGGATGACGCTGATTCGCTTTGCGAAGACACGGATTAACACGGATTTTTTTTAGGTTGAAAAATATCTGCGAAATCTGCCAGATCTGCGAGAAAAAAAATCCACCTAAATCTATGAAATGTGGATTGTGGGTATTGGGCGTGTAAGCGATGTAAAGCTTAATTTGAATTTTTAAGAAAAGGACCCTTTGTCATTTCGACCGAAGGGAGAAATCGCAAAAGAAACTCCGTTCCTAAAATCGCCAATCTTTGTCGAGCCTCATGTGTGATTCATCTCTTCAGTCGAAATGACAAAAAAAAAACAGGAAATCTTTGCGTTTTAGTGCCTTAGTGAAGCTCTGTGCAACGAAACGCTGCAAACTTTAGGAAACGTAAAAAGAAGCATTCTCTACGTTAATAATATCGATTGGCAGTAAAATGGTTTCCGGAATATCTTTTCGGAATAAAAAGTGCTCTACCAAAGTGCTAACACCCAAATAAGCCTGTCTTTTTTGATTCTGATGAATTAAAAAATGAACCAGTCCCTGATTTAAGAAATTGACATTTTTTGCTACTAAATCATAGCCAATGATTGCAATCTTTTTGTTGGGTACAGAAGACAAAATAGAGGCAATTTGATACGCTTTTGAGGTGGTGATGAAAATTCCTTTCAGATTTGGATTTTCGTCTAAAAAGGCTGAAAACTTAGTTTCAACATTCGGATGTTTTAATTTTAGAGTAGTCAGCGAAAAGCTGCGGATTTTTTTCTCGTCAAAATAACTTCTGAAACCCTTTTCCTTTTCCTGCATGTGCACGGCGTTTTTAAGGCTTTCGTCAATATGGATGATGGCAATCTGGCCTTCCGTTAAAATCAGATTCATTAAACTGGCAGCCACACGACCACTTTTATGCAAATCCTGTCCAACAAAACTTTTTATAGATTCGCCTTCGATCTGGTTGTTAAACGTATTCACCATGATGTTCAAATCGTCGTATTGTTTTACAATTCCCACTGTTTCTTTGTGGAATAATGGCGCAATCAAAACAGCATCAGGCGATTTTTTGATAATGGTTTCATTGGTATTTAAAAATGATTTGGTGCTTTCCGGATTAAAAAAGTGTGTTTCAATAATAACACTGTACGCTTTAAATTCGGTGATCGCATCCTGGATCCCGTTTACACAGGGAAGCCAGTAAGGATCAATTTCAGGATCGGGAAGTAAAACACAGATTCTGTAAACCTTGGTGTTTTTTAAATTTCGGGCAATTAAATTCGGCTCATAATTGATGACATTCAAAACTTCATTTATTTTGTCTAAGGCCGTAGGAGAAACTTTTCCTCTGTTGTGCAAAACCCTGTCGACAGTTCCTTTAGAAACTCCCGCCATTTTTGCTATATCCTTAATGGTGTACTTTTTATCCATATAGGCAAATATAGAAACTTTGATTTAATTTTTTTAAAATCCTGTAAGAATTAATTAGTGTGCTCGAGAACATTTTAACGGTGTGTTCGAGCACATTTTTCTTTTTTTTCTTGTTTTATAAAAATATAATCTCTAGTTTCGTAGAATCAAAATCAAAAGAATCAAATAAATCCTTAACCAATTTGCGTTGTAAATTATTGTTTTACAAGGCTTTATTATAAAATTTTTAAGTGAAAAAAATTACTTCATTAGCCCCGGGCAGAACCTGCCTCTTCGGAGACCATCAGGATTATTTAGGATTGCCGGTTATCGCCTGTGCAATCGATCGAAATATACAACTATCTGCCGAACAAAATCTAACCCAGACATTTGTTTTAAATATGATTGATATTAATGAGATTCGTATCATTGATATCGATGCTACTTTCGACAAATTAGAGCCCAGAGATTATTTTGCTTCGTCCTTAAGGGTATTGCGAAGATATGGCTGTGTGCCTAATGTTGGGTACGACATTACCATTACAGGAGATATTCCAATAAACTCCGGAACATCGAGTTCTTCTGCTTTATTGATGGCGTGGATTCGTTTTTTAATCGATGCCTTTGGAATTGATCGCGAAGTTACTCCCGAGTTTATTTCCAAATTAGGTTACGAATCGGAAGTTTTAGAACATGGAGAACCGGGCGGAATGATGGATCATTTTAGCATCGGAGTGGGGAATATCGTATACATTAATACCAAAGATCCTTTTTCGTATAAAATAATAGGAACGAACCTAAAAGGCCTTGTTACCGGAGTTTCGGGAGTTCCAAAAGAAACTATTGGTTTGCTGGGAGAGTTAAAAGGAAATGCTTTAATGTCAATTGATATTGTAAAGCAAAACTTCCCCGATTTTGATCTGAATGCTTCCGAAATAGAAGACCTGGACCGCTACCGAAATTGCCTGCCAGACCGATTGATTCCTTTCTTCGAAGCAGCCTTAAAAAATTACCATTATACCAAAGAAGCTTTAAAAGAGTTTGAAAAACCCGTTTTAGACCTTAAGAAAATTGGTGCACTGATGAATCTCCATCACGAAGTTTTGCGCGATTTATTAAAAGTTACCGTACCGCGAATTGACGCTATGATCAATGCGGCTTTGCGTGCTGGTGCCTACGGAGCAAAAATTGTAGGTTCTGGTGGTGGTGGAAGTATCGTGGTTATCGCAAATCCGGAGAAAGAAGATTTGGTTATTGAAGCCATTCTAAATGCGGGAGCTCAGGAAGCTTATGCGGTGTCTGTTGATCCTGGTGTTAGGGTTATTGAAAATGTTGAGATTTAGGTTGTAAGATGTGGGTTGTAAGATGTAAGATGTGAGTTGTGGGTTTTGGGAACCTGAAACCTGAAACCTGAAACTTGAAACTTGAAACAATTCTAAACCAATAGATTTAAGGAAATTCAAAATGAAAAATATATAAAAATGCATAACAATTTAGTTATTCTTGCGGGTGGAGCCTCTTCCCGTATGAAAAAAGAAGCCATTTCAGATAATTTAACTGCCGAAGAAATCGCGCAGGCAAATGAAAGAAGTAAAGGCTTAATAGGAGTTGGAGCAAGCGGAAGACCTTTGTTGGATTATCTTTTGCTCAACGCTAAAAAAGCAGGATATAAAAACATCTACATTATCATTGGAGAGCAGGGAGAGCTGTTTAAAGAGTTTTACGGAAGCCGTGACACCGATAATGATTTTCACGGACTCAACATTTCATTTGCGGTTCAGTACATTCCCGAAGGAAGAGTGAAGCCATTTGGTACTGCTGATGCTTTGTTTCAGGCGGTAGAGCAGTTTCCGGAATTAAACACACAGCAATATTCAGTTTGTAACAGTGATAACTTGTACTCAGCTGCTGCTTTATTGGCGCTTAGAGAAACCAATAGTCCAAACGCTTTTATTGCTTACGATCGTGAGGCTTTGGAATTTCCGTCTGAAAGAATTTCCCGATTTGCCATTGCTAAATTGGATCAGAACAATCAGTTGCTGGATATTTTGGAAAAACCTTCGACCGATGTTTTGGCGGATTATAAAGACGTTGAGGGAAAAATAAGAGTGAGTATGAATGCTTTTAAATTCAACGGAAGTACGTTATACACACACTTAAAAAATTGTCCTGTTCATCCTGAGCGCGACGAAAAAGAGTTGCCTACAGTATTATTAAATGCCGTAAAAGAAAACCCAAATACCACAATAGGGATCCCATTTTCAGAACATGTTCCGGATCTGACTGCAAAAGAAGATATTGCCGATGTAAAGGAATATTTAAAGCAGTATTATCCGGTTTTAGACTGGGAGGCTTAAAAAAAATTAACAAAAAATTGATATCTAATTTACAGATAAGTATAACTTATTAGACTACTTTTGTTTTAAAATTGCAAAAAATACGCACTGAAATGTGTTTAAATTGCAATATATTTGCAAAAAGTGTTGGTGTTATTTTAGATGGATAAAACAACTAATCTATTAACTATCAACCAATAAAATTATGTCAAAAATTGAGACTGCAATACCTATAGAAAAGAGGAGTTCGATCATTCCGATGATTATCCTGACCGCATTATTTTTTATATTGGGATTTGTCACCTGGTTAAACGGACCTTTAATTCCTTTTTTCGAATTAGCGTGCGAGTTGTCTTCTTCTCAGGCTTATTTTGTAACTTTTGCTTTTTATATTGCCTATTTTGTAATGGCAGTTCCATCGTCCTGGGTAATTGAAAAAGTAGGCTATAAAAATGGTATTTCTTTAGGATTACTAATAATTGCAGCCGGAGCATTTATGTTTTATCCGGCCGCCGAAAGCCGAACTTTTTTATTGTTTTTAATTGCCTTATTTATCATGGGAACGGGCTTGGCTATTTTGCAGACAGCTTCCAATCCGTATGTGGTAGTGATCGGTCCAAGAGAAAGTGCAGCAGCGAGAATTAGCGTACTGGGAATTGCAAATAAACTGGCAGGTTTTGTAGCACCATTGATCTTAACGGCTTTGGTATTGTCAAACATGCAGGAGTTTACAGCAGATAAAATTGCGCTTTTGGATAGTGTTTCCAAAACAAATGCTTTAAATTCTCTTGCATTACAATTGCAAAGACCCTATCTTTATATGGGATTGATTATAATGGTTTTAGCACTTTTGGTAAAACTGTCTCCGCTTCCGGAAATTGATCTGGATGAAGAAGGAAATGTGGCCCATTTGAGTATTTTTAAGCAAATTAGAAATGCCTTCAGACGCCCGCAGTTGGTTTTAGGAGTAATCACTTTGATGCTGTATTTAGCAGCCGAAGTTTTAGCCGGAGATTCTATTGGAGGATTCGGAAAACAACTGGGCGTATATGGAACCGAAGGGAATTTTTATTTAAAATTAACCTCGTTTACCATGTCGGCAATGGTTGTGGGATATATACTGGGGATTACATTAATTCCAAAATATATTTCGCAGGTAACAGCCTTGAAAGGGTCGGGAGTTCTGGGTATAATTTTAGTATTGGCAATCGTTTTGATTTCGCCAAAAATTATGATTCAGCTGCCTGGAATCCCAAGTCTGCCGGTGGTCATCCTTTTGGTAGCGTTGTTGGGTCTGGCAAATGCACTTTGCTGGCCGGCAATTTGGCCAATGGCATTAGAGGACTTAGGAGGTTATACCAAAATTGGAAGTGCAATATTGATTATGGGAATTATTGGAGGAGCAATTTTTCCTTTGTTCTATGGAATAATCACAGAAAATATAAATGCATCAAATATCGCAAATGGTACCGTTGGAGTTTCAAAAAGCGGGAATCAAATTGCGTATTTAATGCTGTTACCATCGTATGTAATGATTCTTTTTTATGCAGTAAAAGGACATAAGTATCGAAGCTGGTAAGGAGTAACGAGAAAAATTAAAAAGACTATATCATGTTAAAAAGTAAAATCGACAAAGCAACGGGGTTCGAGAAACGATTCGAAAACATCAATACAGTTGTTTTTGAAAATTCTGGCGATGCGTCAAAAGCAGTAGCTCAGGAAATTGCGGCTTTAATTCAATCCAAGCAAAAAGAAAATAAACCTTGTATTTTAGGTCTGGCAACAGGTTCTTCTCCAAAAGGATTATATGCTGAACTGGTACGTTTACATAAAGAAGAAGGCTTGAGTTTTAAAAACGTAATTAGTTTCAATTTGGATGAATATTATCCAATGGAGCCTAATTCAATCAACAGTTATGTTCGTTTTATGAATGAATTGCTGTTTGATCATGTCGATATTTTACCTGAAAATTACCACGTTCCGGACGGACTTTTAACAAAAGAGCAAATCGCGGATTATTGCCACGATTATGAAGCAAAAATCGAAGCACTTGGCGGAATCGATTTGCAGATTCTTGGAATTGGAGGTAACGGACATATTGGTTTTAATGAATCGGGATCGTTACAAAACTCTAAAACACGTTTGGTGGCTTTAGATCATATTACCAGAGTAGCAGCAAGTAAAGACTTTTTCGGATTGAGCAATACGCCAAGAACAGCGATTACACTTGGAGTAAAAAAGATCATGGAAGCCAAACAGGTAATTTTACTGGCTTGGGGAGAAGGAAAAGCGAACATTGTAAAAAAATCAGTCGAAGATGAAGTGACCAACCGCGTACCGGCTTCGTTTTTACAGGAACACAACAACGCTGTTTTTGTTTTAGACAAAGAGGCGTCTTCAAAACTAACCAGAATCAACAAACCTTGGTTGGTAGAAAAAGTAATCTGGACCGATAAATTGACCCGTAAAGCGGTTTTAGGATTAGCATTACAGCTTAAAAAGCCAATTTTAATGCTTACTGATGCCGATTATATCGAAAACGGAATGAGCGATTTATTGGCTGATTCAGGTCCGGCATACGACATCAATATCAAGATATTCAATAAATTACAAAATACAATTACAGGATGGCCGGGAGGTAAACCAAATGCCGATGATACCAATCGTCCTGAAAGAGCAGAACCTGCTAAAAAACGTGTATTGATTTTTAGTCCGCACCCGGATGACGATATCATCAGTATGGGAGGAACTTTCATGCGTTTGCAGGAGCAGGGACATGAGGTACACGTGGCGTATCAAACCTCCGGAAATATTGCTGTAGCCGATGATGAAGCTTTGCGTTTTGCAAGATTCGTAATTGATTACAATGAAAAATTCGGAATCAAAAGTGCCGAAGCAGACAATATTTACCAAAAAGCAGCGACTTTTTTAACCAATAAAAAGAACAGCGAAATTGATATTCCTGAAGTTCGTTACATCAAAGGATTAATCAGAAAAGGAGAGGCGAGAGCGACCAGTCATTTTGTAGGTTTAACCGATGATCAGATTCATTTTATGGAATTGCCATTCTATGAAACCGGAACAATTGAGAAAAAACCAATTGGAAAAGAAGATATTCAGTTAACGATGGACTTAATTGAAAAAATTAAGCCGCACCAAATTTATGCTGCAGGAGATTTAGCAGATCCGCACGGAACACATAAGGTTTGTTTGGACGCTATTTTCGAAGCGGTAAAAGCACTAAAACCAAAATCGTTTATGGATGATTGCTGGTTGTGGTTGTACCGAGGAGCATGGCAGGAATGGGGAATTGATGAAGTTGAAATGGCGGTACCAATGAGCCCGGATCAGGTATTGGCAAAACGTCACGGAATCTTCAAACACCAATCTCAAAAAGACGGTGTTGTTTTCCAGGGAACTGATGCCAGAGAATTTTGGCAAAGAGCTGAAGACAGAAATGCCGAAACAGCTGCTTTGTACCAACAGTTAGGTTTAGCGACTTACGCTGCAATGGAAGCTTTTGTAAGATGGCATTATTAAGAAGGGGCTAAGGTTCTGAGGTGCTAAGGTTTTAGTTATCAGTCGCAGTTTACAGTCTCAGTTTCAAACTTACTGTGACTGATAACCGAGACTGAAAACTATTTTTCAATCTGTGGCAAAAGAAAAAAAATAATAATAGCTTTGCGCAACAAGAAGCAAGAGAAGAGAATGAGTCTATATTCTTTCCTCTTGCTTCTTTTTTCTTTTAAAAAAAACATGGAACCAGACAAAAAACTGCTCATAAAATTAGCCCATACCAAAATGCCATTCGGAAAATACGAAGGCTGGTTTTTAATTGATTTACCCGAATATTATGTCGTTTGGTATCAGAATAAAGGATTTCCAAAAGGAGAGCTTGGACAGCAATTAGCGCTTGTTTACGAGTTAAAACTGAACGGACTCGAAGAATTGATCCGTAACATTAAAAAGCAATACCCAAAACCTTTGAAGTAGCAAGAAATATCTTTTTCTTTTAATTCAAATGTTGATTTCTCAAATTCAGAAAAAGAAGGTTAATTTAATTGTTGATAACTTAGACTGGGTAGTTATCGTTTGTGTAAGTCGTTTTCTATTTTTGTCAGAACTAACAAAAACAATTTTTTATGGAAAATAATTTACCTTCTTCAAATGCTGGCCAGTCATTAGGTATTATCGCTTTAATTTTTGGTATTATCGGTGTATTAGCAGCTTTTATTCCCTGCTTTGGTTTTATTGCAGTTTTATTTGGAATTCTTGCAATTGTATTTGGAGCGATTGGTTTAAATCAGGCAAAAAAAGAAAATGCATCGACTTCTTTACCAAAAGCTGGTTTGTATTTGGGAATCGCAGCAACAGTTTTTGTTATTATTTGGGTTGCTATTTTTGTTGGCTCAATAGGTTCTCTTGCTTTAGAACATAAGGATGAAATCGAAAGAGCTTTAGATTCGGTTAAGGTGGAACAAATAAAAACGGCTGATTCTTTAGATTTAGAGGTGCAGGTAGATACTACTACAATTGAAGATACTGTAAAATAATATATAGAGTAAATGTCAATTTATCAAGAAATTGATTCTTATAAAAAGATAAACGTAATTTTGATCTTCATCATTATGTTTGTCTTTTTTTATTGCTTTTTTCTTCCCTATTTAAATTTTGGTTTGCGTTCATCCTGCGACGGATTGCCGTTGATCTATTGCAAAAGCAGCGGACTTACAAGGGCTTTTTCTCAAATACTTAGATTTCATTTTCGGGAAGCAATTCTGTACAATCCATTTAGCATAAAAATTTTTAGTTTCTTTTTGTTTCAGCTTGTTGCGAGATTTTTTATCAATTGCATCATTTCTTTCCCCATATTTAAAAGAGTATTAATCTTTGATATTTCGCTAAGCGTAATTTCTTTTCTTTTCTGTTTTTATAATTTGATACTTCCTTACTAGAAATTAATTAGGCTGTATTTTTGAGTTTTACTTATCGATTTTTAGTTAATAGTGATAAAAAACATTCATTTTGATAATAGAATTGATTGCTAAAGCATTTAAAATAAAATGTGCTTAAAAATTTAAAAATTATCTCATTCTCTAATTAACAAATTATCTAATTAAATTTGTACTTTTGCCAAGTTTTTTACACAACTACAATACAAACAACAACAGAATGAATCAAACAAAATATATTTTTGTTACAGGCGGTGTGACTTCTTCATTAGGAAAAGGTATTATCGCGGCATCTTTAGCAAAATTGTTACAAGGAAGAGGATACCGTACAACTATTCAAAAATTTGATCCGTATATCAATGTGGATCCGGGTACGTTGAATCCATACGAGCACGGAGAATGTTATGTAACAGATGATGGTGCTGAAACAGATTTAGATTTAGGTCATTATGAGCGTTTTCTTAATGTTCCAACTTCTCAGGCGAATAACGTTACAACAGGAAGAGTTTATCTTTCGGTAATCGAAAAAGAAAGAAGAGGGGAGTTTTTAGGAAAAACAGTTCAGGTAGTTCCTCATATCACAAACGAAATCAAAGACAGAATGCAATTGTTGGGTAAATCCGGCGATTATGACATTGTAATTACTGAAATCGGTGGAACTGTTGGTGATATCGAATCCTTACCTTATATTGAATCTGTTCGTCAGTTAGTTTGGGAACTGGGTGAGAATAATGGAATTGTGATTCATTTGACATTAGTTCCTTATTTGGCTGCTGCGGGTGAGTTGAAAACAAAACCAACGCAACACTCTGTGAAAACTTTGATGGAAAGTGGTATCAAAGCAGATATTTTGGTTTGTAGAACCGAGCATGAATTGTCTCAGGAATTACGTCAGAAACTGGCCTTGTTTTGTAATGTTAAAAAAGAAGCGGTAATTCAGTCTATTGACGCTTCAACCATATACGAAGTTCCAAATTTAATGCTTGAAGAAGGATTAGATGTAGTAGCTTTGAAAAAATTAGATTTGCCTAAAAAAGCATTACCGGATCTTAAAAACTGGAATACTTTTTTACGCCGATTAAAAAATCCAAAACATACCGTAAACATTGGTCTGGTTGGAAAATATGTAGAAATGCAGGACTGTTACAAATCTATTTTAGAAGCGTTCATACATGCAGGTGCTGCAAATGAAACCAAAGTAAATGTGATTTCGATACATTCAGAACACATTAATGCTGAAAATATCAAAGAAAAATTAGAAGGCCTGGATGGCGTTTTAGTTGCTCCTGGATTTGGAGAAAGAGGTATTGAAGGAAAAATTGAAGCTGTTCGTTACGTACGTGAAAACAACATTCCGTTTTTCGGAATTTGTTTGGGAATGCAAATGTCTATAATCGAATATTCAAGAAATATTTTAGGTTACAAAGAGGCAAACTCTACGGAAATGAATGATAAAACGCCTCATCCGGTAGTGAACTTAATGGAAGAGCAAAAAACAGTGACCGACAAAGGTGGAACTATGCGTTTGGGAGCTTGGAAATGTGATATCAAACCAAATACGCTGGCGTATAAAATTTACGGAGAAAAAACAATTTCAGAGCGTCACCGTCACCGTTACGAATACAACAACAAATATGCTGACGAATTGCAAAATGCAGGTTTAAAAGCATCAGGGGTGAACCCGGATACAGGTTTGGTAGAAATTGTAGAACTAGAAAACCACCCGTTTTTCATTGGTGTACAATACCATCCTGAATACAAAAGTACAGTAGCAAATCCACATCCGATTTTTGTAAACTTTGTGGCTGCTGCAGTGAATGCGCATAAAAAATAATAATTAATATTCTGAAAAGTGTAACTTTTGAGTTCAACTCATTACTAATACCTTTTTAACGAATAACTTTTTAAACTATAATGGAAGAAAAAAAATTTGATCTTAATTCAATCATTGGTTTTGTATTGATATTTGGAATTTTGATTTGGATTATGTACCAAAATCAGCCTTCTGATAAAGAGATTGCTGCTGAAAAAGCAAAGAAAGAACTAGTTGCCAAACAAGAAGCACAAGCGAAAGCGGATAAAACAAAAACAGCTGTTTTACCGGTGGCTGCCGCAGCAACTCCTGGAGACACAGTTCAGCTGGCGCAATTGCAAAAAACATTAGGTGGTTTCGCTTATTCGGCTACACTTCCTTCTGCTAAAGAAGGTTTTACAACTATTGAAAACGAAAAGATTAAACTAAAAATCGCTAACAAAGGTGGTTATGTAGTTGAAGCTACTTTGAAAGAATTTAAAAGATTTGAGAAAAATTCCGGACAATTAGTAGAATTAATTAAAGACAATAATTCGAACCTAAACATTCAGTTACAAACGACTGATAACAGAACTTTAAATTCTAAAGATCTTTATTTTGAGCCAACGCTGACTAAAAACGGTGCGGATCAAATCTTGACGATGCGTTTGAAAGCGGGTGCGAATGAATTTTTGGAGTATAAATATGTATTAAAACCAAACGATTATTTAGTTGGTTTTGATATTCATTCTCAAGGATTGAATAAAGTTTTAAATTCTTCTAAACCATTAGATTTACAATGGAATTTGAGAACGTTCAGAAATGAGAAAAGTATTTCTTATGAAAACCGTTATGCTGAAATTTACTATAGCTATCAGGATGGTAAAGAAAGTTATGTAGGACAGGGGACTCTTAAAGAAGAAAATCCTGAAAAAGTGGATTATGTTGCTTTTAAACAGCACTTTTTTACTACAATTTTACAAACAAATACCTCTTTTGAAAAAGCGCATTTAGTTTCTGAAAATTTAGTAAAAGATGAAAAAATCGATACTATTTTCACAAAACAATTTAAAGCAAACGTTCCTTTAGCATTTACTAACGGAGAAGTTGATTATAAAATGAGTTGGTATTTTGGGCCGGCTGATTACAAAGTTTTAAAATCTTACGATAAAAACTTCGAAAAAATTATTCCATTAGGTTGGGGAATTTTTGGATGGATCAACAAATGGATTTTCATTCCATTGTTTGGATTCTTAAGCTCTACAATCGGATTGTCATTAGGAATTGCGATTATCATCTTTACGATCATTATCAAATTGGCCATGTCGCCAATTACGTATAAGTCATTCCTGTCACAGGCTAAAATGAAAGTTTTACGTCCGGAGATTACAGAATTGGGAGAAAAATTCAAAAAAGACCCAATGAAGAAACAACAGGAAACCATGAAACTGTACAACAAAGCAGGGGTAAACCCAATGGCAGGATGTATTCCGGCATTGATTCAGCTTCCGTTTATGTATGCGTCATTCCAGTTCTTCCCATCTGCCTTTGAGTTAAGACAAAAAGGATTCCTTTGGGCAGACGATTTGTCTTCTTTTGATGCGGTAGTGAAATTACCATTTAGCATTCCATTGTATGGAGATCATATCAGTTTGTTTCCAATCCTGGCAGCAATTGCGATTTTCTTCTATATGAAAATGACTTCAGGAGACCAGCAAATGGCAGCTCCTCAACAAGAAGGTATGCCAGATATGGCAAAAATGATGAAAATCATGATTTATGTTTCACCGTTAATGATGTTGATCTTCTTTAATAGTTATGGAGCAGGTTTGAGTTTGTACAACTTTATTTCGAACTTAATTACAATTGGAATTATGTTTGTCATTAAAAACTACATCGTGGATACAGATAAAATTCACGCTCAGATTCAAGAAAATAAATTAAAAGAGCCTAAAAAGCAAAGCAAGTTTCAACAACGTCTTCAGGAAGTAATGGAACAGCAGGAAGCTGCGAAAGCTCAGAATAAAAAGAAATAACAATACTAAAAAAATCTCGATTTATCGGGATTTTTTTATACCTCAGATATACTTTATCCAAGCCATTATCGTTAAAGTTAAAAATGAAATATAAATATGATTTTGAGAAAAATAATAATCGGATTACTTTTTTTAAATACCGTTTTTGTCGTAGCGCAAGAGGTTAATAAATCAGATGCCAGCGGGAAAAAAGACGGGATTTGGAAAGGAACTTATGAAGTTTCGAAACGACCTCGTTACGAAGGAACCTTCAATCACGGAAAAGAAACGGGTGTATTTAAATTTTTTGATGATACCAAAAAAGGAGACGTTATCGCAACCCGTGATTTTACGGCAAATGACGGAAGTTCGTACACCATCTTTTACGATCAGAACAAGAATAAAGTAAGCGAAGGAAAAGAAATCGGTAAATCGCGTGAAGGAGACTGGAAGTATTACCATAAAGCTTCGAAAGCCCTTATGACGCTTGAAAAATATAAAGGCGGAAAATTGGAAGGAGCAAGAACAGTTTATTATCCGGATGCTAAAATTGCCGAAGAGATGACGTATAAAGACGGTCTTAAAGAGGGGATTTATAAGAAGTACGGGCAAAACGGTATTCTTCTGGAGCAAAGTACATTTAAGAATAATGAATACAATGGCGATGCTGTTTTTTACGATTCTGATGGTGTCGTAGCTTCTAAAGGAAAATTTCTAAAAGGCAAAAAGGCCGGCATGTGGCAATTTTACCTAAAAGGAAAGCTGACCAAAGAAGTAAACATGAGTGATCCTAAAAGTAGTTATCAGGCAGATTCTAAACGTAAAACGGAATAAGTTTAGTTACCATAAATATTCTGAAAAAGATTTTTTTAATACAGTATCCCAGATTTCTAAGTGATCAGTTTATTCGCCTACAAAGCTTGTAAAAGGGACAATAAGTTTTATTTACAACGGCATTGTATAAACTAATCAAAACTGCTGCAATTTTCAAAAATAGGGCTTATCTTTGCACTCTTGTAAAAATATAAACGATTTAGAATGAAACGTGTAGTTGTTGGACTTTCCGGAGGAGTAGATTCAAGTGTTGCGGCTTATTTATTGCAGCAGCAAGGATATGAAGTTATTGGCCTTTTTATGAAGAACTGGCACGATGATTCGGTTACGATTTCTAATGAATGCCCATGGTTAGAAGACAGCAACGATGCATTGTTGGTAGCCGAAAAATTAGGTATACCGTTTCAAACCGTTGATTTAAGCGAAGAATACAAAGAAAAAATTGTTGATTATATGTTCAACGAATACGAAAAAGGGAGAACTCCAAATCCTGACGTACTTTGTAACCGCGAAATTAAATTCGATGTTTTTATGAAAATCGCTCTAAGCCTTGGAGCCGATTATGTTGCGACTGGGCATTACTGCCAGAAAAGTGAAATTGAAGTGAACGGAAAAACGGTTTATCAATTGATTGCCGGAAATGATGTTAACAAAGATCAGTCGTACTTTTTATGCCAGTTGTCTCAGGAACAACTATCAAAAGCTTTGTTCCCAATTGGAGCTTTGACAAAACCGGAAGTGCGTGAAATTGCTGCTGAAATGGAATTGGTTACTGCCGAAAAGAAAGATTCTCAAGGACTTTGTTTCATCGGAAAAGTACGTTTACCGGAATTTTTACAGCAAAAATTGCAGCCTAAAGAAGGTCTTATTGTTCAAATTGACAAAAATGATCCTATTTATACTATCAAAAAGCCGGAAGGAATTTCTCTGGAAGACGAATTAAAAATCGATTCTCAAAAACTGGATTATCTTCCAACAATGGGTAAAGTAATGGGCAAACATCAGGGAGCACATTATTTTACAAACGGTCAAAGAAAAGGATTAAATGTGGGCGGTACTACAGATCCGTTATTTGTAATTGCAACAGATGTTGATACCAATACCATTTATACCGGTTTAACAAGCAATCATCCTGGTTTGTTTAAAAAAGCATTGTTTGTTGGAAACTCCGAAGTACACTGGGTTCGTGAAGATTTGAAATTGAATGAAGGGGAGAAAATGGAAGTAATGGCAAGAATACGTTACCGTCAGCCGTTACAGAAAGCAATTCTGCATCAATTTGAAAACGGAATGTACGTAAGTTTCGAAGAACCTCAGTCTGCCATCACAGAAGGACAGTTTGTTGCCTGGTATTTAGAGAATGAATTAGTTGGTTCGGGAGTAATTTCTTAGCTTTATACTTTTTTACGGAGGTTTCACCTTTAAAAAAGTAATCATGAAGCATTATTTTGTGTTTTTATTGTTGATTTTATCTACTGCGATGTTTTCGCAGGAAGATGCATGGGTCTATTTTAAAAATAAACCAAATGCACAAGCGTCTTTAGATGCTCCTCTTTCAATCTTGACACAACGCGCACTAGATCGGAGAGCCAGTCAAAACATTGCCTTAGATGTCACCGATGCACCTGTAGAGGAGACTTATATCAATCAGATTAGATCGAGCGCCGGGATTACTATAATGGCAAAATCAAAATGGTTAAATGCACTTCATATCAGGGGAACTCAATCTGATATCTTAGCACTTAAATTGTTGTCATTTGTAGATAAGGTAACTTTTGCCAATAAAAATCTGAATACCACTTCTAAAAAAATTACAGAAAATCAGGTTACTCCCGTAAAAGACAAACGTAAATCGAAAACCGATTATGCCTACGGCTCTTCTGGAAATCAGATCGAGATGTTAAACGGAAAGGTTTTACATCAACAGAATAAAACAGGTTCCGGAAAAATAATTGCCGTTTTAGATGCCGGTTTTCCGGGCGTTAATACCGCTTTACCTTTTAAGAAACTAATCGATAACCATCAGATATTAGGAGGTTATGATTTCGTGAATAAAAATGCCAATTTTTATACAGGGGATAGTCATGGAACAATGGTACTTTCAACGATGGGCGGTTATAAAGAAAATTCCTTAGTGGGTACTGCTCCCGATGCTTCGTACTATTTATTCATTACAGAATATGATCCTACCGAAAACCCTGTTGAAGAATCCTATTGGGTAGAAGCAGCAGAAGAAGCGGATCGTGTAGGAGCTGATATTATAACAACTTCGCTGGGCTATTTTGAGTTTGATAATGCCAGTTATACTCATACTTATAGTGATATGAATGGTACAACTAATTTTATCTCCCGTGGTGCCGAACTGGCTTTTAGTAAAGGTATAATCGTTGTAGCTTCGGCAGGAAATGAAGGAGTTAGTTCAGAACCTCATATTGGCGGACCGGCAGATGCCGTTTCGGTAATTACTGTAGGATCTGTCACAGCTTCAAAAGTAAAATCCGGTTTTAGTTCGATCGGACCAAGTTATGACGGAAGGATTAAACCGGAAGTTATGGCGCAGGGAACTGCTGCTGTTGTGTCTGATACTGCAGGAAACATAATTACGATAGACGGTACTTCATTTTCCTGTCCAATAATGGCCGGGATGATTGCTTGTTTGTGGCAGGCTTTTCCATCCAAAACCAATAAAGAGATTCGACAAATGATTTTGCAGTCTTCCGATCGATATGCTGCACCCAATAACAATTATGGTTATGGTATTCCAAATTTTGGAGCCAGCTTAGGAGTAGAGAATTTCGAGTCTTTAGATACTGGGTTTTCTGTATTTCCAAATCCTACTCAAACAACACTTTCTTTTTTGTTTGAAAACAATACCGCTTTTGTTTCCATTTACTCGGTTTTAGGACAAAAGCTAATCGAAAAACAAATTACCAATCAAAATCCAATTCTTTCTGTTGAAGCGTTAAAAAGCGGGCTCTATTTTTATACTTTTGAGGCTAATGGACTTCATAAAACAGGAAAGATAATCAAACAATAATTACATTTTTGAATGAACAGAATTACACAACTTTTTGATATTAAATATCCAATTATTCAGGGAGGAATGATTTGGAACAGTGGTTATAAATTAGCAGCTGCAGTAAGTAATGCAGGAGGTTTGGGCTTAATTGGAGCAGGTTCGATGTATCCTGAAGTATTACGCCAGCACATTCAGAAATGTCAAAAAGCAACCAGTAAACCTTTTGGTGTTAACATTCCGATGCTGTATCCCAATATCGAAGAAATTATGAATATTGTGGTTGAAGAAGGGGTGAAAATTGTTTTCACTTCTGCCGGAAACCCAAAAACCTGGACCTCTTTTTTAAAAGAAAAAGGAATTACAGTAGTACATGTAGTCAGCAGCAGTATTTTTGCTTTAAAAGCCCAAGAGGCAGGAGTTGATGCTATTGTTGCTGAAGGATTTGAGGCAGGCGGGCACAATGGACGTGATGAAACGACAACGCTGACTTTAATCCCAATGGTTAAAGAAAAAATTCAGATACCAGTTATTGCCGCCGGAGGAATTGCAACAGGCAGAGGAATGCTGGCTACTATGATTCTGGGTGCCGATGGTGTTCAGGTGGGAAGCCGTTTTGCTGCTTCGGTAGAATCTTCGGCTCATGATAATTTCAAAGACACTATTCTTAAGGTTAAAGAAGGCGATACACAATTGACGCTAAAAGAACTGGCTCCGGTTCGATTGGTTAAAAACAAATTCTATCAGGATGTTCAGGAATTGTATGAGCAATGTCCTTCAAAAGAAGATTTGGTAGCGCTTTTAGGCAGAGCAAGAGCAAAAAAAGGAATGTTTGAAGGAGATCTTGAAGAGGGAGAACTCGAAATAGGGCAAGTCGCAGGATTAATTCATGAAATTTTGCCCGTCGAGAAAATTATTCAACAAATGATGTCCGATTTTGAAGCTGCCTGCGAGGAAAAGGTTAAATTTGAATTCTAAATTACCCCCCAAGAACTACAACATGAAACCTACACGCACTTTTATATTTTTACTTTTTTTCGGACTTGGTTTACAGCAAGCTTATAGTCAGTCTTATCAATTTAAAACTTCAGGTTTTAGTGTCTTAGAAAAGAATGAAAAAGGAAAATGGGGAGAGTGGTCTGATCTTGATTTGGTCAATTTGTCGGTGATTCTGGATACTAATAAACACAGAATTGTGGTTTATTCGCAGGAAATTCAGCTTTTTAGTATTTTAGATTATATCGAACGCGAAGAAAACGATACCGATATTGTGTATTCTTTTATGTGTAAAGACAATGATGGTACGGCCTGTAAGCTATCGATCATCACCCGAAAAAAACAGGATTTCCGTAAACAGCTTTATATCAACTACGACGACCGTATTATTGTTTATAATATTTTTAGCGTGTAGTTTTAAGGATGTAAATAACACGTTTTTTTCGAAATTACTATATTCAAACCCGACAGGTTTTAAAAACCTGTCGGGTTTAATTTTAGATGAATGGGCTGTAGTAGTACATTTGTTGGTAATATCCCGGATCATTAGTTGATGCACTTCTTAAATATTAATCAGTTTGCGTAATGTATTGATTGTCCTTTGTGTATGAGAAAAAGATGTATGAATTACCCGTTTTTTGGATAAGACAAATTTATGTAATGATATAAATTTGAGTTATGGAACAGTTCCATAGTAAAACAATATTAAAAGAGGGGAGGAACACATTATGATTTGGAGTAATTTGCTAATAGGGCTTTATGTGTTGATCTTAGTATACAATGGATATTTATGGTATAAATACAACCAAAATGCCTCTAAGGATCAAAAAAAGAAAGAAGGCTGGAACAATTATTACAGGCTTGTTATCATTTTTATTTTAATACTTCTTTTTCAGAAACTAGGGATATAGAAATCATCATAAAGGAAAGAAAATAATAAACCCGACTGACTTTAAAAACCTGTCGGGTTTATTATTTAAAAACCTTAGAACCTTAGCGTCTCAGCGCCTTAGTATCTTTCCTTAAGACTCAATATCTTTAATAAATTCGTCATACTCTAAGTAAAACATCTCAAGAGCATGCATGTTTTCGTTGAAGAAATCAAAAATGGCATCCCAGTTGTTTCGGTTGCTGAAACCTATACCTAATTTTTCGACCCAGATTCGGCTAATCGTTTTGCCGCTTTCGAGGGTGTAGTTTTGTTCGAAAACCAAATCTTTAATAAATTCTTCTTCCAAAATACTTTTCAACGCTTCAATTTTTTCAAAATAAGCATTTCGTTTTTCATCACTTCGGTGTTCAATATCGATTAAAACCTGTGCTTTTTTATTATCAACATAAAATTTAAAAGAGAAATCTTTAATTTTGGTATCATAAAGTACCCATTTACGAGGATATTTTTCAGCGAATGCTACCCAGAATTCTCTTTTTATCTTTTGTGATTCTTCTTTACTGTACATTTTTAGGTCTTGATTTTAGAAAACTTGTAGAACCGCGTTTTCTGGACTATATTTATATTTTATTTAAAAGTACAAAAATAAACTTTGCTTATGGATTTTCAAGATTTTTTGCAATATGTTCCTGATTTAATACCGGTAGTATTGCCGGCGGAGTCGGCACATAGTAAAATGGCTCCAAAAGAACGCCTCGAAGCCTTAAAGAATCTTGACTTAAAAGATAAAAATCCGCGTATTGCGGCCGTTATGATGTTGTTTTACCCCAAAAACGGAAAAACACATTTGGTACTGATCGTCCGAAATGCCTATAATGGAGTTCATTCGTCACAAATTGCATTCCCTGGAGGGAAATACGAATTGACTGATGCCGATTATGAAAAGACAGCTTTGCGGGAAACTCACGAAGAAGTAGGTGTTGTACCCGAAAAAATAAAGGTAATCAAACACTTTACGCCCATGTATATTCCGCCAAGTAATTTTTTGGTACATCCTTTTTTAGGGATTTCCGAAGAGGAACTTTTGTTTTATCCGGATATCAGAGAAGTAGCCGATATCATAGAATTACCACTATCGGTTTTTCTGAATGACGAAATTGTGATCGAAGTCACATTATCAACTTCTTATGCCAATGATGCTTTAGTTCCGGCATTTAACATCCAAAATCATATTGTTTGGGGAGCGACGGCCATGATATTGAGTGAACTGAGAGATGTTTTAAAAATGACTTTTGGAGACAAGACATAAAAAGTAAAAATTAACAATTTGATATTCATAGTTATAGCAGTTTATTTTCGAAATTGTATTATACTATCGCTAAAAGAATAAATTTTGTATGTTTGCGTCCTAACAAAAAAATACATTTGACAGCTATGGGATTGTTTAAACGAAATCCTTTTGGACATATATTATTCATCAAGAAATGGTTGATCCGTATTTTGGGTGCCATGACTCACCAAAGATATAGAGGTTTTAATGAATTGCAGATTGAAGGATCTGAAATCATTAAAACACTGCCAGATACAAATGTTTTGTTTATATCAAATCACCAAACCTATTTTGCCGATGTTGTAGCCATGTTTCATGTGTTTAACGCAAGTTTAAGCGGACGTCAGGATACCATTAAGAATATTGGTTATTTGTGGCAGCCGAAGATGAATATTTATTATGTTGCTGCCAAAGAAACCATGCAGGCGGGTTTATTGCCAAGAATTCTGGCTTATGTTGGGGCAATTACGGTCGAGAGAACCTGGCGTGCAAAAGGTGTTGATGTTACAGAAAAACGCGATGTTAATCCAAACGATACTGAAAACATCAAAATTGCACTTGAAGATGGCTGGGTAATTACATTTCCGCAGGGAACAACTAAATCGTTTAAACCTGTTCGTAAAGGGACAGCGCATATCATAAAACAACACAAACCTGTTGTAATTCCGATCGTTATAGATGGTTTCCGTCGTTCGTTTGATAAAAAAGGACTGCGAATGAAGAAGAAAGGAATCCTGCAATCGTTTATCATCAAAGAGCCTCTTGATATTGACTATGAAAACGATACCATCGAAGAAATCGTTGAAAAAGTAGAATATGCGATCGAACAACATCCTTCATTTTTAAAAGTTATTCCGGCTGAAGAAATTAAAGTAGAGGAAGAACTGAATAAAATGAGAAGATGGGACTACTAGTAATTTTAGATTTCTGATTTTAGATTGTTTTTTTTTTTGTTTCAGGTTTCAGGTTTCAAAATAAACTTAGTTTCTTAGAACCTTAGCGCCTTAGAATCTTAGCATCTCAGTACCTCTCGTTAAAAATCAATTTTCTTCAACTCCTTATAATTGGCGTACAACCTGCGCAATAAAGTTCCGTAAAGCAATCTGTAGATGCACCAGAACATTCCAAAAAGCACTACCGTAAGTAATACCATCGCGCCAATCGAAAACAGCATTGCTTTTCCGTTTAAGGCCAGTTTTTCTCTAATCAGTGCCATATCGGGGTTGTAAACATACCCGATGAAAAAGCTGAGTATAGACGAAACGACAAGCATGCCTAAATTGTACCAAACATAATATTGAACTGTTTTTCGGGTTTTCAATATACTGCTCATTAACAATTTAGTAGAAACCGTAGTGGTGATGGTTTTGTAGTTTTTATAGAAAAAGAAAATAAAAACAAAAATCACAACATAATTGAAATACATCAAAATATCCATAAAGAGAATAATCTCAGGATGATTCATTCGCTTTAAATCGGCGTCGACATTAGAGAAGTAGTTTGATAGCGTCCAGAACAGAACCTCCAAAATGCTAATAATTAAAATCCACTTCACGATCGAAGATGATTTTTTGTGAATCATTTTGTAGATTTCCTTTTCCGATATTTGTTCAAAAGAATCCGAGTTCTTTTGCCAGTCTTTTTTTAATAAATCCAGTTCTTTCATAATAATTTTTAAGGATTTAGTATTTTTTTAAGTTTCCCTTTAATTCGGTTCATTTTCACACGAGCATTCACTTCGCTGATTCCTAAGGTTTCTGCTATTTCTTGATAATCTTTGTCTTCTAAATACATAAAAACTAATGCTTTTTCGATGTCATTAAGCTGATAAACGGCTTTGTACATCAATTTAATCTGTTCTTCTTCTTCATAATTGTAATCGACATCTTTTATAAAATGCTGATGACTTTCATATTCTACGGTCGATACGGTTCGTTTCGTTTTTCGGTATAGGGTTATGGCAGTATTTAAGGCAACACGATACGTCCAGGTCGAAAACTTGCTGTCGCCTCTAAATTTTGGATATGCTTTCCAGAGCTGAATGGTGATTTCCTGAAACAAATCTTTGTGAGCATCTTCGCCGGCAGTATATAATCGACATATTTTGTGGATTATATTCTGATTTGCCTGCAGTTGCGCAACAAATGACTGTTCTAGATTTTCGCTCATAAAATGATTAGTAGTACTGAAAGCTATTTTGTTACAGCTTACGATTATTTTTTTTCTGCCACAGATTAAAAATCCGTGTAATTTATATCAGCAATTTTAACCTAATTCGCGATAAACGTTTATAACGCTCTGGTTTTATAGTAATTCACCATCAAATCTACAAATTTACTATACCCCTCCAAACCGTCTTTTTGATGGTTGATCTTTAAAAAATTGTCATAAAAAATATGAAATCCTTTATCTATAAAAGTATCGTATTGTTTCCAGAAATCCTGACTTTCCTGATAGTTTTTTAAAATTCCGGGATGGGTTTGTTTTTTTAACTGTTTAAAAATAGTTTCGTTTTTAACCTGCCAGATTCCTAAACAATACCGTAGTGCAAAGCTATAGCCGGAATATTGGTAATACAAATTATCGTTTTTAACAGAGGCCAGTACGCCAATAAAATTGCACTCACTCTCGCTTGCATAACCCATTTGATGTGCCATTTCATGACAAGTTGTTACCGGGAAATTATACATGGGCAGTAAATCATTTACCTGTGCTTCATTGGTGAATGGATTTAAATAACCTCCAAACCCCATATAAGTCAAAGGAAGACTAAAAAGCGATTTTTTGACACTGGGAATTTCGTATTTGAAATAAGAATGTTCTTTGGCCAGATTTTCATATCCGTTTAAATTCATTTTAAAAGCCTCCTTTTGAGAGTAGGGGAAGACAATCTTTGAATTGTTGTTTTTGGTAATCTGAAACTGAATTTCGTTTGTTTTTACAATTAGTCTTTTGGTAAAAGACAGTAATTCGGCATCGGTATATTCTTTTTGGATCTTCATTTTTTCGAAAAGAGGTTCCCTGTAATAATTCAGTGCCCAAAGCAGGTGGAAGAAAAAGTAAAATATCGAGAGTATACTTAAAGCCTTTAAAAGATGATCTTTCCATTGCTGTTTCCAGGTTTTACGGGTTTTCCAGATCCATTTCATCAAAAATAAAATCAAAATAGAGTAGATGATATCTCCAATAGAAAAAGGAATTTTGCCTAAAAGGATTCTCGAAAACGATGCGATTTTTAAATACAATCCGTTACTGTAAACCTCTTCAATAAATTTCGGAAAGCAGGAGAGAAGCTTTAAAAGAACAATCTGAACAAGTAGAAATAGAGGTAAGATGTATTTTGATTTCACAATTTTAAATTTGGATACGTAAATATAAATACAATATTAGAACTAAAAAAGAAGCGTTTTGCGCAATTTGTTTTTTACACATAAGATTACTGCTAATTTATGAAATTTGTGACGAAAAAAGCATTTAAACTTTGTAACTTTGGGACTCTTAATTGTTAAACTACAAACAAAATATAATGAGTCAGGAAATAAGAAATCTGGAACCAAAGGCACTATGGAATAAGTTTGCCGATTTAAATGCCGTTCCGCGTCCGTCAAAGAAAGAAGAGCGTGTAATTGAATTTATGAAAGACTTTGGAAACAGCTTAGGTTTAGAAACTTTTGAAGACGAAATTCGAAATGTAATCATCAGAAAACCGGCAACTCCGGGAATGGAAAACCGCAAGGCAATTGTAATGCAGGGGCATCTTGATATGGTGCACCAGAAAAATGCAGACACTGTTTTTGATTTCGATACACAAGGAATTGACATGTATGTGGATGGTGACTGGGTTCGTGCGCGCGGGACTACACTTGGTGCTGATAACGGACTTGGGGTAGCGACAATTATGGCGATTTTGGAAAGTAAAGATATTCCGCATCCGGCAATCGAAGCTTTGTTTACAATTGATGAAGAAACCGGAATGACTGGGGCTTTAAACCTTAAAGGAGGTATTTTGCAAGGGCAGATTCTTTTAAACTTAGATACAGAAGAGGATGATGAAATTGATATTGGTTGTGCAGGAGGAATTGATGTAACGGCTACAAGAACTTACAATGAAGAAGAAGTTCCTGAAGGATCGGTAGGTCATATCATTACGGTGAAAGGACTTAATGGAGGGCACTCGGGAATGGATATTCATAAAGGATTAGGTAATGCTAATAAAATTATGAATCGTTTGTTGTTTGATGCTTTTGAAAACTTCGGATTGCAGGTAGCTGAAATTAATGGAGGAAGTTTGAGAAATGCGATACCAAGAGAAAGTGTTGCAAAAGTAATCATTTCTGAAATGTTTGATGAAGCCTACATTTTTGATATGCAGGAAATCATCAATGATATTAAAGCCGAATATAAAACTACTGAACCTAACTTATCGATCGAAATCGTAAAATGCGATTTGCCTGAGAAAGTAATGGATTTAGGAGTTCAGGAAGGTATTATTCGTGCACTTTATGCAGCTCACAATGGTGTTTACAGAATGAGTGCTGATATGGAGGATTTAGTAGAAACGTCCAACAACATTGCGAGAGTAATTGTAAAAGATGGCGAAATAACAATTGGTTGTTTAACGCGTTCTTCTGTTGAAAGTTCAAAATTTGATTTGGCTAATGCTTTGCGTTCTGCTTTCGAATTGGTAGGTTGTGAAGTAGAACTTTCAGGTTCTTATCCTGGTTGGACTCCAAATGTTAATTCTGAAATCCTGGACACTTTGGTTGGGATCTATGAAAAACAAAATAATGAGAAACCAAAAGTAGTAGCTTGTCATGCAGGTTTAGAGTGCGGAATTTTAGGGACAAATTATCCGGACATGGATATGATTTCTTTTGGACCAACAATTCACGGTGCGCATTCTCCTGACGAAAGAGCAAGTATCTCATCAGCACAGAAATACTGGAAATTTGTTTTAGAAATTCTTTCGAATATTCCGGTTAAATAATAGTATTCAGTCGCAGTCGCAGTATTCAGTCTTAAAGAACTGAAAACTGCGACTGTACACTGAGACTGAAAACTGCGACTAAAAACTAATCTCTCTTAGGAGCATTTTTCTTCTCCCTCTTTTCTTCTTTTTTCTCTTTAGCCGTTTTTAACGGTTCTTTTTTTGTTGTTTTCTTAGAATCCTGACCTTTTGACATAATTTTTTTATTTTAATGATTTGTTTATTAGTTGTTTTGCTGATATACTTCAACAGAATCTTTTGCAAGTCGCTCTTTTAGCCATAATTTCATTTTTTGTTTGGTTTCTAAATCGACTTTTTTCTTGCTTTGAAATAAAATTACGGGGATTATCTTTGATTTATTAGATTCTCCTTCAATATTATAATTTCCAATTTTTAAGGAACTAATAGCGGGGAAAAGTATTTTAGCTTCGTTATTGATCTGCGTTGTGTTGAATTGGTATTGTTCTAATTGACTTCGAAGTGTATTAATTAAGATATCTTTCTGATCAACCACACTTTGATTGCTGTTAATTTGATTCATAATGTCTTTTCTTAAATTAACAGTATCCTGTCTGATAATCAATTCGGTGTTAGGCAGGTCGTAATTGCTCAGTTTTTTGTTTAAATCAATAATTTCTTCATCGTTGAATTTTTTGGCTAAAAAAGCCAGTTCAATTCTTTTGGGAGTAGTGTTGTATTTGATTTTCTTGTAAATAATAGGGTAGTCCTTATCGAGAAATTCGTTTTGTATAAAAATTTCGGTTCTGGAAGTATAGCTTTTTTGAACGTACAATTGATAGGCAAAATAGATGCTCGGTACAATTAATAGCAAGATAAGTAGTGTAATGCCATATTTTACTCTCTTCTGCAGGTGTAAATCCAATTGTTTGGTAACGGGATAGTTTAAGAATTTTACGATCACAAAAGTCGCAATACAAATAAATACGCAATTGATTGTATAAAGATAAAGCGCACCAAAAAAGTAGGTATAATTTCCCAGTGCCAGTCCGTAACCGGCTGTGCAAAGCGGCGGCATAAGCGCGGTTGCAATTGCTACCCCCGGAATCGGATTTCCTTTCTCGACTCTGGTAACGGCAATTACACCTACTAAACCGCCAAAAAAGGCAATTAAAATGTCGTAAATATTGGGAGAAGTTCGGGCTAATAACTCAGACTGGGCTTCTTTGAACGGACTGATGTAAAAATAAATCGCCGAGGTTGTTAAGCTCACTACTGTTGCAATCAACAGGTTTTTCATTGATTTTTTCAGAAGCTCAAAATCATACATCCCTAAACCAAAACCCGCACCCACAATAGGGCCCATTAAAGGAGAAATAAGCATAGCACCTATGATAACGGCCGTAGAGTTTACATTTAAGCCTACAGAGGCGATAATAATGGCGCAGGCAAGAATCCAGATGTTGGATCCTCTAAAGGATATGGCACTGGTTATGTTTTCTATTACCGATTTTTTATTTTCTTCTCCTTTTTGGAGATCAATAAAATTTAGGATTTTCTGTGTAATATCAGTCATGGTATTGGTGGTGTTATATTTTGGAAACTGAATTCTCAAGAGTAGTAAGCTGTCTAATTTAGTCAAAAAAAATGTCAAACGCTACATTTTATGCTAAGTATTGAAATGTAGAGTAGGGTTGCAACCTTGTTATTTCAAAAAAAGCGAAAAAAAATCCCCAACCTTTCGGATTGAGGATTTGTATATTTTGATTTAAAAGTAGAGTTTAATTCCTTTTTAGTACTTTATATTGTTCGTAACATCCGCTAATAGCGTCCATAATCTGTAAATCATTTGCGGTTTGTATAAAAGAGTCTGAATAGTTACAGCGTTGCAGGATTTCAGGGATTTCGTCTTTACTAATGCCTAAAAGTACAGAGACAGTTTCACGATCGTATTTTGATTCCAGTAAATTACGAACGGTATCGTCCTTTCGCATTTCTTTCAGTTTCTTGAGTTCTTTTCCATTTTTTCCAAAGAAATTGTAAAGCATATCGGCAGGGTTAAAAATAGAACCCAGGACTTTTCCAAAGGCATTTGGTGAGTATTCACCCGCTTCGTAACCTTGTGTAAGGCCTGAAATACTATAGCGATAATTTTCTTTGGTTGGAATTAATTTTGAATCGACCTCAAGATAGCCTGTCAGGTTAAAAGGAGCAATAATTACTTCTTCCAGTGCAATTGCTTTTTCGGTCAGCTGAATGCGGGTTACTTTGTTTTTAATCCAGTCATTGGTTACTCTGATTCTTAAAGATTGAAAACCTAAAATAGAGAAGTGAATGGTGTCATTAAGCTGAACATCGATTTCAAAATATCCTTTGGCATCAGACTTTGCACCGCGTACTTTGTTGGTGTTGATGATATTTACATTAGGAAGAGGCTGTTTGGTATTGTCGTTGATTACGTAACCTGAAACTCTCTGTGGTGCTGTAGACTCGGCGTCTTGTGCGAAACCAACGGCTGATAGTATTGTAAAAAAGAAAACTGCGAAATATTTCATATCCTGATTTAAAGCACTAAAAGTAGTGAATCGGGATTAAATATTTTGCAGTCTTTGAATATAATTATAAGAAAATTAACAAAGCAAAAAGGATTGCTTTTAGGATTTAACTAAAAAGAGCTAAGGAGAAAGATTCCTCGTATAAAAAAATCCCAAATTCCAATTATGTCTGGAATTTGGGATTTATATTTTAAGAAATCAAAGTATTAATCTCTTCTTGGTCTTCTTGGTCTTGGTGAATCACCAAAGCTTTCAGAACGTCTTGGAGCTCTGTCTGAGCTGCCTTCGTTTCTTGGAGCTGAGCTTCTGAAACCACCTTCTCTTCTTGGAGCAGAGTTTCTGTCGCTTCTGAAACCACCTTCTCTAGGAGCTGAGTTTCTGTCGCTTCTGAATCCACCGCCAGAACCTTCACGTCTTGGAGCAAAGCTTCCTTCTCTTCTTGGTCCGCCAGAGCTACGTCCGCCACCACTGCGTCCGTTATGGTCACGTCTTCCGCCACCATCATTTTTAGAAATTTCAACATTAATACGACGTCCTTCTAATTGTACGTTGTTTAATACTTCCATTACTTTATCTGTGTGCTCAGGGTCTGTGTTAAAGAAAGAGAAACCTTCTTTTACATCTACCTTGAAAACGTCATCACGACCTAAGTCTAATGTTTCTTTTAAGTAATCTTTAAGAGACATCCAATCGAAATTATCTCTTGAACCGATGTTTACAAAATAACGAACTGCTCCGTTGTTATTGAATTCTCTTGGTTCAGAATCGTTTCTGTCGCGTCTTTCTCCTGAAGCTTGAGAAGAAATATCTCTGTTCTTTTTGTAGTAAGCGATGAAACGGTTAAATTCAACTGAAACCATTTTCTTAATCAGTTCTTCTTTAGATAAACCTTCAAGAACATTGTTGATTGCTGGTAAATAGTTGTCAATTTCGTGATCAACTTCAGTATCTTTAATTTTGTTTGCTAAGTGCAACAATTGAATTTCGCAGATTTCAATTCCGGATGGAATAGATTTTTCTTCGAATTTTTGCTTGATGATTCTTTCGATAGAAGAAATTTTACGCAACTCACTTTTTGTAACAATTACAATAGAAGTTCCTAATTTTCCTGCTCTACCTGTACGACCTGAACGGTGGTTGTAGGTTTCGATTTCATCCGGCAATTGGTAGTTCACAACGTGTGTTACGTTGTCAACGTCAATACCACGTGCAGCAACGTCAGTAGCAACAAGCATCTGAATTTGTCTTCCACGGAAAGATTTCATTACACCATCACGTTGCGCCTGAGATAAATCTCCGTGTAAGGCAGCAGCGCTGTATCCATCTTCAATTAATTTTTCGGCTACAGCCTGAGTATCTCTTTTAGTACGACAGAAAACCACAGAGAAAATATCCGGGTTTGCATCGGCTAAACGTTTCAAAGCTTCATAACGGTCACGTGCATTTACTAAGTAAAATTCGTGAGAAACCGTTGCTGAACCTGAATTTTTTGTTCCAACTGTAATTTCTACAGGTTCGCTCATAAATTGTTTTGCAATTCTGGCAACCTCTTGTGGCATAGTTGCAGAGAACAACCATGTGCTTTTTTCATCTGGAGTATCTGATAAGATCGCGCAGATATCGTCATAAAATCCCATGTTTAACATTTCGTCAGCCTCATCAAGCACACAGTAATCTATGTTTTTAATGTTAACCAATCCTCTGTTAATCATGTCTTGCATTCTTCCCGGAGTAGCCACAATAATTTGTGCCCCTCTTTTTATTTCTCTGGCTTGCTCTGTAATACTAGCCCCGCCGTAAACTGCTACAACATTAATACCTTTCTCGTATTTTGCGTAGTTTTTAAGTTCGTTGGTAATCTGTAAACAAAGTTCTCGTGTTGGCGATAAAACTAATGCCTGTGTATTTCTGTTGTCAGCATCAATTTTTTGAATTAGCGGAAAACCGAAAGCTGCCGTTTTCCCTGTCCCTGTCTGAGCCAACGCAACCATATCTGTGTCTTTTTCCAATAATAGGGGAATCGCCTTTTCCTGTACCTCTGACGGATTTTCAAATCCTAGATCTAAAATCGCCTTCAGTAACGATTCATTCAATCCTAATTGTTCAAATTTATTCATATGTGTATTTAAAATAGGGTGCAAAATTACTGTTAATTATTCAGATAAACTAATGCTCTTTTAAGAATTATGTATTTGTTATGATTTGATTATCAAAAAGTTATGTTTAATGTAAAATCATTTTTATCGGAAATCGAAGAATTTTCAAAAAAAAAACGTCGTGAAATATCAATTTTGTACTCTAAAATGTTGTATTTTAAACAATTATTTGGCTGAACTCAGAAAATCAATTAGTTGCTGAGTTGCTTTTCCGCGATGACCTATTTTATTTTTGATTTCTAAGGGTAATTCGGCAAATGTCTGGGTATAATTTTCAGGCTGAAAAATCGGATCATAGCCAAAACCCTGATCTCCGGTTTTTTCCAAAGTAATAGTCCCTTTTACGATTCCGGTAAACAAATGCTGTTCTCCGTTTAAGTTTAAGGTAATAACGGTCTTGAACTGGGCGCTGCGGTCCGACTGGTCTTTTAAGGCATCTAATAGCTTATTCATATTGTCATCGGCATTGCGTTGTCTGCCGGCATATCGGGCAGAATATACGCCAGGTTCACCATTTAAAGCAGTAACCTCCAGACCCGAATCGTCTGCAAAACAATCGTAACCGTATTTTTGGGTTACGTAATTAGCTTTCAAAATGGCATTTCCTTCAATCGTATTTGCCGTTTCTTCTATTTCTTCAAAACAGCCAATATCTTCAAGGCTCACTATTTTTATGCTTTCAGGGAGAATACTTTGTATTTCTTTGATTTTATTTTTGTTGTTTGATGCGAAAACGAGTTTCATAAGTAGTATAATTTAAGGTAAATTTTTCGACAATAAAAGCAATTGCAATTCCTACGGTATAGGCAAGAAGATCACTCCATAAAAAACCTTGTCCCAGTACATATCTGCCAAAGAGTGTTTTTCTAAGCGCGATAATCCAATCTGCCTGATAAAGCTGAAAAAATTCTATGCTGTAGCAAATAGTCAATGAAAGAAGTACTGCAGTAGTGATTTTTTGGTTTAAAAACAGGATTCTGACTAATAAATACATCATTATGGCGTACAAGGCATCTCCGAAGCATAATGGAATTACTGCAATTTTCCTGGAGAGAATTCCACAGCAAACGACACAAAGAAACAGGAATAGGTAATGGATTCTTCGTTTTTTCAATTTTATTATTGCTTTTTTTAGTAAAACAAAGATAAGAATATGGAGTTCAAATAACAGCGATTTGATGCAATTGAAAGCTAAAAAGGGATTTTCTTTTCAGTTTTAAAAAATAAGAAGATTATTAGTATCTTGAGGCAGTTTTAGAATTTAAAGAATTGTAAAAAAGAAAGATTGTGATGAAAAAAATAATACCAACTTTGTTTGCTGTAGTTGTACTGATGTCATTGGTTAGTTGTAAAAATACCAAGCAAAAACTTCAGGAGTATGTGATTACCTATAATACTAGTACGGCTAAGAATTTTCATAAAGAAAACATAACGCTTACTACCGCAAGAGGTTATATGGAAGATGGTAAAATTGAATTAAGGTTTGAAACCAATCTGGAACAAAACGAATCTAATAAAGGAGCCGCCGCTGCATCGTTTCCAAAACTACTGAAAGAAATGATAAAGGAAAATCAGATTCCTCAGGAATTGGTAGAAGAAGGAGTAAAATTTGATACTTATTTCCTGGCCGATGATAATACGGTTTTGGCAAAAGAGGTTATAAATAAAGAAGCCCTTCCGAACTTGTTAAAATAATAACAATAAGGGATAGGGCTTTTTTTTGCTTTAGTACAATATTAAAGGTACATTAAATATACCCTGATTTTGCTATTGTCGTAGTTGTACGTACCGTCTTCATTTCTTGGGCCAAGAACAGCTGGAAGATTGACTTCAAAGGTCCAGCTTGCTCCAAGTGTTAATCCGTTAACGGCACGAATTTGCGTTCCTCCTGAGGATAAGGCAAAATGGAAGAAACCGCTTGAGTTTATGCGGTAAAAGCCAATGGCGGTTCCTGCAGGAATTATTTCGCCTGTCCACTCTCGCTGTGTGGTGAATTTCTCCACCCAATTTTTACCTGTAATGGTTTCCATCTCGCGGAGTGAAATTTTTGTGGGATTTAGTAAATACTGAACGTATGCAACGGTTTCGTAGCAAACACCATTAATGTATTCAGAAACATTTTTAAATCCATGAATAAGATCATTTGCCAGATTTGCTCTTTGATGGTGATCAAGCATTTCTATGCGATATCCTTTGGGTGTTAATAGCATGATTAAATTGTTTAGTTAGGTTAAAAGATTAGCGATTTATCTTAATGGTTAAATAAATCAATAACTATACAAATGTAATAAAAAAGCTATGTATTGGTTTTTATTTTATAGGTAAATTTTTAATGTTTTGTTACATTTGTTAAATTGTCCGGGAAATAGTTGTCGGATAAATTGCCAAATTCGTCACCACGCATGAAAATATTGATGTCGACCTCGCTGAAACTTTTTTTACCTGCTGCAGCTAAAAGTTCGTTGGCAGAGTGTAATGTGTTTTTGTGAAAATGGTACACACGATCAGATTTATCGGTGACAACCAAACCTTTCATCAGCATTTTGTTTTGAGTGGCTACTCCGGTTGGACATTCGTTATTATGACAACGCAATGCCTGAATACAGCCCAAAGAAAACATAAAGCCACGCGCGCTGTTACACATATCAGCACCCAGAGCCACCGCATGTAAAATAGAGTATCCCGAAATGATCTTTCCGCTTCCAATAATGCGAATCTTATCACGGATGTTTAAACCGATTAATGTTTTGTTTACAAATATCAGGGCAGGCTCAAACGGCATTCCTACACCATCGGCAAATTCCAGCGGAGCAGCTCCAGTACCGCCTTCGGCACCGTCTACTGTGATAAAATCAGGGAAAATATTTTCGGCGATCATTTCGTGACAGATGGCTTCAAATTCGGCTGTATTTCCGATACACAATTTAAAACCAATAGGTTTTCCATTGGATAACTCACGCAATTGGGCAATAAAATGAATAAGACCTTTGCTGTCTGAAAAAGCGTGGTGTCCGGGAGGAGACAGGATCATTGTGTGAGGTTCAACCCCTCTGATTTTGGCAATTTGCTCTGTGTTTTTTCTCGCTGGAAGTACTCCGCCATGACCTGGTTTTGCACCTTGTGAAAGTTTAATTTCGATCATTTTTACATTGGGAAGATTGGCTTTTTCTGAAAATTTTTCAGGACTAAAGTTACCTTCAGTATCCCGACAGCCAAAATACCCAGTACCAATTTGCCATGTAATGTCGCCACCTCCGGCAAGGTGAAATTCGGTTAAACCGCCTTCTCCGGTATTTTGATAGAAATTTCCTTTTTGAGCACCAATGTTTATGGCACGAACGGCATTTTCGCTTAGAGATCCAAAACTCATTGCCGATACATTAAATAAAGAGGCCAGATAAGGTTGCTTACAATCTTTGCCACCTACTAAAACACGAGGTAGCTCTTCGTTGACTTTTGCAGGAAAAATAGAATGTTTTATTCCTTCGTAACTGTCGTGATTGAGGTTTTGTTGTGTTCCAAAGGGAGTACTTGAGTCAATATTTTTGGCTCTTTGGTAGACTAAAGAACGCTGATTTCTGGAAAATGGTTTTCCATCCGTTGAGCGCTCAATGAAATACTGTTGGATTTCGGGTGCAATCATCTCAAATAAATACCTGAAATAACCCAAAACCGGAAAGTTTCTTAAAATGGCATGCTTCTTTTGGGTGGCATTGTAAACACCCACCACTAATAATATAGGTAAAATAATTACCAGTAAAAAACCTCGTTTCGTGTAAAGATAAATTGCTAAAACAATTAGAAACAATAAGAATCCATAGATGAAGAATTTTTTTCTCATGTTTACCAGTATTTAAAAAGTAATAATTTGTAGTTAATTGAAGCGCAGACGTACATAAACATGTTTAATGCCCTTTTTGTCCGATTCTCTTTCGTCGATTTCGAGAATATGCGTTAATGATTTTAACATAGGAGTAAGTTTAGAAAAACCGTAATTTCGGGGATCGAATTCAGGTTTTTTCTTTACAATAAGGTTTCCGACATCTCCTAAAAATGCCCAGCCATCATCGTCTTCAATATCTTCGATGGTAGCCTCGATAAGCTCGATTGTTTGTTCGTCAATTTTATGAAGTGCTTTTGCAGCAGGTTTTTCAACAGGCTTTTCGGCCGGTTTTTTAGTGTCGGTTGTAGCAGTAGCTTTGGGTTTCTTCTTCTGAATAGCGCCGTCCAGAACTTCAATGTAGATGAATCTGTCGCAGGCTACAATAAAAGAATTTGGCGTTTTCTTTTCTCCAATACCGATTACTTTCATTCCTGATTCTCGCAGGCGTATGGCGAGACGTGTAAAATCGCTGTCGCTGGAAACAATGCAAAAACCGTCTAGTTTTCCGGAATAAAGTAAATCCATCGCATCGATTATAAGAGCAGAATCAGAAGAGTTTTTTCCAACGGTATAACTGTATTGCTGTATAGGGGTGATGGCGTGTTCGAGTAAAACAGCTTTCCAGCCGTTAGAATTTGGTTTTGTCCAGTCAGCATAAATACGTTTAGTGGTTGGTGTTCCAAACTTTGCAATTTCTTCCATCATTCCTTTTACATTACTGTAAGGTACATTGTCGGCATCAATAAGAACGGCTAGTTTTAGATCTTTTGAAGTGCTTAAAGCCATTATTTTGGTTTTAGAATTTGTAATTCATTTTTTAAAATGCTCTTTAAAATTAGTAAAAATAAAATGATTTGGGCTTTTTTCGCTGAATTTATAACTGGTATAAATTGCAGTATTTTTGAATCACAGGCTTGTTTATTAGGAAAAGTAGTATGTGTTTGATAGTTTTGTGGTGAAAAATTGTCAAAGAACAATTTTGGTCATAATCATTTTTAAATTATTATGATAGCACAGAATAAATATTTATTTTTGCACCCTGTATAAAATAAAAATAGTACTACACAATATATTATGGTAAAAGATTTATTCGAAAGAATTCAGGACAATAAAGGACCATTAGGGAAATGGGCTTCTCAGGCAGAAGGTTATTATGTTTTCCCGAAGTTAGAAGGAGAGTTGGGACCAAGAATGACATTTCACGGAAAAAATATTCTAAACTGGAGTTTAAATGATTACCTGGGTTTAGCGAATCATCCAGAAGTTCGTCAGGCAGATACAGATGCTGCAATTCAGTTTGGAGCTGCTTACCCAATGGGAGCTCGTATGATGTCAGGACATACAAAATACCACGAACAGTTAGAAGAAGAATTGGCTGCTTTTGTAATGAAAGAATCAGCTTATTTATTGAATTTTGGATACCAGGGAATGGTTTCTATTATAGATGCATTGGTTACTAAAAACGACATCATTGTTTATGATGTTGATTCTCATGCCTGTATCATTGATGGTGTTCGTTTGCACATGGGGAAACGTTTTACTTACAAGCACAATGATCTTGAAAGTATGGAGAAAAACCTGCAACGTGCTACAAAAATGGCTGAGGAAACAGGTGGAGGTATTTTATTTATTACCGAAGGTGTTTTTGGAATGCGCGGGCAACAAGGAAAATTGAAAGAAATTGTTGCAATGAAACAAAAATACAATTTCCGTTTGTTAGTAGATGATGCACACGGTTTTGGTACACTTGGTAAAACAGGAGCCGGAGCAGGTGAGGAGCAAGGAGTTCAGGACGATATTGATGTTTACTTCTCGACTTTTGCAAAATCTATGGCTAATATCGGAGCTTTTGTAGCGGCAGATAAAACCGTAATTGATTACTTAAAATACAACTTGCGTTCGCAAATGTTTGCTAAAGCATTACCAATGATCCAGACAATTGGTTCATTGAAACGTTTGGAATTGTTACGTAATTCATCTGAAATCAAAGATAAACTTTGGGAGAATGTAAACGCATTGCAAAACGGTTTAAGAGAAAAAGGATTTAATATTGGAGATACCAATACCTGTATCACTCCGGTTTACCTGGAAGGAAGTATTCCTGAAGCTATGGTAATGGTGAATGATTTAAGAGAGAATTATGGTATTTTCCTTTCTATTGTGGTATATCCGGTAATTCCAAAAGGGATTATTTTGTTAAGAATGATTCCAACAGCTTCTCATACATTAGCAGATATCGATGAAACCTTAACTGCTTTTGAAGCGATTCGTGAGAAATTAGTTAACGGAACTTATAAAGAAATTGCGGAGCGTACTACAGTTGATGTTTCGTAAACTTTAAAGAAATAAATTCCTGATATGGGAATTATATAAAAAAATCCATTCGTTATACGAGTGGATTTTTTTTATTTGGGGTACTTTTATGATTCAAAATCAGTAAAATAAGAGTTATGAAAAAAGTAATAGTAATATCCATGATAATGTTCGCTGTTTTTATTTCCTGCAAGAAAACGACCGATACCGATCCGGTACAAATTGCACCAAGTCCGCCAAAAGAAGCTGAAGTTGTTGAACCGGCGGGAGATCAGTGTTATGCTTCAAGAACCCAAAATAGCGTTACCGAGATGAGTTTTAATGTAAATTCTCATCAGGAAGTAAATGGGAAATTGAGTTATAACCTATCAGGGAAAGATAAAAACGAAGGGACTTTGATTGGAAATATGAAAGGAGATACATTAATTGCAGATTATACCTTCATGTCTGAAGGCGTTTCCTCTGTCAGAGAAGTTGCGTTTTTGAAAAAGGACGGAACTTTTATAGAAGGCTACGGAGATGTAATGGAAGCAAATGGAAAGTTTTCTTTTAAAGATAAAAAACAATTAAAATTTGATCAGAAAAACGTCCTGACAAAAGTAGATTGTAAGGTAGAGTAAGTTCTACTAGCATTAATAAAAAAATCCATTCGTTATTGCGAATGGATTTTTTTATTGCGGTAAAACGGTTCGCTTTTGTAGAAGCGGAACGTTATTTAAAGATATTTTAAATACGTTTTTCTCTGGCAGTGCACTTTTGGGTCAAAGTTTTTCCAAAGTAAATGTATGGCTGTATTATCCGCTAGTTCAGGAGTTCTGATGCAGTTCTGAATTCCTTTTTCGGAAAAAGTTTTATAGTATTCGTCAAAAATAATAGCAGTAACTCCTTTGTTTTGATACTCCGGATGAACTCCGATCAGGTAAAAAACGACATCCTTGCTTTTTTTACGGGCTCTCAGTAAATGAATAAAACCAAACGGAAATAGTTTTCCTTTTGCTTTTTGTAAAGCCTGAGAGAAGCTAGGCATTACAATACTAAAGGCAACTAGATTATCTTCCTTGTCAACCACAAATTTGATGTACTCCGGGTTGATAAAACTGATGTATTTTTTTTTGAAGTATTCCTTCTGAACATCCGAAATCGCTACAAACGAAGCCAATTTGGCGTACGAATCATTAAACAAATCAAACATTTTGTCTACGTGCGGCATAATGTCTTTTGTTTTGGTAAAAGTCAGTGCGCGTAAACCATATCTTTTTTTGATGAGCTCCTGTGCTTTAAGGAAGAATTCAGGTTTTACGTTTGAAAAAGGAAAGATGCTTTCGAGGTACTCTTTTTCAACCTGAAAACCCAATTGTTCAAAATGTGTGACATAATAGGGGTGGTTGTACCAGGTAATCATGGTTCCCAACTGATCATAACCGTCCGTTAGGACTCCTACTTTGTCTAAATTCGAAAACCCCATTGGTCCTTCAACGTGTTCCAGATTATGTTGTCTCCCTAATTCATACACTTTATCAAGCAGGGCTTTTGTAACTTCAATATCATCGATTGCATCAAACCATCCAAAACGAACTTTTCTTTTCTGCTGGTCATTCACTTCCGACCAATTGATAATGGCAGTAACGCGTCCTACAATCTCATTGCCTTTATAAGCCAGATAAAAATAGGCTTCGGCGTTTTCAAAAGCAGGGTTTTTAGTTTTGTCAAAAGATTCCAGTTCATCTGCAATAATAGGCGGAACCCAATAAGGATTGTCTTTGTAGAGTGAAAACGGAAATTTGATATAGTCGGTTAGTTCCTTTTTGGTTATGGCTTCTTTAATTGTAATCATTAAGATTTTCTTTGTTAAGAATGTTGCTTTAAATTAGATCGTGTCATTTAAGAAACGAATATAGCCATCTTTGATTTAACAAAAAAGAATTGTGTGAAAAAAGCCCTGATTAATGGGTTTGGGAAGTCATTTGAAAGTGTAACCAATACGGAGGTGAAGGTCGGCAGCAGTGTCTGAAAAATTTTTATCCAGATAGAATCTACGCCCAATTCCAATGCCTAGTTCATAATTGAAATTACTATTTCCAATATTTCGCCTAATTCCCCATTTAGGGATTATAGCAACTTGGTTGGGAACAAAGACATTGTCATAATTTGAAATAACAAACCAATTAGGATGGTAGTCAATCCCTAAAGTAACGAAATTAGCGCTATTATTTGATTTTTTATTTTTAGCATTCCGTTTATTGATGTTGTAATACCATCTTGGTTCCAGAGTGATTGCGGGAGTTAATACATATTCTGTTTTGCAGCCGGAGCACGCGTAAAAACCACCATCAAAACCAATTTCGCTTCGTAAACTTATTTGATTGAGTAGTCGATGTTCATGATTGAACCATATTCCCAGAAAGCCGGTTTGTAGGTTATAAATGTCTTTTTCTACTCCTGTATTTTGCGACGCTACAGACAAACAGCTAATAAGCAGTACCAGTAAAGTGTAATTTATTTTCGTCATGATTATTTAAATATTATTCGCAACGAGATACCAAAACCAGTGAGCTTTGTAGTAGCTAATGCTAATGTAAACAGGGTAGATAAGAATTTTAATCTACCCCAATTGAGTGGCTTATAAGTTTTCATAGTGCAGATATTAATTCTGCTTCAAATATAATATTTTATTTACAATAAAATTATAAAATATACTTTTTTTCTTACTTTTTAATAATGTCCAGATTTTGTTTTAAAAAAATAGGCAAACGAGGTAAGTTCGGTATATAATAATTTACCTAAGCTAATAGGAGGAAGAGTTTGTTTGTAGTTTAGAAAGATGGTAGTATGCCAAAAGTGCTTAGGTCAACTATTTGATCTAAGCACTTTTGCTGTGGTAAAACTTGAAAATGGAATACTACAAAACTAAGGATAATTTTGTATCAATAACGACGCGAATTTGAATTATTCGTATTTCGATTTGCGTTTTCGTTCTTTCGCCTGGTAATCTATTTCTCTTTGCTCCATTTTGTTGTCTTTATTCTTTTTGGCTCTTTCCTCTCGTTTAGACTGCAGTTGATTTTCTTTATAACTTCCGTCATAACGCCAGGAAACACCAACTCCTCCATAAAATATAGAAGGTGTGTTCTTGAAATTGGTACTTACAGAGGCATCAACCTGAAGGTTCGGATTAATAAGGTAAGCTGCTCCGCCACGTACAATGGCGTCGCTGTAAAAATCACTTTTATAACCCTGATTTTCGACAAAACCGGACCATTTATCATTAAATCCGCGTGTAAGTGTCAATACATAGCCGTAGCTCGGGTAGTCTGTTGAAATATAATCGGCAATAATATTGGTTACAAAAACCCATTTTCCGCCACCAAAAAGATTTTGAGTGATCAACATCACTTTTGGAGAAATGCTCGATTGCGGAGAAAAAGAATAAGGATTGTCAGCACCCACAAAATTAGCTCCTGCAAAAACAGAAACGGCAGGGATTAACTCGTGCCAGTTAAAGCTGTGATTGGCTTTGTAACTGTAGATGTTGGCTTCTTTCTTATAATTTTTATAGGGATCGTAAATCAGATATTTGGCTCCTAAAACCGTTTGTCTGAAATTGTTTTTCTTGTAGCTCGTATAGGGAGTGTCAAAATTCTCCATTTGGTATTGCAAATCGACAATAAACTCCAGTTTCTCTAAAAAAGCCCCGTAACGAAGCGTCAGATCGGTACCAAAACCACTTGCATCATAATCGAGCAGATTGTGTTTTTCTTTGATGCCATATACACCAAGTTCTGCCTGTATAACTGATTTTCCAACCGCATAAGCAGACATCGTTTCACCCGGACGGTTTGAGTTGATGACGTCAGTATACTGCGCGAAAAATAATTGTGGGAATAAACAAAGAGCTGCAATAAAAAAGTTTTTATTTTTTAACATACACGTGTTTTTGAATTAAAAAGTAATAACGCATTTCAAATGTACTATATTTTATTATTTATTTAAGATTGATATTTTAATTTTAAACAATGGATTTATTAATTTTGGAAAAAAATTATATGATCATGCAAGAAGCATCTTTTGTAAATCTGTTTAAAACGATAATGTGGATCATTGCGTTTTATTATATTTTTAAATTTTTAGCACGAATCTTTTTACCGGTATTGGTGAAGAAAGCAGTGGAAAAAGCTGGGGAGAATTTTCAGAGACAACAACAATATAGTCAGGATAATACATGGCAAAAAACACGTACGAACAATGATGAAATTATTATCGATACAGCCAATGTAAAAAAATCCCGCGAAACCAAAAAGGTTGGCGACTATGTTGATTACGAAGAAATAGATTAAATTTGTGACCTAGATTTATAGGATTCATCATTTAACCCAAACCAGCCTAAATTGAAAATAGTAAATAAGTTCTATCCGCATGCCCTTGTTATCCTGGGCTTTATCCTCATTTCTTTAATTTATTTTTATCCAGTTTTACAAGGAAAACAAATTTTCCAGTCGGATATTGCTCAATATACCGGAATGGCTAAAGAGCAAAACGATTTTAGAGCAGCAGAACATGCTGAACCTTATTGGACCAATTCTGCGTTTGGAGGTATGCCAACCTATCAGTTAGGAGCTAATTATCCAAATGATTTTGTAGGGAAATTAGACGATGCTTTGCGTTTTCTGCCTCGTCCTGCCGATTACTTATTTCTGTATTTCTTAGGATTTTACGGTTTGCTGTTAGTTTTAAAAACAGATCCCTTAAAAGCATTTATCGGGGCGCTTGCCTTTGGTTTTTCGACTTATTTAATTATCATTCTTGGCGTTGGACATAATGCAAAAGCGCATGCTATTGCTTATATGCCGCTTGTTATTGCCGGATTTATAATGGTTTTTCAGAAAAAGTACATATGGGGAGGTTTGCTCACCATGTTTGCGGTTGCATTAGAAGTTAATGCCAACCACTTTCAAATGACTTATTATTTATTGATCTTCTTATTGATCCTTTCTGCTTATTTTGCGTTTACTTTCATTAAAGAAAAAGAATTTAAACCGCTTTTAACCGCAATGGGGGTTTTGGCTGTGGCCGGAATTTTTGCTATTGGTGCCAATGCCACTAATTTGTTGGCAACCAGCGAATATGCTAAGTTTAGTACCCGTAGTAACAGCGAATTGACCTTTAATCCTGACGGTTCTAAAAAGACTAATGAAAATGCTTTGAGCCGTGAATATATTACGGAGTACAGTTACGGAATTGCAGAGAGTTTCAACCTAATCGCGCCAAGACTTTTTGGTGGTTCTAATCATGAAAATGTAGGGACAGACAGCCGTATGTATTCGTTTATGATAGAGCAGGGAGTACCTTCTGAACAAGCACAGGATTTTGTGTCCGGAATGCCAACGTATTGGGGAGATCAGCCTATTGTTGCGGCACCTGCCTATATTGGAGTTGTGGTTTTCTTTTTGGCCGTTTTAGCGCTGTTTATTGATGATCGAAAAATAAAATACGTATTTCTTACCGGTGCATTATTTTCATTAGTACTTTCCTGGGGGAAAAACTTTTCGTTTTTGACAGACTTTTTTATCGATTACGTTCCAATGTATGATAAGTTTAGAGCAGTGTCATCTATTCAGGTTATTCTTGAGTTGTGTTTCCCTGTTTTGGCTGTTATGGGATTACAATCGTTTTTTAAAGCCAAAGAAGAGCCTAAATTGCAACAAAAAGCACTGGTACAAACGGGAGTTTTTGGATTAGGCGTTATTGTGATTTTAGTTTTCGCTAAAAGCATGTTTCATTTTACAGGAAGCAGTGATAATTATTTCTTAGAAAGTTACGGACCTGCTTTTGTAGATGCTTTGAAAGAAGACAGAAAGAGTTTGTATTCTGCCGATTTATTGAGATCAGGCTTTTTTATAGTAGTTACTTTTGGAATCTTGTGGTTGTTCATCAAGAATAAATTAGCTCAAAATACAACTTTGATTATCGTTGGTCTTTTAATGATTTTTGACTTGTTTTTTGTGGATAAAAAATATGTTTCGGCTAAAGATTTTGTGAGTCCGGTACAAATTGCAGCGCCATTTCAGGAAACACCATCTGATGCTCAGATTTTAAAAGATACGACACATTATAGGGTTTTTGAAGTAAACGGTAACATGTCTAGTGCACGTGCTTCTTACTTCCACCATTCGTTGGGAGGATATCATGCTGCAAAACCAAGAAGAATACAGCAGTTATTTGACTATCAGATTGCCAAAAACAATGTCGAAGTTTTAGACATGTTAAATGTAAAATATATCATTCAAACGGATAAAGAAGGAAAAGAATTCCCGACAATAAATCCAAACGCAAACGGAAATGCGTGGTTTGTAAGTACTGTAAAATTAGTAAACAAGCCGGATGATGTAATGAAAGCCCTGGATCATATTGATACTAAAACGGTGGCAGTTTTCAATGTTCACGAACATGAAAGTAAATTTGAAAATGCCCGAATGAAAAAGCAATGGGATACCACAGGAACCATTCAGGTAGTGCAGTACAAACCTAATTATATCAAGTATAAATCGAATAACGGAAAAGACGGTTTGGCTGTTTTTTCTGAGATCTATTACAAAAATGGGTGGAATGCCTATATTGATGGCCAATTGACCAATCACTTTCCGGTTGATTATGTTTTGAGAGCCATGGAAATTCCGGGTGGTCAACATACAATCGAATTTAAATTTGAACCTGAGGTTGTAAAAACAGGAAGCAGAATTGCATTGGCAAGTTCAATTGGAATCTTACTGCTTTTAATTGCAGGAATTTATTTCGAAAGAAAGAAGTCAAAGTAATCAGTACCTCATTTAAGAATGTTTTCGAAAACTACTAAAGTTATTGTTTTCATTTTATTAGATTTAGCGGTATTTGTTTTCTGCGGTATTTTTATGATGGGATATGATGACTTTTATGAGGAAAGTCAAGGTGAATACTTTAGTTTATCAAGTATGGAAACTAAATTTAAAGTAGTCTGGATTTTTTTAAGTTTTTGGCAAGTCTTAAATTGTTTTCTTTTGCTTTATATTTTATTTAAGGCATATAGGAATTTGTTTTAAGATAATCTTACTTTAATAACGGAGATACGCTAAAATAATTAAAAGATCTTTGTGAGACTTGGTGAAAACTTGGTGAAACTCTGTGAAACCGAAAAAAAATTAATGGAACAAAAAAAACTCTTAATCATTACTTATTATTTTCCACCGGCTGGAGGCCCTGGTGTACAGCGTTGGTTAAAATTTGTAAAGTACTTACCGGAATTTGGTGTTCAGCCAATTGTTTATGTTCCTGAAAATCCAACTTATCCAATTGTAGATGAAGGATTGGTAAGTCAGATTTCGGATAAAGTAATAGTTCTTAAAAATAAAATATGGGAGCCTTATCAACTGGCTTCTGTTTTTTCGAAGAATAAAACCAAGAAAATTAGTTCCGGAATCTTTCCGCACAAGAAAAAACAAACCTTCTTAGATAAAACCTTTCTTTGGGTAAGAGGGAATTTATTTATTCCGGATGCCCGTGTTTTCTGGGTAAAACCTTCTGTGGCTTATCTCGAAAAATACATCAAAGAAAATAATATAGATACCATTGTCACTTCGGGGCCACCGCACAGTTTGCATTTAATAGGTTTGGAATTGAAAGAAAAACTAAATGTAAAATGGTTTGCTGATTTCCGCGACCCCTGGACTACAATTGGATACCACAAGGCATTGCGCTTGTCTGATTATGCCGCTAAAAAACATAAAAATCTCGAGCATAAAGTGCTGAATAGTGCTGATAACATTATTGTTACCAGTAAAACTACGAAAACAGAGTTTGAAGCCATCACCAATAAGCCAATTTCGGTGATTACAAACGGTTATGATATCGAAAATGTGGAGAAACAGACTTTGGATGTCAAGTTTACTTTGGCACACATTGGATCTTTTCTATCCGATAGAAACCCTCGATTTTTATGGGAATGTCTGGTAGAATTGCTTCAGGAAATTCCGGATTTTAAAACACATTTAGAAATTAAACTGATCGGAGCAGTTAGTCAGGAAGTATTAGATGCTATTGGGGAGTTTAATTTGAATGCTTATCTGAATCTTTTGGGATATGTTTCGCATCATGAGGCAATTGCTCATCAAAAGAAATCACAGGTTTTGCTTTTAATCGAGATTAATTCGGAAGACACTAAAAGTATAATTCCGGGTAAATTATTCGAATATATGGTGTCTAACCGCCCAATAGTAGCCATAGGGCCTCAGGGTTCCGATTTTGCCGATATTATAAAAGAAACGAATACAGGAGTATTTTTTGACTATTCTGAAAAAGCGAAGTTAAAAAGTGTACTTTTGGACTTTTATAATCAGTTTCTGGAGGGTAAGTTACAGGCTAACGGTGTTGGTTTGCAACAATATTCCAGAAAAAATCTAACAAAACAGTTAGCGGAGCTGGTTAATAAGTTATAAATTATGTGTTGGTGGTTGTGAATTTGGGGCTAAATTTCGATAAACAATCCGCAATCTAAAATCTGCAATCAAAAATTTACAATGGGTATTGTTTTAAATCAGTCTTTTAAAAATACAATTATCACTTACATAGGTTTCGGTATTGGAGCCATTAATACACTTTATTTGTATCCTGTTTTTTTGGGTGCAACTTATTATGGCTTAACTAATTATGTGACTTCTTGTGCCAATGTGATTATGCCTTTATTTGCGATTGGAATGCAAAATACCTTGGTTAAATTTTATTCGCAATACCAAACGGAGGAAGAAAAATCCCGTTTTCTATCCTTTACGGTTTTGTTTCCTCTGCTATTAATAATTCCACTTTTACTGATAGGTCTTGTTTTTTATGATGAGATTCTGTTCTTTTTGTCAAAAAAGAATGCAATTGTAAGAAGTTATATTTGGTTAATACCTTTTATCGGATTGTGTATGGCCTATTTTGAAATTTTTTATGCCTGGTTGCGGGTAAACATGCATTCTGTTTTTGGAAACTTTGTAAAGGAAGTGGGCTTACGATTGTTTTCATTATTTCTATTAATAGGTGTTTATTACAATTGGCTTAGCGTGGAAGGTTTTGTGTATGCGACAGCAATTTTATATTTTTTAGCATTCCTGATAACCATGCTGTATGCATTTAGTATTCAGAAACCAACTTTTCAGTTTACAATACCAGCAAATACAAAAGATATATTGGTATATACTTTTTATATTATCTTATCCGGAAGTGTTGCCAATTTGCTTTTGGATGGCGATAAAATGATCTTAAATCAATATATGCAGATTGAAAACATTGCTTTCTATTCTGTTGCTACCTATATTGCTTTGGTTATTTCGGTTCCAAGCCGTGCCATGCATCAGATTGTATACCCCATTACGGCAAAATTAATGCATGATAACAAACATGATGAGTTGAATCAGCTTTACAAAAAAACGTCGATAAACCTGCAGATTGTGGGTGGTTTTGTAATGCTTTGCATATTTGTAAATATCGGTCAGTTATACGAGTTGGTTCCAAAAGAATACAGTGGTGGAATTGCAGTTGTATTTATGATAGGCTTGTCTAAATACTTTGATTTAATTTTAGGAAACAATAATGCGATTATTTTTAATACTAAATATTACCGTATGGTATTGTATTTAGGATTAATGCTGGTTGCGTTGACCGTAATTTTAAACATGATCTTTATTCCAATTTTTGGAATCTTCGGATCTGCTTTTGCGACTTTATTATCGATTACTTTATATAGTCTGGCAAAACTGCTTTTTGTGGTTAAAAGGCTTCATTTGTATCCTTTTACTATCCAGACAATATATTCGATGTTAATTACATTTGCATTATTTTTATTGTTTTACTTTTGGGAGTTTCCTTTTTATCAATTGATTAGTATTGCATTGAAATCAATTTTAGTAACCATTTTATATGTTTATTTAAATTATAAGTTTGCGATCTCTCCTGAGATCAATAAAGTAATCGATACTATTTTGAAAAAGATAGGAATAAAAATGTAATGTGATTTTTACAGAGAAAGCAAAAGTAATTTACAATTGAAGCTGTTTTGTTTTTATATTTGTTAGAAAGGTTAACCAACTTATTGCTGACAGTATATGAAAAATAAAATACTTTGTTTTTTAACAGTTTTTATTACTTTGTTTTCTTCACTGGCTTTTGCTCAGAAAGACAGTTCTCAAACCCCCAAAATAGCCGTTAAGGAAGTAAAACCGAAAGGTTATCCTGTAAAACCTTTTAAAGACACACTTTTTTATGTGTACAATAAAGTAGGTTCTTTTTCGCCCGAAAGCAGGGCAAATGCCATTACAGAGAAAATAAAGAAGCTGTACGAAGATTCTTTTTTTGTAGCAGATTCTATTGCCCTTGTGCCTTCAGATATTTCTCAGGATATCTTCTACAATAATGATTTTGTAATCATGTCTGTTTTAGATGTGGATGGAAAAGCTGAAAATCAAACAGCAGATTTTATCGCAAAGCGAAATTTAAATCTGATAAAAAGAGCTATTGTGTATCAGAACGACAATTATTCGATGCTTCCAAAAAGGCTTGGATATACGGCACTGCTGGTTTTGATTATTGGTTTTGTGTTGTACTTTGTCGGCAAAATCTTCAACAGAGTAAAACTGTACATTCTAAAAAATAGCGACCGGTATTTTAAAGGTTTCAAGTACAATAGTATCAGTATTCTTTCGCCTCAAAAGCAACAGTTTTTGCTGATGCGATTGTATGGTGTTATTAAAGCCATTACGCTGATTTTAATCGTATACCTTTCGTTGCCCTTATTGTTTAGTATTTTCCCCGCTACAGAAGCTTATACGACGACCTTGTTGCGTTGGATTCTTTCGCCGGCAAAACTTGCGGTTATGGGCTTTGTTGGCTTCCTGCCAAGTTTAGTTACCATTGTTGTTATTCTAATCATTTTTAAATATGCGATAAGAGTGATCAAATTCTTTTTTGATGAAATTAAAAAAGAGAATATTAAAATTGATGGTTTCTATAGTGACTGGGCAATGCCGACTTTTAATATCATTCGTTTTTTAATGCTGGCTTTTATGCTGGTTGTCATATTTCCGTATTTACCGGGTTCGGATTCTCCTATATTCAAAGGGGTTTCGGTTTTTGTGGGGATTTTATTTTCTTTGGGATCCTCCAATGCCATTGCCAATATGGTTGCAGGATTAGTGATTACCTATATGCGTCCGTTTAAAATTGGAGATTTTATTAAGATTGGTGATGTGAGTGGGGAAGTGATTGAGAAAACAGCTTTGGTCACCCGTGTCAGAACACCTAAATTTGAGGATATTACGATTCCTAATGCGACCGTTTTGTCGAGTACTTCTACCAACTTTTCGGCCAATACCAAAGAGGTAAATAACGGATTGTTAATTCATACAACCGTTACAATTGGTTATGATGTTCCGTGGAAAGACATTTACAAAGCACTGATCGAAGCGGCTTTAAAAACAGATATGACAGAGCAGACGCCGGCTCCTTTTGTCCTGCAAACCAGTCTGGACGATTTTTATGTTTCGTACCAGATTAATGTCTATACCAAAATGCCTACGAAACAACCTCTTATTTACTCCTCCCTGCATCAAAACATTCAGGACACCTTTAACGCTGCCGGAATCGAAATCATGTCTCCGCATTACAACGCACTCCGAGACGGGAATACCACAACAATTCCGGAGAGTTACCTGAAGAAGGATTATGAAACGCCCTCTTTTAAAGTTAAGAACGAAAAATAGAGAATATGGAGAGTTCGAGGTAAGAGATTGATACTCTGTGAGTAGTCTTAAAATTTTAACAGTTTTTCATTTTGTGGTTAATTTTATAAAATTTAACTTTAGCTAAGAATATGACAACACTTTGCGTTATAAGTTAATGATATCGGACTGATGACAATAAAAGTGTACTTTGCGGTGTTTAATAAATTAGAATGCTTTTTTGAGAATTTATAATTTGTGGAGTAATTGTAGTAGAATTTGGATTAATTTTTAACGGATTATTATGAAGAACGGTCGACTCAGCCAAGAACAAAGTTTGCAAGTATTTTCTAATATGATATCAAACAAAATTCATAATGGATTTACACTGGAAGAACGAAATGATGAATTGCTTTTTGCTGTTCTTACCAAAGGTGGAAAAGTGGTAAATCATAGTTTAAATTTTATGATCTTTTGCCTGACTCTGGGATTGTGGTCATTTGCATGGCTTTATCTGACAATAGAAGCCTCTAAGCAGAAAAAAGTACTGGTTGCCATCGATGAGGATGGTTTTCCTTTTGAAGAAAAATGTTTAGTGGCATAGTAACTTAAAACGAAATAAAAAAAATCCAAATCCCAATACAAGTAGCCGTATTGGGATTTGGATTTTTTTTATTGAAATTTCACCAGAGTTATAACTTGTCTTTCAGGTATATCCCGGTAACGGATTCTTTTACTTTTACAATGTCTTCGGGAGTTCCTACGGCTAGTAAATGTCCACCATTTTCACCACCTTCGGGCCCCAGATCGATAATCCAGTCGGCACATTTTATAAGGTCGAGATTGTGTTCGATTACAATAATGGAATGCCCTTTTTCGATTAGGGCATCAAAAGAAGCCATTAATTTTTTGATGTCATGAAAATGCAGACCGGTTGTAGGTTCGTCAAAAACAAATAAAGCCTTGTCTTTTGTAACCCCTTTTACCAAAAAGGAAGCAAGTTTAATACGCTGTGCTTCACCACCCGAAAGCGTAGAAGAGGATTGCCCCAATTGCACATAACCCAAACCTACGTCCTGTAAAGGCTGTAATTTTTGTGTGATTTTGGTTTGTTTGTTTTTGTCAAAAAATGCAATGGCATCATCAATAGTCATGGTTAGAATATCGTTGATGTTTTTCTCGTCGAAATTGATTTCTAGAATTTCTTTTTTGAAACGTTTACCGCCACAAGTTTCGCAGGGTAACGAAACATCGGCCATAAAGACCATCTCGACATTTATAGAGCCTTCTCCTTTACAGGTTTCGCATCGGCCACCGTCTACGTTAAAAGAAAAGTGTTTGGCCTGATACCCTCTTATTTTGGATAGTTTTTCTTTTGCATACAAATCACGAATATCATCGTACGCTTTGATGTACGTTACCGGATTGGATCTGGAACTTCTTCCAATTGGATTTTGATCGACGTATTCGATATGTTTGATTTGCGAAAAAGAACCTTTTAGTTCGCTAAACTGACCCGCTTTTTCAGCAGCACTGTCCAGCTTTTTTTGCATGGCCGGAAAGAGTATCTTTTTAATCAGTGTACTTTTTCCACTTCCTGAAACTCCGGTAACAACCGTTAAAACGTCTAAAGGAAAAGTAACATTGATATTTTTTAAGTTATTCTCTCTTGCTCCGACAATATCAATATGGTTTTTGAATTTTCGTCTTCTTTTTGGAACCGAAATTTCTAAATCGCCGTTCAGGTATTTGGCAGTAAGCGAATCCGATTGCAAGATCTCTTTATACGTGCCCTGGGCGACTAAGTTTCCACCAAAAGTTCCTGCTTCGGGACCAATATCAATAATCATATCGGCAGCTTTCATGATGTCTTCGTCGTGTTCCACTACGATTACCGTATTGCCTAAATCACGTAATGACAGTAAAACTTTAATCAATCTTTCGGAATCTTTAGGGTGCAAACCAATACTGGGTTCATCGAGGATGTACATCGATCCAACAAGGCTGCTCCCTAGCGAAGTGGCCAGATTGATACGTTGTGATTCTCCTCCCGAAAGTGTTGCCGAGTTTCGATTCAAAGTCAGGTAATCCAAGCCCACTTCGGTCAAAAAGGACAAACGATTGTTGATTTCAACCATTAATCGTTTCGCGATCTGCTGTTCGTAAACATTTAAATCAATGTTTTTGAAAAAAGTAACCAAATGTTTAATAGGCAGATCGACTAAATCTGAAACCGTTTTCCCGTTGATTTTTACATAAGAAGCCTCTTCGCGTAAACGTTTTCCACGGCAAACGTGACATTTTGTTTTTCCGCGGTAACGGGACAACATGACACGATTTTGAATTTTATAATTTTTCTCTTCAAGTTCTTTGAAAAAATCATTCAGACCTTGAAAATACTGGTTACCTTTCCATAATACCTCTTTTTGTTCTTCTGAGAGTTCGAAATAGGGTTTGTGAATCGGGAAATCAAATTTGTACGCATGTTTTACCAGTTCGTCTTTGTACCAGCTCATGCTTTCACCTCTCCAGGGATAAATAGCACTTTCGAAAACTGATAAGGAAGTATTTGGGACGACCAAATCGGAATCGATGCCGATAATGTTTCCGTAACCTTCACAAACAGGGCAGGCTCCATACGGATTATTGAAACTGAATAAATGAACGTTGGGCTCTAAAAAGGTAATGCCATCCAATTCAAAATTATTAGAATAGGAGAATCTTTTATCGGAGTTTAATTCCTGTAAATAACAAATGCCTTTTCCTTCAAAAAAAGCGGTCTGTACAGCATCAGCCAGACGGTTGTAGAATTCTTCTTCATCTTTAACCACGATACGGTCAATAATCAGCAGTATATCCTTATTGTCTAATTGATGAAGATCTGCCGGTGAAAAATCGTCCAGACGTACCATTTCATTGTTGACTAAAATACGGGCAAACCCTTGTTGCAGCAGTACTTTTAATTTGTCTTCCAATTGTCTGCCTTCCTCGAGATGAATAGGAGCAAGAAGCAGCCATTTGCTGTCAAGTTCCAAAGCTTTCACATCGGTAATGACATCGGTAACCGTATTTTTTTTCACTTCCTGCCCGGAAACTGGCGAATAGGTACGACCAATTCGGGCAAACAAAAGTTTGATATAATCGTATATTTCAGTAGAAGTTCCAACTGTAGAACGGGCATTGGTTGTATTTACCTTTTGCTCAATCGCAATAGCAGGAGCAATACCTTTAATGTATTCTACTTTCGGTTTGTCCAAACGTCCCAAAAACTGACGTGCATAGGAAGATAAACTTTCTACATAACGGCGCTGTCCTTCGGCATACAAGGTATCAAATGCCAAACTTGATTTACCAGATCCTGAAAGACCAGTAATAACAACAAGTTTATTTCGGGGTATTGCAACATCTACATTTTTTAAATTATGTACCTGCGCTCCTTTAATGATAATATTATGTTTTGGGTCGAGTGTCGAAAGATCAATTTGCATAAAAAAAGTCAATTTCTACAAAAGTAATCAATTTTGATCTGAGTTTTGTTAATCAGATTGTTCCAAATTCTAACAGAATTGAGATTGACAAAAAGAAGGTGAGAGCAAAAGAGCTGGGATTGAAAAAGTGTTAGCTCTACGTGAAAAGAATACAAATGCAACGGGTAAAAAAAATAGAGAAGGAAGTTTTCTTTGTAAAATTAAAACAGCAGCTAGGATAGGAGTTAAGGAGTTGTTTTTTAGCGGTTTGTATCTTATTTTATGTGTTAAAATGGCAACGATTTTGGATCGTTTTTATCAGGGATGAAGCAAAAAAAAAGTGTGTACTGCAAAAATTAACGATTTATTGTTAATTATTCTTCCTTTTGTTTGCTTTTTAAAATATTAATTTGTTAAATTTGGTCAAAATATTAACATAACTACATAACCCAAAAGCCACGCCTATACAAAAAAACTACTTTTTATAAAATTACTCCAAATTTTAAATAGAAACTAAAAAAGTAGTATTATGGCTGATGTGCATATTCCTGACGCTCTATTGGTAAAAAATTATGTCGAGGGCAACGAAAATGCTCTTGCGACATTAATTAAAAGGCACGAGTCTAAGATATATGGATTTATATATTCAAAGATTGCGGATAGAGATATTTCAAATGATATTTTTCAAGACACTTTTATTAAGGTGATCAAAACCTTAAAAAGTAATTCCTATAACGAAGAAGGTAAATTCCTGCCTTGGGTAATGCGTATTTCTCACAATCTGATTGTGGATCACTTTCGTAAAACCAAAAAAATGCCGATGTACCGGGAAACTGAAGAGTTTTCTATATTTTCAGTCATGTCGGATGATTCTTTAACCATCGAAAATAAATTGATTTTTGATCAGGTTGAAGTTGACTTAAAAAGAATAATCGAAGAGCTGCCTGAGGATCAAAAAGAAGTACTGGTGATGCGTATGTATCAGGACATGAGTTTTAAAGAAATTTCTGAACTTACAGATGTCAGTATCAATACGGCATTGGGAAGAATGCGTTATGCTTTGATGAATTTGAGAAAAATAATTGATAAACATCAAATTATTTTAACCAACTAATACTAATTCAGGTATTGCTTCGTTATACTATAATAAAAACGTTTTGACGGTATGGCGAAAATTTACTCTAAAAAGGCATTAGCTTCTAAAGATTTAAAACCTAAAAAAGAAGTCATTTCTTTTTTATTGAATTATTCACAAGCATTAACTGTTGTGAAAATTGAAGATAAAAGTTTTGAAATTATAGCTAATTAAACAGCCCACTCCATTTGTCGGATGTTTATTTCGAAAGAAAAACCAGATGGTCGTTCTGGTTAAAAGCTCACTATTTGCATGAAAATGCGGGTAGTGAGTTTTTTTTGTTTAAGGGTGTGAGCGGATTAGCGTTTTTAAGACCCTGAAATTTTCGTAAGCTTCTTCGTGGTATGGAGTAAGTTGTCTTTGAATTTTTGGAGCACAATTTGTTAAATTTCTATATTTTGTTTGAATTTCATTTATTTATTTTATATTTAGCTTTATTTTAGTTAAAAAGTGAACTTTTGTGTAATGAATTTGCTCTATGTTAACGATTTGTGTATTAAAAACCTTTCAATATATAGAAAAGCTCATTCAGGAATGCCGCTTTAAAATGTCTAACCAAAACCGGATAATTTATGAAGAAAAACTACCCACACTTTGTTTTGTTTGTTGTTCCTCTTAGTATTTTGTAAAAAATAGTAAGAATGGTGAGTTATCGCTTGATGCTCAAAGGGATTCAATAGCAATTTTGCTGTTTCCTTTTGAATGTTTGCCATCGTGTAGCTCATGAGATTACCCTAAAATCTATTAAACAACTAAACCAAACCAAAAATGAAAAAGAATCTTAAGATGTTATCGTTGTTACTAATGGTAAGTATTGGAGCATTTGCTCAAAAAGAAGAATTAAAATCAGCGCAGTCTTATTATGCTAAAGGAAAAAACCAGGAAGCTTTAGCCGTTTTAAAAAAAATAGACTATCTCATGTTAAATGCTCCGGACGAGGTAAAGACCGAATATTTTTTTACCAAAGGAAATATTTATAAGGATCTGGCTGCCAAAAATATAGATGCTGCAAGTAATTTTACCCAGGCATTGGCGGCATATCAGGACGTATTGTTGTATGAGAATGAGTCGCGTAATTATAAGTATGCCTTTAAAGCGAATTTGGCTTTAAAAGAAATGAAATCCAAATTGGTTGACGGCGCATACAATGACTATAAAGCAGAGAAATTCAAAGAAAGTGCTGATAAGAGTTACGAAGTGTATTTGTTTGATAAAAAAGATACTTTGAACCTGTTCAATGCAGCTTCTTCTTCCTTAGCCGGTAAAGATTATACGGCTGCCATTAAATACTTTGAAGAGCTTAAAAAGGTTAATTATTCCGGAAAAGGAATGCTTTTTTATGCCACAAATAAAAAAACAAAACAAGAAGAAGTTTTTGTTTCGATGAGTGCCAGAGAGTCAAGTATCAATGAAGGTTTTTATGAAAAGCCAAGAAATGTAAATCCGCCTTCAAGAAAAGAAGAGATTCTGGTTTCTTTGGCCTATTCGTATTTAGAGAGAAATGATTTTCGCAATGCTGAAAAATACTATGAAGAAGGATTGAAAATCAATCAAAATTGTATGACCTGTTACATTAATCTTGCTTATGTGAAAGTGCAGTTCAGAAAAGAAATTCAGGACCAGATGTCTTCATTAGGGACTAGTGCCAGTGAAATGAAGCAGTATGATAAATTAGAAGCACAGAAAGATGAAGTGGTAAAAAGTGCGATTCCGTATCTTCAAAAAGCATTGGCGATTGAACCCAAAAATGAAGGTGCAGCAAAATCACTTCTGGGTATTTACAGAACGTTGAATATGACAAAAGAATACAATGCGCTAAAAAGCAAACTGTAAAATTATATAGAGGAGCTGCTAAATTTACTTTTTGGCAGCTTCTTCTAATAAAGATTTTTTACCAACAGTTCGGGTAATAATATCTTTTTCGAGGCTCCATCCTCTGGCCGGCGAATATTCGCGTCCGTACCAAATAATCTGGAGGTGTAAATCATTCCATAATTCTCTTGGAAATAATCTTTTCGCATCTTTTTCGGTTTGTGCTACGTTTTTCCCGTTCGAAAGATTCCATCTGTACATCAATCTATGAATATGTGTATCGACCGGAAAAGCAGGAACCCCAAAAGCCTGTGACATCACTACACTTGCTGTTTTATGTCCAACTGCCGGTAATTCTTCCAAAGCCTCAAAACTCTGAGGTACTTCACCGTTGTGCTTGTCAATTAAAATATGTGATAATCCGTGAATTCCTTTAGATTTCATTGGAGATAAACCGCAAGGACGGATGATTTCTTTAATTTCTTCAACCGACATTTTAATCATGTCATACGGATTATCGGCTTTTGCAAAAAGTAAAGGGGTAATCTGGTTCACGCGAACATCGGTACATTGTGCCGAAAGTAAAACTGCAATTAACAAGGTGTACGGGTCTTTATGATCTAAAGGTACAGGTATAGTAGGGTAGAGTTCTTTTAACGTATTTATAACAAATGTAACGCGAGCTTCTTTATTCATTTCCGTAATTTTAATCCCGTAAAAATAGTATTATTTTAATTGTGAATTGTATAATGTACATTGTAAAATGTGAATTGTGAGATGTGAAATGGGAATGGTTCATTCTGGGGAGTGAATTATTTATAAGTTGTAATCTAAATAATCTAACGATCTAAGTAAGTCTAAGAAGTCTAAGCAAGTCTAAGCAAGTCTAAGAAGACTAAGAAAGTCTAACAATCTAAATATCTAAATAAATGGTAACATTACAAAAAGGCGATAAAGCACCAAATTTTTCGGGAACAGATCAGGATGGTAAGACACATAAACTGGCCGATTACGCTGGAAAAAAATTGGTCGTTTTCTTTTATCCAAAGGCAAGCACGCCAGGATGTACCGCTGAAGCTTGTGATTTAAGAGATAATTTTGAGCGTTTTAAAGCGAACAATTATGAGCTTTTAGGGGTAAGTGCCGACAGTCAGAAAGCACAGTTGAAATTCAAGGATAAATATGAGTTTCCTTTTCCGCTATTGGCAGATGAAGACAAATCGGTAATCAATGCATTTGGAGTTTGGGGACCTAAAAAGTTTATGGGAAGAGAGTATGACGGAATCCACAGAACTACTTTTGTTATAGACGAAAACGGAATTATCGAAGAAGTGATTGCTCAGGTGAAAACGAAAGAACACGCTGCGCAGATTTTGAAGTAAGGTTAGTCTTCTGTCTCAGTCTCGGTTTTCAGTCTCAGTCTCAATTCTCAGTCTCAATTCTCAGTCTCAGTATTCAGTCTCAGTATTCAGTCTCAGTTTTTAGTTTACAGTGTAGTAACTGAGACTGCGACTGTAAACTAAAAAAAAAGTCCCCAAAAGAAAACATTCTTGTTGGGGATTTTTTTTGCTATGTATTTTGCTCCAGTTCTTTCTGTGGATGGTATCCAAAAAGATGGTGTTCTTTGATGATTTCGGCAATACCGGTTGGAAGCATGTGTTCCCAGCCTGTTTTTCCCTGATTGATCATTTTTAGAACCTCACGGGAGAAAACTTCTAAATTATGTGGATCATAATCGGCGATATCAATTACTTTTCCGTTGAATTTAAAGAATTTGTACAATTCTTTCATTCTTGGATGTACTTTTAAGTTGTTTGAATTCATTAGAACGCCATTTTCGTCTAACATCGGATACAAGAAGACTTTCATATCTCTGTAGAACAATTTTCCGAAGGCTTCCAGGATTCCACCGCTTAAATGACGGTAGTATTTCTCATCAAAAATATCAACTAAATTGTTTACACCCATTGCTAGTCCCATACGGGCTTTGGTATAATTGGCGAAATATTCTACTACCTTATAATACTCCTGAAAGTTCGAAATCATTACAGTTTGACCCAGAGAGCAAAGCAGTTCGGCTCTGTCCATAAAGTCACGCTCATCAATTTCACCGTCTGAACGTAAGTTCGAAAGCGTGATCTCGAAAATCACCAGTGTATTGTCTTTTTCTACCTTATTTTCTTCAAGGAACATTTTAAGAGACTTCTCGTACATGTCCATGTTTACTTTTGTAACAGGACGGAAACTTCCTCTTAAGGCAAGAAGGTTCTTTTTGTATAAGATCGCTGCCGGCAAAATGTTTTTTCCTTCCGGATTAAACATTACGGCATCTGTCATTCCGTTTTTAACCAGCTGCAAACTCATCAAACGATTGTCAACATCTGCAAAACGTGGTCCTGAGAAGTTAATAGTATCGATTTCAAGTTGGTCTTTGTCTAAGTGATCGTATAAGTAACGAAGTAATCGTTTTGGATCGTTGTATTTGTAAAAAGCACCGTAAATTAGGTTTACCCCTAAAATCCCAAGTGTTTCCTGCTGTAGTCTGGCGTCGGTTTCTTTAAAACGAATGTGTAGAATAATTTCGTTGTAGGCTTCGTCCGGTTCAATTTGGTAGCGGATTCCTACCCAGCCATGGCCTTTAAATTGTTTAGCAAAATCTATGGTAGCAACAGTGTTGGCGTAACTAAAGAAAAGCTTTGTTGGATGTTTTTCTCTGCTTAATCGTTCTTCGATGATTTGTCCTTCAAGCGTAAGCATTTTTTTTAACCGTTCTTCGGTTACATAGCGACCATCACTTTCAACTCCATAAACGGCATCGCTAAAATCTTTGTCATAGGCAGACATTGCTTTTGCAATTGTTCCCGATGAACCTCCGGATCTGAAAAAATGTCTTACTGTTTCCTGCCCGGCACCAATTTCAGCAAATGTTCCGTAAATATTCTCGTTTAAATTAATGCGTAACGCTTTGTCTTTTATAGAAGGGATCTGTTCGATGACCTTGTCACCTTTGAGTTTTATTTCTGTACCCATTTTATTTTAAATAGATTTGTTACAAAGTTAGTAAATTAGGCTTCTAATGAAAGAGAAATAATCCTATTTTTGTAAAAAAATTAAGTTCAATTGAAGGTATATTTTTTAGGTACTGGTACTTCTCAGGGCATTCCGATAATCGGAGTGGATCATCCAGTTTGTAAAAGCACTGATGCTAAGGATAAAAGACTTCGTGTGTCCATTTGGATTACATGGGGCGAGCATTCGTATGTGATTGATTGCGGTCCTGATTTCAGACAGCAAATGCTTTCCTGCGGCTGCCGAAAACTCGATGCGATCTTATTTACACATGAACATGCCGATCATACAGCCGGTCTGGATGATATTCGTCCGTATAATTTCAGACAGGGCGAAATTCCCGTGTATGCACATCAGCGTGTAATCGACAACTTAAAACGTCGTTTTGATTATGTTTTTGAAACGGTAAACAAATATCCGGGAGCACCCAGCGTTAAAACGATCGAAGTAGTCAATAACATTCCTTTTGCGGTTGGTGACAAAACAGCGATTCCAATTAATGTGATGCATGGTGATTTGCAGGTTTTTGGGTATCGCATTGATGATTTTGCTTATTTGACGGATGTGAAAACGATTGATAAAGCGGAAGTTGAAAAGCTGAAGAACTTAAAAGTACTGGTGGTCAATGCGCTGCGCGTAGAGCCGCACGATACGCACTTTAATTTGCAGGAAGCACTTGATTTTATTGAGCTGGTGAAACCTGAAGTCGCTTATTTAACACATATCAGCCACGTTTTGGGCTTTCACGAAGAAGTGCAAAAACAATTGCCGGAAAATGTTTTTCTGGCCTATGACAATTTAGAAATTACAATTTAATTATACTACAAAAATGAAAAAATCCTTAATGCTTTACCTTTTTATCCTGGCGATATTAATGAATGTTTTTACTTATATGTTTTACAGCAGTGAAGTAAAATTTGAAAAGGAAAGATATGAGAAAACTACAAAGAAACTTAGAGATAGTATTAGTCTGGTATCCACAAAACTGGCTGAAGCGGATTATTTCTCTTTAGAACATAATGAAAATGCGCAAAATTACTTTGACAATGGCGCTAGTGGAGGAAAAGTAATTCTGTATGAAAAATTGATCCCGCTTGTAACAGAGAAATTATTGGACTTAAATGCAAATCCAAATGGGAATCCTTATACGGGGCAGGATAAAATTGGCCCAAACAAATTTATTATCAATAAAGTAAAAATTCTAAACCACAGATGGATCATTGCAGATTATAGTAATGGAGAATTATGGGGAGAAGTCTTATTAAAGTACTTTGTTAATGACGATGAAAGTATTACTTTTGAAGTAAACCAAACCTGGTTGTATCAAAAATAGAAATGCATTGTTTTGTTTTATAGAGTTTTAACTAAAAAATTGACGTATGAAAAAGATTTTTTTATTTGCGGTTGTGATGGGGCTTTCGTTCTCTTGTGGAAAGAAAATTGCTGAAGAAAATAAAACTCCTGAAAAGAAAGAGGAAGTAAGACCGGTTGTTGTTGGAGGTGATTCTGACGCTCATGGCTGTAAAGGTTCTGCGGGATATACCTGGTCAATTCTTAAAAATAAATGTATTCGTGTTTTTGAAGAAGGTACAAAATTAGCTCATGCCGAAGACGGAAAAACATACGCGACTGTGGCTTATGTTATTTTTGACGGAAATAAAGCAGAGCTTTTTCTGGATAGTCAGGATGACGTAATCATTTTAGAAAGAAAATCTGAAGGAGAGCCTTGGGTAAAGGGTGATTATCAATTAATTCCCTGGAAAGGTTATGTCCTGAAAAAGAAGGATAAAATTATCTATACAGGCGAATAAATAATAACGTTTAGGCTTTTATAGCTTTTGATGTGAGATGTAAAACTGATAAACAAATCATTTTTACATCTCACATTTTACTTTTTACTAAAAAACTATTCCGCCAGCCAATTCTTAAAGTCAAAGAAATTTTGCGGAGCAACACCATGTCCAACCGGATATTCTTTATACGTTATCGGGATGTTTAAATTTTCTAAAATTGCCGGAGTTTTTCTGGCCCACTCAACTGGTATAACCTGATCGACTGTTCCGTGAGAGGCAAATATTTTTAGATTTGTAAAGTTGTTGTTTTCGTAACCATCTTTGATGATTTCTTCGTTGAAATAACCGCTCATAGCCACTACACGTTGTACTTTTTCTGGATATGAAAGGGCTACGGCATAGCTTAAAATAGATCCCTGACTGAAACCAACCAAAGTTACATTGTTGACATCAATAGGATAATTTGCAGCCAATTCATCAATGAAAGAAGCAATTACATCGCGGGAAGTTTTTGCCTGTTCATTGTCTGAAAATTTATTCTGGTCGGCATCAAAATTAATGGCGTACCAGGCATAAGCGCCATATTGTATGTCGTAAGGAGCTCTGGCCGAGATAATGTAATAATGATCAGGAAGTTCGGTTGCAAACGAAAATAAATCGGCTTCGTTACTGCCATATCCGTGTAACAAAAGTAAAACAGGATTTTTGTCTAAGATAACTTTTGGTGCTTGTATTTTATATTCTAGAGATAGATTCATTTTTTTAGTTTTCAGCCGCAGTCTCAGTTTTTAAGCTGATTACGGACTTATTAGAATTTTTATTGTCTATATTCCAAATTAATACCCTGATGAAACAGATTTGCTAAAGCGAAAACGCAGCTTTTAACGGATTACTTTTTAGAATTTGGAATTTGGAATTTGGAATTTGAGTTTTGGAATTTGAAATTTAAAAATTACCCTATTTTTTGAAACCATTTTTGGAAAAGTTCTCCCACTAACGGAATTGGCTTTGTTTGCCCTTGAATAGCGGTAAAAATACCGTAAGTCCATAAAATAGAAATACAGATCCACATTGGAAAAGTAATAAAGAAGCTGTCAAAATTGCTGATGATGGCTCCGAATGAAATAAAGGTCAGGGAAAGCCCTAATGCTTGGCGGATGTGAAAAGAAGCAAAACTGTTTTTGTCTTCAGAGTTCATCGACATGGCAATTAATACCCCAATAATCAAAATATAACTGGTGATTGCGATTGGTTTTCCCTTTTCAATTGAATTGTTCATTGTAATTATTTAGAGGTAACAAGTTTATTTTGATTTAATATTCCGTACACAGTTCCTTTGATTTCTGCTCCTAAAAAAGCCGAGTTTTTAGATTTAGAAAGAATATTTTCTTTGGTAAAAGTTGATTTTCCTTCCGGATTAAAGAAAGTGAAGTTGGCTTTTGAACCTTCGGCAATAGTATTATTCTGAATTCCGAAAACAGATTTTCCTAAAATTAACTTTTCAATCACGGTTTCTAAAGGTAAAACGGTTAATAAAGCACCAAAAGCGCTTTCAAGACCAATTGTTCCGTTTTTAGCCGTATCAAATTCCATTTTCTTGAATTCGATATCGATTGGGTTGTGATCAGAAGTAATCATATCAATTGTCCCGTCTAAAACTGCATTTAAAAGAGCAGTTCTGTCCGTTTCGTTTCTAAGGGGAGGTGTGACTTTAAAACGGGTATCAAATTCCTCCAGTTTTTCATCGGTCAGCACAAGATGATGCACTGCAACACTGCAGCTTACTTGTAAACCGTTTGCTTTTGCTTCTTTAATTAGTGCTACCGTTTTTGCTGTAGAAACGGTCGGAATGTGTAATTTTCCGCCGGTGTATTCCAGTAAAAATAAATTTCTTGCCACCTGAAGTTCTTCTGCTAAAGCTGGAATTCCTTTAAGACCGAGTCTTGTTGAAACGATTCCTTCATTGGCAACTCCGTTTCCTTTTAGGTTAGGATCTTGCGCATAAGTGATTACCAAACCATCGAAATCCTGTACGTACTGCAAAGCAATTTTTAAAAGATTGGCATTGTCGATACTTTTGTTGTAATCTCCAAAAGCTACAGCTCCTGCTTTCTTCATATCAAATAATTCTGCCATGTCTTTTCCTTCGCTGGCTTTGGTTAAAGCTCCAATTGGGAAAAGTTCTGTTGCAAAACCGGCTGCTTTGTTTTTTACAAAATTTACCTGCGATTGGTTGTCAATAACAGGGTAGGAGTTGGGTTGCAGGGCAACGGCTGTAAAACCGCTTTTTGCAGCGACCTTTAATCCGTTAGCGATCGTTTCTCTGTCTTCATAACCTGGTTCTCCGAAGGAAACACTGCTGTCAAACCAACCTTGAGAAAGATGTAAATTATCAAATTTAACTTCGGTTGTGTCCTCGATATCAAGAATTGAAGTTCCTATTTTCTCAATTAAACCATCTGCAATTAAAAGATCAACAGTCTGATTGTGAAACGGACTTTTTGAATCGATAATTTTGGCGCTTCTGATGATTATTTTCATATGTAGAGTAATTTATTTTTTATTTACAAATTCTTTCTTGCCATTTCGACGAAGGAGAAATCGCATCCAATTATTCCGTGCAGTGCGTTCTCTGCTTATATGTCATTTCGACGAAGGAGAAATCACATACAAGCTGAGAAATTACTTTACAAATTTTATAATTGCCATTTCCAATGCTAAAAATAACAGTGCAAAGATAACAAACCATTTCCAAATTTGACTGTCTGTACGCTCAGTTTGTAAGGTGTTAAAAATGGTGGAAAGGGTATCGGCAGTTTTAAAATCTGAAACGACATTTGTGTTTACCTGACTCAAATCGCTTTCGCTTCTTTTGTAATTGAAACTCAGGTTTTCAACCCATTCTTTTCTGTCAAAAACACTATAGTTTCCGGCTGTTTCCGGGAAGTCGTTAAAAGTTAGTTTGACTTTGTTGTTCAGTACCTGCTGGATTGGAATAAAAGAATCATCGTTTCCTTTTACTTCCAGAATAGCATCTTTGGTCAATAAAATATCTACAAAATACGGTTGGTTACTGCCTATAATCAAAGCATTTACCCCGGTTTTCTGATTGTTTTGTCCCATTTTATAAAACAAAGGAACAATTAAGGGTGATTGCTGAAAGTTTGAATTTGTGGCATTAATAGGGGCTGAAAAAACCGTAATTCCGGAAACCGGATTCTGAATGGCTGTTACAAACACACTTTGATCTTCGTATGATAAAACGGCCGGATAAGGGCTTGAAATTCCGAAAGAACTGTTTGTTTTCGGATATTGAAAATTCGTGATTTTATTCTCGAAAACACCAGAGAATAACGGATGATCAAAATTGATTTTGGTGATTAACTTCACCTTGCTCTCAAGAGTCGTAAATTGAATTTTTCCGAAATTAGCTAAAAAGGAATTCAAATTTGAAATCGACGTTTTCTCAGACGGGATCACGACTAAATTACCTCCTTTACCCACAAAGGCCTTTAAAGTGGTTTGCAGTGCCTGAGGAACTTCGGCTAATTCATTTAAAATAATCGTATTTTGTTTGTCCAGGCTGTTGTAATCCAGACTGCTTATCGAATAATTGTGGTAGTTGAATTCGGCTGCCGTATAAATTCGGGACAAGAAATTGCTTTTTTCAGGTTCACCAATGCTGATGATATTCGTTTTCTTTGTTTTTAGAATACTAAAATAGAGTTTGTTGTCGTAGGTCAATCCGTTGTCTTCAATAACGACATAACCATGAAAAGCTTCTTTCGGAATGGTAAAGTTGATTTTCTTTTTCTTTGCATCAAAATTGATGATGGTTTTGGCAATTAGCTTGGTTTGATTGTATAACGCCATCGAAACAGGCTTGAAATCTTCACCATAAGCAGATAAACTAACGCCTATTTCGTAGAAGTTCTCTAAGGTTTGATTGATAAAAACACTGTCTATGGCGATGTTGTTTTTTTGCTCAGCTTCCGGGATAATAAAATAGGGTTTCTCTTCTGTATCGATATTTTTTACATCTTTTTCGGCTAAACCAACAGCATCAGTGATAACCACAATGTCTTTTTTATGCGCTGATTTATGCGCTTTGATCTTGGCCATTATCGATGGAAGTTCAAATGGAGTAGCGCTGTACTTTAGGTTTTGTAAAGCACTTTTAGATGATTTGATATCAGTATTCCAGTAGTTCTCGGTATTGGTCAGTAATGAAAAAGTGGTGTTTTCGGGCGTGTTTTCCAGCAGTTCCTGCACGGCACGTTTTAGTAATTCCCCTTTTTTGCCTTTGGCCTGCATGCTAAACGAGTTGTCGAGAATGATGTACATTTCGTTAGCGGCATTTTTGCTGTCTTTGGCTTGAAAAAAAGGCTGGGCAAAAGCGAGAATGATGCAGGTCAACAATAGCAGACGGGTAGCCAGCAACAATCGCTTTTTGATTTTAGAACTCTTTCGGGTCTGAATAACAAGTTCTTTCAGGAAACGAACATTGGTGAAAAAAGAGGTTTTAAAACGTCGTAATTGAAATAAATGAACCAAGATTGGAACAATTAACAAAAACAGAAAGTATAGAATTTCGGGATGTTTAAAATGCATTCTGGCTTCGATTTACTTCACTACGTTTTATTTTTCGCGAAGACACTGGTCAAAAATACAAATTTTTACTCAAAACAGCTGAGTTATGAGAGAGATTATAAGCAAAGGTTACAGAGGGGGAAAATTAATGTATTTATAGGGTTTGAGGGTTTTAGAAAAGCAAGCCGTATGGTTTGAAAAATGTAACTTTTGTAATCCGTTTTGTAACAAAAAAATGGGATCAGAAAAGATATTATTCCCTATTTTAGCGTATTCAACAAACAACTCAAAATTATGAAGAGATTATCTATATTGCTTTTTTCTGCTTTTTTCTGCGCAGGTTTGCAGGCTCAGAACAAATTCAATTTGCTGGTAGGGACTTATACGAATACCTGTCAGAGTAACGGAATCTATGTTTATGAATTTGATGCCGATTCGGGTGCTTTTAAATTGAAAAATTCTTCTGAAAGCGTTGTGAGTCCAAGTTATTTGTCGGTCTCGGCAGATAATAAGTTTGTTTATGCGGTAAACGAAAACGGACCTCAAAGTTCGGTGAGTGCTTTTGGTTACGATGCAGTAAGCGGAAAGCTTAGCTTTCTGAATAAAAATGATGCCTTGGGTGCTGATCCTTGTCATTTGATTAACGATGATAAAAATGTGCTTGTCGCGAATTATTCGGGAGGTAATATCGCTGTTTTCAAAAAGAATACGGATGGAAGTATTTCCGAAGTACAGCAGCTGGTTCAGCATGAAGGAAAAGGCACCAATGTGGCACGTCAGGAGAAAGCACACGTGCATATGCTTGCTTTTTCACCGGATAAGAAGTTTGTTTTAGCTAATGATTTAGGTCTCGATAAGGTTTTTATTTATAAGTACAATCCGACTTCTAAAAATGAGATCTTAACGTTAAAGGGAACTGTAGATGTAAAACCGGGAAGCGGACCACGACATTTAACGTTTAGCAAAGATGGTAAATTTGTATATCTGGTTCAGGAATTAGACGGTACGCTGACTACTTTTAGTCTGGATAAAAACGGAAACCTGAAAGCAGTTGCCGAAACGAGTATTTTGCCAAAAGGATTTAAAGGCGGAACAGGAGCTGCAGCCATTAAAATTTCACCTGACGGAGCATTTTTATATGTTACAGACCGCGTAGATGCCAATTCGATTGCCGTTTATAAAATCCAAAAAGAAGGTGGAATTGAACTGGTAGAGCAAATCAGTACTTTAGGGAAAGGCCCAAGAGATTTTGCAATTGATCCTACCGGGAATTATCTGTTAGTAGGCCACCAGTATACCAATGATATTATTATTTTTAAAAGAGACAAAACAACAGGAAAATTAACCGATACCGGAAAAAGAATCGGATTGTGTTCTCCGGTGGGGTTGGTTTTTACCAGAGTATAGGTACTAAGTTGCTAAGGCTCTGAGGGACTGAGGTTCTGAGTTTGAACAATAAAAAAAGCTCAAAATATTGAATTAAGTTATTCCTAATTCAATATTTTGAGCTTTTTGTTTAGTCCTTAGTCCCTCAGAATCTTAGCCCCTTAGTACCTTAAAAAAAAACTATTTATCCTTATCCTTTCTCTTCTTGTCTCTCGTTTTTAGCATGTTACGATTGACAGATCCGTGGGTTTTCTTTTTTGTTTTAGAAGGGCCTCCAAGGTTGACTTTTTTATTCTTTTTGGCTTTTTCGTGAAAGGCACCATCACCATCAAGTTTTTGTTTTTTCATTAAAAACTTAATCGGTTGTCTGTCTTTTTCAGGTTCAATTAGTTTGGTTGAAATTTCAACTTCTTCAGGGAAATCTGCAATTTCAAGTTCCTGATTCATTAATACTTCAACTTCAACTTTAAATTCTTCTTCACGTGGTGTGATGAAACTAATAGCGGTTCCTGTAGCATCGGCACGACCTGTACGACCAATTCTGTGCATGTACAGTTCAGGAAATTCAGGAAGTTCGAAGTTAATAACGTGAGAGATGTTCGAAATATCTAAACCTCTCGCCATAATGTCTGTAGTGATTAATCCGCGGAGATTTCCTTCCTGGAATTCTGCCATTGTACTCAAACGGTAATTTTGAGATTTGTTGGAGTGAATTACCCCAAACTGTCCTTCAAAATCCTCTTCGATTCGGGTATGAAGCATATCCGAAATCTTTTTATTGTTTACGAAAACCAAAACACGTTCCATGCTTTCGTTGGTTTCAAGTAAATGTTTTAGAAGATTTACTTTCGTATTGAAATTCGGAACATTATAAGTAATCTGTGTGATTTTTTCCAAAGGAGTTCCCGAAGCAGCAAGTGTTACTTCTTCCGGAAAGTCAAAAAAGTCATTTAGTACAGCATCAACTTCATCTGTCATAGTTGCTGAAAACAATATGTTCTGACGTTTGGTTTTCATCATGGCTAAAAGAGCCGTCAATTGTGTACGGAAACCTAAATTCAGCATTTCGTCAAACTCATCAATGACTAATTTTTGGGTTTCATCAAAACGTACTACAGCATCCAAGGCTAAATCCATGGTTCTACCCGGCGTTCCTACCAGGATATCAACACCCTCGTATACGGCCTTTTTTTGCGTATTAATGTTTACCCCACCAAAAATACCAAGTGTTTTAACCGACATGTATTTGGTTAATTTCTCTACTTCCTCTACAACCTGAACTACTAATTCACGCGTTGGAACCAGAATTACAATTTTAGGTGTATTGGTATTGGTAAATTTGTATAATTTTAAAAGTGGTAGTAAGTAAGCAAACGTTTTACCGGTACCGGTTTGCGCAATTCCCATCATGTCCCGGCCAGACATAATCACGGCAAAAGATTTTTCCTGAATAGGGGTAGGCGTAACAAAGCCTAATTCGTCGATTGCTTTTTGTACTGATTTTGGGAGATTGAATTTTTCGAAAGTGCTCATTTGCATTAAATTTTGTGCAAATATAGCTATAAATAGCTGAAAATTGATGTTTCTTAGAAATTACGATGGTTTAGGGTATTCGTATTTCTCAAAAAAGCAGTTTGAAATACTATAAAAATCGTTTTATTCGCAACAAAAGCTCATTTGGATTAAAGGGTTTTGCAATAAAATCGTCTACACCAAGTTCAAAAGCTTCTTCAACGGTGTTTTCCTCTTCTCCAAGTGAAGAAAGTGCGATAACACGAATGTTGCTGTAATTTTGTTTGATTTCATTAATAATTTCCAGACCGGATTTAAGCGGAATTGTAATCGTGGTAATGACCAAATCGGGCATAATAACCGGCAGGCGCTCCATGGCGCTGATACCATCTTTTGCAATACTAACTTTATATCCTTCTTTTTTAAGAATGAATTTTAGAATTTCAACAGTCATGTCATCATTGTCGATGATCATAATTTTTTTATCAGCAGTATCCATTTTGACTCTTATTTTTTAAACAATTCGATCTCGTCCAGCATTATCATAGCTTTTTTGTTTTTTCGTTTCCTCCAGACAGGCAGTTCTTTCTGGTTCTCTGCGACGATTTTAATTTTGGCAAAACTACTGAAGATAGGATTTCTAATCTCCCATGATTTTGTTGTAATTTCGTAGTCTTCTGTTAAAATGTCACAAATTTGTTCGTTTATAAGTTCCCATTTCTGATTTTTGAAACCGTATATTTTGATGCTTTTGGGTGTGAAAATCCAATGTCTCTGATCGCTTAGGAAATTTAATTTCAGAGTATTAAAAACAAGGTTTTTGGTTTCGATTTCAATTTCGGGATTAATGTCATACCATCCAATCCAGTTACAGTTAAAATCTTTGTAACCTCTGTTTCCGTCAACTAAACCGTAACTTCCTTTACCTTTAAATTCAGCTGAGGGGGATGTTATAAAGGTAACTTTTAAATCCTCACCCAAATGTGTGGTTGTGTTTTTGCAAATTTCAACCCATTCTTTATAATAATTATCCGGAGAAAGCCCGTCTTCACTCAATTCATAAATTCCGAATTGATTACAGGATTGGGAAAATTTTAAAACTCTTTCTGTTAAACCTTTTTTTACTTCTTTTTCTCCTTTGGCATTTACGATAAACATACCGTGTTGGTTTTTCCCATAAAATTTAGCCTGTTCAAAATAGACAAATTCTAAAGCCAGTCGTAATTTATGAACACGCGAACTTAAGATTGAATCACTTTCAACGGCCGCGTACGCCTGTTCGAGCAAGCGATCGTATTGGTCCATGGCCTCGGGAGTCAGGAAAGTATTTCGGGCCTGAACGGGGCCTGAATAGATGTCTAAGTAAGCGTTGCTTTTGTTTTGATTGGCTTGCAGCAGTTCGACATATTTTGCCACGAAAGGAGCTGCTTTTCCGTAAAAACCTCTAAAAAAGTCGGCTGTAACGGCTTTGAGATCAATATCCGTATTCCACATTAATTTGGCGAGAAGATATTGCCGCAATTCAGAAAAATCTCCGGGAACATCAGCATAGCCCTGTACAAATAACCCTTTTACTTTGTTTTTTTTAAAGAGCTTATAATTGTCCTGAAAAGAGTTAAAATTAGGAAAGGGTGACATGAAATTGGAGAACTGCACCGTATAATCCCATAAAAAGAGGTGTGGCGAAGCTGCACTCCAGTTTTCTAAATTTTTCACAAACGAAGGGGCACTCTGAGGGCTAACCGGCTTAGCACGGTCCAGTTCGATTGGGCATAAAATAGTATAAATGTTGGGGGCTATTTTCAAATTTACAGGAGGTTTGAAGGTATGAAGATAGGCCAGGGTCGTAATCTTTGTTTGAGGAAAGCGAGATGCAATTTTATTCAAAAAATAATAAAACGAACCCTGCGGGCCGCCATACTTGGTGTTCATGGCCCGGCATTCGGTACATTCGCAATACACGACATCATCGTTCTGACTTACGGAATAGAATTGAGCGTTGGGTGTTTTTGCAATAATTTCGGCCAGGTTTTTCTCGATCAAACGTACAACAGTATCATTGGTCATGCACAAAGATTCGGTATTTCGCTCGCCTTCGTACAAAGCAAAAAGCTTGGGGTTGCTTTTAAAATACTCTTTTGGCGGAACAAGCGTGCTAAAGGAATGTCCCCAAAGACCAAAATCGTCAAGCTGCCAGTCGAGTTTGTGCCAGTCTCTGAAATCTTCATCATAACAATCAGGGTAAAACAAGGCTCTGTAATCAAAGGCAGGCTGGTAGGTTTTGCTGGTGTTTTTTGCAAATGAAAATTGAGTTACTTTCGGAATGTAGGTTTCGGTGGCGGTGAATTTTCGAAACTCCCAGATTTCCAATAAGGAATAAACGGCATAACGCAGGTATTTTTGATTTGGAGCCGTTATATAAATGGATTTTGAATCACTTTTGATGGTGAACTCATTTGCTTTAAGTTTTTTATCGCTAGAAATTTCCAGAACGATTTCGGAGGTCGTATTTTCTTTTTTGCTTTCAGATGTAATTTGAAAGGGTTTTGAAATGGCTTTATCAAGATACGTTTTCAGGATTCCTGCTGCCGCCTGAGTATTTTCGGCTGTTGCAATAATCTTGTTTTGATCGGATATTATGATTTCAGATTGTGCCATCATCTTAAAGCTAAGCAGGGTGAAGAGAAAAATTAGGAGATAAGGAGGTTGCTTTTTTTTCATACGGTTTAGAATTTGTATTGTAGTATAAAAGCAAAATCAAGCTCGTTTTGAAATTTCTTTGCGGTATATTCCTGTTGATTGTCTGTGATTAATAGACCAAAAATATAGTGGTTTTTGATTAGTTTATAAAAGCCGGCACTCAATCGGTAGGAACTTAAAGAGGCTCTGTTTTGGTATTCTGCCGATCTGGTCTGGTCGTCCGGTGAAGTTCCGTACCCTGCAATTACAGTAACATAGTCAAATTTAGTTCCGTAATAATAACGTGAAGTCAGGGTAAACGAAGTACCGTCTTTTTGAATGTAGGACCGTAAATTGACCCAGTAAGAGCCGAAATATTTTCCGAGACCCACATTTAGTGTTTTTAAATTACTGTTGTCCTGCATTTCAATAAAACGAAACCCTAAATCGGCCTCCCAGCCTTTATTGAAATTATAGAAATAGGAATACCCCAGTCTCCATTCCGGAAAAGCACTGTCTTTGCTGTAGGCAACATCAATATAAGAATAATTGTTTTTCTTTCCTGAAAGATAAGATTCCACTTCAAACTGGAGTCCGCTGGCCATAACCAGATTCGAGGAAAGTCTTTTGGCATAACTAACTCTTCCTATTACACTTCCCCAGGTACGTTGCCGCATATAATCGGCACTTGCCAGATGCCAGGGGCCAACACCGTCACGATCAATTGTGGTGTAGTTGTAGTAAACACCTGCGCGGTCGATATTGGTTTTGGAGTATAAGGTAAAAAGACGCTGCTCGATGTCGGCATCATTAGGGTATTTTGCCCGAATCGATTTTAGCTCTTTTTCTTCATTTTTAGCATCATTTTGCAGAGAATAGATAGCGATTCTTTTAAGTCGGAAGGTTTTGTTGTCCGGAAACGATTCAATCGCTTTATCGGTTAATACCAAAGCATTGTCGTAATTTTTGACTTCCAGATCCATATTGATCAGATACAGATAGGCATCTTCGTATTTTGGGCTTTTATCAATCACATAGTTGTAGTAAAACCGGGCGCTGTCTTTTGCTTTTGTCAAATCATAGTTCCGACCCAGTACCAGATAAAAATCAAGATAATCCGGAGCCAGTTTTTTCCCTAACAAAGCTCTTTGAATATTGGTTTTATAATCCGGGCGAATGCTTTTCATGTCTTTGAGCACCACAGTCAGAAGGCTATCGGTGTCTACTTTTTGTCCTTTTATGGTTTGAAAGGTCAATAAAAAGAAACAAAGAAGCAGCTTTACAAGATATATAGTTCTGTTATGGTTCATCATCCTATTATTTTTTAGTTGGACTTGCATATCCTTTTCGAATCATTACGCCCCAGTTTTGTTCTTTTCTGCGGAAAAAGAGCCAGTACCCTTTTAACGAGGCATAAATGGTTACAGGATGGTAAACAAAAGGTTCAAGGGCGGCCATCCCGATAAGAATCATTAGTTCTTTATAATTGGCGTAACTTTTATAGAGTATTTCATCGATCAATATGGATATGATGGTGATGGAGAGGTAAAATAAATATACCAAAAGGCTTATAAGGAGCAAATACTGGTAATCGATAAGGCCAAATATAAAACTCGAAATCAGGGTGATAATACCAATAAATTCAACAATCGGAACCAAGAATTCGAAACTAAAAAAGTAAGGCAACACTAGAAATGCGGTTCGTCCGTACTTTGGGTTTAAAAACATTTTTCGATGCAGCTGTAAGGTTTGCACCAATCCTCGTGCCCAGCGAATGCGCTGCCGCAAGAATATTTTTCGGGTAGCCGGTACTTCGGTCCAGCAAAGCGATTCGGGAATGTATTTGATTAAAAATTTTTCTTTATTGTCGTGCATGTACCTGCGCATTCGGGTAACAAGCTCCATATCTTCGCCCAAAGACTGGTGCCAGTATCCGCCTGCTTTAATTACAATATCTTTGTCAAACATACCCAGACCTCCTGAAACCAGAAGCAAGCCGTTGAGCTGACTCCAGGCCATTCTTCCAAAGATAAAAGAACGCACGTATTCTAACTCCTGAAAACGTGGATACCATTCTTTGGGATAGTGAACTTTAAACAAAAAGCCTTCCTTAATATCGCAGGAGTTTGAGATCCTGATTCCGGCACCACATGCAATAACACGAGTTTCGTTTTCCATGAAGGGTTTGGCCAGTTTTAGAATAGTATCTCTTTTTAAAATACAATCCACATCCGTACATAAAAACAAGGGGTACTGCGAAGAGTTTATTCCGGCATTTGTGGCGTCGGCTTTACTTTTTCCGTTGATCTTGTCTACAATCAGTAGTTTTGAATACACGGGATTTTTTGATTTATAGTGTCCGCGAACGGGTTGTGTGGCTATTTTTTCCTGATAATAAAAATCAACTTGAACCAGATCAAATTCGGCAATAAGTTTTTCGAGTGTATCGTCAGAGCTTCCATCATTGACAATAATGATTTCGTATTTTGGATAGGTTAAAGAAAGCAGGGATTTGACATTGTAGACAATATTTACACCTTCGTTAAAAGCAGGTGCTACAATAGACACTCCTAGTATGTGATTGGAGCGAAGTAAAACGTCTTCGTCTAAATATTTCTGATATTTCAAATGTTTGATGATTGCCCAATAGGATAAAATAGAGAGGAATATGTAAAACAAAAGATACCCAACAGAAAAATAGGCGACAAAAATATCGTAGTAGCGAATCAGTTGAGATAGAAAATCAGGAATCATAGCTGTAATTTTCTAATGTGATTAATCATTTTTTGGGTATCTGCATCGGCTATTCCCATTTGATCCAAACGCACTGCATCAAGATTGTTTAAAGCAGTTACCATTTTTAATTTAAGGTCCTTGGTCTCTTCTTTTGGAATTTGAGTGTTTAAAAACGAAATTGTTTTTTCAGACCCTATAACGGCCAGCGCGTCTAGAATTTCTAATTGTATTTCGATATTCCCCTGTTCAAACTGCAGCAGTAAATCATCTTCGGCTTCGTACAGATACAGGTCCCGAATGGCAATGATAACATCGGTTCTCAGGCTTTTATTTTCATGTCGGAGCAATTTGATGATCTCCTGTGATTTGTTTCTGTAATTGTAAAAAACCATTGTCATTACCGCCAATTTTAAAATAGTTGGATTGTCGGATTCAATCCAATCGTCTATTTCCGGTGGGATTGGGATGTTTTGTGAATGCAGTACATCCATTATTTTTATGGTGGTGGTAATCGATACCTTTACGGGAATTTTATTCACGGCCTGCCAGTCGCCCTGGGTTAAAATCAGGTAAGCAACATTGGCATTTGACCGAATGATTTTGTTGGGATGGTACAGGTATTTTTTTAAAAGTGAAATTCCCGGTTTGTATCCCAAGGCCTGAAAATGATAAATACCATCACATTTTTTATACTTTCTAAAATCCCGAAGTAAACTTGCTGAATAATGATTTAAGTTCAGCTGTTTGTAGATAAGAAGAATGTTTTTGGCTGTTTTTCCTTTTAAATTGCTTTTCATCCGAATCATATCTTCGATCAGCATGTTTTTGCACCAGTTTTTATGAATGGGAATTTCGGATTTAAACTTGGCGATTTTATATTTTAGTATGCTTTTCTCCGGTTTTGAGAGTGTAATCTCAGTCAGGAAAATTTCAGATTTTCGGATAATATGATGTCTGTAAGGTAGCGTGTATTGATAATGAATTCTTTTGAGTATTAAGGCAAGTGCTAAAGTTAAACTTGTAAATACAAATAATGGGATGGCGTAGTGTTTTATATAACCTATAAAATGCTCCATAAATATTGCTTTATAGAGTGAAATTACGAAAAAAAAGAGAATAAAGCTAATGAAAGGTTGCTTTATCGGGCTTAGAATCCTTCAAAAACGCCCAATCCGAAAAGAGCAAAGTCGTATTTTACCGGATCGATTGGATCCATTTTTCGGAGCTTGAGGTCAAGTTCTGTTAAGGCCTTTCCGTCATTTTGTTTTCGGGTTAGGATTCCTAATTTTCGGGCTACGTTACCGGAGTGTACATCAAGAGGGCAGGACAATACAGCCGGAGAAATCGTTTTCCAGATTCCTAAATCGACGCCTTTGCTGTCCTGACGTACCATCCAGCGCAGGTACATGTTGATTCTTTTGGCAGCCGAGTTGTTTAACGGATCTGAAATGTGTTTTTGAGTGCGCGGTAAATGATCGATTTCGAAAAATATCTTTTTAAATTCGCTGATGCTTTTCTGTAAACTGTCGGCTTCCTGATTTTTGGCAAAAACCGCTTCCAGACCATTGTGGTTCTGGTAAATATGCTGTAATCCTTTTATAAAACCTGAAAAGTCTTTTCCGTTAAAAGTACGGTGTACAAAGTTTTCCAGACGTTCGAGATCCTCATCTGAATGTGACATCACAAAATCATAAGGCGTATTCCCCATCAATTCCATCATTTGATGTGAATTCTTGATAATCATTTTACGATTTCCCCAGGCGATAGTGGCGCTCAAAAAACCAGCAATCTCAATGTCTTCTTTCTGCGTAAATAAATGCGGAATCTGCACAGGATCACTGTCGATAAAATCGAGATTGTTGTATTGCGTTACTTTTTCGTCGAGAAATTCTTTGAGTTCTTTTTGTGTCATGATTAAAAGGAAAGAGGCTGCCGGATTGTTTTGGAATTCTTAATTGCTAATTAACCCGTCTACCATTACTAACTTTCTGTCGGCCATATTAGCCAATTCTTCATTGTGGGTTACAATTACGAAAGTCTGCCCAAATTCGTCGCGAAGTTGGAAGAATAACTGGTGTAAGTTTTCGGCCGAGTGGGTGTCGAGATTTCCTGAAGGTTCATCGGCAAAAATAACATCAGGTTTGTTGATTAGCGCTCTGGCGACAGCAACTCTTTGCTGTTCTCCTCCCGAAAGTTCATTTGGTTTATGATGTATGCGATGTGATAATCCCAAGTATTCTAAGATTTTTTTTGCTTCGTTTTCTGCTTCGGCTTTAGGTTTGTTGGCCATATAAGCCGGGATACAAACGTTTTCCAGCGCTGTAAATTCAGGTAATAATTGGTGAAACTGAAAGATAAAGCCCAAATTTAAATTTCGAAAATTAGACAATACCTTGTCTTTTTTGCTCTTCTTTTTAAAATAACGGTTCAAATAGATGAGTACCGATAAAATAGGTTGTGCGAAAGCGAAAAGTGTGACATATTCCATCAAATCATCCTCGTTTTTAGTTCTGAAGAAGACCAGATAAACGAATAATAAAATGGAATACACACCGCCGATCCACGATACAATTTTGAATCTTTTTTCTTCTTTTGAATTGTCGGTTTCAGCGTCCTGTAGTTTTAATACATTCTCTCCATTGATGGTCAGCGAAGATGCTGCGTTTCTCTCCGGTTTGTCTAAGGTGCCTAAAATTTGTAAAAGTGTTGTTTTTCCTGCACCTGATGCACCAACAATCGAAACAATTTCTCCTTTTTTAATGTGCAGATCGACTCCTTTTAAAACTTCTAATTTGTCGTAAAACTTATGTATATTTTTTGCGTGGATCATTTTGAAACTGTTTCTACAAAGAAACAAAGATTCTTCCGATATAAAAATGCCAGCTAACAGAATTTTAAGAACAAGTTTTTAAGGGCAATATCAATATCAATAGTATGACAATCTCAATTTTATGGAATTGGAAAAAGCTTAGAAGAGAGAAAAATACTGACTGCTGAATAATCGGTCTGGTTTTTGGTAGAAGATTGAAAAGCATGTTTTTTGTAAAGAAGGTGCTGGACAAGTGGGAATTAAGGAATAAATTGTGATCAAAAAATAAGTTTGTTTTAAAGAATTCTTTTTAAATTCGAATCTCTAAATACGATGAAAATGCAGGATGCCAAAGTAATGAATGACGACAGAACAAAGAAACTCCTTTTGGGGTTGGCTTTGGATGCGATAGGAATGCTAACATACAGTATACCGGGCTTTGCGGAGCCTGCGGATTTGATCTGGGCGCCAATAGCGGCTTTTATTATGACCCGAATGTATCAGGGAAGGGTAGGTAAAGTAGCGAGTGTGCTGACTTTTGTGGAAGAAATACTTCCGGGAACCGATATTATTCCTTCGTTTACAATAACCTGGATTTACACTTACTTTTTTCAAAAAGGGAGTAAGGAGTAGTAATATTTAAGATTGTTGATTAATGATTTTTGATCTGGTGTTGTTAAACAACGCAATAGTTGATTTTGTACTGCCATAATTATCTGAAATCAGCAATCGTTAATCAACAATCTTAGATCTTTTAGGGTAAATTAAGACTGAGGTTCTGAATCTTTAAACAAAAATCCAAGTCCCATATTTTTAAGCATTTTCTTTTCAAAATTCCAAAAGAAACGGAATTGACCGAACAGTGTACCAATAGCCACTAATAAAACCTGATAGATTGGAAAAATAATCAGCAATCGGATCAGCGTAAACCAGCCTCCAAAATCTTCTTTGGTGATGCCCAGTAAAACGCAAAAGGGTTTAGACAGCCATGCAGATGCCGATCCTGTGATGGCAAAAACAATCAGTATTATAATGGCTTGTACATTTGAGGTAATGCCCCAACGTTTTTTTAGTCTGTTCATTCTTTATTTGTAACGATTACAAATATAAGAACATTATCTTATAGGAACATAACCGGCGAGCTTTTGTTTGTATGTATTTTGAAAATAAATCATATAGTTATAAATCAAATAATTTACTTCATAGCCATAATGAATCGTTGGCTGGTAATCAATTCTCATTTCATATAAGTTTGGACTGTAACGCTGTGGTTGTAAAACACGGTTGTTCCATTCGGTTACGTACAAATTATTCTTGTTTTCGAGATACGTTAACGAATAATAATTTCGCGGAAGTGCCCTCGACGCCAGCCAGGTACTAAAACCATTATCAATGATAATAACTTCATACTCCAAAGAATCATTGGCAATGCGTACCGTATCGTTTACAGCAGTATTTGACTTAGAGGTAGTATTTGCCGCAACAGTTTTTTTCGAAGCCGTTGAGCAAGCTATTATCGTAAACAGTAGGACTAGTATAAAAAGATATTTTTTCATAATTTTTGTTTGAGCCTTAAATTTACGAATAAATGAGGAAAAGGTTTTGGTATTTAACAGTTTGTAAAGAAAGGTGCTGAGGTTCTGAGGTGCTAAGGGACTAAGGTTTTGATCTTGATGAATAAAAAAGGTTCTTAGGTGCTAAGGGACTAAGTTGCTAAGGCTTTGGCTTTAATGAACAAAAAAAGGCTGTTTGAGTTCAACAAACAGCCTTTGTGTTTTCATATTTAAAGCTTCAAGAACAGCTTAGCACCTCAGTACCTTAGCACCTCAGCACCTTAAAGAATCATTTTCCAAACAATTTCCCTAGTAAACCGCCTAGTCCTCCACTTTTGGTGAGTGCCATGGCATCGGATACGTCTACTTTTCCATCGTTGTTTTGGTCCAGGCCAAACTGCATTCCGTATTTATTAATGGTTTCCATGATGCCCGAAGCCTGTCCGCTATTTCCGGAGATGGAGCTTATGATATCGGAGATATTAAAACTACTGTCGTTCGGATCTTTTGCTTTGTTTACTAAAGAACTCAAAACCTGCGGAATCATACTTGAAGCGACACCAGCTGAATCGGCACTGCTTAATCCGAATTTTTCACCTAGACTACCGCTCAATTGCTGCGTTATTTGCTGTACAACAGGGTTAGAGCTGTCTAACTTCGAAGTTCCGTTGAATAAGCCTGCCAATTGTTCTGCACCTCCTTCTGAAGCAATTTTCTGCAATCCTGAAAATATTGAAGAGCTTGTTTCTTGTATAACCGCTTCATTATGCTCATTTGGGACAGCAGTATTGTTTACCACTGCATCTCCTCCGTATTGTTGTACTAATTGTGTTAATTGTTCAAACATGATTTAAAGAATTTAGGTTAGAATTTAAACTCAAATTTAATCAAAAAAAGAAAGGGATTTATTAAACGATGTTAATAAATCCCTTCTAAATAATTTATTTTTAAATCATTAGCTCAATAAAGTAATGATTTGTGAGGCTAATTCTGTACCAATTCTGTCTTGTGCTTCTCCTGTAGCAGCTCCAATGTGCGGAGTCAATGAAATTTTAGAGTGCATTAAAATAGCCATTTCCGGTTTTGGTTCGCTTTCAAAAACGTCCAATCCTGCAAACGCAACTGTTCCTGAATCCAATGCTTTTACCAAGGCAACTTCGTCGATAACACCACCACGGGCACAGTTAACGATTCCAACACCATCTTTCATAATCGCCAGTTCTTTCTCTCCAATGATGTATCCATCCTGAGCTGGAACGTGTAAAGTGATAAAATCAGCTTCTTTGAATAAAGATTCTAAAGATTGAGAAACGATAGTGGTAGTGATAGACTGACCGTCAAAAAATTCCACTTTAACGTCTACAGAAGGAATAAAGCTATCGGCAGCGATTACTTTCATCCCTAAACCAAGCGCCATTTTTGCAGTAGCCTGGCCAATACGTCCAATACCAACAATACCAAGAGTTTTTCCTCTTAATTCGGTACCGTTTGCGTAGGCTTTTTTCAAGCCGTCAAAGTTAGAATCCCCTTCAAGAGGCATATTTCTGTTAGAGTCATGTAAAAAACGAACACCAGAAAACAAGTGTCCAAATACCAATTCAGCGACAGATTCTGATGATGAAGCCGGTGTATTGATTACATGGATTCCTTTGCTTTTTGCATAATCAACATCGATGTTGTCCATACCAACACCACCACGACCAATAATTTTTAATCCCGGACAGGCATCGATAATATCTTTGCGAACTTTGGTAGCACTACGTACTAAAACCACTGCTACATTATTTTCGTTTACAAAGTTAGCTACCTGTTCCTGAGCTACTTTTGTAGTAATAACTTCAAAACCACCTTTCTCTAAAGCAAGAATTCCACTTTTTGAAATTCCGTCATTGGCTAATACTTTCATCTTAGTTTATGTGTTTATTTGTTTAATCGTACAGATTAGATTAAACATATATATTATAATTTTTTCTTTTTTGTTTAGGAGCTAATCCCGCTATCCGTTACAATCTTTTTTGTTTTTAAAGAAAAAACAAAAAAGGATTTCCACTTCTATCGGGGCTAGGAATCCTGTGTTTAATTCACATTTTTGGTAAACTGCAAACTAAAAACTGTGACTGTAAACTAAACTTTAGTTTCCAAAGCTTTCATTACGTCTACTAAAACCTGAACACTTTCGATAGACATCGCATTGTAGATTGAAGCTCTGTAACCACCAACGGAGCGGTGTCCCGGTAATCCCGAAATTCCGGCTTCTTTCCATAAAGCATCAAAAGTTGCAGTATGATCGGCATTGTTTAATAAGAAAGTAACGTTCATTTTAGAACGATCTTCAACTGCTGCAGTACCTTTAAACAATGGGTTTCTGTCAATTTCTGCATAAAGCAAGTCGGCTTTTGCATTGTTTAGTTTTTCAACAGCGGCAATTCCTCCTTTTTCTTTAACCCACTGTAAGGTTAATAACGAAACATACACGGCAAAAACAGGAGGTGTGTTGTACATACTTTCTGCTTTGATATGTTTGGCGTAATCTAATATACTTGGAATTGTTCTTCCGTTTTTCGCCAATATTTCTTCTTTAACCACTACCAAAGTAGTTCCTGCAGGTCCCATGTTCTTTTGAGCACCGGCATAGATTAAATCAAATTTAGAGAAATCCAGTTCACGTGAAAAAATATCAGAACTCATATCGCAAACCACAGGAATATTAGTTGCCGGGAATTCTTTCATCTGAGTTCCAAAAATAGTATTGTTGCTTGTACAGTGAAAGTAATCAGCATCAGTTGGTATTTCGTATCCTTTTGGAATGTGGCTGTAATTGTCTTCTTTTGAAGAACCAACGATAACAGTTTCTCCAAAAAACTTTGCTTCTTTTATAGCAGCAGTTGCCCAGGTTCCGGAGTCTAGATAAGCCGCTTTTCCGTTTTCTTTCATTAAGTTGTAAGGAGCCATCAGAAAAGCTGTGCTGGCACCGCCTTGCAAAAATAGGGCCTGGTATCCTTTCCCCTGAAGTCCTAACAATTCTAAAGCAAGGGATCGGGCTTCTTCCATAACAGCAACGAAATCTTTACTTCGGTGCGAAATTTCAAGAATAGAGAGTCCTGAATCATTAAAATCTAAAATTGCTTTTGAGGCTTTCTCAAAAACTTCCTGAGGTAAAATACTTGGTCCTGCGCTGTAGTTGTGTTTTTTCATGGTTGTTGTTAATAGTCGAAAAATTTAAAGACGCAAATTTCGGCAATAGGACCTGAAAAAGCGATAAATTATTCGAAATATTTGCACATATTTTTACTTTGTTGTTAACAAAAACGTTATAGTATCTATGTTATCTGCGTAATCCCACAATCGTGGTTTCTGGGTTTGCCCGAAAGTAGTGCTGTTTTGGATTAGATCATGGCTCACGATGCATTGAATTTGCTCAGAATCAGCTTCTAAACGAGCTTGCAGCTCTTCGATGTTTTCATAGAATTCATAAAATACGCTCGAAATAGGAGAGGCGTAACTTGGATCTTCCTTTAAAGTTAAAAAGCCATTGTCCAGAAGTTTAAAGTTGCTCATCAAAAATACGGCTTTGTTGTAGTCGTAATTGTTGGCGTATTTTTCATAATGGATGACGTCCTGATATTTAAAAATAGCCTGAAAAAAGGCATCAAAGGAATATCCTTTTGGAACAAAAAGCTTGGATACATTGCGGCATCCCAGACCGAAGTATCTGAAAATATCTTCGCCCAAAGCTTCTAATTCCTCATGAGTTTCTTTTCCGTTTAAAACCGCTACCGAATTTCTGTTTTTTCGAATGATTGAGGGTTTGTCTTTAAAGTAATATTCAAAGTAACGGGCAGTATTGTTGCTTCCGGTGGCAATTACGGCATCAAAATTTTCGAGTTTACCTTCCACGAAAATGATCTTGTCTTTTAGACTTTCATCAACAAAAATGAGGTATTTGGCCAAAAACGGCAATAAATGCTGATCGTTTGAAGAAGTTTTTATCAAGGCTTTATTTCCAGTGATTAAAACCGATAAAAAGTCATGAAATCCTACTAACGGAATATTTCCGGCAAGGATTAAAGCGACTGTTTTTTCTGTTTTTCCCGCTTTCTCAAATGCTTCGGTATAAGGAGAAAGCCATTTTTCAAGGTTCTCTTCTGTCAAAGCTTCAGCCCAGGAATTTATGGCAAAATGCACTTGTTCAGGAGTGTACCATCCGTTATGGGATTGTGAAAGGTCAATCAGTTTTATGAAAGCATCAAAAAACAGCTCATTACCTAAAACCGATTCATTTCGTGTGTTTTCTGCTTCAGAGAACTGACTTAAAAATCGACCTAGTGCTATAAAAGACTGTTTTTTTTCGTTTTGTAACATAAGTAATTTGTTTATGAAAGGTTTTGATTGTAATTTTGCACAAAAATAAGCTATATTAAGTTATAAGGCAAAGCAGAATAAAATGTTTGACGTTTTTAACGCAATTCTTATAACTTTTAACTCGTAACTAAGAACAAAATGGCAATAATTATAACTGACGAATGCATAAACTGTGGGGCTTGCGAACCAGAATGCCCAAATACAGCAATTTATGAAGGAGCTGACGATTGGAGATATAAAGACGGAACCAGTCTTTCAGGAAAAATAATTTTACCAGACGGAACTGAGGTTGATGCAGGTGATGCGCAAACACCAATTTCTGATGAGGTATATTATATCGTTCCGGGAAAATGTACTGAGTGTAAAGGTTTTCATGACGAACCTCAGTGTGCTGCTGTATGTCCGGTTGATTGTTGTGTGCCAGATGATAATCATGTTGAAGACGAAGAAACTTTGTTGAACAGACAAGCATTTTTACACGCTGAATAATAAAATAAGTATTTACTGTTTTAGATAAATAACAAAAAATCCTGAGTTCAACACTCAGGATTTTTTTTGCTTTCATTTGTCTAGCAGGCTAAAGTTGAATTTCTTTTTCGACTTCGCTCAGGAAGATATATGGAGTCATTAACTTCATTAAAAGTTAAAACCAAGTCTTGCATAGTAGTAAGCTCCGCTAAAACCCATTTGTACAGCATCCCAGTAACCACCAGCTTCAGTGTTACCTGTCTCATCTTGTTTGGTTGGGTAAACATTAAATAAGTTGTTGCTTCCAACGCTTAATTTCAGATTTTTGCTCAGTTTGTAACCCACCGTTACATCTGTAATTAATCTTGGGTTGTACACGTCATTTTCATCGGTATAGTCTACTAAAACAACTTTGCTGAATCGGGTAAATGCGATACCGGCATCAAATTTATTTTTAGCATAGTTTAGGTTTAAACCAAATTTGTTGTCCGGAGCCGAAGATAATAAGAATGCTTTTTCGCGTTTCCCAAAGAAAGTACCCTCGTCTAAAGTACCATTTTTTACATTGTTAATTTTCATATCATTGATGTTTCCAACCAAAGTTGCACTAAACAATGATTCTCCGAATCTTTTTTTCCAGGCCAGTACTAAATCTAAACCATGAGTGCTGGTATCTACACCGTTAACAAAAAACTGGGCTTTGTCGACACCAAGGTTTAAAGAAGTAGCATCAAAATATCCGGTAAGTACAATACGGTCTTTTACCTTAATATAATAACCATCAACCGTTGCGGTGAAATCGCCAAAAGAAGCGGTGAAACCCAAAGAAGCGTTTACTGCTTTTTCTTCGTTTAGTTTCTGAATTCCAAAAGCTTTGGTAACAGGGCTGTTGTTTGGCGCAAGTAAAACTTCGGTAGCTCCTCCAGCGTTAAAATTTGTAAAACGCAGGTTGTAGTAGATTTGTGCCAAAGATGGGGCGCGGAAACCGGTACTTACAGATCCTCTAAAGTTAATATGCTCTCCGGCTTTTACTCTTGCGGCTAATTTACCGTTTAAAGTACTTCCGAAATCACTGTAGTTTTCAAAGCGAACGGCTGCACTTAGTAAAAAAGCTTCTGTAATGTCCAGCTCGGCATCTGTATATAAAGATAAGTTGGTACGGCTTTTATCTACTGTATTCGATGGGCTGTATCCCGGAAAACCTTGTGAACCTCCCGGTCTCGAAATTGTTGGAGAAGAGGTTGGGTCAGTAGGATCGTAATCCGGATTTGGAATTGTTGGTGCACTTTGCGTTGTAGGGTCGGTTATAGGTCTGCCGTTCGTATCGTAAGTGGCATAAGAACCTTCTTCTCCTGAGAAAATGGTGAACTTTTCGGTTCTGTATTCCGCTCCAAAAGCAAGGTTTAAACCGTCTAATACAGTATCATAGTTTTTAGAAAGATCAAAGTTGGTTGTGTTTTGGGTCAAACTATGTCCTCCTGCATCAAATTCTGTTGGAGATTTTCCTTCCAGTGAAGCATTTATAGTTCCTTTGATGTAGTAGTGGAAAAGGTTTTTACCATACGTATTACTAAGATCGATATTCCATCCACTGGCTGTTTTAGTTCTGAAACCTGCTGCCAGAGAATTGTCTATAATATTAGACGTAATTCTCGGGGTGTATCCACCAGGGTAAACCGATTCAACAACTCTTTCTCCTCCGTTTCTGGTAAAAGCATAAGCATCAGTGTCTCTGTAATTTCGACCTCCAAAGGCATAAAATTGCGTTCTTTCGGAAACCGGAATGGCTAAATTTCCAAAAATATTAAAGCCCTGAATAGAGGCATCTCCAAAACCTTTTCTAAAATCGTAAGCAGGTCTTAGCGTTTTGTTTTTATTGATGTACTCCGTGGTGAAATTGGCAAATCCGCCTTTCTCGCCAATGGCTACTCCATAATTGGCAGCTACTTTTACAGATGCACCGTCAAAAGACTGATTTTTGCCATACGAATTTCCATTATCGTTTTGGTCCAGTCTGAAGTTTTTGGTGTTAGGAGTTCCGTCCACAAAATCACCTTTTGCATTGGTGTTAAACACACCATACGTTACAGATCCTGTTAACTCGTCTACATTGTCGTTTAACACAATATTAATAACACCGGCAATAGCGTCAGAACCGTATTGTGCTGCAGCACCATCTCTAAGAATCTCAATTCGTTTGATAGAGGTAGCAGGGATCGCATTTAAATCTGTTCCGGTATTTCCGCGTCCGCGTGTACCGAATAAGTTAATTAATGACGATTGATGTCTTCTTTTTCCGTTAATCAAAACCAATGTCTGATCTGGTCCTAAACCTCTCAAAGAAGCAGGGTCAACGTGGTCGGCACCATCAGAACCCGATTGTTTGTTAGCATTAAAAGAAGGGGCAACATATTGTAGTAATTGATTGATTTCGAGTTTACCACTTTGGGTCGTAACGTCCTGTACATTGATCACGTCAATCGGAACAGCCGAATTGACAACGGTTCTTTTGGTATTTCTTGATCCTACAATGACAACATCATTCAGTACCTGACCTCCGTTTTCGTCTAAAACAACGTCAGTTTTACTGTTTGAAGAGGGCTTTTCTACATTGGTATACCCTACGTAACTGAAAATTAAAACGGCACCTTCTTTTACTTTAATAAGGTAACCGCCTTCAAAATTGGTAGATGCGCCGTTGGTAGTTCCTTTTTCAAGAATATTAACCCCGGGCAGTGGATTACCCGACTTATCCCTTACAACTCCTGATATTTCTTTTTGGGCAAATAGAAATGCTGTGTTAAGCAGTATTATTAATAATGCAATCTTTTTCATAGTTAATTAAATTTGGTTTGGTTCTTCTTAGTTGGTTTGTTATAAAAGTAAGTATTTTTAACAAAAAATTAGTAAAAAGTTTAATTATTTTCAAGACAGGGTTATGAAAAACATTAATCGTCATTTTTACTTCACTTGCGAGCTATTAAATCTTATATTTGCAAAATTTTAAAGCCAAAAAATAATATTTTGGCAGAAATGCATAAGGAAAAACATAAATTATAAGCTGTTTAAAAGAGACTGCTGTATACCAATAAGGTAGGATAGGAGAAACTAAAAAACAGGTTCACATAAAAAACAAATAGAATCAACAGATGAAAGCAGGAATTGTAGGATTACCAAATGTTGGAAAATCAACATTATTTAATTGTTTGTCTAATGCAAAAGCGCAAAGTGCAAACTTTCCGTTTTGTACAATCGAACCTAATATTGGGGTTGTAAACGTTCCGGATCCAAGAATTAACAAACTGGAAGAATTAGTAAAACCAGAGCGTGTACAAATGGCAACCGTTGATATTGTTGATATCGCAGGTTTGGTAAAAGGTGCAAGTAAAGGAGAAGGTCTTGGAAACCAGTTTTTAGGAAACATTAGAGAGTGTAATGCTATTATTCACGTTTTGCGTTGTTTTGATAACGATAATATTGTTCACGTTGATGGAAATGTAAACCCAATCCGTGATAAAGAAACGATTGATATAGAGCTTCAATTGAAAGATTTAGAAACAATCGAAAAACGTCTGGAAAAAGTAAAACGTGCGGCTAAAACCGGAAATAAAGAAGCTCAGACAGAAGAAGCTTTGTTAAACCGAATCAGAGAAGCTTTGTTGCAGGCAAAATCGGCCAGAACTATTGTTCCTCAAGGCAATGACGAAGAAGTTTTAATGGAAGCTTTCCAGTTGATTACTGCAAAACCGGTGTTGTATGTTTGTAATGTTGACGAAAGCTCAGCAGTAAACGGAAATAAATATGTAGATCAGGTTCGTGAATTGGTAAAAGATGAAGATGCTGAAGTTATTGTTCTTTCAGTAGGAGCAGAAGCTGATATTACGGAGTTAGAAAGCTACGAAGAGCGTCAGGTTTTCCTTGAAGATATGGGATTAACGGAACCTGGAGCTTCGGTATTAATTCGTGCAGCTTACAAATTATTAAAACAACAAACTTACTTTACTGCTGGTGTAAAAGAAGTACGTGCCTGGACCATCAATATTGGAGCTACAGCACCACAGGCTGCAGGAGTTATCCATACTGATTTTGAAAAAGGATTCATCCGTGCAGAGGTAATCTCATACGAAGATTATGTGCAATACGGTTCTGAGGCCAAAGCAAAAGAAGCTGGAAAATTCAAAGTTGAAGGAAAAGAATATATCGTAAAAGATGGTGATGTAATGCATTTCCGTTTTAACGTTTAATCTTTTTAGATAGAATAAAGATTACCGAAAATAGAGAAAACTGCTGGAGAAATTCAGCAGTTTTTTTATGCACGAAAGTTATTGTTATCTGTATTTTGAGGTTGAAGAAAGCCATTGTCTTGTTGAGCGAAGTCGAAGCTTCATACAGTTTGTCATTTCGACGAAGGAGAAATCTCTGGAAGTAGCTCCACGAGGTAAATCGTCAATTTTGGTGTCGTTTTTAAGGCAGATTTACTTCATTTGCCCACTATAGCTCGGGGCTCTTTCTGATAAATCTGCAAAATCGGTCTAAAACAAATTGAACATTCAAAAATTTTGGCTTAAAAATTGGTTACAGAAAAAACAACCAATTACTAATCTAAAAACAACCAATCAAAATGCTAAAAAAAGCTTTCAAATTTTTGGGCTGGACTCTTTTCGGAATTTTCACTTTCCTTTTCTTGTATACCTCATTACTACTTATCGCTTCAAAAATCACGGTGAATTCTGATGTTGTGGAAGTCAATGAAAAAGATGGGATTCCAATTTATATACTTTCAAATGGAGTACATACCGATATAGTGGTTCCAATTGTTACTGAAGTCAAAGACTGGCGAAACGAAATTCAGTTCAGTCATACCCAAGCTAAGGATACACTGGCAACCTTTGTGGCTTTTGGTTGGGGCGATAAAGGTTTTTATCTGCACACACCGGAATGGTCGGATTTAAAGGCGAGTACAGCTTTAAAAGCGGTATTCGGAGTAAGTTCGTCAGCGATGCATACCACATTTTTCAAACCGTTAAAAGAAGGAGAAAATTGCAAACGCATACTTGTTTCAAAAGAAAACTACCAAAAGTTGGTCGCTTATATTTCAGAAAGCTTTAATAATCCCACAAACCCGGAGTGGATTCAGGGGTATAGTTATGGAGTCAAAGATGCTTTTTATGAGGCTAAAGGAAGTTATAGTCTTTTTTATACCTGCAACACCTGGGCGAATTGTGCTTTAAAAGCGGCCGATCAAAAAGCAAGCTTGTGGACGGTTTATGATAAAGGGATTTTTTGCCATTATCAGTAAAAAAAGAAAGCGGCGGTAAGATTGTTTAGTCCCTACGGGACAAAAAGTTTAGGATAATTATGGATGTTACCAGTATTGAATCTCTACAGAATAAACTCCGCCAGGAGTTAAATTTCGGTAGAAAAAAATAGCCGCCCCATCAAATGAATGCCCGTAGCGACAAGACGTATTTTTTTGTAATAAATTATAGATGTGAATTTGATTTCGACAGGTGGAGATGTGAAGATGGTAAAAATGTAAAAATTGTCTGTAATACAGGAATTTAATCGTTTAATTATTTTTTAAATTTGAAAGAATATCAAAAAACGAATCCTGTGGAAAAGCGAAATATTTTATCCAAAACCTGGTATTTACTGAAGACGACATTTTTAGAGTTCAATGACGACAATGCGATCAAGTTAAGTGCTGCGTTATCGTATTACACCATATTTGCATTGCCACCCTTATTGATTATCATTATAACGATTTGTGGTTTCTTTTTTGGAGAAGAGGCGGTAACAGGCGAGTTGTACGGACAAATAAATCGATTAGTAGGCAACGATGCTGCGATTCAGATTCAGGATGCCATCAAAAATGTGCAATTGACTGATAGTAATGTTTTTGTAACCATTTTTGGAGTTGTGATGCTTTTGATTGGGGCTTCGGGTGTTTTTGCTGAAATACAGAGCTCTATTAATTTTATCTGGGGGCTGCGTGCCAAACCTAATAAAGGGCTTAAAAAGTTCATTCAAAACCGAATCATGTCTTTCTCGATGATTGTTTCTGTTGGTTTTCTGATGCTGGTGAGTTTAATGTTAAATGCTGTTTTAGATCTCTTAAACTCCAGACTTAAAATATATTTAGAAGATAACACGGTGTATTTGTTTTATGTCATAAATTTGATAATCGTTTTGGTAAGCATCACATTGCTTTTTGCAATTATATTCCGAACTTTACCAGACGGTGTCATAAAATGGAAAGATGCTTTTATTGGCGCCGGATGTACAGCGGTTCTTTTTTTGATTGGCAAATTTGCGATTGGATTTTATTTAGGAAATTCAACAATAGCAAGTGTTTATGGTGCAGCCGGATCGGTAATAATTATTTTGGTCTGGGTGTATTATTCGGCCATCATTTTGTATTTTGGAGCTGAGTTTACCAAAGTGTATGCCAAATCATTTGGAGGGCAAATTGCTCCGAACGAATACGCTGTAGAAATAAAAAAAGAGATTTTTGAAATTAAAAAATAATACCACTATGAAAATTATAGCCTTTGGAGGAAGTAACAGTCAGCATTCAATAAACAAACATCTGGCGACTTATGCTGCCAGTTTATTTGACAATGCAACAGTTGAGGTTTTGGATCTCAATGATTTTGCCATGCCTTTATTTAGTGTTGATTTAGAAAAAGAAATTGGTCAGCATGAGCTGGCAAAAGCATTTTTGCAAAAGATTGAAAATGCAGATCTTTTAGTGGTTTCTTTGGCAGAAAACAACGGGAATTATTCTGCTGCTTTTAAAAACTTATTTGATTGGAGTTCCAGAATAATGAAAGAAATCTTTCAGCAGAAACCAATGTTGTTATTGGCGACTTCACCTGGACCAAGAGGAGGAGCTTCGGTTTTGGAAATTGCCAATAATGCTTTGCCGAGATTTGGTGCACAAATTAAAGCTACTTTCTCATTGCCTGCATTTAATGCAAATTTTGATTTGGAGGAAAATAAAATTTCGAATGCAGAGTTAAATAAGGAACTAAAAGACATTATTAAGTCTAGTTTTTAATTTATGATCCTAAAAAAGATTGCCTTTAGCATTTTACTTCTGAATTTTATCTTCCTGCATTCGGTACGCGCCCAAAAATATGATGCCATTGATAATATGGTACTCAGGTATCCTGCACATTTTAGTTCTGTAGAAAATCTGGCAGACAGAATTCAAAAAGATTTTACTTCAGATCGCGATAAAGCGAGAGCGATTTACAGCTGGATTGCTTTAAACTTAAAATACGATTACAAATCCTATCTGAACCCGCCAAAACCAGTTCGGTTTAGTTACAGAAATGAAGCTGAAAAACAAGCGCAGATCACACTTATAAAAGATAAAACATGGCAGAAAGCTTTTGCCTCTCAAAAAGCAGTTTGTGAGGGTTTTACATTGCTGTATCAGCAGCTGTCTACCTTAACTGGTTTGAAATGTGAAGTGATCAGAGGAGATTCTAAGCGATTGTTGAGTGATATCGGACGTGAGAATTCATTGTCGAATCATTCGTGGAATATCGTTCAGATAGAGGGGAAATGGATATTGGTTGATGTAACCTGGGGACAGGGCTATTACGACGGTAACAAGAAGGTGGCGGTAAGTCATTTTACATCCGCTTATTTTGATACCGATCCGAAGTACTTTTTTGCGAAACATTTTCCAGATTCTGGTACCTATCTCAATACAAAATTAAACAAAGAAGATTTCCTGAACGGGCCTTTGATTTTTGATGCTACAATTGAAGGGGATTATGAAATTTTGAAACCCAATTCGGGAATTATTCGTGCAAACGATGGAGACAAGATCACTTTTAGAGTAAAAAACATCTCAAAGTCAGATACATTGTATTATCTGAAAAATGGGAAACCTGTCAAAGTTGAAGCTCCTAAAGAAATAAGAGGGGCTTTGGAATTTGAAGTAACCTATGATAAAAAAATAGGCTCATTTATTACTTTTTTTCTCGATCGGAACGGTATAATGGCATTTAAAATCCTTCCGAAGTAAGCCAAATGGGCGATCTTTGTGCAAAGTACTTTCTTCTTTTACCGAATTGCCGTATCTTAGCGTATAAGGTTTTTGAAATTAACTTAGCAGCCAGATCATGGAAACAACTTTTCCGAAATCAATTTTAGATAATGATTTCTATAAATTCACAATGCAGCATGCTGTAATCAAACTTTTTCCGAAGTCTCAGGTCCGTTATGGCTTTATAAACAGGGGAAAACATGATTTTCCACCTGGTTTTGGAGATTTACTCCGAAAATCGGTAGATGCAATGGCAGATTTGCGGTTGACAAAAGAAGAAAAGCAATACTTATCCAGTCATTGTTCTTACTTAGATCCCACTTATTTTGATTTTTTGCAGGGCTATATTTTTGACCCGTCTGAAGTTCAAATTACTCAAACAGGTTCTGAGTTAAAAGTTACAGTTGAAGGATACTGGTACCGGACTATTTTGTGGGAAGTGCCCTTGATGGCTCTAATTTCGGAATTGTATTATAAAACCGGTAATTTACTTCGAGCAGACGATGCAACTTTAAGAAGTCTGACCAAAAGCAAAATAGACAATTACAATAAAATCGGAGTGTCGATTCTGGAGTTCGGAACGCGCCGCCGTCACTCGTATGATGTACAGGCTGTGGTAAATGAAACATTGAGGGAATTTGGCGCGGAGAGTTTTATAGGTACAAGCAATGTTCATTTTGCAATGACAAACAACATACGGCCTTTGGGTACGCACGCTCATGAGTGGTTTATGTTTCATGCTGCACAATATGGCTTTAAAATGGCCAATTCAATGGGGCTGGAACACTGGACACAGGTGTATGGCGGTGATCTTGGAATTGCCCTGACAGATACTTATACCACAGCGGTGTTTTTTGAACAGTTTGATAAAAAGTATTCCAAGCTTTTTGACGGAGTACGTCACGATAGTGGAGACCCGATTGAGTTTGCAGAAACAGTAATTTCGCACTATGTCAAAATGGGAATTGATCCGAAATCGAAAGTCATTGTGTTCTCCGATTCGCTGAATTACGAGAAGGTAAAAAACATCACCGATTTTTGTAAAGACAAAATCAAAATGTCATTTGGTATCGGAACTAATTTTACCAATGATGTTGGTTTACGGTCGATGAATATGGTTATAAAATTAACAGAAGTTAAGCTGAACGATACCCATTGGCAAGGCGTTGTAAAACTTTCTGATGAAAAAAACAAAAATACGGGAACGCCCGAAATGATTGCTTTGGCGAAAGAGGTACTGGGAATCAAATAGTATTTTTTTGTTCAAATTCTGTTTTTTTATATTTTTAGGAACGTTATTATTTTAAAATCAATGTAAATAGGATTTAAAGCTGTTATGATTCGTAACAAAAAGAAAAATACGCTTTCATTTTTTGACTATAAATGGTACATTAGCCAAAAATCCAATTCACTTTATGCTAGAGCAAAATCAATATACCGAAGATAACATCCGATCACTCGATTGGAAAGAACATATCCGTATGCGTCCCGGAATGTATATCGGGAAATTGGGAGACGGATCTTCGCCGGATGATGGTATTTATATTCTTTTAAAAGAGGTTTTAGACAACTGTATTGATGAGTTCGTAATGGGCTCAGGAAAAACTATCGAAGTGACTATCAGAGATAAAACGGTTTCGGTTCGTGATTACGGGCGTGGAATTCCGTTAGGAAAAGTTGTTGATGTAGTTTCGAAAATGAACACAGGAGGAAAGTACGATTCCAAAGCTTTCCAGAAATCGGTTGGTCTGAACGGTGTCGGAACAAAAGCGGTAAATGCATTATCCAATTTTTTTCGTGTAGAATCAGTTCGTGATGATAAACAAAAAGGAGCGGAATTTTCTGCGGGAAATTTGGTTCTGGAAGAAGATATAATCGAGACAACAAAGCGAAAAGGAACAAAAGTGACCTTTACGCCGGATGAAACGATCTTTAAAAACTATAAATTCCGTTTAGAATATGTAATTAAAATGGTCAAAAATTATTGTTATCTAAACAATGGTTTGACGATTATTTTCAACGGAGAAAAATATTATTCCGAAAATGGTCTTAGAGACTTATTGGAAGAAACGATTAATGAAGATGATTTAGAATATCCGATCATTCACCTGAAAGATCACGATATTGAAATTGCTTTGACACACAGTAAAACACAATACAGCGAAGAGTATCACTCTTTTGTTAACGGTCAGAACACCACGCAGGGAGGAACACACTTAGCCGCTTACAGAGAAGCCATTGTAAAAACCATTCGTGAGTTTTACAATAAAAACTTTGAAGCTTCTGATGTTCGTAAATCGATTGTGAGTGCGATTAGTATTAAAGTAATGGAGCCGGTTTTTGAGTCTCAGACTAAAACAAAATTAGGTTCTACTGATATGGGTTCTGATGACGGAACACCACCGGTATCAGTTCGTACTTTTGTAAACGATTTTATCAAAAATAAATTAGATAACTATTTACATAAAAATCCACCAACTGCCGAAGCTTTATTGCGTAAAATTCTACAGGCAGAAAGAGAGCGTAAAGAATTATCAGGAATTCGTAAACTGGCAACAGATCGTGCTAAAAAGGCAAATCTTCACAATAAAAAATTAAGAGATTGTCGTGCGCATCTTCCGGATACAAAGAATCCAAGAAACTTAGAAAGTACCCTTTTTATTACCGAGGGAGATTCGGCTTCCGGATCGATTACCAAATCGCGTGATGTAAATACACAGGCCGTTTTCAGTTTGCGTGGTAAGCCTTTGAACTCTTACGGAATGAGCAAGAAAATTGTGTATGAAAATGAAGAATTCAATTTATTGCAGGCAGCCCTGGATATCGAAGACGGATTGGAGAAATTGCGTTACAATAACATCGTAATTGCTACCGATGCCGATGTCGACGGTATGCACATTCGATTACTGCTGATTACTTTTTTCCTGCAGTTTTTCCCGGAATTAATCAAAGAAGGACATTTATACATTTTGCAAACGCCACTTTTCAGGGTTCGTAATAAAAAAGAAACCATCTATTGTTATTCTGAAGAAGAGCGAAGAGATGCGATTGAAAAGTTAAAACCAAAACCTGAAATCACCCGATTTAAAGGTTTGGGAGAGATTTCACCGGATGAGTTTAAGAATTTTATTGGAGAAACCATTCGTCTTGACCCAATTATGATGGACAAACATACTTCGATCGAGCAATTATTGTCTTTCTACATGGGTAAAAATACGCCGGACAGACAAGAGTTTATTATCAAGAACCTTAAAGTAGAGCTGGATGCGATTGAAGAGGAAGTTTAAGATTTAAATAAAAAATACTAGATGCTGTCTAGTATTTTTTAATTAAAAAAAAACGCAGTCAGTGTCTGCGATTTTCAAATTAACTTGGACTCATTATATTTTCTTAACGCGAATTGAGGGTGAAAAATAGGGAGGCTTTTAAGGAATCAAGGAGGGCAATGTATTGTCAATTATAGAGGTTTTAAAGGAACTTCTTGAAAACAAATAGAATTATAATAAGGATATAATTAGATGAAAGACGAAGAAGACGATAACATCATTCCGGACAACGACGAGAATAATTCAGAAGAGAACCTGGATAACATTCAGGAGGGCGATGACGATGAAATTATCGACGTAGATGCCAAACATTTTGAAGGGCAGCATTTTTACGAAAATCAGGAAGAGGAAGGCCAGGATACGATTACGAAAGTAACCGGAATGTACAAGGACTGGTTCCTGGATTATGCCTCGTATGTAATTTTAGAACGTGCCGTTCCGGCGATTGAAGATGGTTTTAAACCGGTTCAGCGTCGTATTATGCACTCTTTAAAAGAGCTGGATGACGGTCGTTATAATAAAGTTGCCAATGTTGTTGGTCACACCATGCAGTATCACCCTCACGGAGATGCGAGTATTGGTGATGCTATGGTACAAATTGGACAAAAAGATCTATTGATTGATTGCCAGGGAAACTGGGGAAATATTTTAACAGGTGACGGAGCAGCAGCTTCCCGTTACATCGAAGCACGTTTGTCAAAATTTGCTTTGGAGGTTTTGTATTCACCAAAAATTACCGATTGGGGTGTTTCGTACGATGGTCGTCGTGCAGAACCGAACAATCTTCCGGTAAAGTTTCCGTTGCTTTTGGCACAAGGAGCAGAGGGGATTGCGGTTGGACTTTCGACTAAAGTTTTACCTCACAACTTCAATGAATTAATTGATGCTTCGATCAAAATCTTAAAAGGAAGATCTTTTACCTTATATCCTGATTTCATGACACAAGGTATTGCCGATGTGTCAAATTACAATGACGGACTTCGTGGCGGACGTGTGCGTGTGCGTGCTAAAATTGCTCAGTTAGATAAAAATACACTGGTGATCACACAAATTCCGTTTTCGACCAATACTTCGAGTTTAATTGACAGTATTTTGAAAGCCAATGAAAAAGGTAAAATCAAAATCAAGAAAATTGAGGACAATACTGCGGCCGATGTTGAGATTTTAATCCATCTTTTTCCGGGTGTTTCTCCGGATAAAACCATCGATGCGTTGTTTGCTTTTACGGCTTGTGAGACTTCGGTAGCGCCTTTAGGCTGTGTGATTGAAGACAATAAACCCTTGTTTATAGGGGTTTCTGAAATGTTGAAAATATCAACGCACAGAACCGTTGATTTGCTTCGTCAGGAGTTGGAAATTCAATTAGAAGAATTAAAAAACAAATGGCATTTCTCTACTTTAGAAAAAATCTTCATTCGTGAAGAAATGTATATTGATTTCAAACTGTATTCTGACAGAGAATCACTTTACAAATATTTATACGATCGTTTTGAGCCGTTCAAAAAATCATTCGTCAGAGAAATCAATGATGAGGATTTACAACGACTGACTCAGATTCCGATGATTCGTATTACCCGTTTTGACTCTGATAAAGCCGATGATTTTATCGCGAAGTTAGAAGACGAAATGAAGGAGGTAGAGTACAATCTCGAGAACTTAACTGATTTTGCGATTGCGTATTTCACTAAGCTAAAAGAGAAATACGGAAAAGGCCGCGAACGTCAGACAGAGCTTCGTGTTTTTGATAATGTTGAAGCTACAAAAGTGGTTTTAAGAAACACCAAATTGTATGTAAATCGCGAAGAAGGTTTTGTCGGAACCAGTTTAAAGAAAGACGAATATGTAGCAGATTGTTCTGATATTGATGATGTTATTGTGTTTTTGCGTGATGGTAAGATGATGATTACGAAAGTGGACAGCAAAACATTCATCGGAAAAGACATTATACATGCTGCTGTTTTTGATAAAAACGATAAACGTACCATTTACAACATGATGTACCGCGATGGAAAATCAGGTCCTTCTTATATCAAACGTTTTAATGTTACCGGTGTAACGCGCGACAAACCGTATGATTTGACCAATGGTACCAATGGGTCGCAAGTGGTTTATTTTTCGCATAATCCGAATGGAGAGGCTGAGGTTGTTACCATCTTATTGCGTCAGATTGGAACGATCAAGAAATTGAAATTTGATATTGATTTTGCTAAATTAGCGATCAAAGGACGTGCTTCAAAAGGAAATCTGGTGACGAAATACCCAATTAAGAAAATTGAATTAAAAGAGAAAGGGATTTCGACTTTATTGCCAAGAAAAGTCTGGTTTGATGATACTGTGAAACGTTTGAATGTTGATGCCAGAGGAGAGTTGCTGGGTGAATTTAAACCAAGCGATAAAATCTTAATTATCAGCCAGAGCGGTAAACTAAAGGTTATTATACCTGAATTATCGACTCATTTTGATGAAGATATGATTGTTCTGGAAAAATGGAAACCTAAAAAGCCTATTTCAGCCATTTATTATGATGGAGAAAAAGAACGTTATTTCCTGAAACGTTTCCTTGTTGAAAATGAAGGAAAAGAAGAAAGTTTTATTACAGACCATCCAAATTCGCAATTAGAAATTGTATCTACAGATTACCGTCCGTTAGCCCAGTTGGTATTTACCAAGGTAAAAGGAGTTCAGAAAGAAGATTTGCATATTGATGTTGAGGATTTTATTGCGGTAAAAGGTTTTAAAGCTCTAGGGAATCAACTGACGGCTGATAAGCTGAAACAGGTTAATTTGCTAGATCCACTGCCTTATGAAGAACCGGTTGAAGAAGTTCCCGAAAGGAAACCAGTAGATTCTGAAGATGAATCTGTCGAAACTGAATTAGACGATGATGGCCAGATCGGTCTGGTCTTAGAATAATAAAAAAAACGCTAAGAATGTCTTAGCGTTTTTTTTTATAGCTCCAGGTTCGTACTGGATTTGTTGATGAAAAGCTCCCAAATGGAAACTTTTACTAGTTTTATGAATGTTTCTTTCGGATTCGCATATTGATAAATTCAACCGCTAGTGAAAACGAAATGGCAAAGTACAAATATCCTTTAGGGACAGCCCCAATATGCTCGCCGGCAAGTGCTGCATTCGATAAATGCATGCTTTCTGTAATTAGCATAAAACCAATCAGAATCAAAAACGAAAGACCTAGTATTTGTATGGACGGGTTTTTGTTGACAAAATTACCAACCGGAACCGCAAACAGCATCATGACCAGAACTGAAATAATCACAGCGGTAATCATGATCGTTAAAGCGCCATGAACACCATTTGTCATACCAACAGCCGTTAAAATCGAGTCGACCGAAAAGATCAGGTCGATCAATAAAATCTGTAGAATAACGTTTGAGAATGATTTTTTAGCGACAGCTTTAAGTGTTTTTTCTTCTTCGGCCTGATGATCCACCTTTTCGCTGATTTCTTTAGTACTCTTATAAATCAGAAACAAACCACCCAGGAATAAAATGACAGCCTGCCCGGTAAAATCTCCTTCAAACCAGCCCCAATGAATGCTAAAAAGGGTCGCTTTCATGGCAATGAGGTACGAAATTCCCATCAGCAGGGCGATACGCATAAACATTGCTAAAAACAGACCAATTCTGGTAGCTCGCTTTCGGTCTTCCTCCGGCAACTTTCCGGTAACAATCGATATAAAAATAATATTATCGATTCCTAGTACAATTTCCAGAAAAGTCAGTGTCAGTAAGGCGATCCATGCATCAGGATTTAAAAATACTTCCATGTTAAAAGTGTTTTAGAACATTTAATAGATTATTTACTCCACTCTTACCACCGTTCCGCGTTGCTTTTGATCAGAACCCACCATTCCAAATTCAAAAGTATAAGAATCTTTAGAAGTGGTTAGGATTTTCATGCTGATGGCTTTTTCTTCGGCCATGTTTTTGGGATGTTTTTTCTGCAAAATGTATTCGCAATCACTTACCCAACGTACGGTTGAAGTATCTGTTTTGCCTTCAAAAGTTTCGATTTCGATATTGTCTTTACGCTCAAAAAGCGTTGTTTTTTTAACACCATTTACTTCAAACTCAAATTTGAATTTTCCGTTTTTAAAATCTTTGCAGTTGTGTTCTGCATTATAACAGGAGAATAAAGTGATTAAGGGTAATAGGAATATAATTTTTTTCATTTTAAGGTTTAATTATTTTATGGGTAATAGTAGAGAGGGGGGCTTCGACTTCGCTCAGCCTGACACCGGCTTCGCTCAGCTTGTCTTTGACTTCACTTAGCCTGACATCGACTTCGCTCAGCTTGGCTTTGACTTCGTTCAGCCGGACATTGGGATTGTTAATCAAAATTCTAAGACCTCTTCAGTTCATCATCTGTAAAGTTCTTGATTTCTTTTTCTTTGGCAAACTTTTCGGCATTGTAATTTCCGGATTTATTTTTCGGAATGGATAAACTGTCCCAGTCACCTTTTTTTAGCTGTTTGGCATAAAAAACAATTTGTCCGATATGATAAGGATAATGCGCTAGTTGTCGATTGATGGCTTCAATTACGGTATGACCTTCGTTGCGGATGTAGATGATGTCGGAAAGCTGTTCCGGTTCTAAACTGTTTAAGGCATTAAAAAAGCAATCCCAGCCTTTGTTCCAGCTCATCATAACTTCTTCTTTGGATTGCAGGTCATTTTCAAACTCCGAATCACGATTGCGCCATTCTTTTTCGCCGTCAGAAGTCAGAAAATCTGTCCAGCGCGAAAGCATATTGCCCGAGACATGTTTGACAATGGTGGCAATGCTGTTGGTATCTTCATTTAGGGTAACAAAAAGCTGCTCAGGCTCTAATTGTGCGATCGCTTTTTCACCCAGCATTTTATAGTACAAAAACTGTTTTTTAACGCTTTCTAAATAGGAATCAGTTGCTTTCATAATGATACATTTGGTTTAGCAGAAATAGAATTTTATTCTTTGGCACAAATTTCCGAATGACATTACTTCTTTATCGTAAAAATTATTCGGGAATTCGCGACAGAAAACTATACAATTTTAATATCATATTTGTCTAATAACCCGGTAATTCCCTGAGTTGAAAATTGAGCTTTTCGCATTGGATTAAACTCAGGATCAATTTTATAATTGTAGGCGGTTCTGAAATCGGTACTTGCCAGTTGCGTATCGTTAAAAATAGCCCCTTCGAGATTACAATTGTCAAATAAAGAACTGGTCAGATTGCATCCGATAAAAGTCACTTCCCGCAAAGAGGAGTTGATGAATTTAGTTTTAGGCATCTTTTTGTTCGAAAAAGCAGCATAATCTAAAGTGCTGTCTTCAAAATAAACCTGAAATAAGAAATCATCACATTCGTTAAAAGCGATTCCCAGAAGTTTGCAATTTTTGAAAGTAACATTTTTCAGACTGGTACTAAACAGGCTTGTCATTGATAAATTGCAATCAATAAACTCACAGTCTAAAAAGGTATTGTAAGCAAAATTGCTGTTCGAGAAATCACAATTCTTAAAAACACAATCTTCAAACTCCCGATTGTTTATTTTCTTATCAATATAAGCGACTTTTTCGAAGGTTTTCTGAATGTGAATTAGACTTTCCATACAATTATATTGAATATTTTTTTGCAGATTAGTAGTTGAATTTCGGTTACAACTATTTGGGTTTAATGATAAGCAATAGTGCTTTAGTCATTAAACAAACCTTTCATAATGATTTTCAATCCGTAAAAGATCAAAAACATAGCGCTTAAACAAGCTACAATCCCAATCCCCAGAACCAGATAGTGCCAGTTGGTATGCTGATTCATAAAAGCATTGTAAATTAACGATGGCCCAATAAACAATAAAGGCAATGAACCCGATAAATATTTAATTCCTTTTCCCAGTAGTTCTTTATTTGTTGCCATTTTTTTGTTTCAGGTTTTTGAAAGTTTCAGGTTTCAGGTTTGAAGTTTCAGGTTTGAAGTTTCAGGTTTGAAGTTTCAGGTTTGAAGTTTCAGGTTTGAAGTTTCAGGTTTGAAGTTTCAGGTTTGAAGTTTGAAGTTTCAGGTTCGAAACCTTGCGAAATTTGCAGTCAGATAATCATTTCACATCTCACATTTGACATCTCACAAAAAAAACATTTCACCAAAAACCTCTCACTTTAAAGATTATAATTGTCAACAGCGTTTCTAACACTGCCGTATTTTTTTAATAATTCACTGGCTTCTTCGTAGGATACAGGGATTTCCCCCATAATCATTTTTACACCACGATCTACCAGTTTTACATTGCTCAATTGCATATCAACCATTTTGTTGCCTTTTACTTTTCCAAGCTGAATCATTGCGGCAGTCGAAATCATGTTGAGTACTAATTTTTGAGCTGTTCCGGCTTTCATACGGGAACTACCTGTGATAAATTCCGGGCCTACAACCACTTCAATTGGAAATTGAGCCGTAAGCGCCAAAGGACTTCCCGCATTGTTGGTGATACAGCCTGTAAGGATATTGTTTTGATTACAGCTTTCTAAACCACCTATAACATAAGGTGTGGTTCCTGAAGCAGCAATACCAATCACAACATCGTTTTTACCAATATTATGGGCCTGCAAGTCAATCCAGGCTTGTGTGGCGTTATCTTCGGCATTTTCAACAGCACGACGAATGGCAGTGTCACCACCGGCAATAATTCCGTTTACTAAATCAAAAGGAACGCCAAAGGTTGGGGGACATTCTGAAGCATCCACTACGCCTAAACGCCCTGATGTTCCGGCTCCGATATAAAATAAGCGGCCGCCCAATTTTAATTTGGAAACCACCTGCGTTATTAAAGTTTCAATTTGCGGAATCGCTTTTTCGACTGCATCCGGAACAGTTTTGTCTTCCTGATTGATGTTAACCAAAAGTTCATGAACTGACATTTCTTCTAAATGTTCGTATTTTGAGGCCTGTTCTGTGGTTTTTGTAAAGGTCATTTTTTCATGTTAATTGAACTGGGTCAAAATTAATCTTTTTTATTGCAATCCCGAAATTTAGAACGTAAACTCACAAAGATTTAGAATCGTATTGGCTGTAATTTTTGATAAAAGGATTGCTTTATTGGACTTCTGTTGCAACAACTAAAATATTATATTTGTTAAATAATTAAAAAATCGGAATGGATATAATTAGCTTTTTAACGAGTATCGCAAAAATATCAGTTTTTGTTTCATTATTACTCGCCTTCTTTTTACTCAATGTAAAAACGAAAAATAAACTGGCAAACCGGTTATTTGCGTTCTATTTAATCTTTTTTGCCATAGACAATAGCGGGATTTTTATCGATGATGAGTTTATTAAAGCTCATTTTAATTTAGAATTTTTCAGATGGTCGGTTTGTTCTTTAGTATTGCCACCGTTCTATCTGTATGTGTTATCGGTTTGTTTTGCAGATTTTCGATTAAAAGCAAAGCATTTGTTGCATGCAATTCCATTTGTACTCATCAATATTTTTTACCTGTCAAGACTTTACTTTTTAACAGATGAGGCTAAAATAGCGTTTTACAACCATCGTGATCAGTCGCCTGAAATGTCTTCTTTGTTTTTGGTTCTGGCGCTGCAAATTGTATTTTACAGTATAGGAGTGTTTTTGGTTTTAAAAAAATACAAAGCGATATATCAGGAAAATTATACGAATCCCAGAAGTTCTGTTTTTAAATGGCTGCTTCAAATAGCGATTATATTCTTTGTTTTGTACTACTTATGTATCGCCAAGAATTTTTTAAGATACGTTGACTTTGATTCGTTATGGATTTGGACCAACGTGATGTTACAGGGTATGGTTTTAGTAATAACCTGTTGGTTTGTATTAAAAGCCCTGAATCATCCCGAACTTTTCCGTGGGATAGATTCCAAACTGCAATTGGCCAAAGATATTCGTCCAAAAGAAAATGAAAGTACTACCGGGGTAAAAGAACATCAAAACGAGGCAATTGCAGATCAAATTTCGACCTTGAAGCTTTATATGACCGAAAAAGAACCTTTCCTTGATCCGTCGCTTACCATTCAGGAGCTTTCCAACCAAATTAATATTCCGGTGCGCGATTTATCAGTTTTGATTAACCATTATATCGACCAGCATTTTTTTGATTTTGTGAATGAATATCGCATTCAGAAAGCAATGAATATCTTGAAAGATCAGTCCAAGAGCGAGCTTACGGTACTGGAAATTTTGTATGAAGTAGGTTTTAATTCGAAATCTTCGTTTAATACCTCTTTCAAAAAATATACTAATTTAACACCTACAGCTTTTCGGAACGCCTCATAATAAAGGCTTTGCATAAAGTACTACTTTGTGCTGTAAAAAGTCGAACTCATTTTCTCAGAAGAAATGAGTTCGACTTTTTTTTGTCGGTCGAATTCTCAAAATTTCCAGGGCAACTTTGCTTCAAATTAATCGAACAAGTTTAAAACCAGAAATTATGAAAAAAGTTTGCCTCCTTATTATTTTAGCATTGCCAATGTTTGGTTTAGCACAAACAACTGCAAAATTAAAAGGAAAAATAGCCAGCGAAACAACTGCATTAGAATGGGCAGATGTTTCGGTATTCAATTCAGAAGGAAAAATTATAGAAGGAACGACAAGTAAACAGGACGGATCTTTTGAGATGAGTCTAAAAGAGGGTTCTTATAAAATAGGAATAAGTCTGTTGGGATTTGTTGATTACGAAAAACAGATTACGATTGAAAAAGATATCGATTTAAAGACCATAGTTTTGAAAGAGAACACCACCCAATTAGGCGAAGTTGTAATCAAAGCTCAAAAAAGTACGATCGAGCAAAAAACGGACCGTCTGGTTTATAATCTTGAAAACAATGTAACAACGGTTGGCGGTGATGCTTTGAGCGCCATCAATACAGCGCCGGGTGTTGTGGTGCAAAAAGACGTGATTAATATTTTAGGAAAAGGCGTTTCCCGCGTGATGATCGATGGACGTATCGTTGAATTAACCGGTGAGGAACTAAACAATTACTTAAAATCGATCTCGGCAGCGGATATCAAAAATATAGAGATTATCAGTAATCCTCCGGCAAAATACGAAGCCGAGGGAACAGGTGGACTCATTAATATTATACTGAAAAAAGGTGCCCGAAACTCCTGGAAAAATACGACCACTACTTCTTACGATCAAAATAAGTACGGGGCTCTGACCTTGAGAGACAATTTCTTTTACAACAAAAACAAGTTCCGATTCTCGGCCAGCATTAATGGAAAAACAGGACATAAATATGCCGATGAATTTCTGGACATGTATTTTCCTGACGGACTTTCTGAAATGATTATTAACACAAAATTTAAGGATCAGAACTTATCCGGAAAACTAGCCCTGGATTATGATTTTTCAGATCGTATTACAGTTGGTTTTCAGTTATTAAGCGATAGAAGTAACCCCGATTTTAATTCGGATATCAGAATCAATAATTACAATACTAAAAATGAACTGGATAATTTCATTTTGAACAATAGTTTTGTGGATAAGCAGTCCGGTAATCAGACGTATCACGGGCATGTGATTGCAAAACTGGATTCTTTGAACAGAAAGCTGTCTTTTGATGTGGATTACTTTAATTACGATTCGAAATTTGACAGAAGTTCTATTGCCAATAATTACAGACCAGACAACACCTTTGTGGGGATCAACCAGTCTGCCAGAAATATTTCGAAGCAGGATATTGATAACTGGAGTTTTAAGGCAGATATGGAGCATCCGCTTGAAGCGTTTAACTTGTCGTATGGTGCAAAAATGAGTTTTACAAACAGCAAAAGTTATATCCTTTATTACGATACAATTACGGGAGTACCGGTGCTGGATTCCAACCAGTCCAATCGATTTAGATATACCGAGAACAATCAGGCGGTTTACATTAACGGAGATAAAAAAATCAACGAACATTGGAATTTTCAATTGGGATTGCGTCTTGAAAATACCAAAACAAATGGTTTTTCGGAGACTTTAAATGAGGAGACCAAGAATAATTATCTGAGATTGTTTCCAACGGTCTATGTTTCGTACAAGAAAAATGAAAACAATAATTTCAGTTTGAATTATGGAAAACGAATCAGCAGACCTCAGTTTGATCTGATGAATCCGTTTCGCAACTACATTAACAGTAACAGTTATTCAGAGGGGAATCCGTTTTTAAGACCTTCTTTCAGTGATAATTTCGAATTTACCCATTCGTACAAAGGAGTCCTGAGAACCAGTGTATTCTTAAACGTTATCAATGATGGTTACGGGGTGATTTTTACTTCAATTCCGGAAACCAGTACACAGATTGTAACGAGAGAAAATTATTTCAGAGATCTTAAATATGGAGTAGGAGAGAGCTATTCGGCCAGTTTTGCAGCGTGGTGGCAAAGTGAAAATACGCTGTATTTCTTAGGGTCAAAGACAAAGTTTATAAAAGATATTCATGCCACGCCATCGAACAGTTTAGAAGTTAATTTTTCAACCAATAATACGTTCTCATTAGGGAAAACCTCCAAGCTGCAGATTGATTTTAATTACAATACACCTTCTAAAAGCGGTTTGTACAAAACAGGCTATATGTCGAGTCTTGATATTGGTTTCAAGCAGGAACTGTTGGGTAAATCAATGCAAATTGCCTTTTTGGCCAATGATATTTTTAATACCTCTTATTTAAAAGATCTGGTTTCGGTTGTAAATGGTGTAAAGCAGGTATACAGTCAAAATTTCTCCAACCGATTTTTGCGTTTGTCTGTTATTTATAATTTCGGGAATAAAAAGATAAACGTAAAACAGCGTAATTTCGGAAATCAGGAAGAGAAAAACAGAACCGGGAATTAAAAATAATAGATAAAATGATTGCTGATTTTTGATTAACGATTGTAGATTTCAGATTTGGTATTGCTTAATAATCATCATCTATTTTCCCAGATTTCATAAATCTGAAATTTACAATCTCTTAACTTAATGACATTGGTGCCGAGCCTACGGCTCTTTTTATTACGATGCCTATTTCTTACGACGGATTAAAATCCGTCGCTACAATATGGGGCGAACCGATGGTTCTTTTTATTATGATGTCTTTTTCTACGACGGATTTTAATCCGTCGTTACAATATTATTCGAGCCTATGGCTCTTTTGGAACGTTAACGCTTTATTTTATGGAAATCGAATTGTGCAGAACCTATTATGTTTTTATGGTTCTATTTAGCTTATATGAATGGATTATGTTCTGTTAACAACAAAAACAATCAAACAATCAAGTTCCGAAGGAACGATAAATTTGTAGCAACGGATTTTAATCCGTTGAAAATAAGATGTGTTCAAAATAAGTTCCAGCGGAACGACACATTCCGCAGCAATTTTAAGCCATGACAATGATTTTTGCTTCTTTTTGAGATTAAATTAACCTGAGTTAACAACAAAAACAATCAAATAATCAAGTTCCGAAGGAACGACAATTTTTGTAGCAACGGATTTTAATCCGTTGAAAATAAGATATGTTTAAAATAAGTTCCAGCGGAACGACACATCTCGCAACAACATTAAACCACGACAATGATTTTTACCTCTTTTTGAGATTACAGTATAAAGGCCAAAAGAACTCCAAGAACAATCATAGAGACTTTGGCAACATTAAATTTATGTCCTTCGCTGCTTTCGAAAATAATGGTTGAGGAGATGTGAAATAAAATTCCAATTACGATAGCAGTAATCTCGGTGTAATATTTGTTTAAAATAGGCAAATATTCAGAGGCAACCGTACCTAGCGGTGTCATCACTGCAAACGTAAGCATGAAAGCAAAGATGGCCTTTTTATTCAGGTCGGCATTGATGAAAAAGGTAGTCAAAATTACGGCGATTGGCAAATGATGAATGGCAATTCCAAGCGCCAGACCGTGATGGTGACTTACCGGAAAACCTTCCAGAAAAGCATGAATACACAAACTGGCAAACAGCAGCCACGGAATCTGCGACATCTTAGCGTGTCCGTGAACGTGACCGTGTTCGGCTCCTTTAGAGAAAAATTCAAGTATGATCTGGAATAAAATCCCAACCATAATGAAGATCCCAATATTGGCATTGTGTGTTTCGTAAACTTCCGGAAGCAAATGCATTACGGTTAATGACAATAAAAATGAACCGCTAAAAGCAAGCAATAGTTTTAGATTGGTTTTGCTTTTTGGTTTTAAAAACAAAGCCACCAGATAACCTAAAAGTACAGAAAATAAGGGTAATAGATAATTCATTTTTTATTGTTTAATCGTTGATTTGTTTAATCGGTTAATTGTTTTTTTGTTCAGCGATCAAACGGTTAAACAATTAAACGATTGCCCAATTTTATTTAAAAATCATGATTAATCGTTCGCTTTCGGTTTTGTGGAATTTTTTTAGTCTGTAATCTCCAAAAATATCCAACAGGAAAATACCGGCTTCGGCCATTAGATCTTCAAAATCTTTTAAAGTTAAGGCTTTTACTTTTTCGGTGAAATGGTACTTTCTTCCCTGATCCTCAAAATCGATTTCTTTAAAAATATGTCCGTCTTCAACATATCTTTTGATTTTAAAATCAATTCCATCCACATTTTTGACTTCTTCGGGTACCAATGTTTCGATTACCTGGGTAACATTCATGAAATCGATTACCGCAAAACCATATTCAGATAAACTTTCTTTAATGGCTTTAAGCGTTGTCAGATTGTCGTCGTCACTTTCGAAATATCCGAAACTGGTGAACAAGTTAAAAATAGCATCAAATTTTTCGTCAAAAGGCTCACGCATATCGTGTACCTTAAAATGAAGGGTGTCGTTACTGTTTTTAGTGGCTTCGGCGATACTGTTTTCAGACAAATCGGCTCCTAAAACATTAAATCCCAACTGATTTAAGTAGATGGAGTGACGGCCTTTTCCGCAGGCTAAATCCAGTACTTTTGCTTTTTCAGGAAGATTCAGATAATGGGTCAGATTGTCCATGAAAATCTGAGCTTCGCGATAATTTCGGTCTTTATAAAGGATATGATAATATGGAGTATCAAACCATGAAGTAAACCAATTTTCGGTATTACGTTCCTGATTTGGTGAGGATGAGTTTGCTGCTTCAGACATTTATTCTATTTCAATTAATTCAAAGTCCCGCAAATTTAGTGTATTTTTGCCGAAAAATAACTATTTCGCAACGATACCTCACGAATCATTGCAGAGATGCAGCAGGTGTACAGAGATGCAGATGCAGAGATGAACAGCAGTGCATTTGAAATAATTCAAAAATAAAGATGGAAGAAAATTTTAGAATGATAGCCAAATGTTTTTTTGGCTTTGAAGAAATATTAGAGAATGAATTGCGTGCTCTTGGTGCTCAGGATGTCGAAAAAGGAGTGCGAATGGTAAGTTTTAAAGGAGATAAGGGGTTTATGTACAAAGCTAATTTATCGCTTCGCACAGCGCTTAAAGTTTTAAAACCTATTTATTCGTTCAGAGCCAATAACGAACAGGCATTGTACAAAGGAATCTCGGGTGTAAATTGGTCAAAACTGTTAAATGCCAATCAGACTTTTGTGATCGATGCGACGGTACATTCAACTTATTTTAATCACTCTGAATTTGTTTCTCAAAAATGTAAAGATGCTATTGTAGATCAGTTTAGAGAAAGAACCGGACAGCGTCCGAGTATCGATAAAGCTTTTCCTGATTTAAGAATCAATGTGCATATCGATAAAGATCAGGTTTCAGTAGCACTGGATACTTCCGGGAATTCACTGCATCAGCGTGGTTACAGAACGGCTACGAATATTGCGCCAATCAACGAAGTTTTGGCAGCGGGAGTGTTATTATTGTCAGGATGGGAAGGGCAAAGTCACTTTTTAGACCCAATGTGTGGTTCGGGGACCTTTTTGGCTGAAGCTGCTATGATCGCCTGCAATATTCCAGCGAACATTAACCGTAAAGAATTTGCATTCGAAAAATGGAAAGACTGGGATAATGATCTTTTCGATCAGATTGTAAACAGTCTGATGAAAAAAACGAAGGAATTTCATTATACGATAAAAGGTTTTGACAAAGCGCCAAGTGCTGTAAGCAAAGCCAAAGACAATATCAGAAATGCCAATTTGGAGGATTATGTTACCATAAGTGAGGACAACTTTTTTGATACAGAAAAAGCTGTGGAAGGAAAGTTACACATGGTTTTCAACCCGCCTTACGATGAGCGTTTAGACATTCATATGGAGGAATTCTATAAAAGCATAGGAGATACTCTAAAGAAAAGCTATCCGGGAACAAATGCCTGGTTTATTACAGCAAATCTGGAAGCCCTGAAATTTGTGGGCCTAAAACCATCCCGAAAAATTAAACTTTTCAACGGAAGCCTTGAAGCACGTTTGGTAAAATACGAAATGTACGAGGGAAGTAAGAGAACGAAATTTCAAGTTAACGAATAGTTGCAAAGAGGCAAAGGTTCAGAGGTACAAAGAAAATACACTTTGTCGCTCTGAACCTTTGTACCTTTGAACCTTTAAAAAGAGAAAAATGACAAAACTACAAGTAAGAGCTTTTTTATACCAATTAGGGTGTTTCGCAATTCTATTTATTTTAGGAAGATTTTTGGTAGCTTCTTATACCGGATTAACTGGATTTTGGATTCCGATGACCGCTTTTATTGTGGCGACTTTGATTTCGCCTAAATTTCAGTCGGTGAAAACCAAAGACGGAGAAAAGCTTTTCATGAAATGGATTTTTATAAAAGGGATTAGAGAAATTGGATAATTAATTGATTTTTATATGAGGGTAATTGGACTTATAGGCGGAATTAGCTGGGTTTCTACAGCAGATTATTATAAACTTATAAACGAGGGAATCAATGATAAGCTGGGAGGGCTTAATTTCTCAGAGTGTCTGATTTATTCTTTCAATTATGCTGATATTAAAAAAAATAACGATGCCAACGACTGGGATTCGACTTTTAAGATGCTTTTAAAAGGATGTCAGTTTCTTGAGCAGGGTGGAGCCGAAGCTATTGTTTTGTGTGCTAATACCATGCATTTAATCGCTGACAGGCTGGAGGAAGCGATCGACATACCAATTATTCATATTGCAACGGCAACCGCAGTAGAAATTCAGAAGAAGGAAGTTAAAAAAGTAGGTTTGCTGGGAACTAAGTTCACTATGGAACTTGATTTTTTTAAAGATAAATTAGCAGCAAACGGAATTGAAACGATTATTCCGAAAAATGATGCCGACCGGGATTTCATGCACACCACAATTTTTGAAGAGTTGGGGAGAGGTTTGGTAACCGAGACAACTAAAAAACGCTATCTCGAAATTGCCAATCAATTGATTGAAGAGGGTGCTGAGGGAATTATTTTAGGTTGTACCGAAATTCCTTTAGTGATAAAACCCGAAGATGTTGCTGTACCCGTTTTTGATACCACATTAATTCACTCGTTGGCTGCAATTGAATTTCAATTGTCATAAAATTAAAAAATCCAAATTCTAATATAACTATTGGAATTTGGATTTTTTAATAAGTAAGGTTTGTTATTTTCTAATCGTTTCCTTTTTTATTAATTCAGGAATGATGGTCTTTTTCTTATAAAGCGGAATGAAGTAAGAAACGGTATAGTTAAAACCAATCCCAAAACTACCATCGTATGTTCTGTTGAAACCCGGGATATAAAGATTATCAAATCCGGAAGGTTTTTGGTTGGCAACTAAAAGTTTCAGTTGAACCCCAAAACCAACAAACACATTGTTAAAAACTTTTGCTTTTATTCCCAATGCAACTTCAGCCCAACCCGCTGTAAGGCCATTGTATTTTTCACCCGAAACAATTGCCGGCTGTTCTCCCCAATATGGATTTGGATTGTAAATCTTATACGTATTCAGTTGCTGACTAAAAGTACTGAAACCGCCTCGCAGACCTATTGTAATTAAATTCTCCATGTCCAGCCAGTTTTGATACAAATTGTAGTCAAAACCTCCTTTAATGTAAGTTCCGGTCGTGGTTGAATTTAATCGGTCGTCGTCTGTGGTTTTATCTTCAAAACCAAGCTCGGCAGCCAGATAGTATTTTTTTGTCAGACGAAAATCACCCGTAACCTCGATACCTTTATAATTTTTATCGTATAATCCGCGAGTTAATTTGTACAAATCAACTCCTACGCGAAGTCCGTAACGATCTGTTTTGATACTGTCTCGTTTGGTTTCCTGAATAGCAGGTTTGGCCGCTTGTGACTTCGGTTTTTCTTTTGTTACTGTTGTGGTTGATGTTTCCTGAGACTGACCCAAAAACATTGAAAACAATAAGCAAATACTAAAAATAGATCTCAATGTGTGTTTCATTTTCAAGTTCAACATTAAATTGCTTTACAAAAATCTGTTTGATCCATGCTCCGTCACCCGCCGGATCTGTTTTCACGAAAGGGTTTATTTCGGGAAGAGTAAAAGTGGTCTTAAAACCACAGGCTCTTGACACGTAAACATTTTGATGCGTGTAATTAAAAGTGATAACATCGGTGTTTTTAGCCGCCAGATTGGTGGTTAAAGAGTTATAAACGAAGCGATATGTTGTAGTATTCTGATCTGTTCTCAAGGGTATTGAAACAGTGTTTGAATTGGTTACATATCTTGTAAGATCTTTTTCGTCTGTTATGCTTTTATTAAAAACAATTCCTTTGTTATCTCCCTCTGCTCCTCCAATTACCATCAGATCTTTTACATTTTGTTTTTGAGTGGGTTCACTGTCTTTGTAAAATGTAATCACTAATCTTGGAGTAGTGGGAGTGTTGGCATCACAAATGTCATCTTTCTCACAACTGGACAGACCAAAAGTAAAGATTAATAAAAGAGAGATTATTTTTTTCATTTAAGTTTTATTATCGAAGTTCTAAAAGTACAACATTTTCGACATGATGCGTTTGCGGAAACATATCAACAGGTCTAACACGGGTTACCTTGTATTTCTCGTCCATTAATGCCAAATCACGTGCCTGAGTTGCCGAATTACAACTTACATAAACTACTTTTTTAGGAGCAATTTTTAAAATTTGATCAATAACGGCAGCGTGCATACCATCTCTTGGCGGATCTGTGATAATCACATCCGGTTTTCCGTGCTGTGCAATGAAAGCTTCGTTAAAAACGACTTTCATGTCACCTACAAAAAACTCACAATTGGTAATATTATTGCGTTCAGCATTGGCTTTAGCGTCTAAAATCGCTTCAGGAACACTTTCCACACCAATTACTTTTTTTGCTTTTTTGGAAACAAACTGTGCAATTGTTCCGGTTCCGGTGTACAAATCATAAACCGTTTCGTTGCCGGTAAGTCCTGCAAAATCACGGGTTATTTTGTACAATTCATATGCCTGATCCGAATTGGTCTGGTAGAAAGATTTAGCGTTGATGCTGAATTTTAAACCTTCCATTTCTTCCAGTATATAATCTCTTCCTTTGTACAGTTTAATATCCTGATCGTAAATAGTATCATTTTGCTTAGCATTTACCACATATTGCAAGGAAGTAATCTGTTGGAACTTTTCGTAAAGATGATCTAAAATCAATTCACGGTTTTTAGGGTCATTTTCAAAAAACTGAATCAGTACCATGATTTCACCGGTAGAAGCCGTACGAATCATTACCGTTCTTAATAAACCGGAATGTTCTCTCGGATTAAAGAAAGCCAGATTGTGATCGTTTGCAAAAGCTCTGATTTCATTTCTGATAGCATTTGACGGATCTTCCTGTAAATGACATTTTTGAATGTCCAGAATTTTGTCCCACATTTTCGGAATATGAAAACCTAAGGCATTTCGGTTGCCTAAGTCTTCTGTGCTTTCGATTTCCTTTTCGGTCAACCAACGGCTGTTAGAAAATGAAAATTCCATCTTATTTCTGTAGAAAAACTGTTTTTCAGAACCTAAGATATTTTCGAATTCAGGAAGTTCGACTTTCCCGATGCGCTGCAAATGATTTTTTACTTCGTTTTGTTTGTAATACAGCTGTTGGCTGTATTTCATATTTTGCCATTTACATCCTCCACAAACGCCAAAATGATCGCAGATTGGCTCAATACGATGTTCTGATAATTCGTGAAATTTTACGGCTTTGCCTTCATAATAGGCTTTTCTTTTCTTAAAGGTTTGTACGTCTACTACATCGCCAGGAACGACATTCGGAATAAAGATTACTTTTCCGTCAGGAGCCTTTGCTACTGATACTCCTTTTGCTCCTGCATCAAGAACCTGAATTTGATGAAAGACAACTTTGTCTGTATTTTTTCTTCCCATAGCGCAAAAATAAGGGTTTGTAAACTTTTATAAATTTAATTTTTAAAATATTTTATCAAATTCCCTAATTTAGTGGTTTAATCGAGTTTAAAAGTTAACTTTGTTTATAACAAACCCCCTGAATGCTGCGTTTTTAACCTATTACTATTGTTGTCTTTTATGAAGTTGTATCATAGTCTGTCTCAAATTGGCTTTTTGAAGAAAAGTTATGCGTTTAAATTTTTGTTTGTTGCTTTTATCGGTATTCACATTCCACTGATTGGAATCTTATTTTATGTGCTGTATTACAATCACAGCATTTCGGCTACCTCTATTTTAATTTTCTCTCTCGTCATGACTTTATTGGCGACATTGATCACATTATTAGTTTTAAACCACTTAATTAAACCTATTTCGATAGCTTCGAAAGCTCTGGACGATTACAGAAACAATAGAAGATTATCTATTTTACCTACGGAATATAGCGATGAGGCAGGTTTGTTGTTGTGCAACATTCAGGAATCTATTTATGAATCAGAAAGTTTTATCAATGAAAAACAGGATCTGATTTATATGCTTTCGCATGATTTGAAGAATTTTGCAGGAAATCCGCAAGGATTGGCGAGGTTGATTATAAGCGAAAATCCATCAGAATCCGTTCGTCAGTTGGCAGAATTGATTTGCGAATCCACTAATCTGCAATTCCGATACATTGAAAACTTCATTAAATTATTGCAGGAACAGGATAGAGTGGTCAAAGGGAATTTAGAGATGAGAATGATTTCATTTCCTAATATTTTGCCTTTTATCAACGAACAGGTCGAACAACGTTTGATCGATAAGAACATTAAATTGAGTCTGAACTTAGAACTGGTTGAAGCAAAACTACGAATTGACGAAGGTTTACTCGTTCAGGTTTTAGTGAATTTGATTAGCAATGCGGTTAAATTCTCTTATTTTGACAGTGAAGTTAAAGTCCGAATGTATACGGAAGATGGTAGATTTATCGTAACCGTTACCGACAACGGAATTGGCTTTGATAAAACTCAGATTGACGAGCTCTTTAAAAAATTCACAAAAATGAGCCGACTGGGCACTGCTAACGAATCCTCAACAGGTATTGGTTTGTATTTGTGCAAAAAAATAATCGAGAAGAACAAAGGAAAACTTACGGCGTCCAGCGAAGGTAAAAACAAAGGTGCCGAATTTAAAATTGAGTTTGATTTGTAGTCCATAGATATCTCCATTTTCCTGAATATATAAAAAGTATAAGATTGCTAAGACTAATATTGCAAGATATTTTTAGTGACTTTAGGGAATAATTTATCGTATTTATATCAAATTAGGAATTGGCGAAGTATAGTCAAAAGTACTAAAAGACATCAGAAATAGTCATCTTGGACGCATCGTAACCATATTCAGCATTATCATATTACCTCCCCCTCATCAATAAGTGCTAATATTTTTTTTAGGGAACATGTTCAAATTGTTCTACAGTATCTCCACATAATTAAGCTTGTATTAAATGTGGGAAAATGGTAGTGATGTATTAGAAATGGATACTAAAAATATTATAGAAAATTGAGGGATTAACAATTTACATCAGTAAGGAAAACAAAGGTAATTTAGATCTTAAACAAAAAATAGAAAAATTAGAAAAAGAAAACAACACATTTAAATTATTATCTAAAAAGCTCCCTAAGCTTGAGAATTAAATCAAATATTATATCATGAAAAAAACTATACTCAGTACTTTAATTTTAATATCTTCTGTATTTTCAATGAAAGCTCAGATATATGGAACAATAAAAGGAAACTCTACTAATGATAACGTAGGTATTGGAACTAAAACTCCTATTGAAAAGCTTGATATTAATGGTGGAACTGGAGATGGGGCTTCATTTGATGCAAGAATGGCATTAACAAAAGTTTCAAGTACGGGAAATGTTTTGAGCGCAAAATTAGTTTTAAACGATGCGGATACTAATTTTGGTAATCTAAGTTTTAAAGTAAAAACAACTCCTAGTGAATGGGAACTCGAAGAGTTCTATACTAATGCTCTGACTATAAAAGGATTTAATGCCTATGTAGGTATTGGTACCAATAATCCTATCGAAAAACTTAACATTAATGGTGGAACTGGGGATGGTGCTTCATTTGATGCAAAAATGGCATTAACAAAAGTTTCAAGTTCAGGAAATACTCTAGCTGCAAAAATAGTTTTAAGTGATGCAGATACTAATTTTGGTAATTTATCATTTAGAGTAAAAACAACTGCTAGTAAGTGGGAACTTGAAGATTTCTATACAGATGCTCTAACAATAAAAGGATCAAATGCAAATGTAGGAATCGGTACAACAAAACCAGATGAGAAACTTACTGTTAACGGAAAAATTCATGCTCAGGAAATTAGGATAGATCTTTCTAGTCCGATGACTAAGGTTCCTGACTATGTCTTTACTAATGATTACAAGTTAAAATCACTACAAGAAGTAGAAGAATTCATAAAACAAAATAGTCACTTACCAGAAATACCTTCTGCAAAAGAAATTGAGAAAAATGGTCTTATGCTTGCTGAAATGAACATGAGTTTATTGAAAAAAATTGAGGAACTTACACTTTACTCTATTGCTCAGGAAAAGAAAATAAATTCGCAAGCACAAGAAATTGAAACCTTAAAAGATTTTGCTCTTCGCATAGTGAAAATGGAAAATGAATTAGCTAATATAAAAAAAATAAAACAATAGAATTTCAAACTCTAAATTAGGCGTATTCAGAAGTAAGCTAACATTTGAGTAAAACAATAAAAAATGACCGATTTTGATTTTCAAAATCGGTCATTTTTGTGTTTCACGTTTTTTATGGATATTCTTAAGTTGAAAAATGATTTTTTGTTCTCAAAAAGACACCGGTATTCTGTCGGATTTTTGCTACGCCACTATTTTTAGTGATTTTTTTAAAATAATTTTTCCTGTTTCAAGTTCATTTGCGGTATACCGCTCCGCCTGAGCTATTTCGTTATAAGGAGATGATTGTGTTATATTTATTTAGCTCCTTCGGAGCTTACAAAAACTTTTGTTTAATATAAATCGGTGTCAATTCGTGTTTTCGCTTTAGCGAATCCGTTTCATCCGCGTACCATATTCGCAAAGTTCTTGTATCAAAATTTATAGTTTATGGTTCTGAATCAATCCTACTTTCGAATAAAAGCATTTCTAAATCAGAACCATAAAGTTTTTTTAGTCAAATAAATCAGAAGATAAATAACGGTCACCGCGGTCACAAATTACCGCAACGACAACCCCTGACTCCAGTTGCTCTGCAATTTTTAGGGCTACAGCTACAGATCCTCCGCTGCTCATTCCGGCAAAAACACCTTCTTCAAGAGCCAGTCTTTTGGTCATTTCTCTGGCTTCTTTTTCGCTGACGTCAATAACAGTATCTACTTTTGAGGCATCGAAAATTTTTGGTAAATATTCCTGAGGCCATTTTCGGATTCCCGGGATCTGAGAACCGTCGCTAGGCTGGGCCCCTATGATCTGAATGTTTTTGTTCTTTTCTTTTAAATAAGTCGATGTTCCTATAATGGTTCCCGTGGTTCCCATAGCCGAGACAAAATGAGTTACCGTTCCGTCAGTATCCCTCCAGATTTCAGGACCTGTTGTTTTGTAATGTGCTTTCCAGTTGTCGTCATTTGCAAACTGATTTAACATCAAATAACCGCCTTCAGCAACTTTTTTGTCGGCATAGTCTCTTGAACCGATAATTCCTTCGCTAGCGGGCGTTAAAATAACTGTAGCGCCATAAGCACGCATGGTTTGAGTTCGTTCTTTTGTAGAATCTTCCGGCAGCACCAATTCAATTTCAATTTGAAACAATTGTGCAATCATGGCCAAAGCGATTCCCGTATTTCCGCTGGTAGCCTCAATCAGCTTGTCGCCTTTTTTAATATCGCCTCTTTCGACAGCGGATGCAATCATGTTGTATGCCGCTCTGTCTTTTACACTTCCTCCGGGATTGTTCCCTTCGAGTTTCAGTAAAAGTTTTACGTTTTTATTTTTAACCAAATTGACAGTTTCCATCAAAGGAGTGTTTCCAATTAGGTTAAGCAATTTCTGTGGACCCATTTTTATCTTTTTTCTTTTATTTTGACTTCAGTAGTAGTGGTGTTTAAAACGATCGAATCTTCTGGAATCGATTTGGTAATCCATGCATTTCCGCCTACAACGCTGTTTTTTCCAATGGTAGTTTCACCTCCCAAAATAGTAGCGTTGGCATAAATGCACACATTTGCTTCTACAGTCGGGTGTCTTTTAGCATTTTTCATTTCTTTGCTTACGCTCAGAGCTCCCAAAGTAACACCCTGGTAGATTTTGACATGTTTTTTAATCACGGTAGTCTCGCCAATCACAATTCCGGTGGCGTGATCAATAAAAAAAGGAGAGGCGATATCGGCTCCGGCATGAATGTCGGTTCCTGTAATACGATGGGCATACTCGCTCATTAAACGCGAAAAAAGCAACAAATCCAAAAGATACAATTCATGACTTAGTCGATAAATGGCAATCGCGTAAAATCCGGGATAGCCCAGATATACTTCGTCGATGCTATTAGATGCAGGGTCATTTTCAAGGATGTATTCGGCATCCTGATTCAGTTTTTCCAAAACCCCAGGCAGTTTCTCCAGAAAACGCTCCCAAATGGATTCACACAGATTTTCCGATTTTTTGCACGCCAGAACAGCGATTTCCTTAAAACGAATTTCCAGTTCTTCGATGCTCTCGTCTAAAGCTGCATTGGAATCAAAAAGGGTGTAAAAAAGCTTTTCGGTAAAATCTTCTGTTTTGGTTTTGATACCGTAATTGATGTTAGAATGACTTTTTAAAGCTTTTATGTTTTGTATGATAGTGTCTTTTGTCACAATTGTAAAATTGAATGGATAATAAGAAACGCTAAAAGTAAGGTGTTTTTTGTAAATAAAGGCACGAATTATATAAAGAAATTTTCTTTTGAGAACTGTATTTGTGATAAATAAAAGAAATGCAAATGCTGGTGTTTTATGTAATTCTTAAGGAGTTAAATGCGTAAATTAGCAAGTAAAATTTATAAAAATGAAAAACAATTCGACTTTTAAAAGCGCTATCTCTGATATTTCCTTTCCTGAAACCGATAAAATTTACGGAAAATCGATACACGATCCCATATTAGGATTGATCATTAAAGACCATCCTTCTTTTAGTGATGAGGATTGTATTGCTGTAAAAGAATTGAATGAATACCGTCAGCGATACATTTCAAACTATTTGTCAACCGAAATAGGAGCACTTTCCGATCTTGAAAGAAATGTTATTTCCTCGCTAAAAGAAGACAAGTCGATTGTGAGTACGGTAGAAGATGAAGTAGAAACCCGAAATTTTGGGCAGAGAGTGGCGGATCAGGTGGCAGATTTTGGCGGAAGCTGGACGTTTATCATTTCGTTTCTGCTTTTCATTGTGGTTTGGATCGGCGCGAATGTTTATATTTTGGTCAACAAAGGTTTTGATCCGTACCCGTTTATTTTGCTGAATTTGATCTTATCGTGCATTGCGGCATTGCAGGCTCCGGTAATTATGATGAGTCAGAATCGTCAGGAAGAGAAGGATCGAAATCGTGCCAAAAAAGATTATATGATCAATCTGAAATCGGAATTGGAGATTAGAATGATTCATGATAAAATTGACCATTTGATTATGCATCAGCAACAGGAATTGATCGAAATTCAAAAAGTTCAAATCGAAATGATGAATGATATTTTGAATCAGATTAAAAAATAATTCTTACAAAAAAAACAAGAAGAAAGTAACTGATTCGAGATTGCGAAAGAATGTTTTTTTGGGTTTAAGAGTATGGACTGTTTTGAGCAATTGAATTTATTCTTTTGCTAAAAGAAGAACTTCATTTTTTGAAAATTGAAAAGCGGTATGGTGAATGAAATGCACTTTGGGTACTACTGAAAATTAGTGTAAAAAAGTAAGAATAAAGCAGGCCTTAAATCTACTGGATTGTACTTGTGAAAAAGGAAGGTTTTGAAGTGCTGGAAGTGTATTTGTTTTGCCGAAGTTAACGGCTTGTTTTTTTTAAAAAGAAGGAAAGTAGTTTCGGGAGGAGGGAGTTGCTATTTTAAAGTTTCATACTTTTGGACTTTCAATACTTATAAAAAATGAAAGCGTTTAAAATTTTAATAATGATTCTTGCTATTTCGGTAGCGTTATATGAGCAAGTATCAGCAGAAAAAAACATCTACATCATGGTTATTGCGATAGCGGTTTTCATGTATGGAATGATGCAGTTGAGTGCAAAAACACCAAGTAAAAATCAAGATAAAGAAGAGCAGGATGTTGACTAAAGGAGATAAGGTTTCGGTTTTAGACGAAGCCATAAATGGAACAGTGGTTTCAGTGAAAAACAATGAGGTTTTGATTGAAACTGAGGATGGATTTACGATGACATTTTTTGTCAACGAATTACTTAAAGTGCAAGATTCCAGTAATTTAATGAATTCTATTAAAAGAATTGATTTAGATGAGATTTCAAAGGAGAAAACCGAGCCAAAACCAAGAAGTTTTGTCAAAGAAAAGAAGGATAAGCGCGAAATTTCGGCTCCTGAATTTGATTTGCATATCGAAAAACTGGTACCAAACAAACGCGGAATGTCTAACTACGATATTCTCGCCTTACAGACAGAAACGGCAAAAAGACATATTGAATTTGCGATCAGAAACCGCATTCCGAAAATCGTTTTTATTCATGGTGTCGGCGAAGGAATTTTAAAAGCCGAACTTGACTTTTTATTGGGGCGTTACGACGGAATCGATTTTCAGGATGCCAACTATCAAAAATATGGCTTAGGTGCTACTGAGGTTTATTTTAGGCAAAACCAAAAATAAAGCTTTGTTTCGACGGGAAAATATTGAGAATAAAGCATAAAAAAACGTCCGTTTTTCTTTCTGAATTTGTAGTAAAATCAGACTTGAAAACGGACGTTTTTTTGTAGGAAATAAAGCGTCGGTCAAAAACCGCGTTTTAACTTTTTTATGGGGCAGCTACAACCTCAAGGGTTCCGTAGTTATAAGTGCTTGGTAATTTAAAGCTGCTGTTGCCTTTTGTGAATCTCACGCCTTTAAGAACAATAGTATGGAAGTAAGTAGTTCCAACAAGTGATGTGCTTACTTCAATAATTCCACTTACATTTTGTTCACCATTATCTGCGATCCAAACTTCGTTTACCGAAGGAGTACTTGGTAGTGGTGAAGAACAAAAATAATTCTGATCCAGAGAACCGTTGTTATAAGTACGTACAAAAACCCTGTTTGTAGTGGCATTGATTAAGCCTCTTTTAGGCTGATTTGTGGGTGTAACTACTTTTTCAAGTAAAGCGGTATCGATATTGTCAATGGTTAAAGCAGTCGAGGCGCTAAAGTTAAACAGCTGCTTTGTAGTAGGACATTGTCTGACAACACCTAAGAAAGTTGTAGTAGGAGAAGCGTAAGTGGTTTTGAACACTCCGAAAGAGTATTCGGCCTCTACCTGTGGTCCTGAAGGTTTAAGGAAAGTAATGTTTTGGAAAACAAGACTGTGGTTGTAGCCTGTAATTTTAGAACTTCCATCGGGACTGTCTGTTACTTCTGCGGTACTAATATCTATGATTTTTCCGGCTGTAGCCTGCCATTCCTCTGTTACGCTTGGTGTTGTTGGGGGGATAGCGCCACAGATATTTGCGGTGCCAACCAAACCATTATAGGCTCGGTATACCACGCGGGTTGTGGTGTTGTTGATGTCGAAAGATAAGGGTTTTCCTGGTGCTGTTGCATCATTTACAAGAGTGTTTTCAGGGAACTGAATCATTAACGACTCTTGTTTTTTAAGTTTGTATATAAGATTATTTGTTGTGGTATTACAGGTCTGAGCTGTAATAGTTGGGTCACTAAAATCAATTGTATCTACTGTTAGATCTCCATCATCGCAGCCGTTTAATAAAAGCGCAAAGAAGAGAAGGCTTGCATATTTTTTCATCGTAATTTTATTTGAGGTCAAAAATAGTGAAAAATTTGGCAAATGATATTCAACATTTGACAATTGATATTTCATAACTTTGCAGCAATGAAAAAAGTATACCTCGATAACGCCTCTACAACCGCCATGCGTCCTGAAGTAATTCAGGAAATGACAAAAGTAATGACAGAAGATTTTGGTAATCCGTCTTCTACACACAGTTTCGGAAGAAATGGAAGGACCATTTTGGAGCTCTCCAGAAAAAGTATTGCCAAGCACTTAAATTGTACCGCACAGGAGATTATTTTTACTTCTGGAGGTACTGAAGCCGATAATTGGATTCTTCGTTCTGCAATCGAAGATCTTAAGGTCGAACGCATCATTACAACCAGAATCGAGCATCATGCAGTGCTGCATACCGCAATGGTTTTAGAATCGGAGTACAAGGTTCAGGTTGATTATGTGAATATCAACGCTGACGGAAGTATCGATGTAACGCATTTATCAAATTTATTAGCCGAAGAGAAAAAGACAATTGTTAGTCTGATGCACGTAAACAATGAAACCGGGACTGTTTTAGATCTGGATAGAGTTGGTGTAATCTGTAAGCAATACAATGCTTTGTTTCATTCGGATACCGTTCAGTCTGTTGGAAAAACAGAGATCGATTTGCAAAAAATCCCTGTTGATTTTATTGTGGCAAGTGCACATAAATTTCACGGTCCGAAAGGAGTGGGGTTTGCCTTTGTTCGAAAAAACTCCGGATTGCAGCCTTTAATTTTTGGCGGAGAGCAGGAAAAAGGACTTCGTGCGGGTACGGAAGCGGTGCATCAGATTGCCGGAATGGCAAAAGCACTGTCGCTTTCGTACGAGAATTTAGAGCAAGAGAGAAGTTATATCACTGATTTGAAAATGTATTTGATTGATCAGCTCGAAATTCATTTCCCGGGTTTCAGAATCAACGGCAAAAAAGAGGATTTTTATAACATCATCAACATTATTTTACCTTTTTCGGCCGATAAAACGTCCATGTTGCTGTTTAGTCTGGATATGAAAGGAATTGCAGTTTCAAGAGGTAGTGCCTGCCAGTCCGGGAGCGTGAAACCATCACATGTTTTGAAAGAAATGCTTTCGGAGACGGATTTAAAATTGCCAAATCTCCGAATTTCATTTAGTCATTTCAATACCAAAGAAGATATCGATTGGTTGATTGAGAGTTTAAAAAGTGTTTAAAAGGTGCTAAGATGCTAAGGTTCTGAGGTTTTATAGTTGCAAAGGTGCAAAGGTGCAAAGGTGCAAAGGTACAAAGGTACAAAGGTACAAAGGGTTGTATTGCGATTGTTGTAGCCTGAAACCTGAAACTTGAAACTATTTACTCACGAGTCGCTATTTTTTTTGCATTTAGCGAATCAGCAATCTAAAATCTACAATCTAAAATTACTTACGTATCACTTTTACCTGTGAATCCTTTGTTAGTTTTATGATGGTGGATGGTTTTCCGGCAATTTTATCGTGATAAAGATTTACTACATAATCTACGCCTTTTACAATCTCGGGATTGATGTCTTTAAAGGCAATAGGAGTAGGTTGTCCTGAAATATTGGCTGAAGTAGAAACCAATGGCTTTTTCATTCGTTCTAATAATTTGAAACAGAATGGTTCTTTTACGAGGCGAACTGCAAGCGAATTGTCTGCTGCGATAATGTTTGGAGCAACATTACGCGGTTCGTCTAATATTAAAGTAGTTGGTTTTTCGGATAGATCTAAAATTTGCCAGGCTACTTCAGGGATGTCTTTAAATACATTGTACATCATTTTTTCCCCGTTCATCAATACAATCATGCTTTGTGTTTCAGCACGTTGCTTGAGTTTGTATATTTTGGCAACAGCCTCCGGATTTGTTGCGTCGCAGCCAATTCCCCACACCGTATCGGTAGGGTAGAGAATGATTCCGCCTTCTTTTATGACTTCGTACGCTTTGGTTATTTCTTCGTTCATATTACAAGTCAATTATTTTGTATGATGGGACTCCTTTGATTTTGAAGTTATGGTGATACATATAAAGATTGATTAATCTTTCGGATATAAAACCAAAAATTCGGGCCTGATAAGCATCTTCCGGAATTGTAATTCGGGATTCCAGTTCAAACAGTATGGAAAAAAGCCAGGTGTAGTAAGCATCAAATTTTTCTTTTGAACTAACCATCATATTTCCCATATGAAACAGAGTTCCTTCATCAAGAAACTGAGTAATACTGTTTTTGTATTCCGGGTATTTTTCCAGAATGATCTGTTTGGTTAAATCCCAGTCCTCTTTTCTGTGTTCTTCAACATAATTTTGGGTCAAAGATCCTTTTTTGAATTTATAAGGACGGCATAGAATTACATCATACTCTGAAAGAATAGAAGCTATTTTTTTCTCCAGTTTTTCAGAAGATACGTTGTACAGTTTAGTATTTTTGAAATCTTCGTTTTTGATTTTTTTCTGTGCCGAAGGTTTTAAGTTATACCAGTCGTTGTAAAAGTTAAGATATCTTCTGTAATGACAAATGCCTACATAGTCTGCTTCTTTTTCATTTTTCCAAATCCAGTATGCAGCTGTCAATTCACAATAATTACTGTTTTTGTTTCCAATATTGTCCTGCGTGTTATCTCTCAGGATAGTAGCAGTGATTGGTTCGTTTGTTCCAACCTGAATTGGAACGAGAATATCATTGGATAATACCGGGTTTTCTTTATGAGTTACGATAAAAATCTTAATCATTTGTCAATTCTGTTTTAGATCGTTTTAAAGCTATGGCGATGATCTGGTGCATGTCGTAATACTTGTATTCTGACAATCTTCCTCCAAATATTACATTCGTTTGTTCTAACGACAACTTTTTGTATTCTTCAAACAGTGTCTGGTTTTTAGCATCGTTTATCGGATAAAAAGCCTCATTAGAAGGATTCCATTCGCATGGATATTCCTTTGTGATAACCGTTTTCTTCTGTTTGCCAAATTCAAAATGTTTGTGCTCGATTATTCGGGTAAAAGGGTAGCTGGCATCGTTGTAATTAATGACCGCATTTCCTTGAAAATTGTCGGTGTCAAGCGTTTCGTTTTCAAAACGCAGCGATCTGTATTCAAGAACGCCTAACTTGTAATCAAAATATTCGTCAATTTTTCCAGTGTAGACAATTTTGTCGGCAAGTCCGTCAAATCTTGCTCTGTCTGAGAAATAATTGGTATTGGTTATTACTTCAATTCCGTCTAACAACTTTTCGATAAGTTTATTATAACCACCAATTGGGATTCCCTGATAGGTATCGTTAAAGTAATTGTTGTCAAAAGTAAATCGAACCGGAAGTCTTTTTATGATAAAAGCAGGTAATTCAGTAGCTTTTCTTCCCCACTGTTTTTCGGTATATTCCTTTATGAAATTATCATAGATATCTTTTCCAACAAGACTTAGCGCTTGTTCTTCCAGATTTTGAGGATTTTTTACACCATAAGCGGCTACTTGTTCATCAATTTTTGCTTTGGCCTCCTGAGGAGTTTTGGTTCCCCAAAGCTGATAAAAAGTATTCATGTTAAAAGGCAAATTGTACATTTTACCTTTTGAGAGTGACATTGGGGAATTTGTAAAGTTGTTGAATTCAACAAATTGATTTACATAATCCCATATCGCTTTATCGTTGGTATGAAATATATGTGCGCCGTATTTGTGAACATTAATTCCCTCGATATTTTCGCAATATACATTTCCTCCTATGTGTTCTCTTTTGTCAATTACCAGGCATTTTTTTCCTGCTTTTGTGGCTTCATGAGCGAACACACTACCATAGAGTCCTGATCCAATTATTAAATAGTCATATTGCTTTTTCATGATGCAAAAGTAGAGATTAATTAGTAAATTGCAACAAATTACAAAAGTAAAAATGACAGGAAAAATACAAGTAGGCTATCTGGTTTCGTATGATTATGAATTGTTAAAAACTTCACTTCCAACGGTGTATAATGAGGCAGATGCTGTTTTTATCGCCATTGATAAAAACAGAAATACTTGGAATGGCGGAAGCTTTACGATCGACGACTCTTTTTTTGAGTGGATTAAGACCTTTGATGTCGAAAAGAAAGTAGTGGTTTATGAGGATGATTTTTATGTTCCGACGCTGACAACAATGGAATGTGAAATTAGAGAGCGAAAAATGCTTGCCGAAAAAATGGGAATCGGAAATTGGATTGTTCAGGTGGATTGCGACGAGTATTTTGTTGATTTTAAAAAGTTCGTTTCAGATCTAAGACGATACGATTCTTATTTGATTAATCCCGAGAAAAATCCAATACAAATTTGTGCTTTTTGGGTGATGCTTTATAAGTATACCGATAAAGGAATTTTGTATGTAGATAAACCGTTAAAAGCAATTTTTGCTACGAACTATCCTAATTATAAAAGCGGACGCAGAATTAAGGAACGTCAGATTTATACCAACAACATTGTTTTGCATGAATCGTTGTCAAGAACCGAAGAAGACTTGCGTTTTAAGCTTGACAATTGGGGACATAATGTAGATGTAGACAAAGGGTTTTTGGACAAATGGCTCGTTGTGAATGAAAACAATTATAAAGACTATAAGGATTTCTACTATTTGCAGCCTAAAAGATGGAAGAAGCTGGGGTTCTTTTCAACCAAAAGTATTCCTCAGATAAAAGAGATTATTGAAAAGGAAAAAAGGCTAAACGTACCTAAGTTCACGCTTTATTTTAAGAATTTCGGACAGTGGCTGAAATACTCTCTAAAAAAGAAAAAGGCATAGGTTAAAAAGCAAATTTAATCTCAGAATAATTGATTTTTCTTAATTATAAGATTAATTTTGCCTGCTTGCATTTCGTGAGCAGTATGGCAGAAAATAAGCTACTTTTGGCCGTTCAGGCCGGAATAAGTCCTTTTGGAAACGGGTACTAATTAATATCAAAGATATATTTAATGATCTCAAAATTTAAATTTTCAACAGCAGTAAAAAGCTCCAGGGATATACTGTCTTTTATTAAAAACTTTAAGACTTCAGGCGAGTTGTTTGGAAATGGAGATCGCAATGTGATTAAACTGTTTGATCTTGATGGAAAAACAATCAACATCAAATCGTTCAAAATTCCGAATTTAATTAATAAAGTAGCCTATCGTTATTTTAGAAAATCAAAGGCAAGACGTTCGTATGAATATGCTACAATTTTATTGGAAAAAGGTATTGGGACTCCACAGCCAATGGCATTTTTAGAGAACTTTAATTTTATTGGCTTGAGAGACAGTTATTATGCGAGTGAGCATTTGGTAACGGATCTAACCTACAGAGAACTTGTAGAAATTCCCGATTACCCGGATCATGATAACATTCTGAGACAATTTACCAGATTTAGCTTTGAACTTCACGAAAAAGGGATAGAGTTTTTAGATCATTCCCCGGGAAATACTTTGATTAAAAAGAAACCAGACGGAAATTATGAATTCTTTTTGGTTGATTTAAACAGAATGGAATTTCACGAGTCCATGTCTTTTGAAATGCGAATGAAAAACTTGTGCCGTCTGACTCCCTTAAAAGAAATGGTGGCTGTTATGAGTAATGAGTATGCGAAGTTTTATAAAGAATCAGAACAAAAAACATTTGATACTTTATGGAAATACACAGCTGATTTTCAGGAGCAATTTTACAGAAAAAAGCGTTTGAAAAAGAAACTTAAGTTTTGGAAGAAGTAATTCGGGAAAGCTCTTTATAGCGAATAAAGACGCTGTAGGCGTTTAAATAACATATCGTGATTCCCTTTATTCCGTCTAAAAACCCCAGACGAATTAAAAACTGATATAAAAAAGTATAAACAGGATGGAAAATCATCAGTAAACGAGATGATTTCTGTCCTTTTTTTTGCTTTTCATTGGCCTTTAAAACCCCGTAACTGTACATCTTTGCTTTGTAATCGGCATAAGAGGTATAGGAGAAATGAATGATTTTGTTTTTTAAAGTAGCGATCTCTCCTTTTACAATCAGTTTTTCGTGCACCATTCTGTCCTGATTGTATCGGCAGTATGTTTTGTTAAAAAGCCTGAAAATTTTGTCGGTTTGCCAGCCGCTAAAACGCAGTTTTTTATTTTTGAACATAAATGTTCTGTAAATCAGATAAGCGCTTGCGGTGGTTTCCTGATTAATGGTGGCTGTAATTTCCGATTTCAGGTCCGGAGTTAATCTTTCGTCAGCATCAATAAATAAGATCCACGAATTTTTTGCCTGATCAATCGCAAAATTGCGTTGAGAGGTATAGTTGATGAATTGGTTCTGGATTACCCGTACGTTTTTAAAAGACTCAATTATACTAAGCGTACCATCAGTACTGTACGAATCGACCACAATGATTTCATCTGCAAAATCGATGTCTTGCAGCAGTGATTTGATGTGCTGTTCTTCGTTAAGCGTAATGATCAAAACGGATAACTTTTGCCTTTCAGTAGTATTCATCAGATTTAATTCTTGTACTCCTGAAAATACGTAGCTAACTTTTCAAGTATTAAAGTTAAGGGATACTCATCGTAGTATTGAAAAGTATGGTCTTTTATATATTGTTCAGTATGCTGTTGGTATATTTCCGGTTTTAAATCTTTTAAGTGAATGGAGAAGTTTTTGGCTTCATTTTCAAATATTTGCCAGGTTTCTTTTCTAACAGAGGGTGTGAAGATAGAGAAAGTTGGAACATCAAGCGCTTTGGCCATATTTACAGCTCCGCCTTCATTTCCAATTAACATTTCACATTGCGAAAGTAGCGCCAGAAAAGGTCTCAGTTCGGTGCAGTACAAATCAAAAACAATGTGTTTCTTGGTTTCGGCACTGCAATGGTTATATACTTCGAGGGCCTGTTCTTTCTGATCCGGGATATAATTGAAAATAATAGTAGCATTGGTTTTGGCAACTGTAAAATCGATTATTTTAGCCATTCCTTCCAACGGATAAGTTTTGTAAACTTCGCTTCCTAAAATTCCAAACATAATTAATGGTTTTTCGCTGTCGACCTTATAACTTTTCAAAAGGTTTTTGGCGTCATTAATTTCAGATTCTTTCAGGAATATCTTCGGTTTTACATCGGTAATCTTTTCAGAAATAAACGGTTTTAAAAGCATTAAACGATTTTCAATGGCTAATCCGTGTTCAGATTCTACAGCATCCAAACGCTCGTAGGTGTAATTGTAGCATATTTTGGTGTACCATTTGCGATACGAAACCTTATATTTTGCGCCCGAAAACAACGTAATTAAATTCGTTTCCAGCTTAGAGTATACGTCTATAACGGCATCGTATTTATTGCGTCGGATTTGAAAAATAAACTTAAACAGAGAAGGAGTTGATTTTCTAACCTTATTCGTCAAAGGAATAATGTTGTCAATATTCTTGTTTTCTTTTAGTACATCGACAGAATTTGGGTAACACATATAATCGATAACCGAATCCGGGTATTTGCTTTTTAGGTTGTTACAGATTATCGTACTTGTTAATACATCTCCAATTCTTTTTTGCTGAATGACTAATATTCTCATTTATCTAAAATTCAATTTGTGCGCTAAATTACTAATAAAATTATGAAGTGTGCAAACGCACGATTAAGATACAGTAACTAAAATAAAAAGCTGTATTTTTGCAAAAAACAAAATTACCCCCTCCAAATGCAAATTAGTGGTCTTATTATTACTTTCAATGAAGAAAAAAACATTGGTAAATGCATCGATGCTTTACTTAGAGTTTGTGACGAAGTGATCATAGTGGATTCATTTAGCAAGGATCGTACGGTAGAAATTGCGAAAGAAAAAGGCGCAATAGTTATCGAACAGGCCTTTTTAGGCGATGGTCCTCAACGTACACATGGTTTACCTTATTGCAAAAATGACTGGATCTTAAATCTCGATGCCGATGAATTTCTGGATCAGGATGCCGAGAAATTTATTGTAGAACAAAAGTATCTTGAAGGAAACTACGATGCTTTTAGTTTTAGAGTAAAAAACTTTCTGGCAGATAAACTCATCGATTTTTCGGGTTGGTATCCTGATCATAAAGTGCGTTTCTTCAACAAACAAACGGCACATCCTTCTGATTCAAAAGTGCATCAGAAAATAATAACTCAAAATGAGAAAAAAGTAGCGGTACACATCTTACACTACGGTTGGGATTCTCTGGATCAGATCATTGCGAAGAAAAACCAATACTCAGGCTGGCACGCACAACAATTGTTTGATCAGGGAAGAAGAATAAATGTCTTTAAACCCATTACAAACGGAGCTGTTGCTTTTATTAGATGTTATTTTTTTTAAGAAAGGGATCTTTAATGGTTTGGACGGCTTGACGATCGCAATGATTCAGAGCTTCTTTTCTTATATGAAATATGCCAAGCTTTTAAAACTTCAGAAGAAGTTAAAATAAATGTTTTATTACATTTTATAAAATGCACTAAATAGAGACTTATTTAGTGCATTTTTTATTGTAGGACGTTTCCTTAATTATGACCGTTTAACGGATATTTTATACATCTTGTCGTAAATAATAGTTGAATTTGATCTCCTCGTAAAGGAGGTTTTTTTTCTCTTTCTTTTTTTTTGCTTAAATCTAGTTTTTTTGTGAAATATAATACTATTAATTATAGCTTTGTCAAAAAAAGAGAGATGTCAAAGCTGCCAGTTTTAATGTATCATAATGTCGTTGTAGAGGAAGCGAAGTCTTTAAATTTGAGTGTGTCGGTATCTAAGTTAGAATCTCAGTTTAGATTTTTACAGGAGAACAATTACACCACATTTCATTTTAAGGATTTAGAAGGTTTAAAAGAGTTACCTCAAAAAAGTATCATCATCACTTTTGATGATGTTACCGAATGTCAGCTTCTGTATGCAGTGCCTTTGCTTGAAAAATACCAATTAAAAGCCTCTTTTTTTATACCGTTTTCTTTTGTTGGAAATTATGACTACTGGATTGAGGGAAAGGAAAAAATCATGAGTGTCGAGCAGCTAAAAGGTTTAGATACTACCTTGATTGAGCTGGGCTATCATTCTTTTGAACATAGAAAGTACAGTTCGTTATCTGAAGAAGAGTTAGAAGCTGATTTTAACAGGTCTAATAAATTTATACAGGAGAATCACTTAGATATAAAACCCGTTTTGGCTTACCCTTTTGGGAATTATGCGAAGAAGAAGGAGGAGTTTGCTGTTTTCGAGAAAATCATGCGCAAAAATGGCATAAAATATGGTTTGCGAATAGGGAACAGAGTGAATAAATTTCCTTTTAAAGATAACTATTTGGTAAAAAGGATTGACATAAAGGGGGAAGATAGTTTATTTAAATTTAAACTAAAATTGAAAATAGGTAAGCTTAAATTATTTTGAAAACAGTATGAAAATTAGTGGACTTGTAATAACGTACAATGAGGAGAAGAACATAGGTAAATGTATTGATGCGCTGTTTAGAATTTGTGACGAAGTAATTGTTGTAGACTCTTTCAGTAAAGACAATACCGTTAAAATTGCGGAAGAAAAAGGAGCTAAAGTGATTCTGCAGTGCTTTTTAGGTGACGGACCTCAGAGAATTCATGGTCTCTCTTATTGTAAAAATGATTGGATTTTAAATTTGGATGCCGATGAGATTTTGGCTGAAGATGCTGAGAAATTTATATTGTCAGGAAAATATGAAAATCAGGATTATGATGTCTATGCTTTTTGTTTGTACAATTATTTAGGGGATAAGTTGATAAATTTTGCCGGTTGGTACCCTGATAAAACTTCACGATTTTTTAACAAACAAACAGCTTCTCCGTCAAAAGATTTCGTACACCAGAAGGTTTCAGGAAATAAAAAAACATGTGTGAAAGTTCATATTAACCATTATGCCTGGGAAAATTTGGATCAGTTTATTGCTAAGAAAAACCTGTATTCGACCTGGCATGCCCAACAACTTTTTGACCGGAATAAAAGAGTCAACAGTTTTAAGCCTGTATTGAATGGTACAGTATCCTTTTTCAGATGCTATTTTTTTAAGAAAGGATTTTTAAACGGGTTGGATGGTCTTACGTTTTCGATGATTCAGGGGGCTTCTTCTTATATGAAATATGCTAAGCTTTTAAAACTGCAGGAAAAACATAAAAAAATAAAAGAATTAGAATAAAAAAAACGGAATGAGCTTTTACTCATTCCGTTTTTTATTATTTATAAGACGTCAATTAAACCGCAACATCGTATTCGCGAAGCGCATTGTTTAAAGATGTTTTCAGATCTGTTGATGGTTTACGCGTACCGATAATCAAGGCACATGGAACCTGAAACTCACCAGCAGCGAATTTTTTAGTATAACTTCCAGGAATCACAACCGAACGGGCAGGAACAAAACCTTTCATTTCAACAGGTTCGTCACCAGTCACATCGATAATTTTTGTTGAAGCAGTTAAACAAACATTAGCACCAAGAACAGCTTCTTTACCAACGTGAACACCTTCTACTACAATACAACGAGAACCAATAAAAGCACCGTCTTCAATAATAACCGGAGAAGCCTGAAGCGGCTCTAATACACCACCGATTCCAACACCACCACTTAAGTGAACGTTTTTACCAATTTGTGCACAGCTACCTACAGTCGCCCAAGTGTCAACCATTGTACCTTCGTCAACATAAGCACCGATATTTACATAACTTGGCATCAAAATTACACCGCTCGAAATATAAGCTCCATAGCGTGCTACAGCATTAGGTACTACACGAATTCCTTTTTCAGCATAACCTGTTTTTAGCAACATTTTATCGTGATATTCAAAAATACCTGATTCCCATGTTTCCATTTTCTGAATTGGGAAATACATTACTACCGCTTTCTTAACCCATTCGTTTACCTGCCACTTGTCACCAACCGGTTCAGCGCAACGTAATTTTCCTGCGTCAATCAATGCAATGACCTCTCTGATAGCGTCAGTTGTGGTTGTTTCTTGTAATAAAGCTCTGTTTTCCCAAGCTTGTTCTATTATAGTCTGTAAAGAATTCATAAGTTTTAATTTTTGGCAAAGATAAGGTATTTGCGGAAAAGCAGAAAAGTAAAACCCTTCTAAAATGTTACAGGTATAACTTTTTGTTTGTAATTTGATAAATAAATCAGCTGTCATAAAAATGTAAGAATGATATAGACTTATTAACGTTTTTTTAAAATAGAAAAACATGATAAATATCAGATTTTAGACTTTTCATTCTCTTTAATTTCGCGGTATAATTCCCGAAAGATTGGGGGGAACTACAAAATACCATTCCAAAAACAAATTATTAAATTAGTAAGAAATGAATCAAGAAAATCAAGTTCAGAACCGTGTCGCGGTTGTCGATAAAGAGGTCACGTGGGATAAAACACAGGTGATTATGAGTAAAACAAATGCCTTTGGGATTATTGAATATGCCAACGAAGTATTTGTAGATGTATGTGGTTACGAAGATTATGAATTAATGGGACAGCCACACAACATAATTCGCCATCCGGATATGCCAAGGGTTATTTTTAAAGTACTTTGGGAAAATCTTAAAAGCGGAAGAAATTTCCATGCTATTGTAAAAAACTTAGCCAAATCAGGGCGTTATTACTGGGTAATTACCGATTTTGAAATTGCAAAAGACGAGAACGGTGTTATTGTAAATTATTTTGGAAGACGACAAGCGGTTCCTCAGGAAGTTATTGCGCTGCACATCGAACCATTGTATAAAAAACTACTGCAAATTGAAGCAGCAAGCGGTATGGAGTTTAGTGAGAAGTACCTTATTGGGTTTCTGGAAGAAAAGAAAAGAACTTATGTTGAATATATTAAAGAGTTAATATACGAGCATGAGAAATCCCAAGCGAAGTTTGCGCAGTATGAAGTACAGGACAATGATGAAGAGGAGGAAAGAGGTTTTTTTAGGAGATTGTTTAATAGATAGAGTTATTTTTTTAGGTTTTGAATATTTGGGAAAAATCCGTTTTGAGCTTTCAAAACGGATTTTTTGAATTTAATTCGGAAGATCGTATGAATACGTGTCCGTTTATGAAGTAGATGAGGACAAGGATATGGTTTTTGTATTTGGTTTTATAAAATACAAAGATTCTCTTTAAATTTCTAGGTTTCCTTTCTATCTTTGTTAAAAAATCAAAAATGCCAAGAATTCTTTCTATAGACTACGGACAAAAACGTACCGGAATTGCGGTTACCGATGAAATGCAAATTATTGCTTCAGGTTTAACCACAATCCCGACCAATACCCTGATTGATTTTTTGAAAGATTATTTTGCCAAAGAAAAAGTTGAAGCTGTCTTAATTGGAGAGCCCAAGCAAATGAATGGGCAGCCATCAGAAAGTGCTTCGATAATTAAAGGATTCGTTACTCACTTCTCAAACATCTTCCCCGATATGAAAGTGGTTCGGGTAGACGAGCGTTTTACATCCAAAATGGCGTTTCAAACCATGATTGATAGCGGACTTAGTAAAAAGCAGCGTCAGAACAAAGGTTTAATCGATGAAATTTCGGCTACTATCATGCTTCAGGACTACCTTTCGGCAAAACGTTTTTAGATTTTTTCATACTCAGTCTTTAGACCTTTTATTTTTTAGAAAAACATAACTTTTATCATGCAATTTTAGTTTTTTTTTGCAATTATAAAAAGTACCTTTGCACTTTTAAAACAATACTGTTATGTCTAACGAAACAATACGTTCTAATAGTGAAGTAGTACTGATTGGAGCGGGAATTATGAGTGCCACTCTTGGAGTAATTTTGAAAGAATTACAACCGGATATAAAAATTGAAATTTACGAAAGATTAGATGTTGCTGCTGCCGAAAGTTCAGATGCCTGGAATAATGCAGGAACGGGACACTCAGCCTTCTGTGAACTAAATTACACTCCCGAAAAGGCTGACGGAAGTATTGATCCGAAAAAAGCAATAAGTATAGCAGAATCTTTTGAGATCTCACGCCAGTTCTGGTCTTATTTAGTAGAAGAGAAAAAGATACCCTCTCCAGATAATTTTATAAAAAGCGTTCCTCATATGAGTTTTGTATGGGGCGAAAAAAATGTGGAATATCTTAAAAAGAGATTTGAAGCATTACAGAGCAATCCAATTTTTTCTCAAATGGAATTCAGTTCTGATTTTGAGCAATTAAAAAAATGGATGCCGCTTGTGATGGAAGGCAGAGAAGCTAATGAAAAATTGGCTGCTACTCATATGGAAATAGGTACCGATGTGAATTTTGGGGCCTTAACCAGAAGCATGTTTAATTATTTAGCGACGCTTGATGGTGTTTCTTTGCACTTTAATCATGAAGTTAAAAAATTAAAACAGCGTGAAGATAAATCATGGCGTATTAAAATTACCGATCTTGCTACCGGTAATGTGAGAAAAGCCTATACCCAATTTGTATTTATTGGAGCTGGTGGAGGTTCGTTGCCTTTATTGGAAAAAGCAAATGTTCCGGAAGGAAATGGATACGGAGGTTTTCCGGTGAGCGGACAATGGTTAAAATGTACCAATCCGGAGGTAATTGCTAAACATCAGGCAAAAGTTTACGGAAAAGCAAGTGTTGGAGCACCTCCAATGTCTGTACCGCATATCGATACCCGTGTAATTGATGGCGAAAAAGCATTGCTTTTTGGTCCGTTTGCAGGATTTTCAACTCGTTTCTTAAAAAATGGTTCTTACTTAGACTTACCATTATCTATAAAACCGAACAATTTAATCCCAATGTTGTCTGCAGGATACCACAACATCCCTCTGACAAAATATTTGATTGAGCAGCTTCGTCAGTCTCCAAAAGACAGAATGAAAGCCTTACGCGAATATTTGCCTACAGCACGTTCTAAAGACTGGAAATTGGAAAGAGCCGGACAACGCGTTCAGGTGATTAAAAAAGATGAAAAAGAAGGTGGAGTTTTGGAGTTTGGAACAGAAGTAATCAATACACATGACGGAAGTCTTGCCGTATTGCTGGGAGCTTCTCCCGGAGCCTCAACTGCCGTTGGTATTATGGTCGATTTGATCAGCAGATGTTTTACCAATCAGGTGAAAACACCGGAATGGCAGGCAAAGATGAAAAATATGATTCCTTCATACGGTCAGACTTTAAATGACAAACCAGAGCTTTTAGCAGAACTTAGAAAACATACATCTGAAGTTTTAAAACTAAAAAATAGTTAAGCTCAGATCTTATAATAAATAACAAATCCAGATGAATTAATCTGGATTTGTTGCTTTAAATTCCTTTGTAATCTTTAAAATCTTTTCTGCCAGATTGCTCATCCAGATCAATTGCTCAATGACCATTTGGGCTTCTTGCATTTTGGCTTGTCGCGTTTCTTTATCCAAATCATCATCATCGGCCAGACGTTTAAAATTAACACGTTTAAGCTCTTCAAATTGCAAAGTCACATCTTCCTTGTCAAAATAAGTATCGTTTACGATCTTCTCATTTCTTAAAACAGCAATGGCATGGTCCAGATTCGAAAGAATTGTTTTTATAATGTAATTAAACGATTCCGAAGCCGAAGTGGTTTGATGAGACTGAATATAAGTCGATAAAGAGGCCAGAGCCGATAATATCGAATGGTTTAAAACCACCAGTTTGTTGACCAGCGGAAGTGTTTTTTGCTTTGATTTGGGCTCCTGCATCATGCGCTGAAAGGAAGTCATCAGGTTACCGACCTCAACAAAGGCATTTTTTCGGGACAATCGGTATGAGGTTGGAACTTCTCCTTTTTTATTGTAGAAATCGGCAATCTCTTTCAGGTAATTTCGATTGGCACGTATCGAATTTTCAATGTGTATCGGCGTATTGATAAATTCCCAGGCAGGCCATAAAAACTGATTGGCTAGAAACGCTAAAATAGCTCCGGCAAGTGAATCCAAAATTCGAAACTGAATTACCTGAACCACATCCGGGGTTAAAATTCCATAAATAAAAACGACATACATCGTAACGAAAGTGGCGCTTATTTTATAGTTAATCTGTGTAAACGAAATACCAAGAAGCATACAAACAATAGAGAAGATGCTTAGTATAACATGATTTTGAACCAAAGAAACGATTCCAAACGCTAACAATCCACCTAAAATAGTACCGAAAATTCGATTATAGGATCGTTCTTTTGTTAAGCCGTAACCCGGACGCATGATAACGACTATGGTAAGTAAAATCCAATAGACATTTTGAAACGGAAGAAATTTTCCAATCACAAAACCAATTAAGATAGTCGTTGTCAGTCGTATCGAATGTCGGAAAATAGAAGACGAATACGATAAATTCTCAGTCAGAGTACGCAACGGATAGTACTGGGGAGTAAGAAACTTTTCCAGCTCTTTGTCCTTGTCCTTTAATTTATAAGACTGCATGGCAAGCGAAAAAGCACGCTGGATGATTTTAATTTTTCCAACCTGATTTTTAGCATATTTCAGCATATTGGTTAACATTAAAACCCCTTCGGCCGCTTCTTCTTTGCCTAAGGTTTTTTCGTAATCAAAAATGGCAAATTCAAGAGCATCCAGTTCATTCTTTAAATCATTCTTGTCTACATATACACTGATATTGTGCACGTTTTTAGAAAGTTTTTTTAAAGTAGAAGCCAGTTTATAAGCCACATTCTGGTAGGTTCGAAGCACCTCGGGATGTGCGGCAAATTTTTCATGCAGTTTATCGTGGTCAAAAGAAGTGTATAAGGCCAGTTCCTGAATCTCCACCAGAGTAATAAAAACAAGTAGCATCTTTCGATTTTGACTTGTAGCTCCAGAGGTATTTTGATTGCCAATAAGCATTTTTCTTAAATCCTCATGAATCAGGTTTAGTTCTACCTGAACGCTTAATTGTTTCTCGATGATGGCTTTTCTGTTGGCTTCGGGATTCCATAAATCACCTCTTAGTTTTAAATATTTGGCGGTTAGTTTTATGCCTTCGGCAATTTGAAGCTCGACATATTTATACGGCTGTACAAAATGAAATACAAGGGATACAATGAGATACAGAATTCCTCCAATAAAAATAAAACCAGAATACTCAAAAGCTTCCCAGCCTTCATGTAAATGACCAAATGATAAGGAAATCGATAGTAAGGCAGAGAAAGAAACCAAAGTAGCACGCTGACCGTACACTGAAATCATGGAACAGAGAAACAGTAAAAAGCCTAAAAAAGGATAAAACAAAAAGGGATAAGGGTAGGCGAGATTTACTAGTAAGTTGACTCCCGAAACAATAAAGGAAGCCACAATTAGACCTTTTATTTTATGGCTTAACGAACTCGGAACATCACTTGGGTACGTATAAAATGCGCCTAACGCAATGGTAAAACCTATTTCGAAGTGTCCAATAAAATTTAAAATTAAGACGGGAACGACTGAAGCAATAGTTACTTTTGAGGCATTTAAAAAAGAAGTACTGTTGGTAAATTTCGAGATACGATCAAACATATATTGAGGTTTACAAACAAAGGTAAGAATTGTACGAATTAATTTGGCATAATTATGGATGAGTTTTTGGCGAGATTGCAAAAAATGATATATAATATAGCTTTCGAATTATTCATTGACTATTTTTTACTATTTTTGCCAGCTGAATTAAAGGAATTAAATTCAGTGTTTTTCAGTAGATAATACATTAAAATATTACAAATGATTTTACCAATTGTAGGATATGGTGATCCTGTTTTAAGAAAAGTGGGTGAGGCTATTACGCCGGATTATCCAAACTTAAAAGAAACAATAGCAAACATGTACGAAACCATGTACAACGCTTTAGGAGTTGGGCTTGCCGCGCCTCAGGTAGGTGTGCCTATTCGTTTGTTTGTTATTGATACGACTCCTTTTAGTGATGATGAGGATTTGCCGTTAAATGAGCAGGAAAATTTAAAAGGTTTCAAAAAAACTTTTATCAATGCTAAGATTCTGAAAGAAGAAGGCGAAGAATGGAGCTTTAACGAAGGCTGTCTGAGTATTCCGGATGTTCGCGAAGACGTTTACAGAAAACCAACCGTTACAATTGAATATTGTGAGGAAGATTTTGTAATGAAAACCGAAGTTTTTGATGGTTTAATTGCAAGAGTTATTCAGCATGAATACGACCATATTGAAGGAGTTCTGTTTACAGATAAAATTTCGTCTTTGAAGAAACGTCTGATCCAGAAAAAATTAAAAAACATTACAGAAGGTAAAACATTTCAGGAGTACAGAATGAAATTTTTTGCTGCCAAAAAAGGAAGATAGTATTCTAAAGTATGAATTTAGAATCAAAGAAATATAATAAATCAAATTCTTAATACTAATTTTAATAAACATGAATTTAGAGAAAATTTTAGCCATTTCTGGGAAACCAGGTTTATATGTATTGAAAGTACAAACCCGTACTGGTTTTGTGGCAGAATCATTAACAGATGGAAAAAAAATCACAGTAAACTTAAAAAGTAATGTAAGTTTATTATCAGAGATTTCAATTTATACTTACGAAGGCGAAAAACCATTAACAGAAGTAATGCAGCGTATTGCTACTAAAGAAAATAAAGGGCAAGCCATTTCACATAAAGAAGACAATGCTACATTAGCGGCTTATTTTAAAGAAATTTTACCTGAATACGACGAAGAAAGAGTGTATCCTTCTGATATTAAAAAAGTATTAAACTGGTACAATACACTTCAGGCTAAAGGTTTGGTAACAGATTTGGCTCCTGCTGCAGTTGAAGAGGTTGAAGAAGCTCCTGCTGTTGAAGAAAAACCAAAAAAAGCAGCTGCTCCTAAAAAAGCAAAAGCTAAAAAAGAAGAATAGTAGTTTACAGCATTCTTTTAAGGTTCTAAGGCACTAAGTTTTTAAGTGACTGAGTTCCATTTTAGATTGTTAAAAAAAGATTAGGCTCAGAGTCTTAGAAGTTCAGAATCTTGGAACCTCAGAACCTAAAAACTTAAAATATATTAATCCTGTTAAGATGTTTTCTTGACAGGATTTTTTACTTTTACAAACAATCGTCGCAACCTCGATAAAACTTCAAAAATGAGCAAAGAACTTCAACTAAAAGCCTTCGAAAGATTACTAATTATCATGGATGAACTTCGTGAGCAATGTCCGTGGGATAAAAAGCAAACCTTGCAAACGCTCAGACATCTTACCATTGAAGAAACCTATGAGTTAGGAGATGCCATTTTAGACAATGATTTAAATGAGGTGAAAAAAGAATTGGGTGATTTGCTGCTGCATATTGTTTTTTATGCAAAAATAGGCTCAGAAACCAATGATTTTGATATGGCAGATGTGTGTAACGAGATTTGCGATAAACTCATTCACCGTCATCCGCATATCTACAGCGATACCAAAGTTAAAGATGAAGAAGAAGTAAAGCAAAACTGGGAAAAACTAAAACTAAAAGAAGGCAAAAAATCAGTTCTGGAAGGAGTTCCAAGAAGTTTACCAGCATTGGTTAAAGCCAGCCGAATTCAGGACAAAGTAAAAGGAGTTGGTTTTGACTGGGAAGAACCGCATCAGGTTTGGGATAAAGTGCAGGAAGAACTCGGAGAATTGCAAATTGAAGTAAAAGTCGGAGACCAGGACAAAATAGAGGCCGAATTTGGTGATGTACTATTCTCCATGATCAATTATGCCCGATTTTTAAATATAAATCCTGAAGATGCCTTGGAGCGTACCAACAAAAAGTTTATCAAACGCTTTCAGTACCTTGAAAGTAAAGCAGGCGAATTGGGGAAACCTTTAATGGACATGACTTTGGCCGAAATGGATGTTTTTTGGAATGAAGCTAAAAAACTGTAATTATTCCGCCAGTCTTTTTAAAGCTTTGATATCTTGAAGTTTGATCTTTTTACCAGTCAGTTCAATTAATTTCAGCTTGTTGAAATCAGACAATAGGCGAATACAACTTTCTGTGGCTGTACCAATAATACCGGCCAGTTCTTCTCTTGTGAGCTGAACTTTAAGGGTTTTATCCGGGTTTTCACCAAAATCGTCGTGCAATTGCAGTAAAGTTTCTGCCAAACGTTGTTTTACCGTTTTCTGAACCAATGCAATTTTATCGTTTTCAGATTCTTTTAAATCTTCACATATCGACTGCATCAAATTCATAGAAAACTGATTGTTGTTATTAAAAAAGTGAAGAATTTCAGCTTTCGGAATAAAACAAACCTCCATATCAGCAACCGCTTTGGCCGATAAGTTGGCAGGTTCATTGCTAATCATAGAACGCTGACCTAAAAGTTCTCCTGATTTTACCAGTTTTACAATTTGATCTTTTCCGTTGGCACTTAATTTAGAGAGCTTTCCAACCCCGTCTTTTACACAAAAAACGCCATTAGTAACTTCGCCTTCCTCAAAAAGAGCATCTCCTTTTTTAATCGTATAGGTCGTCTTGCTATTGGCCAGCTTCACAACTTCATCTTTATTAAGCGCTTTTAGAGAAGAAAGCTGTCTTACGATACATTGGTCACATTTATTCATAGCAAAAGGATTTGCTGCAAAATTAACCAATATTCGCTTTCGCAGCTAGTGTTCGGACAGAAAAAACACATAAAAAATCGGATGTCGTTATTTGGCAGATTTATTTTATTAAATTAGAAATCGATTTCCGGGTAATATGATAAATGTCATATTAAAAGTCACCTCTTATTCTGAATATTTGTAGTATCAAAAAAAAACAAATTATGAGTGAGCAAAGTTGTTTTCATTGTGGTCTTACAATTCCTAAAAATGAAGAAATCAATTTTGATGAAAAAAAGTTTTGTTGTGCCGGTTGTAAAACCGTTTACGAAATTTTTAGTCTTCATGATTTAACCTGTTACTACGATTTTGAAAAGTCCCCGGGTGCCACTCCACAGGACATAAAAGGGAAGTATGACTTTTTAGACAATGAAGCTATCCTTTCAAAAGTACTGGAGTTTCAGGAAGGGAATACCGCAATTGCTTCTTTGAATATCCCCTACATTCATTGCAGTTCCTGTATCTGGATTCTCGAAAATCTAAACAGAATTCAGCCCGGAATAAGCCTCTCTCAGGTAAACTTCCCCGAAAAAAGAGTCCGAATTACATTTAATTCTGATACGGTTTCTTTAAAAACTATAGTTTATATGCTCAGCTCCATAGGCTATGAACCCTATATAAGCTTAGAAAATTACGAGTCCGGGAAAAATAATGTTGACAGAAGTCTGACCTATAAATTAGGCGTTGCCTTTTTTTGTTTCGGAAACATCATGTTACTTTCATTTCCGGAATACTTCGAAATAAAGGAATTTTGGCTGGACAATTATAAACCCTTTTTCAGAATCCTGATTTTTATACTTGCGCTGCCCAGCTTTTTATATTCAGCAAGCGGTTACTATGTTTCTGCTTACAAGAGTATCAAATCGGGGATGTTGAATATTGACATTCCAATTGCCTTGGGAATTATCGTAATGTTTGTTCGCAGTACTTTTGATATTGTAATGAATTACGGATCTGGTTTTTTTGATAGCTTAACTGGTTTGGTTTTCTTCATGCTGCTAGGAAAGATGTTTCAGATCAAAACCTATAGTTTTTTAAGTTTTGAAAGAGATTTTAAATCCTATTTCCCAATTGCAGTCACAAGAATCAATCCGGACACCTCCGAAGAAAGCGTTCCCGTTTATGATGTTTTAAAAGGAAACAGACTACTCATTCGAAATCAGGAACTTATTCCGGTTGACGGAATTCTGATTAGCGAAAAAGCAGAGATAGACTATAGTTTTGTAACAGGAGAAGCGGTTCCGATTACTAAAAAGTCAGGCGATAAAGTTTTTGCAGGAGGAAAACACATTGGTAAAGTGATCGAAATGGAAGTATTGCATTCGGTATCCCAAAGTTATCTGACGCAATTGTGGAGTAATGAAATCTTCCAGAAAAAGGTACTTCAAAAACACAAAACCATCACAGATACCATAAGTCGTTATTTTACGCCTTTACTATTATTAATTGCTTTTGCAGGTTTTGGATATTGGATTTCGATTGATGCCAATACCGCTTTTAATGTTTTTACCGCTGTTTTAATTGTGGCTTGTCCGTGTGCATTAGCCCTTACGGCACCGTTTACCTTTGGTAACATATTGCGAATCATGGGCAAACAAAAAATGTATTTGAAGAATGCTTTGGTTATCGAGCAACTCGCCAAAGTAGACACCATTGTTTTTGATAAAACCGGTACCCTTACCACCAATAAGAAATCGAATATTGTATATGAGGGAAATCCTCTTTCGGAAGAGAATTACAGATTGATTAAAAATGTGCTTCGTGCTTCGAATCACCCTTTGAGCCGAATGTTATATGATTTTCTGCCGGAAGCAGCCAAAATTAAAATTGATGATTTTCAGGAAATTACGGGTAAAGGAATTCAGGCAACCGCAGAAAATACCATCTTAAAAATTGGATCGGGAACCTTTGTTGATAGCCCTGGTACGGAATCTTCTGAAATTGAAAAAACAAGTCTCCACATCAGAATCAATGACACTTATTATGGAAAATTTACATTCCAGAATCAATATAGGGATGGTTTAGAAGCGCTTTTTTCGGCATTGAGTCAGGAATATCAAATAAAAGTGCTTTCGGGAGATAATGACGGAGAGCGTACGACTCTCGAAACCATTTTGCCCAAACATACCGAGCTGATCTTTAATCAAAAGCCGGAGCAGAAGTTGGAGTTTATCAAAAAGCTGCAGGAGGATGGCCGTAATGTTATGATGGTTGGCGACGGTTTAAACGATGCCGGTGCTTTGGCACAAAGTAATGTAGGAATTTCGATCTCTGAGAATGTCAATGTTTTTTCACCTGCCTGCGATGCAATTTTAGATGCAAGCGAGTTTTCAAGACTGAATTATTTTTTAAAATTATCGCACAAATCGATTGCGATTATTAAGATGAGTTTTGTTTTGTCACTGCTGTATAATGTTGTAGGACTTTTTTTCGCAATTACAGGAAATTTACTGCCTTTGGTGGCTGCTATTATTATGCCTTTGAGCACGATTACGATCGTAAGTTTTGTGACTTTGATGTCTAACTACTTCAGCAAGAGTAATTTAAAATAATTATAAATAATTCAATTGTTATTTTTTTATAAATTTAACATTTAGACTTAGTCAATGATAATTATCATATTTTACCTGCCAATAACCCAGTAATTTTGTTAATATAAACTTAAGGTATGAGTGTTATCTATCTATTAATTACAGTAAGTATTTTCGTAGCAATCGGGTTCTTCATTGCTTTTATTCTAGCTGTCAAATCAGGACAGTATGATGACGATTATACACCTTCAGTCAGAATGCTTTTTGATGATGAGACTAAAATTGCCCCAGAGAAGAACAATTTACCAATAAAAGAAAAACAAGTATAATTATGGAAATGGAACAGTTTTATTACGACAACAAAATTGTTAAAAAATTCATTTACGCCACTATCTTATTTGGGGTAGTGGGGATGTTAGTGGGGCTTACCTTAGCGGTAATGTACCTTTTTCCCAACATTACAGATGGGATCTCCTGGCTTAGTTATGGTCGATTACGACCTTTACACACCAATGCGGTTATTTTTGCCTTCGTTGGAAATGCCTTTTTTGCCGGAATGTATTATTCCTTGCAGCGTTTGTTAAAAGCCAGAATGTTTAGTGACTTTTTGAGTAATTTACATTTTTGGGGTTGGCAGCTTATTATTGTAGCGGCGGCTATTACATTGCCTTTAGGGTATACTTCTTCAAAGGAGTATGCGGAACTGGAATGGCCAATTGATATTGCCATTGCGCTTATCTGGGTCGTGATGGGGATCAATATGATTGGTACCATGCTGCGTCGTAGAGAACGTCATTTGTATGTAGCCATTTGGTTTTATCTCGCAACATTTGTTACCGTTGCGGTGCTGCACATTTTTAATAATATCGAGATTCCGGTTTCAGCTTTAAAAAGTTACTCGGTTTACGCAGGGGTTCAGGACGCTTTAGTACAATGGTGGTATGGCCACAATGCGGTTGCATTTTTCCTTACTACGCCCTTTTTAGGATTAATGTATTACTTCGTTCCAAAAGTAGCCAATCGTCCGGTATACTCTTATAGATTATCAATTATACACTTCTGGTCTCTGATCTTTATTTACATCTGGGCTGGTCCGCACCACTTATTGTATTCTGCTTTGCCAAACTGGGCTCAGAATTTAGGAGTTGCATTTTCAGTAATGCTTATTGCACCATCCTGGGGAGGTATGATCAACGGACTTTTAACTTTAAGAGGAGCGTGGGATAAAGTTCGTGAAGAACCGGTTTTGAAATTCTTTGTAGTAGCGATTACAGGTTACGGAATGGCCACTTTTGAAGGACCGATGCTTTCACTTAAAAATGTAAATGCTATCGCGCATTATACAGACTGGATCGTTGCACACGTACACGTAGGAGCTTTAGCCTGGAATGGTTTCATGTCATTCGGTATTATTTACTGGTTGATTCCCCGAATGACCAAATCGGAATTGTTTTCTAAAAAATTAGCCAACTTTCATTTCTGGATAGGAACCTTAGGGATCATTGTTTATACCATTCCGTTGTATGTAGCAGGTTTTCAACAAGCTTCTATGTGGAAACAATTTAATCCCGATGGAACTTTAGTTTACGGTAACTTCCTTGAAACTGTTACCGCTATTATGCCAATGTACTGGATGAGAGCCATTGGAGGTAGTTTGTATTTAATAGGAATGCTGACATTGGTTTACAATATTATTATGACCGTAAAAGCGGGTAATACCATTGAAGATGAACTGGCACAAGCTCCGGCTTTACAAAGAATCAGCAGTGGAAGACTTAATGGAGAGAAATTCCATACCTGGTTGGAGAGAAAACCAATTCAGTTAACCATTCTGGCAACAATTGCTATTTTAATTGGAGGTATCATTCAAATTGTACCTACGATTATGGTCAAATCTAATATTCCGACGATTTCAAGTGTAAAACCATACACCCCTTTAGAATTGGAAGGACGTGATTTGTATATCAGAGAAGGTTGTGTGGGATGTCATTCACAATCTGTTCGTCCGTTCAGAAGTGAAGTAGAGCGTTACGGACCGCAATCAAAAGCAGGAGAGTTTGTATACGATCATCCATTTTTATGGGGATCAAAACGTACAGGTCCCGATTTGTTAAGAGTAGGTGGAAAATACAATGACAACTGGCATTTTAACCATATGTGGAATCCACAAAGTACTTCAGCAGGTTCAATCATGCCGGGTTACAAATGGCTGTTTGACAATGAAGCGATGGACATTTCGCTGACGCAGAAGAAAATGAAAGCTATGGTGTCACTTGGAGTTCCTTATACCGAAGCAGAAATTGCAAATGCTCCTAAAACATTGAAGGCACAGGCCATGAAAATTGAAAAAAGCCTGGAGAATGATCCTGATTATGTAAAAAGTTATGAGGACAGTAAGAAAAAAGCAATTGCAAAAGGCGAAAAATTCGTTCCGATGAACGAGAGAGAAATTGTGGCTTTAATTGCTTACATACAAAGACTTGGAACGGATATTAAAGTAAAGCAACCTTCTAAATAACAGCATTATGTTTGAGCAAATAAAACACAATATGGAGAACATTTCGGGTATAGAGATTTACCCGATACTTTCTCTGTTGATATTCTTTTTCTTCTTTGTAGGCCTGGGAATTTGGGTGTTTTCCTATAAGAAAGAAAAAATTGAAGAAATGAGTGCGATACCTTTGAATGAAGGGCTTATTATAATTTCAAAAGATAAATAAAAATGAAAAGATTTTTCCCAGTATATGTAAGAGTGCCATTGATTTTCTTCATTGTCTTTGCTTTGATGGAGTACTTTATAGATTCGGGCGACAAACCAGCTTTTATCAAGTATCCGATGGTTTCTGTTTTTCTGCTTGTTTTTCTGTTTATTCTGATTGCCATCGAAATAACGCTGAGCGCTGTTAATAGGGTAATGTACCAATTGATGTCGCCTGAAGAAAAAGCAAAACTAGAACACGAAAAGAGTTTAAGCCTCACAGAAAGTACCTGGTACAAAGAGCTGATGCATAAACTTACCAAAACAGAGCCTATTGAAAAAGAAGGTGACTTGTTGATGGATCATGATTATGACGGTATTAAAGAGTTAGATAATAACTTACCGCCTTGGTGGGTGTACCTGTTTTATATCTGTATTGCATTTGGTGTAATCTATGTAGCACGTTACGATGTTTTTGGTGCTGATGATCAGGAAATGGAGCTGAAAAAAGAAATGGCTCAGGCCAAAATAGATGTAGAAGAATACCTGAAAACAGCTCCAGATTTGATGGACGAAAAAACAGTGGTGCTGTTAACAGACGATGCAAGTTTAGCGGCCGGTAAAGAAATCTTTATGACCAATTGCGCAGCTTGCCACAGAGCAGACGGTGGAGGACAAATTGGGCCCAACCTGACCGACGACCACTGGATTTTAGGGGGTGGTATCAAAGAGATTTTCCACACCATTACCAATGGAGGACGTGACGGAAAGGGAATGGTTTCCTGGAAAACCAACGGTATGAAACCTAAAGAAATTCAAAAAGTAGCAAGTTACATCTTGTCTTTACAAGGTAGTAACCCTAAAGATCCAAAAGAACCGGAAGGTGAGGTTTGGGTAGATAAAAGTGCTCCTAAAAAGGGCGATACAGCAGAAAAAACAAAAGATAGTACAGAAGTTAAAAAATAATACCATGTCAAATTTACCAGACGAAGCTTTTAGAGATACCATTGGAACTATTGATGAGGGCGGCAAGAGAAAATTTATTTTTCCTAAAAAACCGTCTGGTAAATTTTACGAATACCGGAAAATAGTCAGTTATATTTTGCTGGCCATTTTAATTGCGAATCCGTTTATCAAAATAAATGGAAACCAATTCATGATGTTCAATGTCATCGAACGACGTTTTAATATTTTCGGATTTCCATTTTGGCCTCAGGATTTTTATCTCTTTGTGATCTCAATGCTCGTCGGAATTGTATTCATCATCTTGTTTACAGTGGTTTTTGGAAGAATATTTTGCGGATGGATTTGTCCGCAGACCATTTTTCTGGAGATGGTTTTCAGACGAATTGAATACTGGATCGATGGAGACCGTGGTGCACAAATGCGATTGGCAAAACAGGAATGGAACGCCGAGAAAATTCGAAAAAGAGGAACCAAATGGACCATCTTTTTTCTGATCTCTTTTGGAATTGCCAATGTGTTTTTAGCCTATCTCGTTGGTAGCGATGAACTTTTTTTAATGGTAGAACAAGGACCAATTCAGCAGGCCAGTAATTTTATAGCCTTGCTTATTTTTACAGGAGTCTTCTATTTTGTATTTGTTTGGTTTCGGGAGCAGGTTTGTATCATTGCCTGTCCGTATGGGCGACTGCAAGGGGTACTTCTGGACAATAAATCGATCAATGTGGCGTATGATTTTGTACGCGGAGAGAAGGAGGAAGGCCGAGCTAAATTCAATAAAAAAGAAGACAGAGCCTTAACCGGAAAAGGAGATTGTATCGACTGTCACCAATGTGTACACGTTTGCCCGATGGGTATCGACATTAGAAACGGAACTCAGCTGGAATGTACCAATTGTACAGCGTGTATCGATGAATGTGACACTATTATGGAAAACGTTGGTTTGCCTAAAGGACTGATTCGTTACGCATCTGAAGATGAAATCGAGAAAAAAGCACCTTTTAAATTCACCACAAGAATGAAAGGTTATACCGCCGTTTTATTCATCTTGCTGAGTGTGTTTGTCGGAATGCTGTTTTTAAGAACCGATCTGCAGGCTGTTATTCTGCGTTTACCGGGACAGTTGTTTCAGCATAAAGGAGACAAAATCAGTAATGTGTATACCTATAAAATTGTCAATAAAACAGTAAAAGATTATAACGATATTCATTTTGAGCTCATCGATCAGAAAGGGGAGATTAAAAAGGTTGGAAAAACACATTTTAAAGTATCTAAAGAAGGCATTTCGCAAGGAACATTATTTATAGAAATAGACGAAGTGCTTTTGGAAAGCGATAAAACAAAAGTGAAAATTGGGGTTTACAATGGTAAAGAATTGCTGGAAACCACCACTACCAATTTTTTAGGACCGCGAAGTTTTAATTAAAAAATACGATTATGAAAATAAATTGGGGAACCGGGATTGTCATTGCATTTGCATTATTTATGACTTTTATTTTATATTTTGTTTTTGAAGTACAGTCCAACAGTAAATACGACAACGATTTGGTTGTAGAAGAATATTACAAGCACGATTCACATTTTCAGGAAGAAATGGCACGTGTTCAAAATGCTCAGGATTTACAGCAAAAACCGTCAATTGCCTATCACAAAGATGGAGTTGAAATTGTTTTTCCTGCCACTTTTGAAAATGATAAAGTCAAAGGGAACATCTTATTGTACCGCCCGTCAAATAAAAAGTTTGATTTTAATACCCGAATTGCTTTAACCAACTCAGCCTTGTTGATTCCAAAAAACAAATTGGTAAAAGGACGCTGGGATGTTAACATGGAATGGCAGTACGATGGCAAAAAATACCTGTCAAAAGAGGTAATCTATGTAAACTAATAGTATAAAATGACTTGTCAAAAGAAGAATTTTTCAATTGACAAGTCATTGTTTTTTAATCTTTATTAAGGATCTAATCTGTAGTAAAAAAAATAAAAAAAAATGTTGTACTCCGCTTTCATATTTGGATTAATCAGCAGCTTACACTGTATCGGAATGTGTGGTCCAATTGCAATGATGTTGCCTGTAGACCGTCAGAATGAAGCCAAAAAGGTAACTCAGATGATTACCTATCATTTAGGACGATTAACCGCTTACGCCACCATCGGGCTGATTTTTGGATTGTTGGGAAGAGGATTCTTTCTGGCAGGACTTCAGCAAAAAATGTCCATTTTTATTGGCCTGGCAATGATAGTCGTTGTTTTGGTTCCGGAAAAAATCTTCTCCAAATACAACTTTTCTAAACCAGTCTATAAAGTAATCTCCAGGATAAAATCAAGCTTGGGCAATCAATTTAAAGACCGTAGCTATAAATCTCTTTTTACGATAGGGTTATTGAATGGCTTTCTGCCTTGCGGAATGGTTTATGTAGCCTTGTTTGGAGCTATTGCCATGCAAAGCGCCAGTTTGGGAGTGCTGTACATGCTGTTGTTTGGATTGGGCACGGTACCGCTTATGACCCTTGTAGTATATGTAAATTCGTTGATCAAACTTCCCTTTAGAAATAAAATACAAAAAGCAATCCCTTATGTTGCTGTGGTCATTGGTGTTTTATTTATCCTTAGAGGCTTAGGTTTGGGGATTCCTTATATTTCCCCATCTAATATGAGTTTGTTTGTTCAGTCGACTCCTAACTGTCATTAAACAGTCATAGAAAACAGGTTGGTTTCGGGAGATTTTCTTTTTAAGTGCAAATCAAAAGCCATACAGATATTACGAACAAAAGGTCGACCAGCTTCGGTAATGCTAATTTTGTTTTCTTCAATTACAAGTAATACATCGCTTTCCATTTCTTTTAAATCTGATAAGACAGTTGGTATTTCTTTAAAATATAAAGAGGCATCAGCCCATGAAGTTTCAAATTCGCAGGTTAAATTTAAAATGTGTTTTCGAATTATTAAATCTTCATCATCCAGAATGTGACCTTTTACCACCGGTAATTTGCCGCATTCCAACAATTGATAATACTCTTCCAGAGTTTTGGTGTTTTGAGCAAAGCTATACCAGCTGTCGCTAATAGACGAAACACCCAGACCTATCATCAACTGTGTTTTTGAAGCACTGTAACCCATAAAGTTTCGATGCAATTCTTTATTTTGAGCGGCTTTGTACAAACTATCCGTTGCAAAAGCAAAATGATCCATACCAATTTCATGATAACCATTTTGAGCAAGCAATTGTTTGCCCACCTCATATAGTTTTCTTTTTTCTGCATCTTTTGGAATATTTTCATCATTAAATCCACGTTGACCATTTCCTTTGATCCACGGCACGTGCGCATAACTGTAAAAGGCCAGGCGATCCGGTTTTAACGAGTTTGTTTTCTCCACCGTATCAATAATATTTTCGACAGTCTGAAAAGGCAGGCCAAATATAATGTCGTGGCCAATAGAAGTATACCCTATCTCTTTTGCCCACAAGGTAACTTTGGCAACATTGTGAAAAGGCTGAATACGATGAATCGCCTTTTGAACTTTCGCTGCATAATCCTGAACGCCAAAACTAACCCTGCGAAAACCTAAATCGTATAATTTTTTAAGCTGTTCGTAGGTGGTATTGTTAGGATGGCCTTCAAAACTAAACTCATGATTTTCGGCTTTTTGAGCACTACTGAAAATACCATTAATGAGTTGTTCCAGGTTGTTTTTGGAGAAAAAGGTCGGAGTTCCTCCTCCTAAGTGAATCTCTTTTATAATTGGCTTTTCAGGAAGTAAAGTACAATAAAGGCTCCATTCTTTTAAAAGCGCTTTAATATAAGTTTCTTCCACAGCGTGATTTTTTGTAATTCGTTTGTTGCACCCGCAAAAAGTGCACAAGCTTTCACAAAAGGGTAAGTGAATGTATAAACTGATTCCGTTTTGTGAATTGCTTTCTGCAAAAGCCCTTTGTAATGACGTCACCCATTTTTGCCCGTTAAAATTACTTTCATTCCAATAAGGAACCGTTGGATAACTGGTATAACGCGGACCGGGAACATTGTATTTCTGTGTCAGTGAAATTTTCATAAAAAAGGATTTTTGGATACTCAAAATTAGAATACCGACACCAAAAATAAAATGACAAATATCATATATAAAAAAAGAGACCCATTTTGAGCCTCTTTTAGTGAATTAATTAACTAACATTAAATAGAATCCTGAATGATTTTAAGCCATTTTTTGGCAAACATATGATCCTGATAAGCGCTTATTTGTTTGATGCGGTCATCGTCGAAATCATAGAATGCAATTGTTATTTTTTTAGAAGTTTCTCTGTCCAGAAATTCAAAATCAATTTTTAATATAGTGTCTGAGTTTCCGTCAGTAGTCAGTATTAGTTTACAGGAAGAGACACTTCTTAGATCAACGTAAGTTGATTCTTCCTGATTTGGATTGAAGTTCATCAGGATAAATTTTCTGTTTTTCTGATCGATCGTCAGCGTTTTATTGCTTTGAGATTCTGTCAGATCAAAATCTTCCGGATGTGTTGGATTGAATTTCTTTTTTATGTTTAAGATTTTTGTTTTGCTGGCAGCACTTGATCTGGCTGAAAAATAAATAGGAATGGCTACTATGATGGCGATCACAATACCAATTATGGTTACACTCGTTTCCATTTTTGATGTAAAATTTGATAAATTAGTATGAAATAGTAAACTGTTTTCAGGATGAAAACGGCTTATGGATTTGGAAAAGAAAAGTCTTCTCCGCTAGAATTTCATAAAGTAATCTACCAGAAAAAATGGAAGGGATAGAGCATTAAAAGGACCTTTTTGCTCTGGGTATTGAATTGACTGGCAAAGTTTGAAGTTGTATGTGCAGCCTGATGCTGTGGAATAGCAACCAATAAAGAGTCAAACCACTTAAGTAAGGCTGGATGATTGGTTTTGATATTTCCTACCAGATTGTAACCCGTTTGTGGCTGTATAAAAGCCAAAGAATCGGTATAGTCGATGGAAAACGTAGTATCCGCTTTTTTGCTTTCCGTTTTTTCAATAGCAGATTCGTTTGCCTGAGCAGCAAAAAATGCGATGATCAAAAGTGATGCAAATATAATGGCCTTACGAATCCAATTCATGGTCGCGAATTTAACTCTTAAAAGACAATTAAAGAAATTTTAAAGGATTAATTAACTTTAAAAAAGGACTAATTATTTTATCCTCAACATTTAATTGGTGCAGTTGAGGATAAAACAAAGTTATTGTTGCATTTTGAAATAATAATCAGCTGAGTGTTTTCCGCTTCCGTAGAACAAAAAGAATACACAAACCAGCAAAACTACAATAGCAAGAATTAAGCTTTCGGAATGCATGTGTCCCATAAAATTAATCAGAATGGCCCCAAAAAGGATGGGTAACTGAGCAGCTATTGCCCAACGGGTGAGTAACCCAAAAACAATCATGATACCACCAATCATATGGGCTGGTGCTATATAATGTAATAAAAACATTCCGCCACCAAACTTGTCAATGGGAGAAATTAAATCATGCAGATATTGAACATTCGTTACAAATGAAACTCCTTTCATAAATAAAAAAATCCCCAATACAATACGTACTAAATCTACAGGTAAATAAGTGTGCGAATTCGCCCATTTATTTAAACTTTTTACATTTTCCATGATACTACGTGATTAAAAATTACCCACTAAAGTTACTGATTTTTAATGATATATTTATTTTTAAGTAACTGAAAATAAGTTTTTTACTTTTAATTTAACGTATTTATAAGAATGATTGAAAATCTAAACCTGTATCACACCCAAATTGAATGGTTTTTGAATCGGAGCATGGTTGGCCGCTTCAATTCCCATAGAAATCCAGGTACGGGTGTCTAAAGGGTCAATGATAGCATCAGTCCACAATCTTGAAGCCGCATAATACGGAGAAGTTTGTGCGTCGTAACGCGCTTTTATTTTGTTAAACAATTCGGTTTCTTTTTCTTCGTCTACGATTTCTCCTTTTGCTTTTAGTGAAGAAGCTTCGATTTGAGCAAGCACTTTTGCAGCCTGAGTTCCACCCATAACAGCAAGTTCTGCACTTGGCCAGGCAAAAATTAATCTCGGATCATAGGCTTTCCCACACATTGCGTAGTTTCCGGCTCCGTAAGAGTTTCCAACAATGACAGTGAATTTAGGAACAACCGAATTGCTCACCGCATTCACCATTTTAGCACCATCTTTGATGATTCCGCCATGTTCTGACTTTGATCCTACCATAAAACCGGTAACATCCTGTAAAAAGACTAAAGGTATTTTCTTCTGATTGCAATTGGCAATAAAACGAGTGGCTTTATCAGCACTATCCGAGTAAATTACGCCTCCAAACTGCATTTCTCCTTTCTTCGTTTTTACTACTTTTCTCTGGTTGGCTACAATTCCAACAGCCCAACCGTCAATTCTGGCATATCCAGTGATCAGCGATTGACCGTAACCTTCTTTGTAAGCTTCAAATTCTGAATTATCAACCAAACGATTGATGATCTCCATCATATCGTATTGCTCGTTTCTTGCTTTTGGCAAAATTCCGTAGATATCTTTAGGTTCCAAGGCAGGTTTTTCGGCTTTGATGCGGCTGTAACCGGCCTTGTCAAAATCACCAATTTTGTCTACGATGTTTTTTATTTTTTCAAGGGCATCTTTATCGTCTTTGGCTTTGTAATCGGTAACACCTGAGATTTCGCAGTGTGTTGTGGCACCACCTAAAGTTTCATTGTCGATGGTTTCTCCAATGGCAGCTTTAACCAAATAACTTCCTGCAAGGAAAATACTTCCGGTTTTGTCCACAATTAAAGCCTCGTCACTCATAATAGGCAGGTAGGCACCTCCGGCAACACAGCTTCCCATTACGGCAGCAATTTGGGTGATTCCCATGCTGCTCATTTGAGCATTGTTCCTGAAGATTCTTCCGAAGTGTTCTTTATCCGGGAAAATTTCATCCTGAAGTGGTAAATAAACACCGGCACTGTCTACTAAATAGATGATCGGTAATCTGTTTTCCATAGCAATTTCCTGTGCACGCAGGTTTTTCTTTCCGGTAATAGGAAACCAGGCACCGGCTTTTACAGTAGCATCATTGGCTACCACAATGCATTGTTTTCCTCTGATGTATCCTATTTTAATGACAACTCCTCCAGACGGACAGCCACCATGTTCCGCATACATTCCTTCTCCAACGAAACCTCCAATCTCAATGCTTTTCGAATTTTCATCCAGCAGGTAGTCAATACGTTCACGTGCGGTCATTTTACCTTCGGCATGTAGCTTTTCAATGCGTTTTTCGCCTCCGCCCAATTTTACTTTGGCAAATTTGTGTTTTAATTCAGAAAGTAGTAATTTATTGTGATCTTCGTTTTTATTGAAGTTTAAATCCATAATATTTTAATGTTTTAACAAAATAGTGTTGGCTAATTTACAAAATCAATTGAAACCCACATAATAAATATCATGCGGATATGAAATAAAATTGAGGTGCTGCTCTTCCGGATTTAAATGTCTTTTTAGAAGAAATAAAAGGTGTATTTATGAAGCGTGCATAAAAAAACCAGAAGCTGCCTTCTGGTTTTTTATCATATATTGTTTGGTTTATTTTTTAGAATCGCCAACCATTCGTTTTAGAATCGCCCATTGTTTCAAAGCGTCACGAGCTTCTACAGCAGGATAGCCTAACATGGTTTTTCCGGCAGCAACATCACAGATCACTCCTGAACCTGCTCCAACTACGGCACCATCGCCAATAGTGGTGTGGTCTTTTATAGAAGCACTTCCTCCAATGATAACACCGTTTCCTAAAGTTACAGATCCGGCAAGACCACTGTTTCCGGCCATGATACAAAATTTACCTAATTTACTATTATGCCCGATTTGTACTAAGTTGTCAATTTTACAGCCGTCTCCCACAATAGTTGAGCTGAATTTTCCACGGTCTACGCAGGTATTGGCACCAATCTCAACGCAGTTTCCAATAATTACATTTCCGATTTGCGGAATTTTTACCAATCCTTTTTCATTGCAGGGACGGAATCCAAAACCGTCTGCACCAATTGTTGCATTGGGATGAATGATGCAATCGTTACCTATATGACAACGTTCGCGTACCACTGTCCCTGACCAGATAATAGTGTTTTTTCCAACAGTCGATTCGTCAAGAATGGTCACGTTTGGATAAATAGTGGCATGAGCACCAATGGTTACTTTTGGACCAATGTAACAACCGGCACCAATTTTTGCGCCTTCACCAATAATGGCGGTCTCATCGACAGTAGCGGTTTTGTGAATATTAGTGTGAAATATTGGGGTAGGTGGGGCAAAAAGGGCTAAAATTTGTGACATGGCTAAATCGGCATTCTTTACTTTGATAAAGGCACGATTTTCCCCTGGCTCTATTGAAATATCTTCGTTAACTACTGCAATCGATGCATTTGAAGTTGACCAGTATTTTTCATATTTTTTATTTCCTATAAACGAAATTTCTGAAGTTGTCGCTTTTTCTAGTTGCTCTGTGGCTGTAATGCTTTGCGAAGTAGTGCCGTAGATTACGCCATTGATTACTTCGTTAATTTCTTGAATTGAATAGGATTTCATTTAATGAATGTAATAGATTATAGGGTTAATTTTCCCCAAATAAAATCAATTAGATTTTAATTACCTAATATTATTTTTGGGTTTATTGAAATATGTTTAAAATAATAGCTTAAATATTACAATATTAACATTTTAACAGACGATCTGTTAATGGTCTTTTAGTTTGTGTTAAGGTCGTACTGCTGGTTTTTTGATACGAATGTAGAGGGATTCGATTTGAATTTGGAACTTAAAAATAATAGTAAATTATTGGTAAGTAGTGGTTTACAAATATAATATAAATCTTTAAAAAAAAATACATGGGGTAAAAAAAAATCGATTCGCTTTGTTGAAAGGAATCGATTTTTACTTTTTTTTAATCTTTTATTTTAGAAAGAGAAATGGCGTTAATGCAATAGCGCAAACCACTGGGTTCCGGACCATCAGGAAAGACATGCCCTAATTGTGCATCACAGGTATTACAGACTACTTCAACGCGGATCATTCCGTACGATTTGTCGGCATGGTATCCAATCGCATTTTCTTTTAAAGGTTGTGTAAAGGAGGGCCAGCCTGTTCCGGATTCAAATTTCTCGGAAGCATCAAAAAGCAAAGTTCCACAACATTTACACTCATAGATTCCGGGGTCGAACAAACTGCAGAGCTCAGAACTGAAAGATCTTTCGGTGCCTTTCAATCGAGTTACCTGAAATTCTTCCGGTGTTAGAAGCTGTTTCCATTCTTCTTCTGTTTTTTCTATTCGTTTTTCCGGGATCGGATTCCCTTTATTGGTAAAACGAATTACATCTGCCCATTTTATCATAACTTTTTTTTTTAAAGTTTTCAGTCTCAGTCTCAGTCTCAGTTTTCAGTTTACTGCGACTGCATACTATGACTGAAAACTAAAAATTACTCTTCCTCTTTCTGTCCCATCATCATTAGGAATGCTTTCAGGAACGGATCGATATTACCGTTCATTACGCCGTCAACGTCACTGGTTTCATAGCCTGTACGAACGTCTTTTACAAGTTTATAAGGCTGCATTACATAGTTACGTATTTGCGAACCCCATTCGATTTTCATTTTTCCGGCTTCGATATCGGCACGTTGAGCCTGTTGCTTTTTCAGCTCGATTTCGTACAGCTGAGAACGTAACATTTGCATAGCACGTTGTCGGTTGTCTTGCTGAGATCGCGTTTCAGAACATTGAATCTGAATTCCGGTTGGCTTGTGCACCAATTGTACTTTAGTTTCAACTTTATTTACGTTTTGTCCTCCGGCACCACTTGAACGTGAAGTGGTAATTTCGATATCGGCAGGATTGATGTCAATCTCAATACTGTCGTCTACCAATGGGTATACATAAACAGAGGCAAATGAGGTATGACGTTTGGCATTACTGTCAAAAGGCGAGATTCGGACTAAACGATGTACTCCGTTTTCTCCTTTTAAATATCCAAAAGAATAATCGCCTTCAAATTCTAAGGTAACGGTTTTGATTCCGGCAACCTCACCAGCCTGAAAGTTCAGTTCTTTTATTTTGTAACCGTAACTTTCTCCCCACATCATGTACATTCGCATTAACATTCCGGCCCAGTCACAACTTTCAGTTCCACCTGCCCCGGCTGTAATTTGCACTACAGCGCTTAAACTGTCGCCTTCATCTGAAAGCATGTTTTTAAACTCAATGTTTTCAATATGTGCCTGAGTGGTGTTGTAATGTTCGTCTAATTCTTCTGCAGAAAGCTCACCTTCTTTGTAAAAATCATACGCCAGTTGCAATTCATCTGTCAGTTCGATTGCTTTGTTGTAGTCTTCGATCCATTTTTTCTTGTTTCGAAGGTTTTTTACAATAGCTTCGGCTTCTTTTGCATTGTTCCAGAAATCAGGCGCAAAGGTCTTTTCTTCCTCGTTTGCAATTTCGATTAGTTTGGCATCAACGTCAAAGATACCTCCTCAACGCACCAAGGCGCTCCACAATACCTTTTATTTGTTCGGTCGTTGTCATAAATTAATAGTAGTTTTATATGTTTTTTACAAATATTACGTTAATTTGGTTCTGTAGTAATAGGGAAGTTAAAATTTACTGAAACTTACCAAAATTAACTAACAGTAATACGTAATTTTGCTGTACAAAAATAAGATATAGTTTTTAGAATATGGAAATAAATTTAATTAGCGATACCATTACTAAACCAACATATGAAATGTTGCAGTATATGTTTAATGCTCATGTTGGCGATGACGTATACAGGCAGGATCCTACAGTTATCGAATTAGAGACTAGAGTAGCTGAGTTTTTTGGTATGGAAGCCGGGCTTTTTTTTCCGTCTGGAACTATGGCAAATCAAACCGCAATTAAATTACACACCCAACCCGGAGAACAATTGATCGCAGATAAATATGCCCACGTTTATCATTATGAAGGAGGAGGAGTTTCGTTTAACAGCGGGGTTTCCTGTTGTTTGTTAGACGGACATCGCGGGATGATCAATGCGAGTCAGGTTGCTGCGGCAATCAATGATCCCGAGTTTTATCACAGTCCGTTAACCAGTTTGGTTTGTGTGGAGAATACCACTAATAAAGGAGGTGGGGCTTGTTATGAATTAGAAGATTTAAGAGAGATAAAAAAAGTTTGCGATGCCAATAATCTGAAATTCCATTTAGACGGAGCCAGGATTTGGAATGCCTTGGTAGCAAAAAGACAAAACCCAAAAGAATTTGGGGCAATTTTCGATACCATTTCGGTTTGTTTGTCTAAAGGATTAGGTGCTCCAATAGGTTCTGTGTTGCTTGGAACCAAAGAAGATATCCGTAGAGCGTTGAGAATAAGGAAGATACTGGGTGGGGGAATGCGTCAGGTAGGTTATTTAGCCGCAGCAGGATTGTTTGCTTTGGCACATAATATTGAACGACTGGCAGAAGACCACAGAAGAGCCAAGGAAATTGCAGCTGTTTTAAGCACGAAGTCCTGGGTATCAGCAATAGAACCAGTGGAAACAAATATTTTGATTTTCTCTTTGGCAGAGGGATACAGCGATCAGTTGCTGATTGAAAAGTTAAAGCAAAAAAATATCCTCATCAGTTCAATGGGACATAATAAACTCAGAATTGTAACGCATTTAGATTATAAAGAGGTAATGCATACTTATGTGATTGAAACGTTGCAGAAGTTTTAGTTAAAGGTTCAGAGTTGCAAAGGCTCAAAGGGACAAAGATTAAACAAAAAAAGATACACAGATCTGTGTATCTTTTTTTGTTTATAGCATTCAAATTTGACAAAGTCAAAACCTTTGTACCTTTGCCACTCTGAGCCTTTGCACCTTAAGTTTTAACCTTATTTAAAAAGATTATCCATCCCTGGAATCATTGGCATATCCATTTTGGCAACGGCATCCAGTTCTCTTTCGTTTACGCTTGTTGCTTTTTCTATTGCTTTATTTAACGTTACAATAAGATAGTCTTCCAGTTGTTCTTTATCTTCCAGTAAAGAGTCGTCAATACTGATTGATGTTACTTTTCTATTTGCGGTTAATGTTACTTTTAATAATCCGTCAGCGCTTTGTTCATCAATCAAAACGGTGTCTAAACGCTTTTTTGTATCTTCAATTTTTTGTTGGGTTTCTTTAAGTTTACCCATCATTCCCATTAAATCCATTTTTGTTGATTTTTAAATTATTTCATACAAAATTAGTATATTGCTGTATGAAAGCAATAGATATTTTATGAAAAAATTAATTTGGTTCTGTTGTGTTTATAGTATTTTTGCTGCTTCGTATTTAAAAACTAATGCTCAATCAATGCAAAACGATATACTGGCTCCAAAAGCCAAAGAGGTTTCAAAATCATTAAAAAAACATAAAGAGACTAGAGTAGATAATTATTTTTGGTTAAATGACCGCGAAAATCCTGAGGTAATTGATTATCTGAATCAGGAAAATGCCTATTACCAAAATATGACTTCACATACAAAAGGACTTCAGGAAGATTTGTATGAGGAAATGAAGGGAAGAGTGAAAGAAGACGATTCCTCAGTTCCTTATTTTTATAATGGCTATTTTTACATCACCCGTTTTGAGACAGGACAGGACTATCCCATTTTTGCCAGAAAAAAAGGCAGCCTTTCAGCAGCCGAAGAAATTTTATTCAACTGCAATGAATTGGCAAAAGGACATGCTTACTTTAAATTAGGAGGGTTAAGCATTAGTCCGGATAATAAATTTGCAAGTTTTGGAGTGGATATTGTAGGAAGAAGAATTTACACCATTCAGTTTAAAAACTTAGAGACCGGAGAAATTTTATCGGATAAAATCGAAAATGCAACCGGAGGCTCTGTTTGGGCAAATGACAATAAAACCGTTTTTTATACCAAACAGGATGAAGTAACTTTAAGAGCGGATAAAATTTTCAGACACAAATTAAATACAGATTCGGCGAACGATGTTTTGGTTTTTAATGAAACCGACGACACATTTAATGTTTCGGTTAGTAAAGAAAAATCAAGAAAATACATTGTAATTGGTTCGGGAAGTACCCTAACAACGGAATACAGAATTTTAAATTCAGATAATCCTGACGGAGAGTTTGAAGTGTTTCAGACTCGTGTTCGCGGGTTGGAATACAGTATTTCACATTTTGAAGACTCCTTCTATATTTTAACGAATAAAGACAAGGCGACAAATTTCAAGCTGATGAAAACGCCTGAAAATAAAACAGGAAAAAGGAATTGGGTAGATCTTATTCCGCATCGTGAAGATGTTTTATTAGAAGATATTGAAATTTTTAAAAACTATTTGGTTGTAGAAGAACGCTCCAATGGTTTGAACCACATTCGCATTATGCCTTGGAATGATGAAGCGGATTATTACCTTCCTTTTGGAAGCGAAACCTATAATGCTTACACCACAACAAATGTTGATTTTGATACCGATGTTTTGCGCTACAGCTATCAATCGCTGGCAACACCATCTTCTGTAATCGACTTTAATATGAAGACTAAAGCGAAGGAGGTTTTAAAAGAACAACAGGTTTTAGGAGGAAAATTTGATAAAGAAAATTACATCGAAGAACGTGTGTGGGCAACAGCCAGAGACGGTGTTAAGGTGCCAATTTCGATGATTTATAGAAAAGGACTGGAGAAGAATGGTAAAAACCCATTACTTCTTTATGCTTATGGTTCGTATGGAATTACAATGGATACCTATTTTTCTTCTACAAGACTTTCATTGCTGGACCGTGGTTTTGTTTATGCAATTGCCCATATCAGAGGGGGAGAGGACCTGGGAAGACAATGGTATGAGGATGGAAAACTGTTAAAAAAGAAAAATACCTTTACAGATTTCATCGATTGCTCTAAATTTGTCATTAACGAAAAATACACTTCTTCTAAACATTTGTATGCAGAAGGAGGATCAGCCGGAGGACTTTTGATGGGCGTTATCGCAAATGAAGCACCTGAATTGTACAACGGAGTGATCGCTCAGGTGCCTTTTGTAGATGTTATTACCACAATGCTGGATGACAGTATTCCGTTGACAACAGGAGAATATGATGAATGGGGAAATCCCAACAATAAAAAATATTACGATTATATGTTGTCGTATTCACCGTACGATAATGTAAAAGCACAAAATTATCCAAATATGTACGTTTCAACCGGATTACATGATTCGCAGGTACAGTATTGGGAACCTGCCAAGTGGGTAGCCAAATTAAGAAACTTGAAAACAAATAACAATTTATTGTTTTTAGATACCAATATGGATGCCGGACATGGCGGAGCTTCAGGGCGCTTTGAAGCCCTAAAAGACTTAGCAAAAGAATTTAGTTTTTTATTAGATTTAGAAAAAATTAAAAGCTAATTAGAAATTTTTTGTTAAATTTGCAACCTATCAAGGTTATTTAAAAATGCCTTTGATTAACTATTTTTTTATGAAAGAAGAAATAAACGCTTATAATAATGTTTTAGAATTAATAGGTAATACCCCGCTTATTAAGCTAAATAAAATCACCGAAGAGTTAGAAGGAAATTTCTACGCAAAGGTAGAAGCTTTTAATCCAGGACATTCCTCAAAAGATAGAATAGCGTTATACATTATTGAAGAGGCTGAAAAAAGAGGGATTCTATCACCAGGTGATACCATCATCGAAACGACATCCGGTAACACAGGTTTTAGTTTAGCTATGGTAAGCATTATAAAAGGTTATAATTGTATTCTGGCCGTAAGTTCAAAATCATCCAAAGATAAAATTGACATGTTGAGAAGTTTAGGTGCCAAGGTATATGTTTGCCCGGCCCACGTTTCAGCAGATGACGAAAGATCTTATTATAATGTAGCAAAACGTTTACATGAAGAAACAAAAGGTTCTGTATACATCAATCAGTATTTTAACCAGTTGAATATTGATGCACATTATAACTCTACAGGTCCAGAAATCTGGGAACAGACAAAAGGAAAAATAACACATCTTATTGCCTGCAGTGGAACAGGAGGAACGATCTCAGGAACTGCAAAATTCTTAAAAGAACAAAATCCGAATATCAGAATTTTAGGTGTAGATGCTTTTGGATCGGTATTAAAGAAATACCATGAAACAAAAGAATTTGATAGCAAAGAAATTTATCCGTACCGTATCGAAGGTTTAGGTAAAAACTTAATCCCTTCGGCTACTGACTTTGATATCATCGATAAGTTCATGAAAGTGACAGATGAGGAAAGTGCTCACTCTGCCAGAGAGATCACCAGAAAAGAAGGTTTGTTTGTAGGATATACTTCAGGAGCAGTAATGCAGGCGATCAAACAATATGCAGAAGAAGGCGAGTTTACAAAAGACAGTAATATCATTGCTATCTTTCCGGATCACGGTTCTCGTTATATGAGTAAAGTATTCAGTGATGACTGGATGAATGAACAAGGTTTCTTTGACAGTGTCAATGAAGAAGAAGTTCAAAAAATTGAATTTGTAAAGTAGTACATTAAACTGCTTTCTTACTATAACAACTCCATTCGTTTTACGGATGGAGTTTTTTTATGCCTGAATTTGTTTTAAACGGCTGATTTTAACTTTTTTATCACTTTAGAAGTGTTTGCTTAGAATGTTGATTTTTCTTATTTTATTGTAAATGATTTTATTATTTGTAGTAATTGTATGATTTATTTGTAATAAGTTTATATTTTTAACAAAATAAATTAAAGTATAAACAAATGTAATTATAGGTTTTAAATCATCAATTTTGGTTATTTAACGGTTATTTTGGTCCGTTGTCGAATAAATTTCCGTCCATATGCATAATAATTTAGTTTAGAGGCATTAGAACGACACTTTGTTTTTTTAATCCCTAAACCTACCTATTATGAAAAAATTACTACTTACTTTGATGTTTGTTAGTTATTTGAATACTAATGCTCAGAATCCAATACAGGAATTTAATTTTAATGCTACTTTAAACAATACCGCCAATACTGCTTCTTTTGTCGGAGCTGCAAATTTTGTTGCAGATCGGGCAGGAGTGGCCAAAAGTGCGCAACGTCTCACCAATAAAGCTCTGGAAGCTGTTGTTGAGAATCTTCCTCAGGGCAATAGCGCCAGATCTGTAAGCATCTGGGTAAAACTAAACGATATTGCATCGGCAAATTATATATGGGGTTACGGAACAGCTTATAATGCGCAGTATTTCGGATTGTTGCAGCAAGGTACAGCTTCGTCTAATTCTGATTTAAGTTTAGCGGGCTGGGGCGCTTCTAACGATGTGATCGTTTCTACTCCGCTTGCCAAAGACAGCTGGTATCAATATACAATAACGTATGACGGAAAGACTGCTAAAATATACCGCAACGGTGTTTTGTTAAAAGCCGCAGAAGGGATTAACCGCTCTACAAAAGGAAATATTTTCAGACTAGGGGAAATAAACACCACCGTGGGTATCAATGCTGATATAGACGATTTAAAAATTTATGATGTTACCTTGACCAGCGAACAGGTTGAAGCTTCTTACGAGAGCTCAAAAGCAGTTACTCCTGTTGTAACGAATGCTGAAGCTGCTGCTGTTTCAAAAACAGTAAAAAGTACAGCGGTAAAAACTAAGGTTGTGCCAACTGCCAGTCCGGCAATGGGGGATTCGAATAAAGTTTTAAAAAATGTTGAGGTATTCTCACAAGGGCAAAAAATTCTGGGAAGCAGCAATACGATCAATATTAATGATCTGCCTGAAGGGACTTATTTGTTGAAAATTACCAATATGCCTCCAAAAAAATAACTTAAAATTAAAGACAAGGTTTTGGTTAATAGGAAATTGTCAATTAGTTTTTATTTTTTCACCGTTGCTTAACAGCAATAAATTTTTTGAATAGTGAGAGAGACTTCCGAAGTTTAACTAAAGAAGGCTTTTTGATTTTTTTACTATTGCTTTTTTTGTTGTCCCGGTGCATAAGCTTTGGCACTTTTGCTTCCTGACATTTTTTTGGCTTGTCCCGGAGGGATTTTCCCTGAACCAGAAGCAGTACTATGTGTATGAACTGTGCAGCTGATTACACTAAGAATTACAAATACAATAACCAAAAGTATTACTGCGTATTTGGTGTATTTTGATGTTTTCATTGTTTTATTTTTTTTGTAAATATAGCAGATAATTTGCACCAAAATTTATTTTTTGAAATCGATATGGAGGCAAAGAGCGAAATTTTTTTTGACTCTTCCCAACCTTTTGATGTAAAAAGTACTCTATAGAAGTATAATCATTGTTATATGATTTTAACTAAAAAGAGTATAGTATGAAAAAGAAATTCACTTTAGAAATAGCCAACCCTTGTTCTGAAAATTTTGACCAGATGATTCCTAATGCACAAGGTTCGTTTTGTAGTTCCTGTGCCAAGAATGTAATTGATTTAAGCAGAAAAACGAATGCTGAAGTGGCCCGATTCGTTGCCAATAATAAAGACCAGAATATTTGTGCCCGATTGAAAACAACGCAGCTGGAAGAAGAGTTTACACACCACGAAATTTCCAAAATCAATACATTGAAGTATGCGGCAGTTGCAGCTTCAATTCTGTTAGCATCAAATGTTACAGGACAGGAGAAAACACCGGTTCAAACCGAAGTAAATGTACCGGTACCCAATCATGCTATTATGGGGAAGATAGCCGTTAATCAAACTGCCGAGGAGGAAATTTTGATTACGATTAAAGGAAAGTTACTAGATGCAAAAACAAACAGGCCTTTAAGTGGTAAAACCTATCCGGGTTTGACGCTTAGTATCAATGATACAGAACCTGCTATGAAAATAAATCCAAAAACGGGTGAGTTTTCTATTTCGTCAATGGTTTCTAAAAATAGTGAAGCCCTTATGATCACAATCAAAAGTGGTGATTATTATTTATCCAAAACAATCCCCTTTGATATAAAAAATGTCAAAAAGAATGTTTTGCAGCAAAATATAATGATCAACACCGAAGAGCTCATTAAAGTGTACATTGCCGGAGGATTAGGGATTATTTATACAGAGAAAAAAGTGATTAAAGAGAATTGATTGATTTGTTGTTTTTTGAATAAAAAAAGCTCTGGATTTCCAGAGCTTTTTGTGTTTGTAGAAGAACTCGTTTTTTAAAGGTCTCTTATAGTTGCAAATGTTATTGATCGAGATATTTGGAAAGCGAAGCCTTGTTTTTCTCAATAATATCTGCAAGTTTAAATATATTTAAACTTCCATCTGGATCTTTAGCTAATGGTTTTAATTTATTTATTTCGACATATTTTGAATTATTTTCAGAACTGTAAAATTCGATAAGAAATTTGCCTTGGAGTTTTAAAATACTAGAATAAGGGTATGGCAACCCTACAGGAGTATTATTTTCAAAACATAGAAAATCTATTTTTTCATTTTGACCAATTTCTTTAAATTTTAAGACTAAATATTTTTTATTCTTAGAAGAGAATTCAATTTTTGATTTAATATTGACACTATCATTTTTTTTAGCATTTTCAATATTTATTTTAATGGAATTTCCGAAATCAGAGAGTTTTATTTTGTTATTTTCGTATTCTTCAAAATTAATTTCATCATAAAATTTATTTATGTATTTAAATGGAATTGAATTTTGAGATAAAATGATATTGTGAAAAAAGATAAATAATATTATAGGTATTAATTTTTTCATAGATTAGTTTTTAGAAAATAGAGAATTCATTATCGTAAATTAGTTGAACCAACGGATGGTTAATGTTCTTTTTCTTAAGATCATAAAAATCATTCATTAATCTGTTAAAATCAATTTTGTCATTTGTAATATAGGGCTGTATTATTTTATTGTCTAGTTGAGACTGTTTTCTTAATATAATTTGTTCCAATTTATTCCCTTTTATACTAGATAAAAAAATACCCAGCTCTAAATTATCTCCCAAATCTTTAATTATCCATTTATCGTTTATCAGTTCTAAATAAATAATGGATGCTATTGGTTTAGGAAATAATTCATTATGATTTATATACTTTATATAAGAGTATTGATTATTACCATCTTTAAATAATATCTTAAAATCCAACTCATAAAAGTTTTTTTCAGGTTTTTCTTTATACACATTCATTAAATTGAGGTAATCGTTTTTTGAATATGTTACAGGGATCTTATTATCGAAGAAAACTTTTAATTGTTCATTAGAATTAATATTAAAAAAATTGTAAAATATCTCTTCTGGACTATTTTTATCTAATACAATATTTTTGCCATATTGAAATTTTACAGCTTTGTTAAAGTTCATTAATAATGCATTATCATCAACTTGATTAGTTACAATTAACTTTGTTGCTTCAAAATTAACTTTTTGGCAAAAGCCAAATTGATGTAACATACTTAGTATTAGTAATAATTTAATTTTTCTTTTCATATTTTTTCTTTAAAATAAAAAATGTTAATAGTAAACCAAAACTTAAGATTTCTGTAAAAATCCAAGGGTATAGGTTTTTTTTAATTGCTTCCTCTTTGGTTTGTGCTTTTTTTATATATAATACAAATTTTGAAGTTCCGAATTTAACGACTGGTACATGCAACTTTAATGGAGTTAAATTATTGTAATCAATCGATTGTTCTGTTTTAGTATCCATGTATGACATAAAATCATATGCCTCATCATCATATGAACTAAAGTATACTTTTTGCCCCTCAATTTGCCCATAAATTGTGGTTGAAATACGCTTTGAACTTGAAGGATCTCGCGTAAGTTTTTCAACTCTCATCATTTTTTCAGAATTATTACCAATTATATAGCAATATTGACGATAAATTGTAAAAGCAAAAAAAGGAGTCAGCAAACAACAAATAAGTATGAGTATATAATAAATTCTTGTAATTTTCATGTTAATTATTTTAGATCGATTTTAAATGGAGGCACCTCAGCTTTGATATCCTCAAAGACTCTTTTAACTTCTCCAGACGGAACTATGGAATAACCTCCAACAGTTATTTCTCCTCTAATACCCACAAAAGGTTTACCGACCCCTACAGTGGAATTAATAACGTTTTCTGAACTATTATATTTAATTTCCCCCCAAGCAGAAACACCAGCAAAAGGTTCTGCTTTAATGTCTAATACTGATCCTGTTTTAATTCCAATTGTGCCTCCCGCTTCCAAATCAAATTTAGGACCAAAAGTTAGACTAGAAGAAGATTTAGTGTAGACAGTTTTATCATTTCTTTTTACATACACCGTTTTACCACCTACAGAGACTGAAACAATTGGTTTAAGATAAATGTATGCATCTACAAATCTTAAAGGTAGTCCGTACTTGACTCCTTTAAAACTAAAACCTATTTGTCCGGATATTCCTCCTTCTCTAATCGTATTATAAAATCTTGTTTTTTCGTCTTCTTCTATATATTGCTCACCTGTATATGAAATTTTAAATTCTAATTCTCCACTTGGGTCTAATTTATGGAAAACTGTTCCAATTCTGTTTACATAGTCGCTTAATATTTTTAAAGCATTTTTTGTTCCAACTGGAACAACTTCAGCTTCAATTTTATAAAAATCAACCCATTTGATATTGACATTTTTTTCTATAAAATTTGGAATACCGGTGGTTACATTTGCTTTTATGTCTCGATCAACATTTACGACTTTATCAAAATCTTTAACACCATCTTTCTTATCTATATCTATATCATTAAATTTCCATTTGATTTTATGCTTGGGAATTTGATCAATATCGATATTTGGATTAATTGTAATCTTAAATTTTGTGTTTTTAGGTTTTGTGATCCCATCAGTGTCTACGTAATACAATGTCTCATTAGTGTTAGCTATTCTATTTTTTTTATCTAAATCAATTGCTTGTAGGTTTGTGAAGTTAAATGGCTTTACTATTAGATTAATTTCATTAGACAAACTTGGAGATTTATCTATTTGGGCAGTTGATTTTAATTTATAATTTAAAGCGCCAGTATAACTAAAATCAAAATCAGCTTCAGTTTTAGATTCAATTACATTCAGATAGCTATTGTCTCCTACTTTTTGCGCTAATATACCTTTTTCACTTTGATAAGTTAGTTCATATTTTACATTTGTATCTTTTTCTAATTTGCCCATTTTAAATCTATTATGGGCTAATAGATTGCGATCGAAAGGTATCTTAATTTTACCATTATTATAATATTTTTGTCCTTTGTATTCTATATAGTAAGAATTATCCGGTCCATTATTATTACTTGGCGCTGATGTCGGATCTTCTTTAGGTTCATTTTTTGGAGGATTCTCATTTGAAACTGGTGGCGGTGTTGGCTCCGGTTCGTTTGTCTCTACAACGGTGATAGGATTGTACTCTGGTGTAGTTTCAGAAGGTATTGTTGGATTATTTGGTTCAACATTTTCTTGTTCGTCAGAAGCAGGGTTATCGGTCTTTTCTTTTTCTGGTTTTGGTCCAAAAATAGATTCCAAAATAGGATCATATTCATTAGCAATATCATCAGCCAATTTATCAACATCCAAAAATTTATCCCAGTTACTAGCGTCATAACCGGCTACGATTTCTCCTGAGATTAATTTAAAATCGGTATTGACACCAATGTTGTCAAAGGTGATTTTGATTCGGGTATTTTCGCTCAGGTTCCATTTTGAGTTGCCTTCTCCGTCTTTTGGACTTAAGGCTTCAGCAGCATCAATTAGTTTTCTGAACTTTTCTAAGAAAGGCAGCGTGACATAACCTTCTCCCGAAAAGTTACCGTTACTCCCGGTGGCTTTTATAACGACTATAGGGAAGTCTCCCGCTGCGATTACATCATTCGGGAAAAGTTCCGGAAGCGGAGTTTGATTTGCTAAATCTTTAGGGTCTGGTTTGATACCACAGCCTGTAAAGGCAATTTCGTCTTTGGCGATGGTGGTGAATTCAAATATCGTACTGTTAACGTATTTGCCCACGTCACAAGAGGATCCTACGGTATATTCGTAGGTGGTGTTGGGTTTTAAGTTACTTAGGGTAATATTTTCTCTCGGTGTTACGGCTTTATACCATTCCGAACCGGCGTTTTTCTCGCGATAGCTTACCTGATAATCAAAGTTGTCGATGTTACCGCTCCAGCTTATTTTGGCCTGATCCTGGCTGATGCCCGAAGTGGCAATAGCCAATGGCGAGGTACAAAATACTTCGTAAGTAAAAGCGAATATTTCGGTATAACCGTTGTTCTTGAACACTCCAATTTCTTCGGCTCCATAAATGGCTTTTGCCTTTATACGCCACGCATATTTTTTACCGGGAATCAGTTGAGGTTCGCTCATTCCATATTGCAGGGTGGTCATTTTGGTCGTCGTGGTGTACAACGGCGGCGAATAAGCAAAGGCGTTTTGAACCGGGGTATAATTGTCCCAGATTTCAACTAATGAAAATTCGTATTCTACATTACTAACATTGATGCTTCGCGGTGTCCAGCTAAAAACAATGTTCTGAATGTTTTGCTGCATGATCGAAGCATTGTTCAAAGGCAGGTTCAGGAAAGGGGGATCGTTTTGAAAAATAACAGTAGTGGAACCTGTTTTTTTAGATAGTTTTTTTCCTGTAGCAAAGTCATATACTTCTACATAAAGGTTGTAAATACCTTCGGGTAGGGGCTGCGCATATTGATTTGGATTTAATCCCAACAGGTTCTGGTACTGAAAGTATGGGGCCAGATCAACATTAGTAAGCTGTAGCGGAAATCCTCCTTCGAGATACAAGGGTCTGGATCCAACAACAAAGTCATTGGTGGTAAAAGAAATTCCATTGCCCTGAAGGTAAAGTTTTAATCGTACCTGACGGTTTGAGATGGTCAAATCGTTAAGTACCAATTGAATTTTTATGGGACTGTTTATGGTAGTCGCATCGGCATATTTACTCAGATAAATAGGCGAGGGCTGCGTAATTTGGGTGTTGACCGAAATTGGAAAGGTTTGTGCATAACTTTCGAAGCCCGTCAGGGAACACAGCAGCAACAGCAATAGGTATAGTTTTTTCAGCATTTTGGGTAATTGAGGTTTATCCATTTTTTGTCAGGTTAGTATTCGTATTGAATCCTTTATTTTTGAATATGATTAAGATCGATTTCATCAGTTTTTGCATTTTTAAGGGCGATTTCATGATAAAACGGGATCATTTTGACTTCGATATCAGCTATTATTTCAGGGCCGGATTTTTTTTCTTTTATTGCTTTAAAAGCTTCTCCCACTTGCTCTGCGCTAAAAACGACCGCGGTTGGATTTTGCTGTATCTCGGCAGCCGGCAATTTGGCCAATGCCGAAATTTCTTTTAGCATCCATCGGTGGCGGGTTAACTGATCGTGGTTGCTGTTGCTTCTTTCTACCAGTTTGAGATACGATTTGTGCGCCGTTTTGTCGGTAATAGCTGCTTCATCTACACCGTGTAGTTTGTGGCTGTTTACTCTTCCAATAGCGGCAACATAGGCGTTTTCAAGACTTTCGTCTTTGTTTTTCATTTCTGTTTCCAGTTTTTTGGCTGCTTCCGAAAGGTAGTTGTTGTATTTTTTTACGTTTTCGGCTTCTGTCTGGTAGGTTTCCAGATAATCTAAAACTTTTTCTTTAAACTGTTTGTCGTCGGATGCAAGGGTAGCCTGTGTGAGTAAATGCTCTAAATTTGTGCTTTCATCTTCCGGTAATGGGTTTAGAGCCAATTGCATTTCTTTGAGCTGGGCCGTAATTTGATCACGTGTTCCTTCCAAAGCTTTTCCGTTAAGGTTTATTTTCAGGATAGGACTAAGGTTCATGTCTTCCTCGGTTCTTGGCTCTCTTTTCGGACGCATTTTGATCTTGTCGAAAGAGTAGGTATACGAAAGGGTAGCCGTCAGATCGTTATTTTTGCCTGTGGCTGTTTTGTTGAATAAGGTGATGACACTCATGTTGAAATTGTGTTTTTCAAGATAAATGTAAGATCCGTTCAATCTGAAATTGAAGATATCGTTTTGCTTTTCGCCATTGTTATAACTGGTGTTGTAACTGGTCGAAGCAGTGGCATTTAGTTTTTTCTCCAAAAACAATTTGGAAGCTCCGATGGTTGGTCCGATAATAAAATTCTTCCCGCCATCCGTTTGTCCGTAAGTATTGTTTATGGAACCGTTGAAGCTTAAATCTTTTTGCGGATAACCAAGAGAATAGGTAAGGGCAGAGTTGTAATAGGTCGAAGCTCCGCCTGCAACTGCTTTTCCTTGTTGCTGGTTTACGGCATCCTGCATCGAGAAATTGGCGCTTATGGCTTTCTTTAGTTGTTTGTCGCTTCTTAATAAATAATTTACCGTCAGTCCCAGGTTTTGATTGACCTGTCTGAAATTCAAAGTATCTAAGTAATCATAATTGGAAACCTGATTGATGTAATCGAACTGATTACGACTGTTGGTGTACGATTGAAAGTTAGAGTAGTTCAGGTTAAAGTTTAATTTTTGGTTCGGTCTGAAATCGGCATTAACAGATGATACCAAACGTTTCATCTGGCTTTCTTTCTGTTTCTCTAAATTATCTTTCTGAAGACCCAAATTTAAGGCAAGCGACACTTTGTCTTTAAACAGATTTTGTGTGGCATTAACGGTAATGTTTTCTAAGTCATTGTTAAAATAGTATCCTCCAAAGGTTCTGTAGTTCGGATCAATACGTTCGTAACCTAACCCTAAAGTACCTTTTCCGGCCGGGTACGCCAGCTGTCCTTTGAAGGCGCTGTAACTTGTGGTAGTACTATTTCGGCCCAATAAGAAAGAGGAAACTCCTTTCGCTTTTCCAGCTTGTACCACTCTCAAATCTTCCGTAATACTACTGTTGGCGTATTCGGTAGAAACTTGTAGCTTTTTAAAAAGTTTAAAATTGGTTTCAAAACTAATGGCAGCATTTTCCTTTGGCGTGACATCCAGTTCAAATGGTACAGGATTGTTTAAAGAGTTGATTTGATCTCTGGCTTTAAACAAGGTAAGTCCAAGGGTGATTTTTTCTAAAGCATAAGCCGTTTTAAAACCATAACCGAATCTTTTGTAAGCTGGCAGTATATCCGGATAGGCAGAATCAAATTCGTTACTTTTTAACAGTCGTCCGTACATGGCGCTGATTTTAAATTTTCCCTGTGGTGTCAGATCCACTCCAAAACCGGAAAACTGATGACCGCTCAGGGTGTAAGGAGAGAAGTTCATGCTTACGTCTCCAATATGGGCTGTAATCCATTTGTAAGACGGATGTATGCTCAAACGATTCATTAAAACGGGTTTGTTGTACCCGAATTTTTGATTGGTATAGGAAAAAGAAAGCGGAATGTTGTACAGGTTCGCAATGTTGAAATTGATGTTTCCGTTCAAAAAGTAACTAAAGGGTTCTCTTGCTGCATTTCCGGAATAGAATACGGTATTGGCAGATGCACCACCACTCACATTTATTAGCTTGGCTTTGCCTAGTTCCTGCACATTAAAGTTTTGCGAAAAACCAAACGCAGCTGTAAAAAGCAGTAGTGTAATTAAAATTATTTTCTTTAAAATCATTCTTTATGGGTATGGAAATCAGGATTGTTCTTTCCTGATTTCCATTAATATTTGAAATTTATAATTTTTACTTGCTGGATAAAGTAAAGTTTACTGAATAATGATTTTTCTCAATTTACTTCCTTGCTGTGACTCGAATAACACAAAATATACTCCTGAAGGAAGTCCGTTAAGACTAAAGTTGAACAGGTAATTGTCTTTGCCCTCCTGAGTTTTTGAATCGATTAGCAAATTGTTGCTCAAATTATAAACCTTAACATGTGCAGGCATCACTTTATCAAGCAGTACATCTACAGTAAAAGCTCCTTTTGACGGGTTTGGATAAATTTTCAGATCAAATTTCTTCAAAGTCTCCTCGTCCGGATTGTTTTCTTCATATTCACCTTCCGTTACCAGCACCTGCTTGGTTTGAAAAGCGGTACAGTTTCCTTTTTTGGTGTTTAAGGTAATGTCATATTCTCCGGCCTGACTAAAACTGATTTCGGCAAAATCTTTGTTTTTCGAAATTACGGTTGCGTTTTCCGGGATTACCCATTCGATTTCGTCAGCATCCGGATTACTAATGTCAACTATGATGAATTTCTCGTTTTTGAATACCTGACTTGAAACTGCAAATTCGGCACTAATTGGAGTGTTCTGACTTGATATTTTGATGGTATCTGTAGCCTCACAACCCAATTTGTTGGTCACCACAACGGTATAATTGGCAGGTTCCGAAACGGTAACGATGGCTTTGTTGCTCTTGAAACCTTTGTCAGATGTCCAGGCGTACGTTGCTTTATCGTCATTGATCGTGGCGTTGATGGTTAAAGTCTGATCAAAACATAAGGTTACGTCTTCTCCAATATTGATAATGTCTTTTGGCGGATTAACGATGGTGTACGTATGGTTGATGATACAGCCTTTGATGTCGGTAACGGTCACGCTATAATTGCCTGCCGAAGCATTGCTCAATACGTTTGATGTTTCACCTGTATTCCATAAATAGGTATAAGGTGCTTTTCCTCCTGAAGCGGTCACGGTAATGGTAGCATCAGAACCGGCGTAACAGGTTGGTATTTTTATTTTTTCGGCAGCAGCCAAATGAACAGGCGCTGTGATGGTCATATTTTTTGTAATGCTACAACCGTGTTTGTCTGTTATTTTTACGGAATAATAACCCGGTGGTACATTTTTAATGGTAGCTGTCTGAGCACCCGTATTCCAGATGTAGGTGTACGGAAGTGTTCCTCCGGATGGAGTAGCGTTAATCGTCCAGTCGTTGAAATCACCGCAAAGGGTGTAATCAGCAGTAAGTACATTGTTTAGCACCTGAGGCTCGGTAACAACGAAAATCTGGCTGGTTGCCTTGTTTCCATTTGAATCGGTTGCGATGGTATAGTACGAACCTTTTCCGATACCCGTTAAAACAGTTGTTGTTGCCAATACGGCTGCATTACCTTGAGCAAACCATTGGTAGGTATAGCTTTCGCCTGGTTTTAAGAGTCCACCAACAGTAATTGGTTTTAAGCTTCCGTTTTGGTCTCCATTACATAAAACAACATTTTGTATAGCAACGCTGGTTTCTAAAAGTGGTGGTTCTGTTACTTCTATTAATGAAGAAGTTAAACTACAGCTTTTGGCGTCTTTGATCACAATATAGTAAGTTCCGGCAGCCAGGTTTACTGCGGTGGCAGTAGTTTGGTTTAGTGCTGTACCGTCTTTTTTGAACCAGTTGTAGGTATAACTGCCATTGGCTCCTTGTGCGGTTACCGCAATAGATCCGTTGCTTAATCCTTTTCCTGTGGCAGGAGTTGACATGATATTGCTGATGGTTAAAGCGGTTGGCGATGTAATTTTTACAGTCGCATCTGTACTTTTACATTGTTGGGTATCTTGTACCTGAACGGTATATGTACCATCGGCTAAACCGCTGATCACTGTTTTTGTTCCGTTAGTAAAATTCGTCCAGTCTCTAACCAGCGTTCCATTTTGGAAACAACGGGATCTGAATATTCCGTTTCCTCCGGCAGCGGTGATGGAAATCGTTCCGTTACTGTCGCCTAAACATTTTACAGGTTCAAGAACCGTTGTAAAGGTGATGTAATCAGGCTGGGTGATGGTTAATGGAGCAGTGGTTACTTCAATTGCTTTTAAATCTTTTACAACCGCATAGTAAGTACCAATTTTTACATTGGTTAATTCGGCTTTGTTTTCATTTGGCAATAACGTATTGTTTCTGTACCAGCTAATCTTTTTAGTTCCAAAACCTCCGGCTACGGTTGCTTTTATGATAGCATTGTTCGATTCAAAACAAGTCATGTCCTGAGTTTGCTGGATGGCGATGGTTAACGGATTATCGGTAAAGTCAAAATCAGTGTATTTGGTACAGCCGGTCGCGTCCTGAACGGATACGTAATAATGATCTTTTACAAGCCCGGTAAAGTCTACCATTTTAGCAGCTGTGTTTGAAATCGTTTTTAATACGGTTACGTTTCCTAGTGCATTTTTAGTGTAGAGTTTATACTCAAAATTTGGTTTTCCTCCTATAATTTCAAAATGCAGCGCACCGTCATTTCCATTTTGAGCAGTAGGGTTGATATAGGTAATTTTATCAATATCAAATCCAAAATCTGCCGGTTGTGTAATAATTATATTTTCGAAAATTCCAACACAATGTGTGGCATCACTTGAATTGTAATTGGCATCGCGAACTTCAACTGCATAATCACCTTCCGTAAGGGCATCTAATGCCGTTGGTGTAAAGTTTTCGTAAGAGTTGGTTGCGGTATTTCTTTTTTTCCATTGGTAGGTATAAACCGGAGCACCATTTACGATAAAAGGTGTTCCTCCGGTAACTGCAATTGCAATTGCTCCGTCCTGTCCGGCAAAACAGCTCACCGGGAGCTTAGAAGTTAAGCTTACGACAACGGCTGTTGGCTGTTTAAACGTTACGTCAATGGTATTCGAGTCTACATTACCGGCATCTGTAGCGGTAAGTGCGTAGTCCCCGTCTGGTATGTTTGTAAAACCGGCTGTGTTTTTGATAATGGTTACTACAGCTCCGGTTGTTTTATTTCTTAATTTATAGGTGTAAATTCTGTCCGCTTGATTTTGGTTGTAGACCGCTCCTCCAGTGGCAACAGCGTCTAATGAACCTAGTAAACCGTTACATTTTGCTTGTAAATGCGTTTCAGTCAGCTGTGGTTTTGTGGGTTGCTCAATCGTGTAACTGTTTGAGGTTGGACAAAGTTTTGCATCGGTTACCAAAACGGTATAAACACCGGCAGGGACATTGTTTAAAGTTGGGCTGTTGGTTCCTACAACAGCGTTCGAACTATTTCTCCATTGGTAGGTATATCCGGGAGTTCCACCGTCAACAGTAATTACAATTTTACCGGTAGACAGGCCATAACCTGTAGTAGGTGAGGCTACTCCGCTGTTAATAAATACAGCTTTTGCAGGTTCTGTAATGGTAGCAGTTTGTACAGGTGTTACACAGCCGTTGGCGTCACTTATGAATATGGTGTAACTTCCGTCAGACAATCCCGTAATAAGTCCGTTTTTAGCATCAACTGTTCCACCGCTTGCTATAATAGTGTACGGTTTTGCGATGTCGGCAAACTTAGTTCCTCCAACGATGTTTAACTGCACGGTACCATTATTTCCATTATAACAGGATACTTCTGTTTTGGTGAAGGTAAAGGCCAGTTTATCCGGTTGTGTAATGGTGAAAGTGTTTGTTCCGTAAAGAATATTGTTTTGCTGGTCTTTTACGGTAATGACATAATCTCCGGCTCCTAATTCTATAGCCTCCGAACTGGTTAAATCGTCTTTAGTACTTTCGGTATGTTTGTGTTTTACTCCGGTTGTGGTGTTCAACCATTCAAAAGTATACGCTTTTACACCGCCTCGTACGGCAGCAGTAAATATACCCGGTTTATCGCCATAACAGGCAACATTTGTATTTTGAGTCTGTGTGATACTAATGATCTCAAATTTGTCGGGCTGTGTAATTTTGTAATCTACCTGTGGAAGACTACAGCCATTTGCATCTCTTACGATCAAATGATACGTACCAATAGCTAAATTTCCGATGGAAGAAGTTGATCCAATTATAGTAACATCACCATCTTTTGTCCACTCATAGCTATAGTTAGGTTTTCCACCCGAAACGGTTACAGCTATGCTACCGTTTTTGGTTTCAAAACCGGTTAGGTCAATTAGGGTTGCACTTTCAATTTTTAAAGGTGCGGCAGGCTGTGTGATTACTACAGGCACATCAAGTGTTGCAATACAGCCATGATCGGTCTGATCTTTTACGGTAACGGTATAGGTTCCTATTGTAAGATTTGATAAATCATCCGCTGTGGAATAATTCACACCGTTTTTAGTCCATTGTTGTGTATAAGGTCCGGTTCCTCCTGAAATTGTAATGTCAATTGCAGCTGTTGCGGCACCAAAGCATAAAACATTTGTTTGCTTTGTTAGTTTTACTACTAATTCATCTGGTTCGTTGAGTTTATAGTTGAGTTGTTCTGCTTTTGCAAAAGGACCAGCTGGTTCAGGATTTGCCGTATCGGTTACGGTAACGCTGTATTGACCAACCCCAAGACCTGAGATTTCCGGTTTAGTTTCTGATGGAAGTACCACTCCATTTTTCTTCCACACATATTTGTAAGGTGCAATTCCGCCTTTAACAAGAGCAGTCAATTGTCCGTTAAAATTCCCATTACATTTAATAAATTGGGTTTCTTTAATTTCAACTTCCAATAAGTGCGATTCTTTTACGGTATAATCTTTTGTAACGATACAGCCTGTATTGTCGGCAACATTTGCATTAGCATCTCTAATTTCTAAGCGATAAGTTCCTGCTTTCAGCCCTGTAATATCTCTTGTCGTTCTTGGAAAAGTAGGATCACCGGCACGAGTCCAATTGTATTGGTAAGCCAAAGTACCTCCTGTTGGATCTGCAGGGAATGTTATTGAACCTGTGTTTTGACCAAAAATGGCCACATCTTTAATGGCTGGAGTCGGAACAACAATCGGATTAGGCTGTGTAATTACGATATTGTCTAATCGGGCAGGACAGCCATTTTCATCGCTAACGGCAACCCAATAGGTACCAACAGGAACATTGCTCAGTCTTGAAGCCGTACTTCCGTTACTCCATAAGTAACTGTAAGCTCCAGTTCCCCCAAAAACAGTAACGTCTATGGCTCCGTCAGTTCCACCATTACAGGAAACATTACGACGTTGTGCAGTTGAGTTTGTTATAGTAAGAACGTCTGCAGGTTCTGAGATGGTATAAACTATAGAGAAGATACTGTTATTAGCATCGGTTACTCTTACCGTATAATTTCCTTTAAGAATTCCGCTTAGTGTAGCCGATTCTTTGCCGGGCATTTCAGTTCCATTTAACAACCACTGAAATTTATAATTTGGGGTAGTAGTGTTTAGCGTTCCGCCACTTGCTACTACGGTTATACTACCAGTAGGCAGGCCTTTACATTTAATGTTGGTCTGATCTTGCAAGACTACGGCCAGCGCCTTTAATTCGACGATTCCGCTTGGGATAGTACATCCTTTTGCATCTCTAACTGTTACCTGGTACGTACCATTTCCTAAACCGGTAGTAAGTCCTGCACCATTGGTATTAGCGCCAAAAGGCTGACCATTTTTGGTCCATACATAGGTGTACGGAGCAGTTCCGCCTGTGGCTGTTACTGTAATAGTACCGTCGGTTGCAGCAGTCGATGTAGGCTGTGTTTGTGTTATGTTTGTAATGGCTAATGCCGTTGGCGGCTGCTCAATTTTGGTTATGATGCCGTTGGAAAAAGTACAATTATTCTCATCTTTTACGGTATACGTATAACCTATTGCTTTTAAACCCGTTCTGTTTGCACCAGTACCACCGTCACTCCAAAGGACGGTAAGCGTACCGGATCCTCCGCTCAGGCTTATCGTAATTTCTCCATCATTACCGCCAAAACAGCTAACGTCTTTTTTAGAAGTTACAGTAGATTGTATTTGAGGATTAGGCTCTAGTAAGACCACAGGGCCTGTAGCGGTATTATTGTTGCTATCGGTAACAACAACTTTATAATAACCGGCACTTTGTCCCGAAACAGTAGAAGTTGTACTTGGTCCCGAAACTTTACTAAGAATATTTCCGGCTGCATCACATTTATACCAGGTATAATTGTAAGTTCTGCTTATTGGTGTTGCGCTATACGGAAAACCTCCAATAGCTGATGCTGTCAGAGTACCTGTTCCTCCCGGACAAGGTATATTGGTTGGTTTTGGCGTACTAACGACTAATTTCCCAGGTTCGTAAATTATAAAAGGAACATTAGTACTTGTACAAACTTTATTTCTGTCTTTTGCATACATGACATAGCTTCCGGCTGGCAGTGAATTCCAGTTAGTCGGGGTATAAGGCTGCCCGTCTTTGGTAAAGAAATAAACGTAGTCGCCTGTACCGCCTTCAAATACAACAGAGAACGTACCATTGGGGGTGCCATTTTCTTTTGCATCCGCATAACTCAAAGTTCCAGCAGTAACTGTAATTGCTTTTGGCGTTGTGATTGTAATGGTTCTGGCTCCGTCAACTGCCGGCTGAGGGTCCGGAGTTTGAGAATATCCCAATAAACTCGTAAGAAACAGTAGTAGTAAGTAGATTTTTTTCATAATGGTATGGTTGTTCGGGAATTTATTGTTCTTCGCAATTGAATTTGTCAATGATTTTAACGGTATGGCCTCCATCAAGGGTTATGGGGATCTGGTGGGTACCGGAAAACTCATTTTTTTTGGGTACTGTCTGGCCGTTTATAACTTCAGTCTGATTGTCTAAAATGTAATAGTACGGAGTTGTTCCACCGGCAGCATGTATTTCTATGAAACCTCTGTTGCCACTGCATTCGGGTTGTATGGCCTTTGCCCAAAAGGTTAAAGGTGTTTTCTCGTCTATGGTAAAAGGATCCGTAACAATAGCACTTAAACCCACTTTTTCTCCACTATCAGAGGTGCTTTGGGCCTGGTATTTTATTTTATAGGTACCCGCCGCTATGCCTTTCCAGGTATAGGTTTTATTAGAAATTTCATTTTCTGAGGCATCAATACTCGTGATAAAGCCTGTATCCGGAGCAACCGGATTGGCATGGAAGAGATTAAGAAGAAGTTTGTTGCCTGCTTTTAGCCCCGTCTTAAATTTTAAAGTGGCACTGCCTGTGGCCGTATTGCTGCATTCAACAGCAGTTGCTGCTGGTTTTTTTTCTTCCAGTTCGGGCGAGCAGCCAATAATACTGTAAAAAACGGTATTTGTAAATTGTGTTTTATAACCCGCCTGAAAGAAAATTTGGGATTTACCATCGTAACCGCCAATGTCTTTGAGGCTAAAAGTAATGGCTCTTTTTCCCTGAAATTGAGAAGGCATGGGTTTCCATCCCGTCGCATCGTATTGGTATTGCCAGTTCCATCCATTGGTTAAAGTAACAACATCGTCGGCACAAAGGTTATTGGAGGAAGGTTGTTTAAGATGAATGGTCCAGGCTACCGAATTACCCACACAGCCCCCAAAGTTTTCCTGAGTGCTCACTGCCGGGTTGTACGGAATGGTATATTCCTTTGAACAGTTTACCTGACCGTTGGTTTTTTGTTCGAGCGCTAAGAAATACAATTCATTGATATCTTTAGTGTAAAAAAAGTCATATTGCACCATTTCCTGAGAAATTAGGGGCTGTATATTACGGGTACTAAAAACCAGTACTTCAGTTTTTCTTCCCTCAATGGTGTATCGGGTCGTCATAGTACCAGGTGTTTTGGAATTCATTGTGGATCGTATCAATAGTCCATACTCATTCTGCCCCTGAACGAACAGGCTTGTTAAAAAGAATAGGAATACGAGTAATTTTTTGTTCATTATGTTATTTTTCAATGCAATCAGAATTATCTACAACAATCACTTTGTGGCCGCCATCTGTAGTAATGGGAATCTTGTGGCCATTGGAAAATCCAATTTTTTTAGGCACAGTCTGGCCGTTTACAACTTCGGTTTCATCGTCTAAAATGTAGTAGTACGGACTTGTTCCACCGGCAGCATTTATTTCTATGAAACCCCTGTCGCCACTGCATTCGGGCTGTATTGCTGTTGCCCAAAAAGTTAAGGCTGTATTTTGTTTGATTTCGAATGTAGTTATAGTCGACGGAGTAGAGGGAGTATTGTTTCCAAACTGTGTCTGATACTTAAAATCATATCGGCCTACAGGTATATTGTTCCACTTGTAACTAAGGGCAGAAATTTTTTCTACTTCAGGATCATTTGAAGTTGCCGAACTCGGATTACCATTGCCTACAGGAACGCGATTGAAAAGGAATTTTTCTCCTTTTGCGGTTTCCAGTGGTCTGCTAAACGTAAAGGTTACGCTGCCATTGCTGTAACTGCAAGTGGTTAAGTTTGGGGCAGACGTATTATCTAATTTTGGAGAACAAGGTATGATGTTGTAAGTGACTATATTCGTAAACTGTGTTTGATAACCCGTTTGAAAACGAATTATCGATTGATTAGTGTAATTCGGTAAATCTTTTATTTTAAATGTAATTAATCCTTGCTCCTGAAATTGCGGAGGAAAATCGGTCCATTGACCATTGTCTAATTTATACTGCCAGTTCCAGCCATTTCTTAAGGTTATGGGATCTTCATTACACTTTAGATTGGTATCGGGTTGGGTTATATGGATTGGCATTATTTGCGAATTTGCCAGACATCCGCTAAAAAACCAGCCAGAAAAGGTATCTTTATTGTAAACTGAAGTTCGGCGTATTGATCCGCATATTTGAGAAGCACTCATAATTTCATTAAAGACCAATTCAGTTGGATTGCCGGTTATATAGAAAAAGCAGTATTTATAAGCATTATCATTTTGTCCATAAAAATCAATTGAGCACGAGTTTACTCCTGCCGAAATGTAATGATTCCCATCATTATCACCCGGTGGCCAAACAGAACGTGGATTGATTTTAGATCTTATTAATATTGCATACTCCGTCTGCCCCTGAACAAACAGGCTTCCAAGTAAGAATATAAATAAGAGTAATTTTTTGTTCATTATGTTATTTTTCAATGCAATCGGAATTATCTACAACAATCACTTTGTGGCCGCCATCTGTAGTAATGGGTATCTGGTGGTAACCGGAAAATCCAATTTTTTTAGGGACTGTCTGGCCATTTACAACTTCGGTTTGATCGTCTAAAATGTAGTAGTACGGACTTGTTCCACCGGTAGCATGTATTTCTATGAAACCCAGGTTGCCACTGCATTCGGGTTGTATCGCCGTTGCCCAAAAAGTTAAGGCTGTATTTTGTTTGATTTCGAATGTAGTTACAGTCGACGGAGTAGAGGGAGTACCGTTTCCAAACTGTGTTTGAAACTTAAAATTATAATTCCCCGGAGGTATGTTTTTCCATTTGTAACTAAGTGCCGAAATTTTTTCTACTTCAGAATCATTTGAAGTTGCCGAACTCGGATTACCATTGCCTACAGGAACGCGATTTAAAAGAAGTTTTTCTCCTTTTGCAGTTTCCAATGGTCTGCTAAACGTAAACGTTACGCTGCCATTGCTGTAACTGCAAGTGGTTAAGTTTGGGTCTGAGGTAGCAGCTAGTGTAGGAGAACACGGTATGATATAGTAAGTAACCACATTAGAATAAACATTTTCATCAGGTGCATTTGGGTCGGAGTCAATTAAAACCCTGAAAATTATAGTTCCCGTATAATCGTTTAGGGCCGGATAATTGGCTTTAACAAATTCAAAGCTTTGATTTGGGGTAGTAGTAATGTTCATTGGAGTGAAATTAATACCATTAGTACTGTATTCCCATGAAAAACGATAAGGTCCCGGGCAGCTTATCGCGGTAAGGGTTTTTTTATCGCAAAACAAGTTGGTATTTACGTTTGGTTCGGGTAAAACGGCATTGGTTATTCCCCAAAAACAATTATTCATGTCAATCGTACTTTGCTCATAACAGGCCATAGGGTCACGCCAGGCACAGCCAAAACTGGTATCGGCTATCGAAATAAGTTCCACATAGGTTGGAGGGAGATTAAATACATGATAATCTCCAAATTCCGCAACTGGTGCAATGTAGGTGTTGCCAGACATAAAAAAATAGGACTGTAAGGCTGCACATTCGTTGACACAGCTTCCCATACTATGACGGACGATGTACAGTTTTTGCGAATAACTCTTACTGCCGGATAAGAGCATTACAGTGAATAAAAAAAGATATATTATTTTCTTCATAATGTTATTTTTCTATGCAATCAGAGTCATCTACAACGATCACTTTATGAGCACCATCTATTGTTATTTTTATGGTATGAGGACTTGTAAAGGCATGTTTTTGTGCTAATGGCTCACCGTCTAAAAGGTAATAGTAAGAGTTCGATCCCCCGGTAGCTGTTATAAGTATACCTTTTTCGTCTGTACTGCAGACTGGCTGTACGGCTGTTGCCGTAAAAGTTAAGGCTGTACGTTGCTTGATTTCGAACTTCGTTACCGGTGACACTGTAGAAGGCGTATTGTTTCCAAATTGTGTCTGATATTTAAAATTATACACACCCGCAGGTATGTTTTTCCATTTGTAACTAAGCGCAGAAATTTTTTCTACTTCAGGTTCCTCTGAAGTTGCAGAACTCGGATTACCATTGCCAACAGGAACGCGATTGAAAAGGAATTTTTCTCCTTTTGCGGTTTCCAGTGGTCGGCTAAACGTAAAGGTTACACTGCCATTGCTGTAACTGCAAGTGGTATAGTTTGGATCAGAAGTATGGTCTAATCTTGGAGAACAGGGTATAATATTATAGGTGACGATTTTGGCAAATTGTTGTTGATATCCGGCTCTAAATCGCACATCACCTGAAGTTTTATAGTTTGGTAAATCTTTTAGCTGGAATGAAATGGATGCTTTTTCCTGAAATTGCGATGGAAACGGTGCCCAATTCAAACCATCAAATTGATACTGCCAATTCCAGCCATTTTTTAAAGTAATGACATCTTCAACACATTTTTGATTGGTTTCCGGATAAACAGGAATTGGGATGTTCAAACTTAGTACTTCAAAATCACCAATACAGCCTCCAAAACCGTCTCTGCTAAAAGTAGTGATATCAAAAGGAGTAGAGTCTTTAATCTGACAATCGGTACCGTTTTTGTTTCCGGCTGTTGCACTTCTGTAGTCTATTTTGGTAGGATTGTCGGTTACATAGAAAAAATCATATTCAATTTCCTCCTGATCGCCGGTATTACTGCTTTTATGTATGGAATGGTTTCCCAATGTCAGGCTTAAGCTGCCCGCATGACTGCCGTCCCATCCTCGTGAGGGTGATAAAGTAGAAATTACAAGAATTCCATAGTCCGTCTGTCCGTAAACAAACAGATTCCCTAACAAGAATATAAATAAGAGTAATTTTTTTATCATATAATATTATTTTTCTATACAGTTAAAGCTGTCTACGACTATTACTTTATGTTTTCCATCCGTTGTAATGGGTATTAAGTAAGAACCGCTAAACGGGATTCTTTTGGGTACTGTAATGTTGTTAACTATTTCCGTTTCATCGTCAAGTATGTAATAATATGGGGGCATTCCTCCTTCAGCAGAAATTAGAATTCCACCTTTATCGGTACTGCACTCAGGCTGCACGTCTGCTGCTTTAAAAGTTAATGCAGGCGTTCTTGAAGTGATTGTAAAATTGGTAACGGTTGACACTGTAGAAGGTGTATTGTTTCCAAATTGTGTCTGATATTTGAAATCGTATTTCCCTGGAGCAATATTTTTCCATTTATAACTAAGTGCAGAAATTTTTTCTACTTCAGAATCATCTGAAGTTGCCGAACTCGGATTACCATTGCCTACAGGAACGCGATTGAAAAGATATTTTTCTCCTGTTTCCAGCGGTCGGCTAAAAGTAAAGGTAACTTCACCGTTGCTGTAATTGCAGGCAGTAATGTTTGGATCGGATGTCGCCTCTAATTTTGGAGAGCAGGATATAATGTTATAGGTCGCAATATCCGACTCATAGATTTCAATTTTAGAAGTATTTAGATTTTCATAGTCAACAACAAATTTGATAAACAGGTTTCCTGTGTAATCTTTCAAATCGGGAACATCCTTGAAGTTAAAGTTTAGCCCATTTTCGGTATATTGGGTACCATAGTTAAAATACTTCCATTGAGTGTCGGTACTTTTTTTGTACTGCCACGAATAACCTGCACCCGACAATTGAACCTGTTTTTGTATGGTAAAATTGCCACAGTTGCCAATTAAGCCACTTGGTTCCGGCAGGTCTAAAAGCAGGAAGGTGGTACGGCCGTGACAAGCTCCCATAGCGACACTTTTTGGAGCTACTAAAGTCGCCTGATCTTTTTGATTGCATTCTGGTCCGCCTAATTGGGTTGGTTTAACAACATTAGAACCGTTGATAACAATTTTAAGAGGGTATTTCGTTTGATCGTACTGTACTAAATCATAGAAAATCTTTTCATCATCGTCGTTATTATTAATGTTATAGGCTTTACCAAAAGCAGGCGCTCCTGTAGCGGAAATGTTTACACTATACGTATTGGATTTGAGGTCAGGACCATATCTTGTTAACTTAGTTTCGATTAATATTTTACCCGTTTGGCCATAAATGACCGGAGCCGCAAAAAAGGCGGCCAGAGTCAAAATGTAAATGGTCTTTTGTAAAATATTCATTTTTTAATGTTTAAAACAGGTATCGTATTTTTTTAAATTAGTTTTCCATGCAATCAAAACGGTCCACGACAATCACCTGATGATCTCCATCGGTTGTAACACTTATGATGTCCGGATTGTTAGTGAGCTCTTTTTTCGTTTCATTATCGATAATGTAGTAGTAAGGAGGTGTGCCTCCTTTTACTGAAATTTCAACGCCGCCTTTATCAGTGCTGCATTGGGGTTGTATGGCTGTTGCTTTAAAAGTTAAGGCCTCTGTATTGTCTATTTTGAAAACCGGAGTTTCTACCGGACTGGAACCAAGTGTGGCGTTGGGATCAGAAACGTTTTGCGTTTGGTATTTTATGGTATATGAACCCGGAGCAAGCCCGTCCCAGGTATAAGCTCTATTGGAAACCTCTGTATCTTTTGCAAACCGGTGGCTTCTGTAAGCACCATTTTCATATAAGGTAAGAAGCAGTTTTTGGCCTGACGGAACGTCCGAAAGGAAATTTAACGTCACACCGCCATTCGGTTGATTGTAACATTTGACCTGAGCGGTTACCGGTGCACCATTCAGTTTAGGAGAACAAGGGATAAACCTGTAGGTTAAAATATCAGAGTAATCATTTGCGCCGCCGCTTCCGGTTCTGGTGTATCTCGCCCTCAATTGAAAGTTTTGATTCAATTGCAGGTTAGGGATGGAGGTAAACGTTATGGGGATGTATTGCGCCGATCTTGATGCATAAGGAAATAGCTCTTTCCAACCTGCACTGTTTGGATCATAATATTCAACGGCAAAAGTCATATAACCGCTTTCACCCACAACGGCTACCGTAAAATTGAAAGTTTCGCATTGTTTTAGTTCTGAATTGGAAACATTGTAATTGTTTACCTCCACAAGCGTTTGCAAATAGAAGAATTCGAACTGGGTATTGTGCGTAACTGTAATATTATCAAAGTTATAAGCAAAGTTAGATTGCCAATAACCGGAATACGGACCTGTCATAAAGGGTGCGTGTTTTTGAAAGAATCCCGAAGATCCGTTATCAACCGCTCCACTAAGACGTAATGGACTAGTCGAAACAACAACACCGTCCATCGGACTAACGCCTGAATTTTTTATAACATACGAAAATGAACTGCTTCCGGACGTCGCACTTGCATTGGCATAAGTTCCGTTGAAAGGGTAGGTATCGCCGGTATTTAAATAAAAGTAAACGTTACGGCCGCTGCTTGCCGATTTCCTTAAATCCCACTTCACTTTATACTTGTACGTTGTTTGTCCATTGATTAGCTGCATACCAAAAACAGTCAAAAACAGACAGGCTATTTTTAAGGTTTGGAATATGTTTTTGTATGTCATTAATGGTTTCATGTACTTAGAACTTTACAGTGAAAAAATCCATTTTAGAGGTTCTTCCATCTTTAAATGTTGCTCTGATACCGTATTGGTATGTGGTATTAATTGTAATAGTCGGGTCAGGTAAAAAACGGGTAGTACCGGTCACAATCTGAATCAGTTGTAACGCATCTTTATCTGAAGCTTTATAAATTTCAAAACCATCTACCTCATTGTTCGAGTAGTCCCATGATAAATCGATGGTATTTGTCGTTTTGTTGGGCTGAGCAAAGAAGCCTTTCACGGCTGGCATAACCGAGTATTTAGGCACAAATAGGGTTAATCCTGGTGAAGGATTAGAAACTAAATTGCTCTCATCTTTGGCAAAAATGGCGTAACGATAGGTATTACCTTCAACAGCTGTTTTATCCTGAAACTTCTCTTCCTTGTTCTTAGTTTCCAGAATCAGCGTCCAGTCCTTTTGGTCATTTTCTTTTCTGTACAATTGGTGTACCGCCACATCTTCGCTCTGGCTGTTTACCCATTCGAGAAAAATCGACCCTTCTTTAATTTTAAAACTGGTAAAAACAGGTGAAGTAGGAGGGATTACATCCGGTTTTTTAAGGATCAAAACATCTGAGAAATCAGACATATTGTAATGATAATCTACCGCAATAACTTTGTAGTATACTTTACTATTCAAACTTTTAACAAGCACTTTGTCCTGATAAGAGGTTGGCTCGCTCGGACTTACCGTTAACTGCGTAAGTTCTTCTTCGGCCGTGTTTCCTCTATAAATACGATAGCCCAGTAAATCTTTTTCTTTATTCGGATCCCATGTTAGTTTTACAACACCCAAACTGTCTATTACCCCTTTTAAACCAAGTGGTTTCGAAGGCGGGATAGAATCAACCGGCTGCACAAGCATAGCAAATGAAGTTCTGTTGTTGCCCTGTTTTCCAAGGGCCGTAATGGTAAAATAGTTGGTCGATAAGAGCTTGTTGTACGTCACTGTGCGGCTCTTGGCAGGGATGTTTTTTATCACCGTTTTATAACCATCATCATCCGTATCGGAACGATTTAATTCAAATCCTGTAATGTCATCCTCTCCTTCCTTCGGAAATTCCCAGGTTAAGGTAACGGTATTTTCATCCTTAAATTCCTTCACCGTAAGATGAGGAACATATTTTAAGATTTCGACACCTTTTCCGGTGACAACCTGCGAATAGGGACCTAACTCACCAAAAGGCGAAATTCCCTGAATTCTGTAGCTGTACGGTTTATTGTTGGCAATCGAATCCACATAGAAAATCTGACTGTTGTTGGTGTTTTGCTGATTTAAACTGGTATAAGGCTTATCTGTAATTCTTTCGAAAGTTTTTTTATCGGTCGAGCGCTCTACAAAATAATTGGCATAAGTATGCGACAGTATTTTAAAATTCCAGCTTAACATCGCACTGTTGTTCGTAAAGTGAGCAGTAAAATCCATCGGCTTTGGAAGGGGCTGATAATCCTCTAATCCCACAAAGATTCCGCCATACGAAATAGTGGCTTCCTTTTCAGGTACATTTGAAATTACGCGATAGGCATATTTTTCGTTTGGTTTAACCGTTTTATCTTCAAATCCAAGACCAGCTTTTTTGGCAATTTCATAATCCCTGTCAGCAGTTAGCAAGGCAAACGTAAACCTTTGCTCGTTCTCTTCTGAAAGGTTAACGATGTTCTCTAATTTGTCTGTTCCGGTAACCGAAAAGTTTTCCCCGTAAATGGCTTGTGCCACAATAGCGGCATTGTCATTCTTTTCAATTAGTTTTTCCCAGGTTTCCAGTGGTTCCGGTTTTAAGGCACTCACTAAAACCACCTTTTCGGGAGTTGGTAAAGTTTTGTTGCTTCGGGTAACGGTGTAACGCTCTACGGTGTACCCGTACGCATTCAGTTTTTTCCAGGCCATCGCATTGCTGACAGCCCATCGCAGCAGAATTCTGTCTTTTTGCACTCTGGCTATAACTTGTATTTCCGATTTTATTTCGTTTGGATTCGATTCTCCCGTGGCATTTTTCTCTTGTGCATAGTTCGTACCAGTGATGATAAAAGTAAGGAGAATTAAAAATTTAAGCTTCATGCTAATTTGTTTTATTGAATGTAAAAATTGAACTGGTTCCAGCCTGTCCGCCTGGCAGAATATAATTTAGTCTGACATTATAAGTACCGTCTTTTATCATCGGGAATCTTCCGGTTATGATATAGTTGTACTTGTCAATCATAGCCCTATTCTGACTGTTCACATATTTATTGACTACTTTATACTGAATTTTTATAAAATCATCCTTATAGTAAAAAGGCTGGTTGTAGCGATAAGGCAACCTGTCTCTTAAATAAGAACTTTTCGGATTATTGATTAAATCAGCCAGGTAAGAGGTGATGATTTCCATTCCTTTAACCGGAGGATTTCCTAGAATACTCGTGTTTCTGTTTAAAGTTAAATCGGCTTCTAAAGGATACCCCTTATAGATCAATGGATAAATATCATTTTTAAAATAACTGTCGTCTAATACGGCTTCAACACTTACCAATGGAATGTTCATTGATTGAGGTGTACCGGCGATTTCAATTTCATCAAAAGCTTCAGTCGCGGTGCTTTCTGCATGCAAGGCATGAATATCGGCCTCAATGATTTCGATGTGCGTTTTACGTGCTTTCTTAGCAGCCATTTTTTCCTGAAAAGTGTTGTATTGACTGGTATTGAAATTATACTGCAGCAATTCAATACCCTGACCACCTGTTAGCGTTTCAGCCAGTTTATTGCTTTTAACTTCTACATTGGCATTTGTACCAAGATCCTGTTTGTCAAAACTTTCACTCAGGTTCGCATTTGCGTCTTTTACCGTTTCAAGCGTCATTAAGGATAAATTATATGGTTTTACGTTTTCTAAAGCAGGCATACTAACGATTACCTTTTTTAACTCCGTATTGTAGCTTATAGCCCCATTTCCTGTTTTAGTTCCGGTTTTATAGTATGCTTTTTGAGATTGTCCCGGTTTCAGGTCAAATAAATAAGCCTGTCCTATTTTTAGCACTACATAAGCTTCTTTACTCTCGTTTTGATAAACATATTTTTGATCAAAAACAGGATAGCTGTAAGCAATATTAGTTACCGGAATATTGTTTGGCGCCACACCTGTGGTAAAAGTTCGGGTTTCTGTTTCCATTGCAACCTGACCCTGATCCATAATCGTTTTCCATGCACCATTGGTGTATTCCTGGAAACTTACTTTCACAGTTAAGGTTAATTCTGATTTCTCAGGTAATATTTCAAACGAATTAAAACTTACCAAATCACTTGTTTTGTTCCAGCTTAGCGAACCAATTACCGGAACTCCGGCTTTTTTGACGGTGTATTCTTCCAGTTTGAGTCGGTAGGTTTTAACCCCGTCATCTCCTTCAATGTTAAAGTTTTTATCGACCGGCATGTTAAATCCAACCTGAGGTACGGTAAAGACATCTACGTCTTTTGTTCCCTGAGCAGGAGTAATATCGGCAATAGATTTTAAGCCTTCTAACGGATTCGCTGATATGAATTCGCATTGTTCTCCAAATTCAAGTTTGAAACGGAAACTACCTCTCACAGCACCACCAAGCAGACTGAATTCACCCGCCATATAGCCTCGAATCCATACCGGATTAGGTAATTTGGCTTGTAATAAAACGGCACCTCCACCTTTTATAATGGATATTTTCTTTCGTATAAAAAACAGTTTAATATTAATTCCAAGTTCCCCTTGCATATAGGCATACGACTGACCGTTGGCATACCAACCGTTTATACCAATTTGCCCCGAACCTTTACATTGTGCTTCACCATAATCTTTCACCATGATGTCAAAACCAAATCCGGCCTGGAAATTAGCGTAAAACATTAAGAAACTCAAGTTTCCGGTTTTAATGCTGAAATCTGCACCAAAGGCAAATCCTTTTCCTGAAGCAATGCTGTTTTCGTCGCGCATATAATTCAGCTTGGCAACGTCAACTCTTAAAAGTTGGGCCACAATATCCGGTGGCGGCGGACTGCCCGGGATATCATCTCCAAGCATAAAATAACCTCCGGCTTCTACTTCGATAGATCCAATAGCTATTTTTATACCTAATCGGTCGGTCGGATTACCCGCACGGATATACCATTTGTCTGGTCCGAAGTGTAAAACGGCCCAACCGGCTCTGTTTCCTGAAGAACGTCCTTGTATGAAACCTCCCGGAGTGTCAATGTATAAATCGAATGTACCGTGTAATGTTTTGGCTCTAAAATCGTATTCTATCGCAGCAAAGGCGTTGATACCCATACTGTTTTTTACATCATTTGGATAAAGTTGTTCTGCAGCGGCCGATAAATTGGATGTTTTTAAGGCTTCTGTTGCGATCTGACCCATTATGGATTCATTTTCGGTAACTGTCTTTAAAGCTTTTGTTATCTCTTCCGCTCCCGGAATTTCAAATGGCTGCATGATATGACCTTCTCCGTAAATACTAATCCTGTTGATACCGGAATTATTATTAAAGGCAATTTCAAAACCGGCGCCTCCCCAAAATGCATTGGCTGTGGCAGTACCTGCAAACTTAATCATGGCTTTAACCCCTAATCCTGATTCGGCATCAGGAACATAATTTGATTTGGATGCCACAAAAGAAGAACTGAATCCGTCTTTTCTCATTCGGTAGTAAGCACCACCACCAAAACCTTTAAAAGTAATCGCTCCGGCAGGAATATTTAAATTGTCCACCATGGCATCCACATACCAGTATCTAAAAGTAGTAGATCCAAAAATAGCATTGGCTTCAACTTTGATACCTCCTGTAAAATCGGCCGATACACTTCCTTTGAAACCATTTCCATAAACCGGATCATTGTCCATTATGGTAATGCTTCCTTTGAATTTTACACCTCCTAAATCGGCGGCAACTTTTATTTCCTCAAACTTAATACGTTCGTATTTCCATTTTTGAATTCCTTTTTCTCTGTCGAACGATCCAATTACATAAAATTTGGTTTGACCGCTAAACTGATTTTGCATGATGTTAATGGCAACGTCTACTTTCAGACTTGCAGATACATCGGTAGCAACCAAAGAGATTTCGTTGATGGTTACAGGGAAATTACTAACCGCGGCATCTTTCTCCTGAATGTGTTTGTAACCAAAATAATCAGCCGTTAAGTAAGGCACGACTGTTTGTAAGGTTAAATTCTGGAAAATGATTCCTTTAAAATTAAGAGCTTCCTTTTTCTCACCATCAGCATTAGTGGTTTCAGAAGATTTAATTGGTGAGGCAGCCAGTTCGGCTGCAGTAGTATTTTTATTGCTGCCTTTTAAAGCTAAACTTCCGTAAAGAACAGCTTTAGGTAAAAACTTACCGTCTTTTACCCTTAATTCCAAATAAGAGTTTTTTTCTAAAGAAGCCGTTGATTTAAAAGCCTGGAAGCAAATATTGTTGGTTACATCAGCTTTAAGGATATATTCGTTGTCTACAGGGTTTATGATCGCATTGTAAGCTAATCTTCCTCTTGATTTAGGATCACACTGGGTGTTATCTTCCGAAGAAAGGGGTAAAACAATTTCACCATTGAAAGCAGCTGCTGTCAGGGAATTGGCGCGGAACTCCATTTCGATATGGTCTAACGAAAACTGCCAGCCCGAAGCACTCCCTTCTTTAAGGCTAAAAACATTATCACCGATGAATTTTCCGGAAACCCCCATTCTGTCAATTAAAAGATTGGCGGCTTCAAATTTGACCCTTTTGTTCTCGTCTCTTTTATTGAATTGTTCCGGTAATACAACTTTCAGAGATTTTACATAAAAACCTCTCCATAAATTTTCATTGCCCGGTACCAGATAATCTTTAACATAATCGGCATCGGGCCATTCGATTTTATCAGAGTTTCTAATGTCACTCAAATCGATTACGGCATTATTTAGTTCGAAGGCAGGTCCTTTGCCCTTATAAGACGTCAGTTGAAATTTGGGTAATGAAATTTCAATCAGTATATCATTCCAGTTGGATACTATTGTCTTGAAGGAACCTGTTACGCGGGTAGGAGCGGGAATAAGCTTGTACTGATCATCGACGGGTTCTAGATAATTTCTTGAAAACTCAACGTCTGCGGTAATTCCAAGTTCCTTGAAACCGTTACAGTCGATGGTTACATACGTCTTTTTTTCTACAAGTCCGGTAGACATTTCCATGCCTCCTTTTAAAATAAGTAACGAATTCGGACCATTGATGTTAAGTGGAACGTCTCCCAGTAAAACCAGGTTCGTAGCACCAACCAATCCGCCTTTGTGCGAAAGTTTAATACCGTTAGCCCCAAAGAATAACTCTTTTGGTCTGCCAAGCGAATCTTTTTGTGGAATTACGATTTTTACAAAAGCAGTAAGCTCCGTGTATTGCGGAGTAAATTTGGCACTGCTGATCCCTAACATGTACTGAATTCCTCCGATGGTTTTCTTTATACCAAGAGGCAGCATGGATAATTTTTTGGGCTCTAAAAAATCAGTAAGATTATCGTTTTTAGCAATCTCCTTAAAAACGGACATGGCCAGATCACGATCTTTATTGGTTTGCTGTGAAACCGGAAAGTTCTTTTTTAGAAACTCATTAGTGAATTCGCTTTCGGGAGCCTGGTAGTAACTCAGCGAATTGTTGAGAAGACCAACATCGTCTTTGGGAAAATTTTTAGAAATAAAAACCTTCTTTGAATTGGTAATGGTATCGGTATACGTATTAGAAAAGCAATTGATGCTGACTAAAAACAAAATAATACATACGATAAAAGGAAATAACTTAAGAGTAGTTTTTTTCAAGTCTTAGTAGGTTTGGTTGGTATTAAGCAATATAGTGACGCGTAAGCGGATCTAAAGCAACTTATTCAGAGGCACCCAAATAGAGGTGGTTTTAACAGAAAAGAAATCGTTTTGAGGCTGCAACTTTTCTTTTCATAACATTAGATTTCAGGGACAGAGCCGTAAAGTAAGAGGCTCCTTTTCTTTATGTTCATTAGATTATCAAATGTTAGTTTTGTTAAATTTTTGCCAAACATAAACAATCTCTGACTTTATTCTTTACGGGATTCCACATTATGGCAAAAAAAAACTCCTGATTGCTCAGGAGTTTGATTTATAGTATGAAAATGTAAGTTTTTACTCTTCTTTCATGGTGTGATAAACGTTCATCACATCGTCATCTTCTTCAATTTTTTCGATTAGTTTTTCAACATCCGCAATTTGAGCTTCAGTAAGCTCTTTTGTAATTTGAGGAATACGTTCAAAACCTGAAGATAAAATTTCAAGACCTCTGTTTTCCAGTTCTTTTTGTAAAGCTCCAAAGCTTCCAAAAGGAGCATAGATTAAGATTCCGTCTTCGTCTTCGAAAACTTCTTCAGCACCAAAATCAATTAATTCTAACTCTAATTCTTCGGCATCAATTTCACCTTTTGCAATTCTGAAATTACAAGTATGGTCAAACATAAACTCAACTGAACCCTGAGTTCCCATAGTTCCGTTGCATTTATTAAAATAGCTTCTGATGTTGGCTACTGTTCTGTTATTGTTGTCAGATGCTGTTTCAATTAAAATCGCAATTCCGTGAGGAGCGTATCCTTCAAACAGAATTTCTTTATAGTTGGCAGTATCTTTATTACTTGCATTTTTTATCGCACGCTCCACATTGTCCTTAGGCATGTTAGCGGCTTTTGCATTTTGTATTACAGCTCTTAATCTAGAATTGGCATCCGGGTTTGGGCCACCTTCTTTAACAGCCATAACGATATCTTTACCGATTCGGGTAAATGTTTTGGCCATTGCCGACCAACGTTTCATTTTTCTTCCTTTTCTAAATTCGAACGCTCTTCCCATTTCTAATTTTTAGTTTTGTGAGGCAAAAATACGGTTATTCCTTATTTTTCCAAAATCAATCGTATTCTTTTTTAGTGATCGTTAGGACTTAGAAGTTAAAAAAGTTTCAAGTTTCAGGTTTCAGGTGGTTAGTACCCATGAAACAATAGGGCTGCTCGTTTTACAAATTGGTCTTTTGCAAACCAAAAACCAAGAACTTGAAACTTGAAACCTGAAACAAAAAAGTTATTTAGAAGTATTAAACTCATTAATAACATTCACCGCTTCATTTAAGTACGGATTTGTTTTAAGGTTGTCAATCTGGTACTGGTTGATGGTTTTATCATTCGGATAAACCCCGAGTAAAAACTGGTTTACCGTTGAATTGTAAACATCTAACGGATTGTTTTCATCGTTGAAAGTATTGATCTCCTTCCAAAGAGAATTTACGATTTTCTTCTGTTTGAAAACAGCCTCTACTGTCATCGGAATTTCTGCTTTTGGTTTATTGACCAGCTGGTCAATTTTTTGATTGATTTCTTTTATATTATTAAAAAAGTAATTGTCGGCCAGTCTTGTTGTACTGTTTTTGGCCAGTTTGTCGATCAGCACCCGCTTTACATAAGGTTTGAATTTTAAGAACGGTGTGATACTATCATTTTTAATGGCTGTCGGGAAATCACTTTCTTTTTGATAAACATCTTCGTAAAATTCCGGAAGAACCACATCGGGTTTCACCCCTATATATTGGTGACTTTTACCTGTAACTCTGTAGAATTTATTAATGGTGATTTTTAAAAAGTCGGTATTTTTAGTTTCGTCAAGCGAAAGAATGGTTTGCATGGTAGCTTTTCCAAGCGTGTTACTTCCTAATAATAAAGCACGGTTGTAATCTTGTAAGATAGTGGAGAAAAATTCGCTTGCAGAAGCGGTGTTGCTGTTTACCAAAATGACAATTGGACCTTTATAAATCAATCCTTTATACGGGTCATTGATAACCGATTTTCCCTGATTGCGGTCTACAACAATAGAAAGCGGCCCGTAATCGATAAACATTCCTGCCAGTTTTATGGCTTCCTCCATCGATCCGCCACCGTTGTCAATCAGGTCGATTACCAGTCCTTTTATATCGTCTCTTTCCAGTTTTATAACCTCGCGTGCTACATCGTCGGCACAGCCTTTACGACTATTGCCTTCTAAATCGGCATAAAAACTTGGGATTTTGATGTACCCAATTTTACTGTCTTTCCCGATAATAAAACTGAAAACAGAGTTCTCCTCGTCTTTCATCACCTTTTTTTCGATATAAACATCAAAGCTTTTGCCTGAATTTCGTTTTAAGGTTAGTGTGATGCTTTTATTAGATTCCGATAAAATCAAAGTCGAAATGGATTCCAGCGAAGCACAGGAAACCTGTAAAGTTTCTTTTTGATTGGATATCGAAATGATCTGATCACCTTTTTTAATCTGCCCCGTCTGATAGGCAGGACCATTCGGATCAATTTCGGCTACAATGATTTCATTTTTTTCATTCAGATTCACTGTCATTCCCAAAGACAGATGTTCTTTTGAGAGTGAGGCCACAAAGCTCGTTTTAGAATCGTCACTAAAATAGGCCGTATGCGGATCAAAATAGGTACAGAAGAAATTATAGAACTTTTCCTCGTGTTTGGTATTCGTTTCCAGTAGCGTGTTAATTCGGCAGATCTCGTTCGTCAGAATTAGTTTTTTTGACTTGAGTTCGATAGATTGGAAATTGGCTTTGATCGAATCTAAATTGTCACTTGTTTCGGCTATCTCGTCCAAAATCTGATAGCGGATTTTTTTGAGCCATACTTTTTCGATATCTTCTTTTTTCAGGTAAAAAGGAAATGATTTTTTGTAAAACCGTATCGTATCGTTTTTGTTGTAATCAATAGGGGTGGCCTGAATTTTTTCGAGAACCTGTTTGGTTCTTAAAAGCCCGTCTTTGTATTTAGAAGTAATATCAGCCAGAAAGCTACAATCGTTACTTAGAATAAAGTCGTCTAAGTTGGTACGGTATTTTTCGGCCATTTTATCGTATTCCGTTTTGAAAAAAATATTTCGGGAGGGATCTAATTCATTGATCAGATTATCAAACACGAAAATCGACAAACTGTCATCTACCGGTTTAGGTCTGATATGTTCCTCCTGAATAACTGCATTTATTTTGTTGACTATTTCACAGGTTGGGTCACTACTTTGACTAAACAGAAAGTTTGTGGTTAACATCAATGCCAGTGCAATTTTTTTCATAGATGGAAATCTTCGTTCAGATTAAAATTACGCTTATTTTTTCATAAAAGGCTATACTTTTCTAAAAATTCTTACATTCATATGATTTTTATTCTACAGAGTTTTCGCCGCGAATTCCGGGTTCTATATACTTTTTTATATGCAATCATTCGTGGATTCGTGGCAGAAAAAAAAGCAATAAAAAAATGCATCACTTGTTAAGCAATGCATTTTTAGAATATTAGGATGAAATATTATTTCTTATAAAAAGGTAATTTAACCACTTTAGCAGCTACATCATTTTTTCTGATTCGGATAAAGATATCACTGTCAACAGCACTATTAGGTACGGTTACATATCCTAATCCAATACCTTTATTCATAGAAGGTGACATAGTTCCGGAAGTTACGATACCAATTACAGCACCCGAAGCGTCTACAATTTCGTAATCGTGTCTTGGTACTGCACGCTCCTGCATTTCAAAAGCAATTAGTTTGCGGGTAACACCTTCTTCTTTTTGTTTTTTCAGATTCTCTGAATTGGTAAAATCTTTAGTGAATTTAGTAATCCAGCCTAATCCTGCTTCTAGTGGTGAAGTGGTATCGTTGATATCGTTTCCGTACAAACAGAATCCCATTTCAAGACGTAAAGTATCACGTGCTGCCAGTCCGATAGGTTTAATTCCGAAAGCTGCACCAGCTTCGAAAACTTTCTTCCAAATAGCTTCGGCATCAGCATTTTTGCAGTAAATTTCAAATCCACCAGAACCGGTATAACCCGTTGCAGAAATGATTACATCACTAAAACCAGCAAAATCAGCCACTTCAAAATGGTAATAGGTAATAGCTCCAAGGTCTATAGAAGATAAAGGCTGCATAGCCTCAACTGCTTTTGGTCCCTGAATAGCCAGTAAAGAGTAGTCGTCAGAAAGGTTTTTCATTTCAACACCCAAATCATTGTGTGAAGAAATCCAGTTCCAGTCTTTTTCGATATTTGAAGCATTTACAACCAGTAAATACTCTTCTTCTTTCATTTTATATACAATCAAATCATCTACAATTCCACCTTCATTGTTTGGCAGACAAGAATATTGTGCTCTTCCAATAGTCAAAGTTGAAGCATCGTTTGAAGTTACTTTTTGAATCAAAGCCAAAGCATTTGGGCCTGTCAGTAAAAATTCTCCCATATGCGAAACGTCGAAAACGCCCACGCTGTTGCGAACTGTTTCGTGTTCAGCATTTACACCCTCATAGGTAATGGGCATATTATAACCGGCAAAAGGTAGCATTTTCGCTCCCAAACTCTCATGTATGTGCGTAAGCGCAGTATTTTTCATTGTGTTGTTTTATAAAATTGTGTCGCAAATTTATTTAAAAAATCCCGAAGATTTATATACTAAATTATTAAAATTCGCAATATTCTTGCCTAATTTATGCATACGTAGCAATATCCTTTAGTTGGAGTAGCTTGTTGTGTTTTTGTTTTTTAGGGATTAACAGAAACAGTAGAGTGGTAATACAATCTGAATTTTAGGACTGCATGAGGTGTCTCTTTCTTCATTTTTTATGTAACTTTAAGACATTAAATCAGTTCGATGAAAGATCCATTTTTAATCACAAAAGAAGAGATTCTGAAATTCTACAAACCGGTAAATCCGTTGACACATAAAGGACTTCAGGGGCATGCGGTTATAATTGCGGGAAGTTATGGCAAAATGGGAGCGGCGGTTTTGGCCTCAAAATCCTGCTTAAAATCGGGTTGTGGACTCGTAACTGCTTTTATACCCAAATGTGGTTATCAAATTCTGCAGATCTCGATTCCCGAAGTAATGGTGCTTACCGATGAAAATACCAATTTTATTACCAGTATTCATCTTCCGTTGCTGCCTCAGGCCATTGGAATAGGTCCCGGAATCGGGCAGGAGCTGGGTACGCAAAAAGCTTTGTTTGAATTTCTAAGAGTTAATAAATCTCCTTTAGTACTGGATGCCGACGCTTTGAATATTCTGGCGGAAAACCTGTCCTGGTTAGAACTGCTTCCCGAAAACACCATTCTCACACCACATCCCAAAGAACTGGAACGTTTAATTGGAAAGTGGAATTCGGAATCCGAAAAATTTCAAAAGACCATTGCTTTTTCAGAAAAATACAAAGTAATTATGGTCATGAAAGGAGCACCAACCTACATCATCATTAAAACTGAAATCTACGAAAACACAACCGGAAATGCGGCTTTAGCCACCGCCGGAAGCGGAGATACGCTCACCGGAATCATTACAGGTTTACTGGCTCAGGGCTATGAACCTAAGTATGCAGCAAAACTGGGTGTTTTCCTTCACGGATTAACCGCCGATATTACACTGCCAGAAACCGGTTACCAGTCGTTTATAGCATCAGATATCATCGAGAATCTCGGGAAAGCCTTTTTGTTTTTAGAGCATTAGGTTTTTAGATTGTCAACATCTAAACCCGACAGGTTTTTAAAACCTGTCGGGTTTGATTGCGGTTTGTTATGACGAGGATATTAGTTTTCAATTTTTTAAAATGTGCCGCCCCTACGGAGCTCTTTAAATTCGAGGTTCGTATCTGAACCGGATTAAAATCCGGTCTTACAATATCTAGTCGAGCCAATGGCTCTTTTCATCCAACTAAAGCAACACTCTAAACCCGACAGGTTTTTGAAACCTGTCGGGTTTGCTATATTATGGTATCAAACATTCCACATCAAACATTTCACATCTTACCCCTAAAATCTGCATTCTAAAATCTAAAATCTGCAATCAAAAATCAGTAAGTTTGTATCTATGAAAAATACTTTTGATCTGAGAACGGTAAATGTTACCCGTTACATCACGCCTTTGCGCGAAGGCGGCTCTTTACCCGCTTTGGCAGAAGCCGATGACGATTTTAAATACGTCTTAAAATTCAAAGGAGCCGGTCATGGCGTAAAAGCTTTGATCGCTGAATTGGTAGGCGGACAAATAGCAAAAGCTTTGAAACTGAAATTACCGGAGCTGGTTTTCGCCAATCTTGATGAAGCTTTTGGAAGAACGGAAGCCGACGAAGAAATTCAGGATTTACTGCAAGGAAGTCAGGGATTAAATTTGGCACTTCATTTTTTATCGGGAGCGATAACATTCGACCCTGTTGTTACAACTGTAGATGCTAAACTGGCTTCGCAAATTGTTTGGCTGGATGCTTATATTACAAACGTCGATCGTACCTTCAAAAATACAAATATGCTAATTTGGCATAAAGAATTATGGTTAATTGATCATGGGGCGTGTTTGTATTTTCATCATTCCTGGAACAATTGGGAACAGCATGCAAAAAGCCCGTTTGCTTTGATTAAAGACCACGTTTTATTGCCACAAGCGTCACTTTTAAAAGAAGTTGATGCCGAATTTAAAGCACTTTTATCACCGCAAATACTAGAAGAAATCGTAAACACCATTCCACTGGAATGGCTGCAATGGGAAGATACCGACGAAACGCCGGAGACCTTGCGCAACGTATATTTACAGTTTTTGCAGACCCGATTAAACCATTCAGAAATCTTTGTAAACCAGGCACAAAATGCAAGATAGTCACTTATATGAGTATGCCGTAATTCGCGTGGTGCCTAGGGTAGAACGTGAGGAGTTTCTGAATATCGGAATCATTTTGTTTTGCAAAAAAAGCAAATTTATAAAGGTTCTTTTTCATTTGAATAAAGAAAGAATACAAGCCCTTTCTGCCGATTTTGACATCGAACAGTTAGAATGTAATTTAACGTCGTTAGAAAAAATTGTTAGTGGTACTAAAGATGGAGGACCGATCGCTGCATTTGATATTCCGGAACGTTTTCGATGGCTGACTGCAATTCGAAGCTCGGCAATACAAACCTCAAGACCACATCCGGGTTTATGTCAGGATTTAGAAAAAACGATCCAAAGATTATTTGAAGAATTAGTTCTTTAGGAGAGGTTCAAAGGTTCAAAGGTTCAGAGTGGCAAAGGTTTTATGTTCTTTGTCTTTTCTTTACTGTTTCGCTAATAAAAAACAACCACATAAATAATTTAAGAATTTGTAAGGCTTGCGACCTGACAGGCTTAAAAAATTTATGTGGTAAAAAAAACTAAGTTGGATTTCTAATTAAAAGGACCCGCAGATATTGCCGCCTAAAGTTGCTCCTGCATTGGCAGAGATATCAGCTTTAACAGCAGTTTTGTTCAATTTTACGATCGAATAGGGTGGAGTAAAAGCAGTGCCGCTTCCGGCTTGATTTCCGGTTGTATTGGTGAAAACATTGTCCGTTGCTGTAACAGCAGTAAAACCGCTCATTAGATCGATTGGAGTTTTTACCCCTTCAAAAACGTTGCTTTCTACATTTAAATTAGCTTCAAAACCTGCCGCAATACATTTATTACTTACCGTGCTGTTAAAGAAGTTGTTTACCAGATGTACTTTTCCAAAACGAACTCTTGGCATTCTTTCTTTGCAACCAGGAGCCCACCAGCAGCGAGCGAAAGTGATTCTTAATTTTCCGCGATCGGCAGTTGCACCATCACTGGAACCAATCAAATTAGAATACCTGTGATCGTCAGAACCTCCGGGACCTCCGGCTCTGGGAGCTTTTAAATAACCGAATTTTGTATAAGATACCGTAATGTAATCTGATTTATTTTTGATGTCGAAGTTTCCGTCAACTCCATCTCTGAATTCACAATGGTCCACCCATACATTTTGACAATCATCTAAAATAGCATTGTCCCAGCCATCAGTATCATAAGCTCCTGGCCCTTCAAAAATAAGGTTTCTGATAATCAGATTCGTGCATCTTTTGATGTTGATGATACCCGAACCATCTTTCGTTTGATTGGTAGAAACCAGTTTTGCACCGCTTGCACCGTAAATGGTTTTACCGCTTTGGTCCTGTAGTGATAATCTTGTAGTAACCGTAATTGTACCACTAACTTTGATCACTTTTACAGCACTGTTTTCAATAGCCGATTTCAATTGAGCATAATTCGTTACTACTTCTTCGGTCGATGAACCTCCACCGGTCGTTCCTCCGTTTTTAGAGGCCCATCCGGGAACCTGAGCACAGTTTCCAACCTTAGCCGTTAAATTGCCTGAGGCTGTTGTGGTGGTTTCTAAAAGAGCATTTTCACTGCTTTGCGGTGTTGCAATTTCTTCGGTATTACAGGCTGCAAAACCGAGAACCAGCGTTAATAAAAACGCTGAGAATGTTGATTTAAATTTCATAATAATTAAGTTTGGTTAAATAGTTAATAGTGCAAATCTGCTTATAATTAGTATGAAAAAAGTTGAACTTGTTCAATGTTTTGAAAATATTTTACTATTAATTGTACCCGTAGTAACCTTTACATTACAAAAAAGTATATTTTTGCGTAATCGATTACATTATTTTTCATTCATTCACATACTTACGCCCCTGAGTAAGAATAAAAAGTAAAAACCACATGTATAAAAACCTACGATTGAGTATTGAGCGCAAGATTCCGCTAACGGACGAAGAATGGAATTTTGTGGTAGAAAAAGTAAAGTTTATTAAACTGAAGAAAAATGAATTTCTGCAGATTCAGGATTCAAACAGTTCTTATGAAGGCTTTATTTTAAAAGGTACTTTCAAAACGTATATTCTAAATGATAATGGTACCGAAAGTGTCATTTTCTTCTCTTTCGAAAACGAGTGGATCTGCGATCTCGAAAGTTTCTATCATCAAAAACCGACCACCTATAATATTAAAGCGATTGAAGACAGCGAGATTTTAGTGATTAGTAAAGCCAACAAAGCGCTTTTGTTTGAACAGGTGCCTAAGTTGATTCAGTTTCACATTTTAATGGTTGAAAGGGCCAATATTGCTATTCAGCAAAGACTTATCGATGTACTAAACAAAACTTCAAAGCAAAGATACCTCGAGTTTATAGCACGGTATTCGCACAAGGCGGAGAAAATCAATAATCGAAATTTATCTTCTTATCTTGGAGTTTCACATGAATTTTTATCGAAGATTAAGAGGAGTTGCTAAGGTTCTGAGGGGCTAAGTTTTTTTAGTAGTGTGGTTTTGAAAAATAGAGGCAAGAAGAAAGAAGCAAGAAGCATAAACTTTGCGACTTTGTGTCTTTGCGAGCATATGCTGTACCAGCTAAAAAAACTTTGCGAATCTTTGCGTAACCCTTCGCGAACGTTGCGGTTAAATTCATTCCGGAATTAAAAATCTAATATTCCAAACAGGCATTTATCAGAAAAGTGAAGTGTTATGTCATCCTTTTCCGTATTTTCAATCACCAACAAATCATAAGACTTTAGATCGTAGGATTTCTCATTAATTTTAATAACTGCTGTATGTAACGAAAATAAAAGTAGTACTTGAGCATTACAACTTTGATTGTCGTCTGTTACTTTCAGCTTGTGATGGGTTGTTTTTTCAGAAACCATCCAGTTAAAGTCAATGCCTTTTGTATAAGAAGTAACGTCATCATCCGAATTAAATTCCATGATTTCATATTGTTTGTATTCTTTTTTTTCTTTGTTTATCTCAACATGTAATTGGTTGTCAAGCATAACCAAGTATCGATGATAGCCCTTAAATTGGGTAAACTCTGAAGGCTCTTTCTCTATGGTGGCACTGCTTATTCTGAATGTAAAATCTCTATCGGCATAATTTGCTGTTTTCGGATAGATCATATATTCGTAGGTCAATCCACCACTCCAAACAGAGGCTTTACTATTTTCTTTAGGTAAAAGGTGTAGGTTCATTTTTTATTATTGGAGGTTCAGAGTGGGATAATAACAAAGGTTCAAAGGTTTTTATGAGGTACTAAGGTCCTAAGGTGCTGAGTTGCTAAGTTTTTTTTAGCTTTTACTCTCAAACCTGAAACCTGAAACTTGAAACTTGAAACAAATAAAACTAAATAATCTTCTCTAAGAAAATAAACTCCAGAGGATTCTCTGAAATAGTAACGTGAATCTCGCTTTCAGGAAAAGCTTCTCTTTCGCCTGTATCAACATAGCCATGACGTTTATACCAGGCAATAAGCTCTTCGCGAACCGATATCACCGTCATGATAATACTTGATAATCCCAAAGCTTTTGCATGATTTTCGGCTTCCGCCAGCATCTTTTTTCCGATACCGCTGTTTTGTAATTCTGGTGAAACCGTTAACATTCCCAAATACAATTGCTGTCCTTTTTCGACTAATAAAACCGAACCAATAACGGTATTATTCTCCGTATATTTCAGAATTGTGTTCTTCGGATTTTGAATTGTTTGGGTCAATTCTTCTTCGTTGGTTCTTTTTCCTTCTAATAAATTGGCTTCGGTCGTCCAGCCTTTTTTTGAGGTTTCACCTCGATATGCTGAATTGATTAAGATATTCAAAGCAGGAATATCGGCTAATGTTGCTTTTGAGATCATGAAATGTGTTCTGTAATTATAAAGTATATTTTAAAAAAAATTTCTTGCCTCCAGCTTTAGCCGGAGACAAGAAAATTGCATTAGAAGATGGCTTTAGCGTCATCTTTAGTATTTTGCAGGTTGCCCGGCTTTCGGTAAGGATTGTTTTATGAACGTTCTGATGTCTTCGTTTGCGGCTTCTAAGTCCGCTTTTCTCAAATACATCATATGACCGCTTCTATACCCTTTCCATGACATTCTACCGGTTAGTTTTCCGCTTGGATCCATTTGCCATAAATCGTATTTAGAATTAAAATAGTCACACGCACCATCATAGTACCCGGATTGCACCATTACATGCAAATATGGATTTTGTGCCATGGCTTGTCTCAGATTTTCTCCCGTTCTGTCATTAGACCTGTCCCAAGGATGTACAGAGCCAAACATATTGTATTTAAAGTCAGTTTTGTAATTCAGATTGTTGCGCAAGTACATGTTGATGGCAGGTGTAAACGAATGCAACCAGGAAGTAAGTTCGGCATTAAAATCAGGGCTTTCGCCTGAGTCTTTGCGGTCAATTCCTTTGTATCTGGAATCAAGTCTTCCTACCGTATACCCCTTATCTCTCAACAACTCTTTCCAAAAATAATCGTAAGGAACATCTAAATTGTTTTGCTGAATCACTTTCTCAGGAATACCCGAATAACGTGCTATTTTAGCGCCAATTTCTTTTCTTTTTTGTTCGTCCAAAGAGCCTCCTTTGGTCAAGGCAGGAAGAAGCTCATTTACGGTAAAATCTTCAACTTCGGGTAACATATCAGTTAAATCTTTGTTTTGGAGATCAGGAGGAAGCATCTTGTGATACCAGGCAGTAGCTGCAAAATAAGGCAATTTAAGAGCAGCATCAGAAACGACTCCGCGTGTTATTCCTAATTCAGTTGGAGAAACCAAAATCACTCCGTTAAGATACATCCATTGGTTGTTTTGCAATTGAAGCGCTAATCCCGAAACACGGGTAGTACCATAACTTTCGCCTATCAGGTATTTCGGTGAAGCCCAGCGATTGGAGCGGGTTACAAAACCATTGATCCAATCGGCCAGATATTTAATGTCGGCATTTACGCCAAAGAATTTTGTAGTAGGGATATCTTTGCTGGTAGGTCTTGAATAGGCTGTATTAACCGGGTTAACAAAAACAATATCAGCAACATCTAAAATCGAGTACGGATTTTCCTTTATTCCGTAAGGCTGTAGAGGGTAACCCTCGTCATCAATGTTCAACAAACTAGGCCCTGTATAAGCAATCTGCATCCAAACCGAAGCAGAACCCGGACCACCGTTAAATGAAATAACCAAAGGACGTGAAGCCTGATCTTTTACATCAGAACGCTCATAGTAGGTATAGAATAATCCGGCAATGGCTTTTCCGTCTTCGTCCCAAACCGGCATCGTACCTGTTGTGGCTTTGTAAGCAATTTTTTGTCCTTTTATGGTAGTCGTATGATTCGTGATAACATTAGAATCCGGATTGAAAGTAAGACTAGCAGCAGACGTTTCTTCTTTAGCAGCCGGAGATGCCGGGGCGGATTTTGGTTTTGATTCCTGAGCATAGGAAGTAAAAAATCCAGCCAGAAGGAATGTAATTAATGTTTTTTTCATAGAAATAGAGTGTTGTTTTAATGATGGGATTTCAATGCTCTAAACTGGTAAATATTTAGAGTTTTTAAAGATATAAAAAAATAAAAATTTTATTCATTCATTCTTTATTAGTTTTAGTGTCAATGTATCTGATACTATTTCTTTCGTCCAACCAAAATTCATATCCGGATTTCTTTCAACAACTATAAGTTTCATCTCTTGTGGGAGTCTTCTATATCTCAAAGTTTTTCTGCTATCTTCAATTCCACCATTTGTATTGTCCTTTATATTGTTAATGAGAGGAATGAAATCGAATAGAAATTCATCTGCTGATTTTTTAAAACCTACTACAATATTATAACCATGGTTATTAATTACTTTGATATTGTAGTCATCACTAAAACAATCATCAGTATTATAACGCCAAACTTTTTCGACCCAGATATTTCCGATTTCTATTTTTTCGGTATTGTATTTTAGATTAAAATCAGAAACATCACAAGTATAATACCCATAATAAAAATTATTTTCTTTTGATTCTTTTTCTGACTGAGAAGTTTGATCACAATCTTTGCATTTAACGCTAATTTCGCATAGAAATACGGTTCCATAATAATATACTAACCCTAATGAAGACACTATTATTAAAATAATAAAAAAGATTTTTAGCTTTTTGTTCATGCTGCTAAGCTGCTATTTTTGTCTATTTTGTTGAAACCAACAATTCTCTAACATCAACATCTAATACTTCTGCAATTTTTCTCAGAACTTCAACGCTTGGTTGAGTATTATTGTTGCAGTAATTCGTTACCACGACATAACTTTTTCCAATTTTTTCGGCCAACCATGTTTGTGTTCTTCCTTGTTCTTTAAGTACTTCTTTGATTCTGTTCATTTTGATATCAGCCATTAATCTATTGAGTATAATGTTATTTAACATAGAAAATTATTACCTATTGATAGTTTTTCTATTAGTGTGTTAAATTATAATATAAAAATGTATTGTGAAATATTATATTTTAGTATATATTTGTATTGAAATTTGATATATTTTTTATGAAAAACGAAGAAAGAAAAGGAAGATTGGAGAATTGCATCAGAAATTGAACTGATTTACAAAACCAAGGTAAAAGCCTCAGAACGACCTCATATCACTTCGTCCAAAGCAACTTATAAGTTGGCTTTGAAATCCTGGAATCCGGACAAAATAGAGTTTTTAGAGCAGTTTAAAATTCTTTTGCTCAACAAGGCAAATAGGGTGCTGGGAATTTATGAAATGTCTACAGGAGGCATAACCGCAACTACGGTCGATCTTAGATTATTGTTTACGGCAGCGCTTAAAGCAAAAGCAACCGCTCTTATTATGCTGCACAATCACCCGTCAGGCAAAGTATTTCCTTCTACTGCCGATAAACTAATTACTAGAAAAGTCAAAGAGGCAGGTACTATTCTGGACATTGAAGTAGTAGATCTTTTAATCATTACCCCGGAAGGTTATTACTCTTTAGCGGATAATGGTAATATGTAAACAGTCAGAAAGTTTCGTGTTTGAGTATAAAATTATCATTGTTATCGCTAGCGCGAGCGTCTTGCCCATAAACTCAAAGAAATTCAAAAGCCAATTGAAACGGACACGAGCGAGACGTTCGCGCTAGCAGAGGGCAAAAAAAGTTTTTTAGGCTTTAGTTTCTTCTTTAATAGGCAAAAAAACTAAAATTTTTTCAAAGATATGTCTAAAATTTTCCCAACTTTTATCAGAAATAGTTATGTCTCCATTGTAGACAGCTTGTGCAAATTTTTCTTTAGGTAAAGCAAGATTAACAGAATCTCTATTGTATACATTCGATTCTATAATGGTTCTTTTTCCCGCTTTATTTATATTTTGATTTTCCCCGCCTAAACTTAATGATGAATTGGTAAGGTTAATTTTGCTGTCTTTGTGAAATTCATCACCAATAAATAAGCTATAATCTCCGATTTTAGTTTTGATTTCTAATTCAGAAAATAAAAATTCAGTAGAAATATTATTAGGCTCAATTTTGAAAGAAAAAATATTTTTCTCTTTTTCATTTATAACAGTTATGCTATTGTTGTCTGAATCAAATATTCCAATTCTTACTTTAGAATTATTTACGTCAATGTTTCTTGTTTTACTCAAAGATTCGAGATAAGCTCTAAGCTTTGTATCACCGAGTTCATTTATTTCAGTTGTACTGCAAATTTTTTCCTTTACATCATTTTCTGTACCATAGCGATAAAAATAATCACTACTAATTTCTAAAAACTCTTTTTTTGAATGAAAATACTCTAAAGCTTTTAGAATATATTTCCAATCAGTTTTTCCTTCAGTAATTATTAATATATCTTTTTCTGATTCCACATAAGCTTCTAATTCTTTAATTCGCCCTGCTTGATCATCAATCTTGTCATAGAATTGTTTATTTATTTTTTTTAACTCAGAATATTCCTTTTTATTAATAGGCATAATTCTATTTGGATAAATATTTTTCTTATATACTTCATAATAAGAAGTGTTTTCTGGAGCAAGCGCTATCGTAGCCGGAGAGTGAGTTGTTAAAATAACAATAACTCCTTTATCAAGATAGTACTTTTTAATCACAATAAAGAAACTCTCTATCAAAGAAGGATTTAAAACTGCATCAAATTCATCTAATAATAATAATTTTATCTCGTCCAGATTATTTTTTTGTAAAGATGTAAAACATAATGATATTATAGTTTTTTCACCATCAGATAAATCTTTTAGAGGGCGACTTTCTGTTTCAATGATTTTCCCATTTGAATCGATTTGAAAAAGTAAAGGAGTTTCTGTTAGTTCAGCAAATTTCACTTCATAATTATTCTTGAATCGATAATCGAGCTTTAAAATCTCAAATAATTGATTTAATTCTGTCCATGGAGCTAGGCCAATTGTTAAAGGATCAAACGCAGGACCATCTACTTTTCCTGCATTTTTTTGACCTTCAGCTATTTCTATAGCATGAGTGTAAAATAGATGTCCAATAAAATCAGTAAATTGATCATCAGCTTTCCATACAATTTTATTATCTCGCATTACCATCTTGAATGCATCCTCAGATATATCTCTCTTACCTGGGGTGTATAATGCACCAAGTAATTTAATAAGTTGCTCACAAGAATCTTTGAAATTTGAATTATTGTGATTTGTGATTTCCAGACCACTAGTTTTATAGTGTTGAAATGCTTGGTCAATATTGCTGTTAATTATTGAAGATGAAGATTTTATAACTTCTGGGATGTTGATGTTGTCTTTAAATGATTTAAATTCGATCATTTTATAATTTATATCAATTCCATCAATTTTAGTAGTTTTTAAAATTTCTATTTTTCTACCTTTGTTTGGGTTGTCTTTTTTACCATGAATAATATTCATGATTTGTGATTTTCCAGAACCGTTGATGCCTGATAATATTATCAATTCTCCTTCTAATTCAGTTTCAAAACCTTCATCAAAAGATTTATATTTCTCATTTAGTTTAATGCAAATTTTTTTCATAAATAAGTTTTTGATGATGATATGTTTATGTCAAACATAACAAATTTTTTCTTATAAAAAGTTGATTAAAATAAAAAGCCAGAAATTATATATCAATATAATTTCTGGCTTTTAAAACTTTATAAAAAATATATTTTACCGTAAAAACGCCTTCAACTCCTCATAAGTTCCAATCTTCACACTAACCTTCTCCTCATTAATAACGCTCTCAATCTGAGCAGGAATCGGAAGTGTAATTCCTAATGCCGGTTCAACAACATCCAAAAATTTAATAGGATGTGCTGTTTCTAAGAAAATACCAATGGCGTTGGGGTGTTTTGCCAGTTCTTTTTTTAAACCTAAATAGCCAACAGCGCCATGTGGCTCTGCAATATAACCGTCTGTGTTATAAATATTTTTTAGAGCAACAAGTGTTTCTTCGTCGGTATAACTATAAGAAGAGAAGTCTTTTTCGAATGCTTTTAAGTCGTTATTGTACAATTCCTGAATTCGGATAAAGTTACTTGGATTTCCAACATCCATGGCATTGGAGATTGTCGCTTTAGAAGGTTTCGGATTGTATTTTCCGTTTTCTAAGAATCTGGGTACCGTATCATTTACGTTTGTTGAGGCTACAAAGTGTTCGATGGGTAATCCTAATCTTTTTGCCATAATTCCGGCGCAGATGTTTCCGAAATTCCCACTTGGGCAAGAGAAAACCAGCGGTTTGTTTTGATTTTTCAACGCTTTATAAGCAAAGAAAAAGTAAAACATTTGAGGCAGCCAGCGCGCAATATTAATCGAATTGGCCGAAGTCAGATTTTTGTGTGCCAAAGTTTCATCTAAAAACGCTTTTTTAACCATATCCTGACAATCGTCAAAAACTCCGTCAACTTCAAGTGCTTTAATGTTTTGTCCTAAAGTGGTTAATTGTTTTTCCTGAATGTCACTGACCTTGCCTGATGGATATAAAATGACAACATCGACACCGTCAACACCCAAGAAACCACTGGCAACGGCGCCCCCGGTATCTCCGGAAGTAGCCACAAGCACAGTGTTTTTACTATTTTTTTTGTCTTTGTTAAAATACGCCAGACAACGTGACATAAAACGCGCTCCAACATCTTTAAAAGCCATGGTAGGGCCGTGGAATAATTCTAGTGAATAAATATCCTTTTCGACTTTCACCACCGGAAAATCAAAGCATAAAGTCTCGGCAATAATTTCTTTTAGCGTCGAAGCAGGAATTTCATCTCCCACAAATTGCTGGATAGCTTCAAAAGCAATTTCTTCATTGCTTAAACTTTCGATTGTATCAAAAAATGACGGATCTAAAGCGGTGATATTTTCGGGGAAGTATAATCCTTTATCACTCGCAAGTCCTTGTATTACGGCTTCCTGAAACGAAACCTTTGGGGCATTATGATTTAAACTATAGTATTTCATTGTTTTTTTGCTTTAGGCTTTAGGCAGTAAGCTTTAAGCTTTTTTGCCTTGCATATAATTTATTCAATTCGTTTTAATCGTATTTTTTGTCAGACTGAGCGAAGTCGAAGTCTGGGCTAAATAGGTAATTCCACAATCTTGTCATTTCGACGAAGGAGAAATCACATTAGGAGCTCGCCAACAGTGCGTCATCACTTGTGTGATTTCTCCTTCGTCGAAATGACAAACTGGGTGTGCCATAATTGGGGGGACTTCGACTTCGCTTAGTCTGGCAAACTTTGTGTTTATGCTTGACTCTTCTTGCTTAATATATTTTACATTTCGCAAAGTACATCTCACATTTTACAAATTACAAAATGCGTACTCCATCAGGATTAATTTTTGAAACGTGGATTTCATAAGGTAAATTCATTTTTTCATAAACATCGCTCATGGCTTTGGCGATTTGATCGGCGGTATTTTTTCCTCTGCTTAAAGCGAAAATCGAAGGACCAGAACCTGAAATTCCTGAACCCAGAGCACCATTTTCAAGTGCCGTTTGTTTGATTTGATCAAATCCCGGAATCAAAACACTTCTTAAAGGTTCAACGATTTCGTCATGAAGAGATCTTCCAATCAAATCGTAATCTTTGGTGTATAAGCCTGCGACAAGCCCGCCTACATTTCCCCACTGCATGATGGCACTTTTGAGTGAGACGTTTTGTTTTAGTACCGAGCGTGCATCCGAAGTTTTCAATTCAATTTGAGGATGAACCACGGTAGCGAACAATTCTTCGGGGCTGTCAATTCGGATAATGTCTAAGGGCGCGTAACTTCTTACGAGCGTAAAACCGCCCAAAAGGGCAGGAGCAACATTATCGGCATGCGCGTTTCCGCTGGCTAATTTTTCGCCCTGCATAGCAAATTGCACCAAATCTTTACGGGAGTAAGGGCGTCCCAGAAGCTCATTGATTCCGAAAACCGCTCCGGCAGAACTGGCAGCACTGCTTCCGATTCCGCTTCCGGCTTTTATATGTTTATAAATTTCGATTTCGAAGCCAAAATCCAGTTCGCCTAAAGTTTCCAGCATTGCCAGAGCTGCAACCCCCGAAACGTTTTTATCAGTTTCTAAAGGCAAATTGGCTCCTTCAATTTTAGTAATTCGGACTCCTTTCTGAGCGACTTTTCGAACAATCATTTCGTCGCCCGCATTGTCTAAGCAAAGCCCAAGCACATCAAATCCACACGAAAGATTCGCGATAGTTGCCGGGCAAAATAGTTTTATTTCTTTCATTTTCTGTTGTTTCAGGTTTCAGGTTTAAAGTTTCAAGTTGCTAAACTTTGTGAGCTTAACCGCAAAGTTCGCAAGGTTTTTTCGCAAAGTTCACAAGAAAAAAACAAGGCTTTGCGAACTTTGCGTAATCCTTTGCGTGCTTTGCGGTTAAACTTCAAACCTGAAACAAAAAATTATATGTTTCCAATTCTAATTACATCCGCAAAAATTCCTGATGCGGTTACCGCGGCACCTGCTCCGGCGCCTTTGATCAGTAATGGCTGATCTACGTAGCGATCGGTGTAGAAAAGTACAATATTGTCTTTTCCTTCTAAATTGTAAAAAGGATGCTCTTTTGGAATGAATTGCAGACCAACACTTGCTTTTCCGTTTTCGAATTGTGCTACATATTTCAATCTGGAATCTTTGCTTACTGCTTCGTCATAGATTTTTGCAAAATGAGGAGCATGTTGCGTTAAAGAAGCAAAAAAGTCATCGTTGTTGGTTGTGGCAAGGCATTCAGCTGGCAGGAACGATTCGTTGGCGATTGCATCAATGTCCATTTCGTAACCGCTTTCGCGAATCAGGATCAGGATTTTACGGGCTACGTCGATTCCGCTTAAGTCAATTTTAGGATCCGGTTCTGTAAAACCTTGTACTCCGGCTTCTTTTACAACATCATGAAAAGAATTGTCTTTGTCGAAATTGTTGAATATGAAGTTCAGACTTCCGGACAGAACCGCCTGAATTTTATGTACTTTATCTCCCGAAGCGATTAAGTTTTTTACGGTATCTATAATTGGTAATCCAGCGCCAACATTGGTTTCAAATAAAAATGGAGCGTTGTATTGGCGGGATAAGTTCTTTAATTTTTTATAATTGTCATAAGCAGACGAACAGGCAATTTTGTTGCAAGTCACTACCGCAATACTCTGTTTTAAGAAATTTTCATAGGTTTCAGAAACACTCGCATTTGCAGTGATGTCGACAAAAATGCTGTTACGTAAATTCAGTTCTTTCGCACGGGCGATAAAGGCTTCTTTATTAGCGTTTTCACCTTTGTCCAGAGCCGATTGCCATTCTTTTAAGGAAATTCCGTCCTCGTCAAAAAGCATTTTTCGGGAATTAGACAAAGCGATGACGCGAACGTTAATCTTCAAATTGTCTTTTAAAAACCTTCTTTGATTGTGAATTTGCTCGATGAATTTTTCACCTACATTTCCAACACCCATCACAAATAAATTGAGCTGTTTGGTGTTTTCTTCGAAGAAGTTTTCGTGTAAAGTATTCAATGCTTTTTTAACGTCTCTTTCGTTGATTACCGTCGAGATATTACGCTCAGAAGCCCCCTGTGCAATGGCGCGGATGTTGACATTGTTTTTTCCTAAAGTGCTAAACATTCGACCACTTAAACCCTGATGGTTTTTCATGTTTTCGCCCACCAAGGCAATAATGCAAAGGTCTTTTTCGACAATACAAGGATCGATTTTATTTTGTGAAATCTCTACTTCAAAAGCTCTGTTGATCGCAGCCTCTGCATTTTCGGCATCCGAATTTAGAATTCCGATACAGATAGAATGTTCAGAAGAAGCCTGAGTAATAAAGATCACGTTGATTTTTTCCTGCGACAATACTTCAAACAAACGTTTTGATGAACCCGAAACTCCAATCATTCCAGGACCTTCAAGGGTTACTAATGAAATATTATCGATATGACTGATCCCTTTTACAACCGTATCTTTCGACGAAACCTGATCGGAAATTAGCGTTCCTTCGGCTTCCGGTTCAAAAGTATTTTTGATTAAAATGGGAATGTTTTTTCTTAAAACAGGCTGAATGGTTGGCGGGTACAGTACTTTGGCTCCAAAATGCGATAACTCCATCGCTTCCTGATACGAGATGGTTGCAATAGGGTGGGCCTGCTTCACAATTTTAGGATTGGCAGTAAACATTCCGTTAACGTCCGTCCAAATTTCCAATTGTTCTGCTTCAAGTGCTCCGGCAATAATAGCTGCAGTATAATCAGAGCCTCCACGACCCAAAGTAGTAGCGATTCCGTCAAGAGTTAAAGCAATAAACCCCGGAAGTATATTGATTTTGGATTGGTTTTCGGCAAAATATTCCCTGATCAGCTGGTTGGAAACTTCGAAATTAACAACTGCTTTTCCAAAATTGTTGTTGGTCTTAATCAGTTCACGGCTGTCCTTATAAACCGCATTTTTATCCGTTTGCTGGTACGCCTGTGCAATGATGTAAGACGAAAGCAGCTCTCCAAAACTTAAAATGGTATCTGAAGTTCGGGGAGATAATTCGCCCAGTAAAAAACAGCCGTCCAATAAAGTTTCTAAGTGATTGATGATTCTTTTTACGTGGCTTAACAAGCTGCTTTGCTCGCTAACCGGGATCAATTCTTTTAAAGTGTCTAGGTGTTTTTTCTCGATTTCGGCAACAATTTCTCTGAAACTTTCATCGTTAGCCGCCGCTTTTGCAGCTGCCAATTGCAGTAAATCAGTGACTTTGCTTAAAGCAGATACTATCACAACTAATTGATCCTGCTTAGATTTTTGATTTATAATTTCGAGAACTAGTTTTATATTTTGTGCATTGGCAACCGAAGTTCCGCCAAATTTTAATACTTTCATTTTTGATGTTTTTTAATAAGGTGCAAAGATTTTTAGTAACAAAGGTTCAAAGGTTATCAACTGTGAACTGAAACTGAAAACTGCGACTATTTTTTTTCTTTGTAAATGTTTTTTATGTATCCAATAACTCTCTTCTTCTTAGAAAAAAGTACTAGGTAACCTGGATGATATGTAAAATGTATACCCCTAAGGGGTAGTAGTTGTTGTAGTAGAAATGGTTGTAGCAGCAATTGCAACTCCGGTTTGAGTTGTTAGTGTAGAATGATATTTTGCGCTGTTACTTTTCATTTAGGTTTTTCAAAAGTACAGTTTTTTATAAAAGTTAAAAATCTTTCGGGCCTTTTTATGAATATTTTAAAAAATCAAATGGCATCAAATTAATATTGAGCTTTTGTCAGAATTGAGTCTGTTAAATTATTGGATTCGTATAAATATACGGGTTTATATTTGGTAGAGGCGGTGTTAACAAGTTGATTTTTAATCCCAAATAACACTGAAAAACGTCATTAGTCTATAAGTTTACTAGGAATTGAGTGCTTTTTTTAATTTTCTTGTTAAAATTCGAAGGGGCCATTTTGATACAGAAAAACGATCCCGATTTTGTATGATTACTATTGTGAAAAGAACAAAATCGGGGAATTTGTGAGAATCAAATTTTAATTATTAGGAATAAATGTTGCTTTTTAATATTGATTTGCTGAATTTTGAAGTCTTAAATTTAAAACAACATGAGAGAAATCCATTATATAAGTACGGAGACCTTAAGTTTAGAAGCTTTACAGGAAATTATTGTCAACCAGAAAACGCTTGAATTATCAGAAGAAGCAAAAGTAAACGTTCAGAAATGTCGTGATTATTTAGATAAAAAAATGGCTTCCCATTCAGAACCTATCTACGGAATCAATACTGGTTTTGGATCACTTTGTAATGTGAAAATTTCAAATGAAAACTTATCTCAGCTTCAGGAAAATCTAGTGAAATCACATGCTTGCGGAACCGGAGAAGAAGTTCCTGCTGAAATTGTAAAGTTGATGCTGTTGCTTAAAATTCAGTCTTTGAGCTACGGACATTCCGGAATTCAATTGCAGACCGTAGAGCGTTTGGTTGATTTTTATAATAATGATATTCTTCCTGTAATCTATACTCAGGGATCCTTGGGAGCTTCAGGAGATTTAGCGCCTTTAGCACATTTATCTTTGCCTTTATTAGGGGAGGGAGAGGTTTTATTTGAAGGAAAAAAAACAGCTGCTGCTGAAGTTTTAAAACATTTTGGCTGGGAACCTATCGTTTTACAGTCCAAAGAAGGTTTGGCTTTGCTAAACGGAACTCAGTTCATGAGTGCTTATGGAGCACATATTTTATTAAAAGCCTATAAAAATTCGTATTTGGCAGATTTAATCGGAACTATTTCATTAGAAGGTTTTGATGGAAGAATTGAGCCTTTTAACGAGTTGATTCATTTTATCCGTCCTCACAAAGGGCAAATTGTAACGGCACAACGCATTACTGAATTTTTAGACGGAAGCGAGATCATCGCTCAGGAGAAAAAACATGTACAGGATCCGTATTCTTTCCGTTGTATGCCACAGGTTCATGGTGCTTCAAAAGATGCCATTGATTATGTTAGAAAAGTATTTAAAACCGAGATCAATTCGGTTACAGATAATCCAAATATTTTTATAGAAGCCGATCAGATTATTTCGGGAGGAAATTTCCACGGACAGCCTTTGGCTTTGGCGTTGGATTTCATGGCAATTGCTTTGGCTGAATTGGGAAGTATTTCTGAAAGAAGAACTTATCAGTTGATTTCAGGATTGCGTAATCTTCCTGCGTTTTTAGTAGATAATCCGGGATTAAATTCAGGATTTATGATTCCGCAATATACTGCTGCCAGTATCGCAAGTCAGAACAAACAATTGGCAACTCCGTCAAGTATCGATAGTATCGTTTCAAGTAACGGACAGGAAGATCATGTGAGTATGGGAGCCAACGGAGCTACAAAAGCATTGCGTGTTATGGACAATCTGGAACGTATTTTGGCAATCGAATTGTTGAATGCTTCTCAGGCGATTGCTTACAGAGCGCCTTTAAAATCAAGCGATTTCATCGAAATGTTTTTGAACAGTTACAGAGAGGTCGTGCCGTTGGTTAAAGAAGACAGAATTCTGCATTATGATATTAAAAAAACAGTTGAATTCCTTGACAGTTTCCAAATTGAAAACGATTTGTTAACAATGGCTTAACATGACAAAATAATATTGAAGTAATTTTGCACTATCAAAAATATAAAAATGTCAATAAACAGTATTTTCCAATTTTTAGTGCCGAAAGACAAGAAATTCTTTCCACTTTTTGAAGAAGCTTCAAGCAATCTAATTGAGTTAGCTTCTAATTTACACGAAGCTGTAAACCTTCCATTAAAAGAAAGAGAAGTTCTTTTTCAAAAAATTGATGAGTTAGAGCAAAAAGGAGAAGACATTACACGTCAAACCAATCTTGAATTGAGTAGAAATTTTATCACTCCATTTGACAGAGAGGATATTCATACATTGATTACTTCAATTGATAACGTTGCCGATTACCTTCATGGTGCAGCAAGCAGAATGAAATTGTATCAGGTAGATAAGATTACAAAATCGATCAGAAAAATGACCGAAATCAATCTTGAAGCTTGTCAGAATATTGACAGCGCTGTAAAAGAGTTGAGTAACTTAAAAAACATGAACATTATTAAAGAAGCTTGTGCCAGAATTAATAAACTGGAGAATAAGTCGGATAATGTTTATAACAAAGCAGTTTTTGAAATTTTTGAAAACGAAACAGACGCTAAAAATATTATTAAATATAAAGAAGTGTTATCTGTTTTAGAATCAGCAACAGACAAATGTAAGAGTGTTGCGAACATACTGGAATCTATTTCTGTAAAACATTCTTAATTCAATTTATTTCATTCTGAAGTTATAATTTTATGACGCTACTTATAATTATTATAGTATTAGCTTTAATTTTTGATTACATCAATGGTTTTCATGATGCGGCAAATGCTATAGCTACCGTTGTTGCGACAAAGGTTTTGACGCCCTTTCAGGCCGTTCTTTGGGCAGCATTTTTTAACTTTCTGGCCTATTGGGTTTTTGGATTTGGTGTTGCCGATACTGTTGCTAAAACAGCGCACACCATGGAGATTAACCTGGTTGTAATTCTTGCCGGTGTTATTGCGGCTATTTGTTGGAACTTATTGACCTGGTGGTTGGGGATTCCTTCAAGTTCTTCGCATACTTTGATCGGTGGTTTTGCCGGAGCAGCAATTGCGCATGCGATTGCAGTGCACGGATTCTCAGGATATGTTGGTGAAGACGGAACAACACACTACTGGTACGAAATCGTAAGCTGGTACAAAGCAGGTAAAGATGGTGGAATGCCTTCGGGAGTTCTTATTATTATTGCTTTTATTGTCTTAGCACCATTATTGGGGGCTTTGGCTTCTTACTTAATTTCGATTTGGTTGTTAAATGCTTCTCGTAAAAGTATTGGTCCAAAGATCTTTACAGTAGCTTTGATGATAGCAACAATCTGGATGGTGAGCAGTTTAATGGTTCCTTATGAGGAGATTGTTAAGCATGGAAAACCACGTTTTGAATCTCATTTTTGGAGTGTAGCTTTTGATCCGCATAATATTAAATGGTTTTTAGTTGCTTTTATCATCTTAACGGTAAGTTTGTTTTGTTTGATATTCAGTAGTTTGAACCTTCATCAGGCAGACGCAGCGTTGAAAAAAATGCAATTGTTATCTTCTGCGGCTTTTAGTTTAGGTCACGGAGGAAATGATTCTCAAAAAGTAATGGGTATTATTGCAGCTGCAGTAGCAGTTTATATCAACACCAATCCGGGTGTACATATGGATTCCTGGTTAGATGTTGTTTTACCAAACGATGATTTAGGTGTAAAAGGAGTAATGCCGGGATGGATTCCTTTGGCTTGTTATTCTGCAATTGCAGCCGGAACTTTAAGTGGTGGATGGAAAATTGTGAAAACAATGGGTTCTAAAATCACAAAAGTAAGTTCGTTTGAAGGAGTTGCAGCTGAAACTGCGGGAGCTTTGACACTTTATTTTACAGAGCACTTAAAAATTCCGGTAAGTACTACACATACCATTACAGGTTCTATTATTGGAGTTGGATTAACAAAACGTGTTTCCGCTGTTCGTTGGGGAGTTACCGTAAGTTTAATCTGGGCCTGGATACTAACGATTCCTATTTCGGCTATATTAGCTGGTTTGGTTTACTTTGTATTGAGTGTATTTATGTAGTAAATGACTATTGTGAAATGTGAGAGGTAAATCACATTTTATCGAAATATTTTAAAGCCGATTTCAATTTGAAATCGGCTTTTTTGTTTGTTAAAACGGGTTATTTTGAAGTATAATGTATTTATATTTACTTAAAAATAAAGAAAGAAATACAGATTGAAAACAGACCTATTGAATCAGATAGAAAGAATAAAAAGAAAGTTGCTCCTGGCGAAAAATGCAGATAAAGGCTTAAAGGTTTTTGGGGCTGACAGTCATAAATATACCATTGGAAAAACGGTTAATGCCGATCAGATTATCCGTTTTGAAACCGAGTATAATCTCGAGCTTCCGGACGATTATAAAGCCTTTTTACTGCATATTGCCAATGGTGGAATATCTTATCAGGATTCAGCTGCAGGGCCGTCTTATGGAATATTTCCTTTGGGGAAAAATCTGGAGGAATTTGTTAATAGTAATCCTGAAAATTGCTTAAAGCAGGATTGTAGCATTTATCCAAAAATTAGTGATGAATTCTGGGCAGAACTAACGCAAAATATTGAAGAGAATGACGATATTTCTCAAGAAGATTTTGATGCGGAACTTGGTAAAATGTTTGGCGGAATACTGCCGATTGCCAGTCAGGGTTGTTCTTATTATTACGGACTTGTTTTAAATGGAGAATTTAAAGGACGGGTTGTAAATATTGATATCGACAGACAGAAACCCTATTTTGTTTTTGAGTCCGGTTTTTTAGATTGGTATGAAAGATGGCTTGATGAAATTATTCCTGAAAATACAATGATAGAAGAGCCTCATTTGTTTCGATATACATTAGGCGGATTGTCAGCTTACATTTTAGAAGTATATTTTTCTACAGAGGATGCTGAAACTAAGGAAGAATGTCTCAACGGAATCTTAAAAAAAGAGGTGTTAGATGTTGAAACTCTTAGTGTTTTGGAAGAACAATATAAAATAAGTTCAGGAGAAATTCAGAAAACAATACTTCAGCTGCTCACGAAGTTCGATTATGAACGCGCAAAACCGCATTTAATGGACTTTACAAAAGAGAGCCTGCTGACGGTATTTCAATTTGTATTTTGGTATGCAAAAAACAAAAGTACAGATTGGCTAGAGGTTATAAAAGCAAATGCTGATGCGATTGAAGAGGAGGAAACCTTCAGATTTTGCACGTATCTGTTGAAAGAAATGAAGCTGGATTATGGAGCTATTATTATTCCGTTTACGTCTAATAAAAGTGAGTCAATAAGAGTTAGTGCTTATTATTCGCTTGGGCAAATGAAGGATAAAAACAAGTATACTGCTGTTTTTATAGAAGGTCTTAAGGATAGTTCAAACAGAGTTATTCATACCACTTTGCAGGCATTGGATGGGGTTGAGGATAAAAGGCTTTTAAAACATTATAAAATGATTGCTGAAAAATTCCCTGTAGAAAAAGATTATATTCTGGTAAACCTCAATCATAGACTGAAAGCATATGGTTTGACCAATAAAACGATTAAGAAAGTGAATACAGATTTTGAAACCGATAATCAGGATACGAAATGGTATCAATTTTGGAAATAAAAAAAGCTGGTTTCAATCGCGAAATCAGCTTTTTTGTTTGTATTGGTATGCAGTAAATTTTATTCTTTTGTAAACAAATAATCTTTCCCGCCTTGTTTTAGTGTCATTTCTTTTTTCTCGGAGTTGAATTCCAGAACAATTCCGGCAGCATCAAATTTAAAGGCATTTGTGGCTGTAGCTTCTAAAGGAAAAGAAGGCTGACCTGTGGCCTGAGCAATTAAAGTATTGTCTTTTTGAGAAATGCTTATTTTTAACGGAATCTGTAAACTGCCATAAGTTCCGGAATAAGAATCCAGAATTGCAGGGGTAACCGCAACATTGCTAAAGACCGGCATTGTAAAGGGTTTGTTGAAATACGAATTCAAAGCGCATAACATGATGTTATTATTGTCGTAACCCATTCCGTTGGAAGTTAGAGCCAAGGCTAATTTTTCATTTGGGAAATAGCCTGCAACAGATCTGAAACCATCAATTCCGCCAGTGTGTCCGTAGCTTTTTCTTTCGTAATACGGAAATTCTAAAAGCCCCATTCCGAATTTGTCTTTAATGGTTTTCATCTGGTTTAAATGTTCTGTAGAAACTACTTTTCCGGCAAAAAGACTTTCATAAAATAGATTTAAATCAGTCGGATTAGAAACTACGGCTCCGGCTCCAAGTGGAATTGATGCATCCGTTTCGTTTTCTTTATTCCATTTCCCTTCAAGCGTATAAGAATAACATTCGTTGTTGTTCAGATTGATTTTACCGCCCAGATATGTGTTTTTTAGGTGTAAAGGTTTTGTGATCTTCAGACTTAAAATTTCGCCATAAGACTTCTTGTAAAGGTCTTCCAATATGTACGACAACAGTATGTAATTAGAATTGCTGTACTGGCCTTTTGTGCCAGGTTCAAAAACGATAGCACCGGCAGAAATGCGTTCGATCATTTTGGCTCTGGACTGGTACTGAGTGTTCCATTTTAAGTAATCGTCGTCATTGGTAAAGTCGTGTATGCCGCTTCTGTGGTTCAATAAGTTGCCAATGGTGATCGTTTTGGCGTTTTTTACCGTTGGAAAATACTTGTCGATCGTTTGGTTTAAGTTGATTTTATTTTCTTCTACCGCTTTAAGAATTAAGGATGCCGTAAAGGTTTTAGAGATCGAGCCAATTCTGTATTTGGTATTGAGGCTTGATTTTTTTTCGCTTGCAAGGTCATCAAAACCAATTGATTTGGTGTAAATTGTTTTCCCGTTTTCAGATATGGCAATACTTCCCATGTATTTGCTGTTTTTTTCTAAAAGCGCAAACAGGCTGTCGAGTTTTTTTGAATTGAAAGTTTGAGAAAAAGCGCTCGTCGTGATAAGAGCAATGCAGCAGCTGATGATGATTTTTTTCATGATGATGATTTTTGATTGATTGATTTTTTAAGTTTTAATAATAGGGTTATAAGTAAATAGGATAATACGGTTGATACTAGCATGACAGGAATAAACCAATTACCGAGAGCCTCGTAAGTGTGGTATTTGATTTGGTCCTCGGGATTCATTATTCCTAATGTGAAAACAGAAATAGAATCTTTATTGATATGAAGACCTACCTGAGAAGGATTCATGATTTTTGCAAAAATCAGGAATACAAAACCAAATAGGAAAAGGTATAAAATAGAGAAAAAGATGTACGAAATGCCATTGGTAATGTTTAATGCCAAAGCTTTGAAAACATGAACAGGATTGAATGTTTTGGTGGCTTGTTCCAGTTTTTTATCCGCAATAAGGGGTTTTAGAATCTCTTCTGGAGAACCAAGTTTTTCGATGCTGTCTAATAAAGAATCGAGTTCGTTTGTTTCGTTTCTATGTTGAATGGCTTCAAAAATATGGCTGTTAAACTCCATATAAATGTCGTCCTGATCTATTTTTGGTAGTGAAGCGGTTGTTTTTTTGATGCGCTTCATGTAGCTGTTGTAAACGCGTTGTGAAGCTTTTTGTTCGAATTTGATATCTTCTATTCTCATTGAATGATTTTTTTAATTGATTTTTCCAGATTTTCCCAGTAAATATTCATTTGGCTCAAAGTGGCGATGCCGGCTTCGGTTAAGGAATAGTATTTCCTTGGAATTCCGGTTTCCTGTTCGACCCATTTCGAATCTACCAGTTCTTCTGTTTTTAATCGGTTCATTAATGGGTATAGCGTTCCCTCTGCGATTTCTATTTCGGTATGTTTTCTTATTTGTTCGATAAGTTCATAACCATAGTACTCCTGATTTTTGAGCACATTAAGGATAATGAAAGTTAAAGTGCCTTTCTTTACCTGAGACTTCCAGTTTGTTACAAATGTTTCGTTCATGTGGCTAATGTATAACAAAATACATAGTATAACAAAGTATATAGTTAAGTTTTTTACTTTAAATGTTTAAAATGTTGATTTTTAAATATTTAAGTATGCTGTTTTATTTTTGCAGATTCTTGCGATTGTGTTTTCGCTTGTAGTGTGTTTGTTTGAGATTCTGCTTTTCTTTTGAAATAATGCTAATAGTACCGTCAATTTCCAGCATAGCAAGCTTGATATCGGTCAAATGTTCGAGACCGTGCTCACGTGCTGCTTCTTTTAATTCTTCGTGTGAAATGTCTAGTCTGCTTAAAGCTTTAAAGTCCAGTTCACCATCATGAATCAGGATTTCGGGCTTGTCGAGAAGTAAATTGCTGAGACCTTTGTATTTGTGAGTCAGTTTTTTGATGATGTAATTGATGATAAATAAGGCTAAAGCAGCAACCAAACCTCCCCAAAGACTGGTATCCGGACCAACCATTGCATTTTGAACGGAGTTGCTAATCAGTAAAATCAGAATAATATCGGCAGTGTTTAATTGCGAAAGTTCTTTTTTGCCGAAAATTCTCAAGGCAATAGTCATGAAAAAATAAACGGAAAGACTTCTTAAAATAATATCTAAATAGGGGGATAGCATCATTTCTTTTAGTGTTTGGATTAAAAAAAAACTTTGTCAAAGCATGACTTCAACAAAGTTCCTAAATTAATGTTTAGACATGAGGTCTAAATGAATATTTTTACTGAAAAAGAAGCGATTATAACTTAAAGTTCTTTTCGATGGCTTTAATCATTTCACCTGCAACATCTTTGTTGGTAGCGCCTTCAATTCCTTCAAGACCCGGAGATGAGTTTACTTCAAGCAACAAAGGCCCTTTTGAAGAACGGATAATGTCAACACCGGCTACTTTTAAATCCATAGCTTTTGCAGCTTTTATGGCGATTTTTTTCTCCTCGGCAGTCACTTTTATAACAGATGCTGTTCCACCTAAGTGAATATTGGCTCTGAATTCTCCAGGCATAGCTTCACGTTGTATTGCAGCTACCACTTTACCGTCGATCACAAAACAGCGAATGTCTTTTCCGTTGGCTTCCTTAATAAATTCCTGAACAAGGATGTTTGCATTTAAGCTTTTAAAAGCATTGATCACACTCTCTGCAGCTTTTTTGGTTTCTGCTAATACAACACCTTTTCCCTGAGTTCCTTCTAGTAATTTCACGATCAAAGGCGAGCCTCCAACCATTTTAATTAAATTGTCGGTATCCAGCGGTGAATTGGCAAATCCTGTAGTAGGGATGTCGATTCCGCTGTTTAAAAGCAGCTGTAACGAATAGAGTTTGTCACGCGATTGGGTGATGGCTGTTGCTGAATTCAGTACAAAAACCTTCAATGCTTCAAACTGACGTGTTAAAGCACAACCGTAAAAAGTAATACTTGGTCGGATTCGAGGGATGATAGCATCAAACTGGTTTAGTATTTTCCCGCCACGATAGTGAATTTCGGGAGTTTTGGCATCCAGTTTCATATAACATTCTTTGATATTCAAAAAATGCATTTCATGTCCGCGCATTTCACCCGCTTCCATGATTCTTTTATTGCTGTACAATTCGGGATTACTGGCTAAAAGACCAATTCTTAATCCTGAGCTTGCTTTTTCAGAGTTTTGGTACAATTCTTTTAAGGCTTCAGGGCTTGGCTGTCCTAAAAGGTATTTTTCTTCGGGATCAACCAATACACGTCCGCTCATAGCTTCACGGCCTAAAAGCATTCGGAAGCCCATAGAATCCCTGTTGGTCAGGGTCATTTCGATAGGCCATTTGATATCGCCAATTTTTAAATGGGTCTGAATCACGTAGCGGTGTTCTCTAAAACCACTTGAGCTTTTTACAATTCTTTTGTCAACCAGCGGTGCTTCACAATGAATGATGGTTTTAATATTATTCTGAATAGGATTAATATCGAATTTCACCCAATTGGCATCATTTTTTATAAAAGGAGCTATGTTTATAGCGTGCATTGCCGAAGTTTTGGCACCAGAATCCACACGAGCCTTGATTGTCGGGATCCCTAGTTCTGGAAATGAGCACCATTCTTCGCTACCTAAAATGACTTTGTTTTGAAGCATACGTTGTTTTTTATTATAGAATTTAATAGCCAAAAATAGCTATTTGCTTTTATTAAAGATAGCAAATTTTCCAAAAAAAATGCCCGTTATGTTATGAAAACGTAACGGGCATGTTATTCTTGTTATAAATTAAAACTAATTTATTGATTAGTCGGCTCTTCGGCTTTGTGGATTTCTACAGATAGTTCCTGAGAATCATCTTTCAGGTCCATTAAGATTTCATCACCTGAATGTATTTTTGAAGTGATGATTTCTTCTGCTAACAAATCTTCAACATATTTCTGAATCGCTCTTTTTAGAGGTCTTGCACCAAATTGTCTGTCAAATCCTTTTTCAGCAATAAACGCTTTCGCTTTATCGGTAAGACTTAAAGTGTATCCTAATTCTGAGATTCGGCTGTACAATTTTTTAAGTTCAATTTCGATAATCAAATCAATATCAGCTTTTTCTAAAGCATTGAATACGATTACGTCATCAATTCTGTTTAAGAACTCAGGAGCAAAGGTTTTCTTCAATGCATTTTCGATAATGCTTTTTGAGTTTTCATCGGCCTGAGCTACTTTTGCAGCAGTTCCGAATCCTACACCTTGTCCAAAATCTTTCAACTGACGCGCTCCAACATTAGAAGTCATGATGATAATCGTGTTTTTAAAGTCGATTTTGCGACCTAAACTATCCGTTAAGTATCCGTCATCTAAAACCTGAAGCATCATATTGAATACATCCGGATGTGCTTTTTCGATCTCATCTAAAAGAACTACACAATATGGTTTTCTGCGAACTTTTTCAGTCAACTGTCCACCTTCTTCGTATCCAACGTATCCCGGAGGCGCTCCAACTAAACGGGAGATTGCAAATTTCTCCATGTATTCACTCATGTCGATACGGATTAACGCATCTTCAGAATCGAATAATTCTTTTGCTAAAACTTTTGCCAATTGTGTTTTACCAACCCCAGTCTGACCCAGGAAGATAAACGAACCAATTGGTTTGTTCGGATCCTTAAGTCCGGCTCTGTTACGTTGAATAGAACGTGCAATTTTTAAAACAGCTTCATTTTGTCCGATTACTTTATTCTGAATCAATTCAGGTAATTGGGCTAATTTGTTGCTTTCTGTTTGTGCAATACGGTTAACAGGAATTCCGGTCATCATCGAAACAACATCGGCTACGTTATCTTCTGTAACTTCAATTCGGTTGTTTTTAGAGTCTTCTTCCCATTGTTCCTGAGCGACAGCCAGGTCTTTTTCGATACGTTTTTCGTCGTCGCGAAGTTTGGCAGCCTCTTCGTATTTTTGTTTTTTAACCACCATGTTTTTCATCTCGCGAACTTCTTCTAACTGACGTTCCAAGTCTAAAATTTGTTTCGGAACATCAATGTTAGTAATGTGAACGCGTGATCCTGCTTCGTCCAGAGCATCGATAGCTTTGTCCGGTAAGAAACGCTCAGACATATATCTGTTTGTTAATTTAACGCAGGCTTCAATAGCTTCCTGGGTATACGTAACATTGTGGTGATCTTCGTATTTGTCTTTTACATTGTTTAAGATGGCAATTGTTTCTTCAACAGAAGTTGGTTCTACAATTACTTTTTGAAAACGTCTTTCAAGAGCGCCGTCTTTTTCAATATATTGTCTGTACTCGTCAAGAGTAGTCGCTCCAATACATTGAATTTCGCCTCTTGCCAAAGCAGGTTTGAACATGTTTGAAGCATCAAGTGAACCTGTTGCTCCACCAGCGCCTACGATGGTGTGGATTTCGTCAATGAAAAGAATGATATCATCGTTTTTCTCCAGCTCGTTCATTACGGCTTTCATTCTTTCTTCAAACTGACCGCGGTATTTTGTTCCGGCTACTAAACTGGCCAGATCAAGGGTAACCACACGTTTGTGGAAAAGAATACGGGATACTTTTTTCTGAATAATGCGCAGAGCCAGTCCTTCCGCGATAGCAGATTTACCAACTCCCGGCTCTCCAATAAGAAGCGGGTTGTTCTTTTTTCTACGGCTTAGAATTTGAGAAACGCGTTCGATTTCTTTCTCGCGTCCTACAACCGGATCCAGTTTTCCTTCCTCTGCCATTTCTGTTAAATCTCTCCCAAAATTGTCCAGAACCGGAGTCTTGGATTTTTTGTTTGACTTATTGGCGGGATTGTTAAAACTACTTTCTTTAAGACTGTCATCTTGTCCTGAATCGTCATTATACGATTCGTTTCTTGGCAAGTTTTCTAAGAATTCTTCTTCGTTTGGAGTCATATTTAAATATTGTTCTTTAGCTATGTCATAATCTATTTTTAGTTTATTCAATAGCTTGGTTGTTGGATCGTTTTCGTTTCGTAAGATGCATAAAAGCAGGTGCGCCGTGCTAATCGACGAGCTTTGAAATACTTTTGCTTCCAGAAAGGTGGTCTTCAGGGCTCTTTCCGCCTGACGCGTGAGATGAAGGTTTTTCTTTTCGGCATTTACTTCAACGCTTTGATTGGCTGGACTAAGTATTTCTACCTTCCTGCGTAAATGATCTAAATCGACTGCAAGGTTATTAAGTATATGAATAGCTTTTCCGTTTCCATCTCTTAAAATGCCTAGCATTAGATGTTCAGTACCAATAAAGTCGTGGCCCAAACGCAAGGCTTCCTCTTTACTGTAGGTAATAACATCTTTTACTCTTGGTGAAAAATTATCATCCATAATATATAATTGGTATTGTAAATTTAGTGAATTACTGTTTGAAAAACAAAAACCGTACCCATCAGCATCTCCTGACAGCTAAGTGACAAAAAAAATAACAATAAAAGCGTTAAAATACGCTTAATTTATTAACTAAAACCTAAAATAAAGTTGTTAATAAATCATTGAAATAAGTGTAAGCAAATAGCTGAAAAAATTTCAAAAAAACGTATCTTGGCACGCTTTGAAACTAATATAATTATTTAATATAACAACTTATGTCTGAAGGAGAAAAGTTAATTCCTATTAACATAGAAGATGAAATGAAATCAGCTTACATCGATTATTCGATGTCAGTAATCGTATCGAGAGCACTTCCAGATGTTAGAGATGGCTTGAAACCAGTGCATCGAAGAGTTCTTTACGGAATGTATGACTTAGGAGTAACATCAAGATCTGCCCACAAAAAATCTGCAAGAATCGTAGGAGAGGTTCTGGGTAAGTATCACCCGCACGGAGATACCTCGGTATATGATGCGATGGTACGTATGGCTCAGGAATGGAGTATGCGATATTTATTAGTGGATGGTCAGGGTAACTTTGGTTCTGTTGATGGCGATAGCCCGGCAGCAATGCGTTATACCGAGGCCAGAATGCGTAAGATTTCTGAAGATATCATGGCAGATATCGAAAAAGAAACGGTTGACTTTCAGTTGAACTTTGACGATACTTTATATGAGCCAAAAGTAATGCCAACAAGAGTTCCTACTTTATTAGTAAACGGAGCTACAGGTATTGCCGTTGGTATGGCAACCAATATGCCGCCACACAATTTAACCGAAGTAATCAATGGTACCTTAGCGTATCTTGATAATAACGATATTGAAGTTGACGAATTAATGACGCATATTAAAGCTCCGGATTTTCCAACCGGTGGTGTAATATACGGTTATGAAGGAGTTCGTGAAGCTTTTAAAACCGGTAGAGGACGTATTGTAATGCGTGCTAAAGTAGGTTTTGAAGAAGTAGACGGAAGAGAATGTATCATTGTTACCGAGATTCCATATCAGGTAAACAAAGCCGAAATGATCAAACGTACGGCTGATTTGGTTAACGATAAAAAAATTGAAGGTATTGCGAATATTCGTGACGAGTCGGATAGAAACGGTATGCGTATCGTTTACATTCTGAAACGTGATGCTACGCCAAACGTAGTTTTGAATACCTTATATAAATATACTTCATTACAATCTTCTTTTAGTGTAAACAATATTGCACTGGTAAAAGGTCGCCCACAAATGTTGAATCTGAAAGATATGATTCATTATTTTATTGAGCACCGTCACGATGTAGTAGTAAGAAGAACGCGTTTTGAATTGCGTAAAGCTGAAGAAAGAGCACATATTTTAGAAGGTTTAATTATTGCTTCGGATAATATCGACGAAGTAATTGCGATCATCAGAGGGTCTAAAAATACCGAAGAAGCCCGTGAGAAATTAATCGAAAGATTCAATTTGTCAGACATTCAGGCCAGAGCAATTGTTGAGATGCGTTTGCGTCAGTTAACAGGTCTGGAGCAAGATAAGTTAAGAGCTGAATTTGACGAATTAATGAAGTTAATCGAACATTTGAAAGCCTTATTGGCAGATGTCGATTTAAGAACGAATTTAATTAAAGAAGAACTGGAAGAAATCCGTGAAAAATACGGAGATGAGCGTCGTTCTACTATCGAATATTCAGGTGGAGATGTTAGTATCGAAGATTTAATTGCCGATGAAAATGTGGTGATTACAATTTCACATGCCGGTTATATCAAACGTACCAACCTTACTGAATATAAAACTCAAAACAGAGGAGGAGTTGGACAAAAAAGTGCAGGAACAAGAGATCAGGATTTCCTTGAGCATATGTTCGTGGCAACCAACCACCAATATATGATGTTCTTTACACAAAAAGGAAAATGTTTCTGGATGCGTGTTTACGAAATTCCGGAAGGAAGCAAAACGGCAAAAGGTAGAGCCATCCAAAACCTGGTAAACATTGAGAGCGATGATAAAGTAAAAGCTTTCATTTGTACACAAGACTTAAAAGACAAAGATTATATCAACAGTCACAATCTTGTAATGGTAACCAAACAAGGACAGGTTAAGAAAACATCTTTAGAGAAGTATTCTAAACCAAGGGTAAATGGTGTTGCTGCTATTACGATTAAAGAAGGTGATGAGTTATTGGAAGCTAAATTAACCAACGGAGAGAGCCAAATTATTCTGGCAGTTAAATCAGGTAAACTGGTTCGTTTTGAGGAAACTAAAACGCGTCCGATGGGAAGAACTGCTTCAGGAGTTCGTGGAATTACTTTAAAAGACGATACCGATGAAGTAATTGGAATGGTAACCATTGATAAAGAGAATGTTAACGATTCGCAAATTTTGGTGGTAACAGAAAACGGATACGGAAAACGTACTAAATTAGTTGACGACGATGGTGAGGATGTTTACAGAATTACAAATCGTGGAGGAAAAGGAGTTAAAACCCTTAATATTACCGAGAAAACAGGAAAATTAATCTCTATCAATGCGGTAACAGATGCTGATGATTTAATGATTATCAACAAGTCTGGGTTAACGATTAGAATGGCTATTGAAGATTTACGTGTAATGGGGCGTGCCACTCAGGGAGTTCGATTGATTAACTTAAAAGGTAAAGATTCTATTGCTGCGGTAACAAAAGTAATGAAAGATGATGTTGCCGAAGTTGTTGTAGACGAAGACGGTAACGTGATTGAATCGGTTATTGAGAGAGTGAAACCAGACTTAGAAGTTCTTGAAGATGATGGTGTTGTTGAAGACGATGACGACGATGATGATTCAGAAGAAGAATTAGAGGATGAAGATGATTCTGAAGAAGAGGAATCTGAAGAATAGTAGAAAATAAACCACTTATAATTAAATACACAAATTGAATATTATGAAAAGTAAATATGTAATACTTGCGTCAGCATTATTGATTTCAGTAGCTACTTTTGCTCAGAAGGATCAGATTAAGAGTGCTGAAAAGGCATTAAAAAGCGGAGATGCTCAGGGAGCACTTACGATATTAAAAGATGCTGAAAATATGGTAGTAAATGCCAAAGATGTTGAACAAGCACAATACTATTTTGTAAAAGGTAATGCTTATTTAGATTTGGCAAATAAAAAAGTAGAAGAGGGGAAAAACCTTTCTCTTGCTGCTGAGACTTATAAAAAACTAATTGATGTTGAAAAAGCATCTGGAAAAGTTAAATACTCTACTCAGGCTGCAGCTTCTATTACTGAAATAAAAGGAAAATTGATTAACGCTGCAATTGCAGATTCTCAGGCAACCAAACATGCTGATGGAGCAAAAAAATTGTATGATGCTTATTTGTTAGACAAAAAAGATACAATCAACTTATACTATGCAGCTTCTACAGCTGTAAATGCTCAGGATTTTGATCTTGCTTTGCCAATGTACGAAGAGTTAAAAAAATTAAACTATTCAGGAAAAGGAACAAGCTTCACGGCTGTTAATAAAATTTCTGGTAACGAAGATGGTTTTAACAATGGTAAAGAAAGAGATTTAGCGGTAAAATTAGGAACTCACGAAAAACCTAAAACAGAAGCTATTCCTTCTAAAAGAGGTGAAATTTACAAAAACCTGGCTTTAATCTTGGTTCAAAAAGGACGTAGTGAAGATGCTAAGCAAGCTATTGCAGATGCAAGAAAAGCAAATCCGGAAGATTCTTCTTTGATTTTGACAGAAGCGAATTTGTATTTAGAGTCTAAAGATTACGAAACATACAAAAAGTTAGTAGGTGAGGCTTTGCAAAAAGATCCAAACAATGCTGATTTAGTTTTTAACTTAGGAGTTATCAGTGCTAATGCAAAAAATACTGCTGATGCTGAGAAATATTACCTAAAAGCAATCGAAATCAATCCAAACTATGCTAATGCTTACCTTAACCTTGCAGCATTAAAATTAGAAGCTGAAAAACCAATCATTGATGAAATGAACAAATTGGGAACTTCTGCTAAGGATATGAAACGTTACGATGTATTGAAAGCACAAAGAGAAGGTGTTTTCAAAGGAGTTATTCCTTTCCTTAAAAAAGCAAACGAGTTAGATCCTAAAAATGAGGATGTTGCTAAAACTTTATTAGGAGTTTACAAAGCGTTAGAAATGACTGCTGAAGCCAAAGCGTTGAAAGCTACAATGAATTAACGAGAGTTTATAAAACTCAATAGTTTTAAATTCCAAAATCCAAATTCCAATGATACCAAGTATTGTTGGAATTTGGATTTTTTTATTGCTAGGTTGAAATCTCAATAATTTAAAGTTTGGAATTTTTCTATTAGATAATAGCTCAATACTTAAAGAAAACAAATTCCAAATCCCAAAATCCAATGATACCAATTGTTATTGGAATTTGGGATTTTAGAGCTTGGAATTTGGATTTTGAGATTTGGAATTTATTTAAGCTTTAGTCTTAAGCGACTAGTGTAGCAGATAATGTGATAGTAGTATTTAAAAGTTTGGAAATCGGACAGATTTCTTTTGCTTTTGCTGCTGTTTTTTCGAATTCTTCTGCTGAAATACCAGGTACTTTTCCTTTTAGATCTAAATGAATCAAAGTGATGGAGCCGTCTTCAAATGTTACTGCGGCTTCTGTATTTAAGTCATCTGCTGTGTAACCGCCTTCGTTTAGTAAAAAGCTCAATTGCATCGTAAAACATCCGGAATGAGCTGCAGCAACAAGTTCCTCGGGATTTGTTCCAACGCCATCTGCAAATCTTGTTTTAAACGATAGTTGTGCGTTGTCTAAAGTGGTGCTTTGCGTACTGATTGTTCCTTTTCCTTCCATGCCTGTTCCTTTCCAGTTGGCATTTGCTTTTCTTGTAAATTTCATTGTAATGTAATTTGAATTAATAATTAATTTGATATTTTATGGATTGTCACTAGATAATGCGACTTTCAAATATAGTTAATTTTCTTACATAATTGCATTGCAAAGTTGAATAAAACGTTAAATTTTAGATTTTAGGTGGATGTGATTGAAGGTTTTACCGCAAAGTGCGCAAAGATTTTTTATCAGTTATGCCTGTATAACGCAAAGTTCGCAAAGCTTTCTGTTGCTATAACTTGGTGTGTTTTGCCTGCTTTGGTGTCAATAATGCGGATGTAGTTGTGAAGTCCCTACGGGACAGTTTTATATTAGGGAGAGCTGTGTGGTTACCAATGTGCAATCTCTACGAGATTTTTTTAGGCTTCTATTGTAGTAAAGTAAAGCGTTTAGTTTCAGCCAAAGTGCTCCTTTAGGAGCAAAATATTGTTAGTTTAGTTATTATGGTATTTTTCAGATACAATGCTCCTTTAAGAGCTAAATATTTATAGCGCTCCATTAGGAGCATGATATAGCTAAGCAGTCATCCCTAATAGAGAAATGTCCCGTAGGGACTACATGTCGGTGGCCGGAATAATTTACGTTAAGCTGCTTTCAAAGACAGTTCAAAAGTTTTGATGGAGATTTTAAAGCATAAAAAAAACTGCAGCGAATTTCTTCACTGCAGTCTTTGTATTTAAATGGCTTCGACTTTGATCGATCGGATAATTATTCCTGATTTAAGTTGCGCAATTGTTTTAGCTTTTCTTTCCAAACGTCAAGGCTTTCTTTGTGAATGGCAATGTTTTTACGAACTTCAAGTACAATCGAATTTTCTTTTTTGGCATTTTTTGTATTGGTAAAAAACTGGATGTTGTTTTCCAATTGGAAAATTTCATTTTGAACTTCTTCAATTTTGCGCATTAAGAAAATCTTTTCATTGTCTAATTTACGTGTATCGTTACTGTCAGACAAAGAATCAATTCGGTTGGAGAAACGCATCATTTCGGTTTCTTTTTTACTCAAACTTAGTTTTTCAAAAAGAGCATCTAAAATTTTATTGAACTTCCCTTCAATATGACGTCTTGCAAAAGGCACTTTTCCGTATCCTTTCCAGATTTCGATGTGCGCTTTAATCGCATCCAGATCTGTTTTGTGATCACCGGTTAGCTGGTAAGCTCTCAGAATGTCTAAATATGCTTTTTTGTTGTCGAAAGCAGCTACTTCATCAACGTTTTCTTCTGATTTGTGCTCTTTTAATTTATCAAAATAGTGATTGCAGGCATCTTTAAATTCTTTCCAGATTTTATCAGAATACTTTTTAGGAACGTGACCAATTTGTTTCCACTCTTCCTGAATTTGTTTCATGATAGGAGTAGTGGCAGTAAAGTCGGTGCTTTCCTGTAGTTCTTTGGCTTTTGCTACTAAAGCCATCTTTTTGTTTAAATTGTCGTTTTGATCTTTTTTAATGTCTTTGTAAAATGAATTTTTAAAAGAATTAAAGTTTCTAACGGCAGTTTTAAAAGCGGCCCAGGTTTCTTCATTTACTTCTGAAGGGACTTTTCCGGCAGCGAAAAACTCATTTCTAAGGCCTTCTACTTTTTGAATTTGTACCAGCCACTGTGAGTGAGAATTTACTTTTTCGGTTCCTAAAACCTCAATTTTTGCAATGATCTCTTTTTTAACGTCAAGGTTATTTTGTTCGTTTGCTCTTTGACTTTCAAACAAAACCTCTCTTTTGTCGTGAATTTTTTTAGTAAGCTCACTAAATCTGTTCCAGATCGTATCGCGGTGTTCTTTAGAAACCGGTCCGATATCTTCTTTCCAGATGCGGTGTAAGTCCTGTAATTCACGGAACGATTTGCTAATGTCGGTTTCGTTCACCAATTCTTCAACGCGAGCAATTATCTTTTGTTTTTGTTCCAGATTGTGTTTGAAGTCTAAATCTCTGGCTTCACGATCTAAATGCAGATAATCATAAAAATTTTCTACATGAAAATGATAATTGTTCCATACATGGTTGTATTTGTCTTTCGGAATTGCACCGGCATTCTTCCATCTTTCTCTTAAATCATTAAAATGTTTAAGTGTGTCTTTGATGTTTTCCTGCGGGTTGATTAGTTCTTTTAACTCTTCAACGATGGCAAGTCTGTTTTCTAAATTCGATTTCAGGTTGGTTTGTAAATGTTTAAAATGAGCATTTCTTTTCTCTCTGAAAACATTATAGTACTCGTCAAATTTAGATTTTAAAGGAGAGTGGTATTCGAATTCTTCATTCGGATCCTGTTTAGAAGCGTTGAATTCTTCTTTTTTCTCTTCTATAAGGTGGTTGTATTGTAATAAAAACGACTTTTTGATTTCTTCGATATGATCTTTAACCGACATTACTTTGTCAGTATTAATCAGTTTTTTCAATTCATCAACAAGCGCATCCAAAGAAAAAGTGTCATAATCCTGCATAGGAATCTCGTGGCGCTCTTTAAGCGTCTCGTCTTCACTTTCTTCGGCATTCGAATTTGTTATGGCATCTAATGCAGTTTGATGATTGACTTCTATAGCTTCAGCAGGGACTTCTGATTCAATTTCAGGGTCTGAAATTGTATTTTCAGTTACTGCATCGGCATCAGCTGTTTCAATTGCACTATTTTGAGTAGAATCGTTAGTATCGATTTCTAATTTTCCGTCTGCTTCTTGCAGGTTATCATTCTTTTCTTCTAACATTTTAAATGTATAAGGTTTTTATTTTAAACAGAGCGAAAGATAGTAAAGGTGTTTCTAACTACAAAATAATTCGTTTGTTTATACGTTATTTTACGATGAAATTCTTACTAATTGGTTTAATTTAAAGATATCATGCGGGTTTTTTTGTTGATTTTTTGAAGTTAATTTAAATTATAAATTGCCGGAATTTTTAGAAAATGAAAAAGAAAATGATAGTAGTAAGGCATCATAAGTCATTTTATTTCGATTAGAACAAAGAAAAAGCTGTTTTAGAGTATTAGGTATAAAAACAACAAACCCGACAGGTTTTTGAAAACTGTCGGGTTGAGATATTTGAAGTACTGTTCTGTTTTGATTTTTTATTTGTTCCAGATTTTCCATGCTTTTTCCGCCTGAAAAATAAGCATATCGTAGCCGTTTTTTATAATGGCACCCTTTTTCTTAGCTCTTTTTAAAAACTCGGTTTCTGCCGGATTATAAATTAAGTCGTAAGCGATATGTTTGTCGGTAAAAAACTCGTACGGAATATCAGGGCAAGCGTCGGTGTCAGGAATTGTTCCTACAGGTGTACAGTTAATAATGATCTGGAAATTATCAAAAGTAGTCGCATTGATTAAGTTATAATCAATGATGTTTTCTTTGGCTTCTCTCGAAACAAAAGTATAGAGGATACCTAACTCATCCAGCGCAAAAGCGACCCCTTTTGAGGCTCCGCCTGTTCCCAGAATCAATGCTTTTTTATGATGCGGTTCCAGTAAAGGTTCTAATGACTTTTTGAAACCGTAATAATCGGTGTTGTATCCTTTTAATTTTCCGCTTTTGGTAAACTTAATAGTGTTTACAGCACCAATTAAGGCTGCTTTTTTGGATAGCTTATCTAAGAATGGAATGACTTGTTCTTTGTATGGAATCGTAACATTTAAACCTTTTAAATCGGGATTGTTTTTCACTAATTCTGTGAAATAATTGATTTCAGAAATATCGAAATTTTCGTAGCTGTTGCCGGCAAAAACTTCATCGCTAAATTTTTCTGTAAAATATCCTTTTGAAAAAGAGTAACTAATATTACGGCCTAGCAAGCCAAAACGTCTTCTTAAAATATCAATCATTATTATTTTCTGTGTTTTTCAATGTAATTTTGAACCGTTTTTTTCGACCATACTACCGGAAATAAATCTTCGATTAAGATGTAATTATCAAAGTTTAAACGCAAACCGTTGCTCAAATGAAATTTAGCTTTGGTAGTGTCCTGAATCATGAAATACAATCCGGCCAATCGGTATTCGATTTCGTTTTCTTCCGGAAAATATTCAGTGGCCTGAAGCAGGGTCTGAATGGCACTTTCGAATTCGCCCAGAAATTGCAAAATGTCAACCCAGAATAACCAGGTATCCAAAGCATAATCTCCAAATTCAACCGCTTTTCGGTATCCAAATTCAGCTTCTTCAAAAAAGTTCATTTGTTTGTTGATCGTCGCATAACGTTTCCAGTACAAACGATTTTGATTGTCGATTGCTAGTGCTTTGTTGACAAAAAAGAGGGCTTTTTGAAAATTTTTCTGGCGTACATGAAAGTCAGTAATGGCGATCCATCCTTTGTCTAAAAGCGGATCCTCATGTACCGTTTGGTTGTAATATTGTAACGCCTTTGCTGAATTTCCAAGTTTCTCGTAGCATTTCCCAATACGCAATAAAGCATAGGAAGTGGCATCGTCAAGCTCGATAGTACGGTTGTAGCTTTCGATAGCTTCGTTGTATTTTTTTAAACGTTCGTAAGCTTTTGCTTTTTCCATGAAAGCGCCCAAAAACTCATCGTCAATCAGCGTTGCATAATCAAAAGCGCGAATGGCGTTTTCGTATTCTTTTACACCATAATGCAAACGTCCAAGCTGGTGCCAGGCAATTTCGCTATACGGGTTTTTATTGATATAATTGTTAAGATACACGATGGCTTCCTGGTTTTGATCTAAAAATTCAAAACAATACACCACGTTGTAAAGAGCAGACTGATCTTCTAAATCTTCTTCAAGACATTTGATGAAGCTGTCTTTTGCCATCTCGAGGTTATCCATAAAAAGATACTCCATTCCAATCAGGTTGTACACGTCGGCGTAATCATCTGTAAATTGCAGGGCAATCTTAAGTAATTCTACCGCTTTTTCGTGTTGATCTCTCTTAGAACAGATATTGGCTTTCTGGATGTAAATTTCCTCGTTATTCGGTTCAATTGCATACAACTCATTTAAGAGTTTTTCGGCGATTTCCAGTTTATCGTCGTAAACCAGCATTTCTACTTGTACTAATTTTAAGCCTGTAGATTTTGGGTGTTGGTCTAATGCAAGTTTTAAGGCCTTCTTTGCTAAATTAGCCTTACCTATGTCTAAATAATGAAGAATAATTTCTTCGAATTCTTCAGAATCAAAAAAGAGTACTTTGTTAGTTTTTAACATCGACTCAAATTTGGATAGGGATAGGTTATAATCTTCTTCTTCGTTGCTTAATTGCATACTCTCTTTATTTGAAATTAGCCTGTTATAAATTTAGGCAACCATATTATTGCTGTGGGGAAAGGAAATTAATTGTTTTGAACAATTTAATTAACAATATGGACAGAATTCCGATTCTGTTTTTAGTCATAATCTTCTGATTTATAAAAAGATTATTTGTTATTATTTTTAGATACCGATGGGAAACAAATCCCAGTTATCATGCGTTTTATTAAACTTGTTGTTTCTTTTTCAGGATTTCATCCATAACCTCTAAAATTATGGCACAGCCTTCTTTGATTTCTTCTTCAGAAATGGTTAATGGAGGTGTTATTCTTATGGCGCATCCTTCAAAAAGCAACCAGAATAATATAAGCCCTTTGTCCTGACAGTTTAAAATAACTTCATTGGTTATTTCGGCAGTTTCGGTCATCGCGGCAAGCATTAGTCCTTTTCCTCTAACTTCCTTTATCAAAGGATGTACCAAAAGCGATCTGAAGAGTTTTTCTTTTTCTAAAGCCTCCTGCATTATGTTTGTTTCAGTTAATTCCTGCAAAGTAGCCAGGCAGGCTGACGCAATGACAGGGTGGCCTCCAAAAGTGGTAATGTGTCCCAGTTTCGGATTTTCAGTCAAAAGATCCATTTTTTCTGCCGAAGCTGTAAAAGCACCTACCGGCATTCCGCCGCCCATTCCTTTTCCCATCACCACAATATCCGGAACGACATCGTAATTCTGAAAGCCAAATAGTTTTCCGGTTCGGCCAAAACCAGGCTGGATTTCGTCAACAATCATCAGGGCACCAACTTCGTCACAACGCTTTCTGACTTTTTGAAGAAAATTGTTGTGAGGTTCAATAAATCCGGCACCTCCCTGAATGGTTTCTAATAATATTGCAGCAGTTCTAGTTGTTATTTTTTGTAAATCTTCTTCGTTATTGAAGGTGATAAAGTCAACATCCGGTAGCAGGGGTCTGAAGGCTTGTTTGCGTTCTTCAAAGCCCATAACACTCATAGATCCCATAGTATTGCCATGATAGGCGTTGTGACAGGAAATCAGCTGGCTGCGGCCTGTTGTTCGCTTGGCTAGTTTTAAGGCTCCTTCAATCGCTTCTGTTCCGGAGTTAACCAAATACGTTTTGCTTAAAGATTCAGGCAGGAGCGAAGCCATTAGTTTGCAATATTGTACCGCCGGACTTTGAGAATATTCGCCATAAACCATCACATGCGAATACTTGTCAAGCTGATCTTTAATGGCCTGATTGACTCTCGGATGCTGATGTCCAAGCGTACAGGCAGAAACACCTGCTACAAAATCTAAGTATTTTTTATCGTTAGTATCGTAAATGTACGAGCCAATGGCGTGCGAAACCTCCATTCCCAATGGGTATGGTGAAGTTTGTGCCTGGTATTTTATAAAATCTGGATTCATTTCTTTAAGGTTCAAAGGAGCAAAGGGACTGAGGTACTAAGTTTATGAGTTTAGTCTCAGTTTTCAGTCTCGGTTTTCAGTTAGTGAAAACTGCGACTGCGACTGAATACTGCGACTGAAAACTGAAAACTATTTTTTACTCTTAGCGCTTGTAGTTTTCTTCACCGCGGGTTTCTTTTTGTCGTAATCCAGCGTTTCTTTTCTGACTTTTATCGGAGTGTCTTTATCTTTAGCCTCTTCGTCTTTTCCTTCCTGGATTAATTTATCGTTCATTTCATTGTCTTCAGCGGTAAAAATATCATCTTTCGATTTTATTCGTTCGTCGCCTCGCCAACGTAAGCCTTTTAATTTACGGGCATTTTCAGGCAAATCGGCTTCAGGATATACGTCACCGTCTACTTTGTTGAAAAAGGTAATGGTTTCAATATCATTGTTTTCTATGATCAGATTGATTTTACTGCTTACATTTTTGTTGATTCCGATTAATTCATTGTCATCATTGCGCATGTAATAGATCACCTCGGTGTTTTTGATCACATCGACATCGTGTAGTTTTCCTTCCTTGAATTTCCCAAACAAATTGAGTCCCTTGACCTGATTGTAGCCGGTTCCGAGGGTATCCCGCGAGACAATAAAGGTGTTGTTGAGGACTTTTAAGGAGTCCAGTTTTTTGGTGTTTTTATCGCCAATAAGATGCATTACATCTCCGGTAATCTGGCTTTCTCCGTTCCAGAGAATTGGATTTCCAATCAGTTTTGTCAAAGCAGTTTTGGAATTCGAATGAATAGAATCACATTTTCCACTCATGTCTATTTTGTAAAAACGCACGTTGTTGTAAGCTCTTAAAATACGTTCGCCTTCTTTTCCGGTCACCATCAATTTTTTTCCGTGAATATAAACCGAATCTTTTTCCACCAGATTTATAGCTACCGCTCTTTTGGTTACGAACATTGAATCTTTAAGTTTGTAAATTTCAGCATAATGGCCTTTTACAATTCCCCGATTGATGGAGTCTGTGATTTTTACATTTCGGGTGGCAGAGGCAAATTCGATATTTCGATTGTAGTACAAACTGTCGCCTTCTATGAGTCGGTCATCGTATTTGATGTAGGATTTCCGCAGAAAATGCGCCAAATTTTTCTTGGTGTCATAAAAGCCTCTTTCGGTATAAATGTAATTGGCTTTACTGGTAATAGTGGAAGGACCAAGTAAATAGGAGTGCCCCGAATTGCTATAATAATCCAAATGGTTCGATTTTATAACATATTTTGGATTGGTAATGGTTACGGAAGTTAAGAACTGAAATTTTTTCTCGGCCACATAATACCTTCCCGATTTACTCACCAGTGTATTGTCTTTGTTGATGATGGTACCTTTTGTATTGTAAAATACCTGCTGAATATTTCGGTCAAAGTTTATAGTATCGGTGCTTAAAGTGGCATCGGGAGAACTCATTACGGCATCTCCGGTTGCAAAGGCTTTTTTTACATTTCCGCTGTATTCGGCATATTTACTGTTTAGAAACAAGGTGTCACCCTGCACTAATTGTACGTTTCCAAAAGCTTTTAGATAGTTTTCTTTTTGAAAAAAGTAAGCGCGGTTACAGGTAAGCACAACACCATCGTGATTTACTTTTACGTTTCCAATTAATAGTAAAGCTCCCGGGATTTCGTTTTCGTTGATTTCTTGAAAATCAGCATTTTCAACAATTATTGTTTTAGGTTTTTGAGCAAAAAGGACTTGTACGCTTAAAAAAAGCAAACAATAGGATATGAAAAAGAGTAATTTCTTCAATGGATTAATTTTTTGTCAAATTTATGAAAAAGGTTAGAACCTTTATGGATATTAAGATTAATTTATCAACGCCAATTTATTTTTAGAGTGGCAAGAGCGCAAGAGCCGTAAAGCTTGATGGTTTCCGTAATTTTAAGTCATTTCAAGGGCCAACTTTGTACTATTTATCTCTGTAGTTTTGAATCTAATTTATCAACAAAACGTTGTACTCTTACGTTGTAGTTCGCAATTTTGAAGGTGTGGTCTAACAAAAATGTTTTTAGTTTTCTGATGAATTTAAAAATTAGCCTAAATTTAGGAAGTGATTTCCGGAATTAGAAGTATAATTTTTAGTCAGGAAACAAATCAGATTATTAAAGTAAATATGATAAATAAGAAAATTTTTGTTGCAGGAATGTCTGCCGTCCTGTTGTTTTCAGCATGTAAAACCAAAGATCTAAAAATGAACGCAAGTAAAGAAGAGGTTGCTAAAGAGAATAAGATTGTGGTGTATCAGGTCTTCACGCGTTTGTTCGGGAATAAAAATACCACCAATAAGCCCTGGGGGACTATTGAAGAGAACGGTGTTGGAAAATTTAATGATTTTACCGACAAAGCATTGCATGAAATCAAAGATTTAGGGGTAACCCATATTTGGTACACGGGTGTTCCGCATCATGCCTTGGTTGGGGATTATAAAGCCTATGGGATTTCGGATGATGATCCTGAAGTGGTAAAAGGCCGTGCCGGATCTCCGTATGCGGTAAAGGATTATTACAATGTAAATCCCGATTTAGCAGTGAATCCGGCAAACCGATTGCAGGAATTTGAAACTTTAATCAAACGTACACATCAGGCAGGATTAAAACTGATTATTGATATCGTGCCCAATCATATTGCGCGAAAATACGAAGGAAAAAGCAATCCGGCCGGAGCGAAGGATTTTGGTGCGGCTGATGATGTTCATATGGAGTACAGGCGCGATAATAACTTTTACTATATCCCAAACAATCATTTTGAAATTCCGGATGGAGATATTCCGTTAAACGGAGAGAAAAATGCACTGGTGGATGGTGTATTTGATGAGAATCCTGCAAAATGGACCGGAAATGGCTCGAGAAAAGTAAAACCGGATCAAAATGACTGGTATGAAACGGTGAAAGTAAATTACGGAATCCGTCCTGATGGTTCGAAGGATTTTCCGGAGCTGCCTGCCGGATTTGATCAAAAATCGTATCAGGAGCATTTTGCTTTTTGGCAGGACAAAGACGTTCCGGATTCCTGGAAGAAGTTCAGGTCGATCGCTTTGTATTGGATCGATAAAGGAGTAGATGGTTTTCGTTATGATATGGCCGAGATGGTTCCGTACGAATTTTGGAGTTATATGAATTCGGCGATCAAAATGAAAAATTCAAATGCTTTTTTATTGGCAGAAGTATACAATCCAAATGAGTATCGCAATTACATCCGCTTAGGAAAAATGGATTACCTGTATGATAAAGTAGAGACTTACGATAAACTGAAAGATGTTATTCGTGGAAAATCGTTGCCAGATGAATTGTCGGATATTCAAAAAAGAATGGCGGATATTGAGCATCATATGCTTCATTTTTTAGACAATCATGACGAACAGCGTTTAGCGAGCCTTGAATTTGCGGGAACTCCGGAACGCGGAAAACCTTTGATGGTAGTTTCGGCAACCATTAGTACGGCTCCAACGATGATTTATTTTGGACAGGAGGTAGGGGAGGCAGCAAATGAAAATGCTGGTTTCGGAACCCGCTCCCGAACTTCAATATTTGATTATATCGGTGTACCCAATCATCAACGCTGGATGAATAACGGAAAATTTGACGGAGGACAGCTTTCAGATTCAGAGAAAAACCTTCGCGATTTTTACAAGAGATTGTTAAACTTCTCGATTAAGAGCCCAGCTTTAATGGGGAGCTTTCAGGAAATCCAAACTATAAACCGTCAGAATACTTCTCATTACGATGATTTGATTTATTCGTATGTGCGTTGGTCAGCGAATCAAAAACTGATAATAGTGACTAATTTTTCTTCAGAAAAAACTAGTGAATTTGAGTTGAAGATTCCTTCGGATATTATTGCAAAATGGAATTTGAAGGAGGGAATCTACGAACTGAAAGATCAACTGTATGGAAAAGGTGTCGTGTCCTTAAAAGTGAATAATGGAGAAGGAGTGGTGAAAATTAAAATAGCGCCTTCAGAGTCCTTTATTTACAAGTTGAAGTAGATTTACACGAATTAGGTTTTATTTCATTTAAGCGCATAAAAAAAGCTGATACTTCGCGGTATCAGCTTTTTTATGATTTATACTTTTTTGACTTTTTTCAAAGCCTCGACGTAATATTCGTTTACTTTTTCCCAGTTAATATGCTGATAAAAAGCATCTACATAACTTCCTTTTCTATTTTGGTAATCCAGATAATAAGCATGTTCCCAAAGATCGATCCCTAAAATTGGCGTTCCTGGAATCAGGGCATTTTTCATCAAAGGATTGTCCTGGTTGTCCGTTGTAGTTACCTGAAGTTTTCCGGCCCTGTCGACTACCAGCCAAACCCATCCGGATCCGAACTGTTTTGTGGCCTGACCTTTAAACTGACTGGTAAGATTGCTCAAAGAGCCAAATTCCTTGTTAATCGAACCTGCCAAAGTATCTTTTGGTGTTGATTCTTTTGGTGTCAGGATATTAAAATACAACGTATGATTGTAATAGCCACCTGCATTTTGACGCAGCTTAGCATTGCTAAGATCCATTTTTTTAAGAATATCCTCGATAGGCATATTTTCAAACTCCGTATTTACAATTTCTCTATTAAAATTGTTGGTATAGGTCAAATAATGTTTTGAATAATGTGTCTCTAAAGTAAGTGTTCTGATTGCAGGAGCCAAAGCATCGTAGGCGAAAGGCAATTTTGTCATTTCAAACGAACCCGGGTCCGCTTTGACATCATTTGGCGATCCAATCGTAATTTTTTCTTCTTTTGTTGGTAAAGGAACTTCGACAACCTCGGTTAGCTTATTATCATTACAAGAAAATAATAGAAAAAATGAAGCTAAAATGCTGAAACGAACAATGTTATTCTTCATAATGTTAGTTATTTTGATGTTAATGCATTAATGATTGCGATATAATTTTCTTTAGCCTCATCAGCTGTCAAATGACTTATTTGCATCCAGGCATTTGTTTTGAAAGCATTTCGTAAATCAAAATTATCCGATTGATTGTACACCGCTGTTCCAAAAGTAGCCTGTTTGTAATAGGCATAAAGCCTTAACTGCACGTCTTGTGGCAGCGCGGCCTGAGTCATTTTTAAAGCGGTCTCAACAGCCTCTGAAAAACGAGTATCTAAATCTTTTTCGGTCATTAAGCTTTTGTAGCGATGATGGTTTTTCCACCAATTGCTTTTTGGTTTAATACTACATTGATTGGAGTACCTAAAGGTAAAAATAAATCTACTCTTGAACCAAATTTAATAAATCCTGCATCTGTTCCTTGTACAACCTGCATTCCTTCTTTAGCATAATTAACAATTCTGCGCGCCAAAGCACCAGCAATTTGTCTGTATAATACTTGTCCGAAAGTTTCGTTTTCAATTACAACTGTCGTTCTTTCGTTTTCTTCACTTGCTTTTGGATGCCAGGCTACCAAAAACTTTCCAGGGTGGTATTTACTGAATTTAATAATACCGTCCATTGCGTAACGGGTTACGTGTACGTTTATTGGCGACATAAAGATGGATACTTGCAGACGTTTGTCTTTGAAATATTCCCCTTCGTAAACTTCTTCAATAACAACCACTTTTCCGTCAACCGGAGCAAGAATGTGATCGCTGTTTCTGATTGCGATTCTTTTTGGATTTCTGAAAAATTGCAAAATGATAATTAAAACCAATACACCAGCTAGTTGAACTAGTATTCTTAGCCAATTGATATCAATGAATTTCTCAGCAATTAAAAGTACAGCTACTGCGAAAACAGTGCCTAATAAAATAGATGGGCCTCCTTCTTTATGAAACATAGTATAAAATTTGATAAAATAAAAATATAATTGGTGCTACAAATATAACACTATCTAGTCGATCTAATACACCTCCGTGACCCGGCATGATGGAACCGCTGTCTTTTACTCCGGCAACTCTTTTGAATTTAGATTCAATCAAATCACCAATCGTTCCGAAGACACTAACGATTAAAGCAATAATCATCCAGATTAAAATAGATTTAGTGCTAAAATCCGGTTTAGGTTGTATGTATAGTTTTGAGATTAAAAAACCGGCAAAGGCAGCAAAAACAACTCCTCCGAGAAAGCCTTCAATCGTTTTTTTAGGCGAAATACGTTCAAATAATTTATGTTTCCCCATTGATTTCCCCACTAAATAGGCAAACGTATCATTGGTCCAGATCAAAACGAATAATCCGATGATGATTTTTGGATTGTAATCTTTAATTCCGAATGAAATTTTAGTGATAAAAAGAAAAGGAAGCGTGACGTATCCCAGTAAATAGATGTATTTGGATGATTTGCTAATGATTTGCGTGTCATCAAACAAAAATACAATGCATTTTACAGATACAATCAGGGTGATAATAAGCAGTACAGAAAAGAGTTTTTCGGTATCAACCGTAATTTGAATGTTCTCTTTTATGGTTTTACTAATATAATTTTCTGTTTCGGCTTTGTAAAAACTAATCAAAGCGACAGTGCTGTAGAAAAGTGAAACAAATAAAATGGAAACTATTTTATTGATTCCAACTAAATTACAGAATTCGTAAGTGGCGATAATTAGAAAAATGCCAAAAAGAATAATAAAGCTTTCGGTAGAAAACAGAATAGAAGTTAATAATAAAGCGATATAAACAGCACCAGAAATGGTTCTCTTGAGTGTTTCGTTCATCTTAAAGGTCTTCTAAGAGCAATAAATACAGATTTTTGGCAACACTTCCGTATTGGGTAAAATCTTCTTCTTTCGCTTTTTCGAAATATTTTATTGTGGTAATGTTAGTAGGATAGTCTCTTTCGTATTTGCGTTTGATAGCGCTAAGTCCATCACTTTTGATCGAAAGTATCTGACTTGTTGTGGCAATTATGACAATATTTGCAGGTAATTCGTTTGGTTTATCCTGTCTGATTTGTTTGGATGAAAACAAAATAGAGCCTTCATCGGCAATTAGATTCTCGCAGGTGGCCAATAAAAATTTTGGATTTCGCGGAGAGATATAAAGTAGTTTGTTTTCTTCCAATAAACTAAAAAGGGCAGGTTCATAACACAGAACCTCATTTTCGAACCAGTCGTTTTCTTCCAGGATGTTTTCAAACTGTTCTGCAACTTCTTGTTTGTTTTCACAATACAAGAATTTACCGCCATTTTTCTTGAAATTGAAAATGAATCTTTCATCAATAGATAAATGACTGTCCGGAGCTTGATTCCCCCCGTATTCACTTTCATGTTCCTCGTCAGAAGCAGCGTCGCTGGAACCAAATATTTTTTTGAAAAAATTCATTTTATATGAAATACTTTACATGTTAATTGAAAACGTTCAAAGATAAAAAAATCTTAATTCAAAAGGCTATTTTGAATTAAGATTTTAAAAAATATTACATATTTAGTGAATTCTTTAGGAAACGACTTCTTCTAAATTTTTATCAAAACTACGTTTTCCGAAAATTGTTTCTAAGTCATCTTTAAAAATAACTTCTTTTTCAATTAATATGTCAGCCAATTGATTTAGCTTGTCTTTGTTTTCTTCAAGAATATGAATGGCTCTTTGGTATTGGCCTTCAATTAATTCTGAGATTTCTTTGTCAATGATTTTGGCAGTTTCGTCAGAATATGGTTTTGAAAAATTGTATTCACTCTGACCGCTTGAGTCATAATAAGTAACGTTTCCAATTTTATCATTCAATCCATAAATGGTTACCATAGCACGAGCCTGACGTGTAACTTTTTCAAGATCGCTTAATGCTCCTGTTGAAATGCGGTCGAAAGTTACTTTTTCAGCAGCTCTTCCACCCATAGTAGCACACATTTCGTCTAACATTTGATCTGTTCTAACGATTTGTCTTTCTTCCGGAAGGTACCAGGCAGCTCCTAAACTCTGTCCACGAGGAACAATAGTTACTTTGATTAGCGGTGCAGCATGCTCTAACATCCAGCTTACCGTTGCGTGACCAGCTTCGTGAATTGCGATTGCTCTTTTTTCTTCCGGTGTGATAATTTTATTTTTCTTTTCAAGTCCGCCAATGATTCTGTCAACAGCATCAAGGAAATCTTGTCTGTCTACCGCAGTTTTGTTGTTACGGGCAGCAATTAAGGCTGCTTCGTTACAAACATTTGCGATGTCAGCACCAGAGAATCCCGGAGTTTGTTTGGCTAAGAAATCAAGGTCAAGACCTTCTACTTTTTTAATAGGCGCTAAGTGAACTGCAAAAATTTCAGCTCTTTCACGGATGTCCGGTAAGTCAACAAAAATTTGTCTGTCAAAACGACCTGCACGCATTAACGCTTTGTCAAGAACATCAGCTCTGTTGGTAGCCGCCAGAACAATTACGTTAGAGTTTGTACCAAAACCATCCATTTCGGTTAGCAATTGGTTCAATGTATTTTCTCTTTCGTCATTTCCGCCTGACATATTGCTTTTTCCTCTCGCTCTACCCACTGCATCAATCTCGTCGATGAAGATAATAGCAGGAGATTTTTCTTTTGCTTGTTTGAATAAGTCACGAACACGTGAAGCACCAACTCCCACGAACATTTCTACGAAATCAGATCCTGATAAAGAGAAGAACGGAACCTGAGCTTCGCCCGCTACCGCTTTTGCAAGTAAGGTTTTACCAGTTCCCGGAGGTCCTACTAATAAAGCTCCTTTTGGAATTTTACCTCCCAGATTAGTGTATTTTTCAGGGTTTTTTAAGAATTCTACAATTTCTTGTATTTCTTCTTTTGCACCTTCTAAACCAGCAACATCTTTGAAAGTCGTTTTAATGTCGGTTTTCTCATCAAACAATTTAGCTTTCGATTTTCCAATGTTGAAAATTTGTCCGCCACCGCCACCGGCACCACCTGACATTTTACGCATGATGAAAATCCATACACCAATAATGATGATGATTGGAAGCAGACTGATTAAAATGTCGCTCCAATTGTTTTTCTGCAAGAAGTTGTAGTCTTTCAGTTTGTGTTCAACAACTGCTTTTTCCAGCTTCGTTTGAAAAATTTGATCGTTACCAATTTCTAAAGTATAGTGAGGACCTTTGTTAGGTCTGTCAAAAATATCTTTAGCTACTTTTTTATTAGCCGCGTCTTTAAGGGCCGCAGCGTTTAAATATACTTCAGCTTCAGCTTTATTATAAACGATTACTTTTTCAATTTGTCCTTTTTCTAATAAAGTGTTGAATTTAGAAGAAGTCAATTGAGCAGGCTCGCTTAAGTTTGATCCACCGGTTGCAAAACTTATAAATAAAAAAACCAGAAGTATTGCAGTGTATATTAACCAGGGACTTATTTTAAATTTACTCGGATTTGGATTATTATCTTTAGCCATTAGAAGAAATTTTCTTTAGTATTTGTTTTCGATTGTAGTTATTTTGGCGTCACCCCAAAGGCTCTCGATATTATAGTATTCTCGGATGTGTTTCTGGAAAACGTGTACTACGATATGCACATAATCCATCAGAACCCATTCAGCATTATCGGTTCCTTCTACGTGCCACGGTTTATCTTTTAAGTCTTTAGATACAGTTTTTTGAATTGAATTTACAATGGCATTAACTTGGGTATTTGAACTTCCGTTGCAAATGACAAAATAGTCACAAACTGCCGTGTCTATTTCTCTTAAGTCAAGAATATCGATATCATTTCCTTTTACTTCTTCAATCCCTTTGATTATGTTCGCCAATAGAACATCATTATTAACAGTCTTTTTCGCCATGAATTATTTTATATGAATTTGTAAAGTTACCAAATTTTGTTATTATTTTTGAACCTTAACAAAATATTAAATTAAGTTATTTAAATTACTTGAATGAAACTAATCAAACTCGATGCCATAGATTCTACAAATGATTTCCTAAAATCATTGTCAAGTCACGATGAGCCCGATAATTTTACCGTGGTAACGGCTGAAAATCAGACAAAAGGCAAGGGGCAGATGGGGGCAAAGTGGCAGTCTGAAGCGGGTAAAAACTTAATTATGAGTGTTTTGGTAAAAGATTTTGTCTTTAATAATGAACAAGTTTTTAACCTCAGCGTTATCGTTTCTTTGAGTGTACTTGAAGCCTTAAAATCGTTAAATATTCCTGATTTAAGTATAAAATGGCCAAACGACATTATGTCATACAATAAGAAAATTGGTGGCATACTTATCGAAAATACCCTTAAAAGTGATGGCAGAATCGTGTCAGTTGTTGGATTAGGCTTAAATGTAAACCAAACTAATTTTGACGAACTGCCAAATGCCTCTTCATTGGCAGTCCTTTCCGGGCATAGTTTTGATAAAGATATTTTGCCTCACTTAATTGTTGAAAAAATTAAGGAGAAAATAAACCTATGGGAAGCCAATTCTAAAGATTTATGGGACATTTATTTCAATTCATTATTCCGAAAAGGAGTTCCCATGCCATTTAAGAATCTCAAGAATCAAAATTTCATGGGAATCATTCAGGGAGTATCTCCTGTAGGTAAAATTCAAATTTTACTGGAAGATGATTCTGTCTCGGAGTTTGATATTAAAGAGATTCAGATGCTTTATTAGGCTCTGAGGCTCTGAGGTTCTGAGTTGCTAAGGTGCTAAGGTTTTGGCTGCACTGTACGAATGGTTGTAAAATCTGCTGAATCGGTTTGGAGTACTATTTAAACCTTTACTGCTTTAACTGTTTTTGGAGCTATTTTTTTGTTCCAATATAGTATATAAAATGTTCCGATGATAGAAGGTGTCATCCAGGCGATTATATTTCCAAGTCCAATTCCGGCAACAATAAAAGCGGTTACCGACGCAATGAGTGCTCCGATCATTTTTCCGATATGCTTGGACAGCCAATTATTGGTTTTGGATACGTTTTTAAAGAATATAAAATCTTTCACCGTCATATAAAGACCAAATCCGCCAAAGAAAGTAAATAAAATGCCGTTCTGAACAGAATTCAATTGGCAGTAGATTCCGATTGAAATCATGATTACCGAGAAAAACAGCATACTTCCCGAAATCAATTTGTCGTAAAAATCGGCTTTTGTTTTGTGTTTAAAGTTTAAAACCCTGTTTCCTGAAATTACCAGATAAATGGTGAATAGTCCAATTAAAAACAGAAAGATATTCTGATGCTTGGGCATCCAGCAAATTGGGAGGGAGAGGAGCGAACTAATAATCATTCCTATAGAGAATAAGTTGCCCATTCTTTTGTGAAGCACACTTCCTTTTTTGACTAAAACGCTCCCTATTCCGGTAAGAAGTCCGATTCCTCCAAAGAAAGCATGAATGTAAATTAAAATCTTGATTGTTGGTTCCATTTTTTTGTTTTTGTTTGGTTAATGGATCAAACTTCGATTAATAATTCAGGATGTAATAATTTATAGTGCTGAAGTGTTGTTTTTTGAGTATGAAGTGTTTTTTTAGGAGGTTCTAAGGTTCTGAGACTCTAAGATTCTGAGGCTTTTTTATATGTAAAAAAAAGCCCGATCGTTAAATCGGGCTTATGTTTATAATTCACAACTAAGAATTAATAATTAATAACTCATAATTATTAAAGCTTGGTCATACTGTTTGCTAAAGTTTCGATGAATTTGCTGATTGGTCCTTTGATCATCATGGCCATCATTGCATTAAATTCTCCTTCAAAGAATAGTTGAACGGCACTTTCTGAATCAGAAACACTATCAATATTCGAAGTTAAGGTAAACGGAAGTTTATCACTTGCTGCTCCCAAAACAATTTTGTTTGGCGCTGTTTTTTCTTTCATTTTAAGTTTTATTTCCGGCATACCTTTCAATCCAAAAATAAAAGCGTCTTCGCCGATTACTTCGAACTTTGCGATATTATCGGGCATTAATTTTTCAAAATTCTTTACATCAGTCAATAAATCAAATAAATCCTGAGCTGATTTCTGAACTGTAACTTTTGGACTTTCTAAGTTCATATATTTTTTGTTTTTTATTTTAACCGCAAAGGGCGCAAGGTTTTTTGTATTTCTTTTTCTTTATACACGCAAAGTTCGTAAAGCTGGATTTAATAAAAGAGCGAAGCAATTTTTTAGAAAATCTAAAATCTGCAATCTAAAATTACTCCTCTTCCTGTCCCCAGGTTGATGGACTCACGTTCCACTCTTGTAAAGTAGACTGTTGTTCTTCGCTAATGTATTGTTTTTGAACTGCTAAATCCAATAGGTTTTCGTAGTTACTTAAGGTATACAAATCGATATTGGCATTTTTAAAGTTTTCTTCGGCAACATTAAAACCATAAGTAAAAATGGCTGCCATTCCTTTGATATTGGCTCCTTCATTGCGTAAAGCTTCTACTGCCATCAAACTGCTGTTTCCGGTGCTGATTAAATCTTCAACAACCACAACATTTTGACCTTTTTGCAGAAAACCTTCTACCTGATTTTGTCTTCCGTGTTTTTTAGCTTCAGGACGCACATATACGAAGGGAAGTCCAAGGCTTTCGGCCACAAGGATTCCAACACCAATAGCTCCGGTAGCAACTCCGGCAATGACATCTGGTTTTCCAAATTGTTTTTCTATATTTTTCGCAAACTCATCACGAACATAATTTCGGATGCTTGGAAATGAAAGAATTAACCTATTATCACAATAAATAGGCGATTTCCAACCTGAAGCCCATGTAAAAGGATTTTCGGGATTCAATTTAATTGCATTTATTTGCAAAAGCAATTCGGCTGTTTTTTCGGCAGTATCTTTATTAAAAATCATAGTACAAATGTATAAAGTTTTTGTGAACGACAAACCACTTTTTTTGACAAATGAAATCTCAAGAGAGACTAATTTTCAATTATTCTTGTTAGAGAGCATTGATATCGAGCAGCTTATAGTGAAAATCTTTCAAAATAAAATTCAAAAGGCTTATCTATATCATCCTGATGAAAAGGAGATTATGAAGACTTTAAAAGCTAAAATTCCTGTAAATAAGGCAGGTGGGGGCTTCGTGTACAATAAAAAAGGCGAAGTTTTATTTATCTTCAGAAATGGAAAGTGGGATCTGCCAAAAGGCGGAATCGAGAAAGGAGAGGAAATTGAAGCTACAGCCATTCGGGAGGTCGAAGAGGAAACCGGGGTTAACCAACTTCGTATTACCAACAAACTTCAAAAAACGTATCACATTTTCAAACGCAACGGAAAGTACAAACTCAAAATCACACATTGGTTTGAAATGCATACCGATTTTGAAGGCACTCCGCAAGGTCAGCTCGAAGAGGGAATCGAAAAAGTGGCCTGGTTAAATCCGGAACAAATTAAAGAAGCCCTGAAAAACTCTTATGAAAACATCAAATTGTTGTTTGAAGAAGAGAATCAATTAAAGGAATAAAATTAAAAGTATAAAAGGCTAAATAAGTCAGCGGTGTTCTATCCGCTGGCTTTTTTGTTTTTGTTCTGTTTATGGTTTAAGTATCGGATTTACTGATGATTAGTGAAGAGGGAATGGAGTGTGTCTAAGGATCATAAAGGAGTATAAACTTCTTTAAACGAAATTAAAGTTTAATTTGTATTTTCGTTTATTGTAAGATTAATCAACTAACCCCCCATATTTTATGTCATTTCAAGCGTACTTAAAAACAATTAAAGAAAAGACTGGCAATGGTCCGGCTGAATTTAGAGCTTTAGCAGAGCAAAAAGAATTTACACAAGAGGGAAAACTCAAACCAGAAGTAAAAGCCGGAGATATTGTAAACTGGCTTAAAGCAGATTATGAGTTGGGGCAGGGGCATGCCATGGCTATTTATGCATTGCTAAAAGGCATAAAAGACGAGAATAGCCAGTAAAGAGGTCTTGAAAATCAGCTTTGATTTTTAGCCAAAGGATGAAAGTTTTGCTCGTGAAGATATTTGAATTGTCAGGGTTTGAAATTGATTCTGAATATGCTCACGAGCAGGATTTTTAGTTGTTTTTCTTAAATTGATCCAAAGTATCATCGATCAAATGCTCAATCGCTAAGAAGTTATAGGACAGTTTTAGGATTTCTTCCTGAATGTTTTCTAAATCAAGTTGTAACCAGCCCTCCATCAAAGTTAATGGGCCATGTTTTGTTGTTACATTGGGCCACTTATCTTCATAAGTTTTGAATGATTTTCTGAATATTTCTGCAAATTTTCGACTTTCTATGGTGTACACTTTGAATTTTCTAAGTTTTAAAGCATGGATATTGTACATCATTCTTTGTTTTTCAATGTCTGAAGCACTAACCCAAACCGAAAAGAAAATTCGAGATTCGGAAGTTAAGGCTTCATCAGTATTAGTAGACCAGGTTTTTTTATAAAGCTTTATAAAAACGGAATCTAAGTAAATACCAACCGCAACTTCAATTGATTTTTCGTTTAGAATTTTTTGATCGAGACGATCCGCTGCTTTTTGGAAATTTTCGAGATAAAAAGAGGTATTCATTTTGGTTTTTGGTTTAAAATGGTTTATTGGTTTGGTTATAGTTTTAATAAATTAAATTAACTTCCTGATAAATTTTGTTATTTGCCTCTCGTTCGAAATGACAAACTTTATCAAAGTTTTAAGTATAAAGCTTTGCGCTCTAAGCGTTTTTCAACTCACTCAAATTCAAAAAACTTTGCGCTCTTTGCGGTTAAAAAACTTTACAAAACCCTATAAACAGGATACTGCAAATGCGCCTTTTCATAATAGGCAGAATGTTTGTAAATCCAATCGAGTTGTGCGTCAGGGTTTTTGGCAAATTCAGGATCGCTTTGTTTTTTGGTTTCTAACTCGGCTTTTAAAGTTGGATTTTCTTTGAGCAGTTTTGCGGCTGTGTCTTCAAAAATGTATCCGGAGTAATGTTCTTTTTGCTGTAAAACGGTGTCGAAGAAATTCCAGTTAAAAAACGAATCAACACCTTCTGGTTCAAACGCTTCAATCAGGTATTTTACCCCTTTTTGGTTTGTAGGAATAAGATAATCTCCTTTGGCAAATGCCATTTTTACTGTTTTAGAATTTACGGTAGTGTTGTAATGCAAATAATGGCCTTCATAAGCATTGGAGACAGTCTTAAAATTGGCAATCTTATAGCTTTCGACCTCAATAATAGTGTCGTTTTTAAGGGGAGTGAACGAAATAGCATTGTTCTTCAAAAGGTCAATAATATTCCAATATCCACGCGGAATGATATAAGCAAAAGGGATAACAACGTCTTTTACTGATTTGAATTCTTTGATATAAGGGACCTCTTTTTTATACGGTTTGCTTCGGTCATAATACAATCGGTTTCCAGTTGTAGCTTCGCTTTTTTTATAACCGGCTTCGTAGCCTGAAAACAAAAACGTAGTGGCTTTTGTACTGTCCAGTGCCCATTTTAAGGTATAGTTTTTTCTAGGTTGGTATTGTTCCAGGTTTTTTACGCGAAGTTCTTTGATCTTTAGGTAATTGGCATCGGTAAAATCCAAAGTCGATTTGGTGTACTCGTAAGTCATTTTTACACGTTCGGCATATTTTTTCAGCATATGTGTTTCCACTACAAATCCGATGGTATTGAAGAGCGAAGTATAACCTGTAGTATATCTCGGACTGTCCACAAACTGTCCAAAACCTTTATCGGGAGTGTCTTTAAAAGAATCTACATAAGGCGTTGTTTCGATTTTCTTTTGCTGTAGGTCTTTGACTAGAGCAGGCATCATTTCGGTATTCATATAGTCCCCCAGAACCGTTCCTAACTTATTGTGCTGTGTCATGATGTAAGTGAGTTTGTACTGGTAATCGGAGCCATTGCTTACATGATTATCAATAAAAACATCAGGGTTTATTTGCTGAAAAATTTCGACAAAACTCTTTGTATTTCGGGTATCTGATTTCATTAAATCCCGATTCAGGTCGTAGTTGCGGGCATTTCCTCTAAAACCGTAAATTTCCGGCCCATCCTGATTGGCTCTTGTGGTTGAGTTCCGATTCAATGAGCCTCCAATATTGTAAACCGGAATACAAACCAGAACCGTATTTTTGGGAGCTTTAAGCTTTCCGGTTGCCAAATCTCTGTAAAACTGCATGGTAGCATCGATTCCGTCAGGCTCTCCGGCATGTATTCCATTATTGATAAAAAGTACCGCTTTGTTCTTTTGGATTTTCTCAAAGTCAAACTCTTTTTCGGGATTGTACGTGATCATGTGTAATGGTTCACCTGAATCTGTTAATCCCATTTCTTTCACCTGAATGGTTGGGAAATCATGAGCCAGTATTTTATAATAAGCAATAGTTTCCTGATAGGAAGCAGATTGATTTCCGTTTCCTTTTTCAAAATAAGTGTCGTATTTTTTATTGTGCTGAGCGAAAAGGGTTAAGGAGAAAAGTGAAATGATAAGGGTAAAAAGTTTCATGGTTTGGTTTTTTATAGCAAGAATCAAATATAATTAAATTTAGTTTTAAGTTTTGTTTGTTTCAAGTTTCAAGTTTCAGGCTTGATGTGTGATTGTGCTTTGCGTTGATTTTTACCGCAAAGTGCGCAAAGTTTTTTTGTATCGGATTGTGTTGATAAACGCAAAGTTCGCAAAGCTTTGTGTATATAACTTTGCGTACTTTGCGTAAATCTTTGCGGTTAAATTTAATAATTACAAATATTTCGCAAGTTCGATTATGCCGTCTTCGATTTGTTTTTCGGTTAAAGAGGCATAGCCGAGTCTGAATCCGGATATGGGTTGGTCAAAACTATATTTTTCAGGAGTCATTATCTTTATTCCTTTTAGCAGCAGCTGATGGGCAATTTCAAAAATATTGACTGCTGAATTGGGAACTATCCAAAAAGCGAGACCGCCCTCGGGTTTGATAAAGGTGGTTTTGTCTTTAAGGTATTTGTTGCAAATGGTTTCAAAATAATCGCGTTTTGTTTTATAGATAACGGTAGTTCTTTTTAGATGTCTTTTTATTTCGCCTTCGTTTATGAGTTGTAAAACCGCCTCTTCCATAATGTTATCTCCTTGTACATCAATTATTTTTCGATGTTTGCCTACTTTTAAAATAGTTTCCCGGTTACTTACCAGATAACCGATTCGTAATGCTGGTGCTACAATTTTGCTCAGGGTTCCGATGTATACCGTATTTTTAGCATTACTGTAACTTGAAATGGGCAGGATCGGGCGTTGTCCAAAATGAAATTCATTGTCATAATCGTCTTCAATAATCGTAAAACCGTACTGGTTGGACAGTTCGATGAGTTTTAATCTTCGCTTCAGACTTAAGGTGACTGTTGTTGGAAATTGATGATGCGGTGTTACATAGATTGCTTTTATGGTATCGAATTGCTTCAAATAGGCTTCGACCTCATCGACCAATAAGCCCTCTTTGTCAACATTTACAGGAAGCAGTTTAGCACCGCTGTTTTTAAATGTCTCCCAGGCGGGTTGATACCCCGGATTTTCGACCATTACATAATCGTCTTTAGAGAGTAAATGATTGGCGGTTAAATACATGGCCATTTGACTTCCGCGTGTAATACAAATTTCATCGGGAGTGATGTTCATGTCTCTTTTAAAATTGAGCATCTGCACAATTGCTTTTCTAAATTCTAAATTTCCATATTCTGTACTGTATCCCATGATTTGCCAGCGTGATTTTCGGTTAAAAATCTGTCTGTACGCTCTGGCGAGTTCATTCATCGGGGCAATTCGGCTGTCGGGGATTCCATCATCAAAAACAATTAACGGCTGTAGCTCTTCTACAGTAGAATTTGTTTTTTGCTTTTGACTGGTGCTTTCGGAAGTTATGGGCAGAATATCCGCTACGAAAGTTCCTTTTCTTTCGAGTGTAACCAACCAACCTTCAGCAATTAAAACGTCTAAAGCTTCAATTACAGTGTTTCGGTTGACTTTTAGCAATCCCGCGAGCTGTCGGCTTCCGGGCAGCGCATTTCCGCTATTGAGCATTCCTGTTTTGATTGTTTCAATTATAGCATCGGCGATTTGCAGATAAATTGCTTTTGCTGCATTTGTGTTTAATTGAATTTCTAATTGCCAAGGTCTTAACATCTGGACTATTTGTTTATGTGTAAACTGTGTCAGTTGGGTAGTCCAAAGTTAGGATAATTTTGTGGAGCAATACTGCAAAAAATAATAATTATTAAACTTATGGAAACTAAAAAACAATTTTCATCAAAAGATTTTCACGAAACCTTTGCCAGACCCACTTTTGTGATGCCTGAAAAATTAATTCACAGAAATGTAGAACAGGCCGGAGTTCACAATCAATTTTCTACAGAGCGAAAACACCCCGTTTTCTTTGTGGATCTCCCGAGTAAAAATGTAAGCATGACGATTGGCGGTTTATTACCGGATCAATTGACCAATAGACACCGTCATACTTATGAAACGGTTATTTACGTAATTGAAGGCCATGGGTATACCGAAATTGAAGATACAAAAGTAGAGTGGAAAGCAGGTGATGCTGTTTATATTCCGAGCTGGGCGTGGCACAGACATCAGAATTTAAGCAGTGTAGCATCGGCGAAATACATCGCCTGTGAGAATGCACCTCAGCTTCAGAATTTAGGTGTAGCATTGAGAGAAGAAGAAGGAAGGGATCTTTAAATTAAAACAGAAATAAAATGAAAAACGACCTATTTAAAGGCATTATTGCTTATCCGATTACCCCATTCGATAAAGACGAAAAAGTGGATATCAGTTTGTATAAAAAATTACTGGAACGTTTAATTGTTTCCGGTTGTCATGCCGTTGCTCCGCTGGGAAGTACCGGGGTAATGCCTTATTTGTCAGACGAAGAGAAGGAAGCGATTACCATTGCAACAATCGAGCAGGTTAAGGGCAGAGTTCCGGTTTTGGTTGGAGTGTCGAATCTGACTACAGAGAAAACCATTTACCATTCTAAATTTGCTGAGAAAGCGGGTGCAGCTGCGGTAATGATTATCCCGATGAGTTACTGGAAACTTACAGATGACGAAATTGTGCAGCATTTTGATGCGGTTGCCAAACAAATTTCAATTCCGATAATGGCTTACAACAATCCTGCAACAGGAGGAGTAGATATGTCTCCTGCTTTGTTAAAAAGGCTTCTTGAGATTGCCAATGTGACGATGATCAAAGAAAGTACCGGAGACGTTCAGAGAATGCATTATTTAAAGCGGGAATTGGGTGATGACGTAGCCTTTTTTAATGGTTCAAATCCTCTGGCACTGGCTGCATTTGCTGCAGGTGCAACCGGCTGGTGTACGGCTGCGCCAAATTTAATTCCGAAACTGAATCTGGAATTGTATGACGCAATTCAGAAAAATGATCTGCAGACCGCTCAAAAAGCATTTTACAGGCAATTGAATCTTTTGAAGTTTATAGTAAACAAAGGTTTGCCGAGAGCCATTAAAGCAGGTTTGGAAATTCAGGGAATCGAAGGTGGTTTTTTAAGAAGTCCTTTGAAACCGTTGACAGAAGCTGAAATTGCAGAGTTTAGTTTGATTTTGAAGGAAGTAGAATAGCAGTGTATTGAGGTTTTACCGCAAAGTACGCTAGGTTTTTTTCTAAGCTTGGTTTTATAAAAGCGCAAGGAACGCAAAGCTTTACGTTCCTTGCGCTTATCAACGTTTCTATTTTTTTTTAATCTTAGCGTGCTTTGCGGTTAAATTTTTAAGGAGTCCGGATTTAAAACCTGAAACAAACAAAACCTGAAACAAAAAACTATTTTGATTACTTTTGCAAAATGAATAAAAAACACCATTCCAATAACATACTTTCGAATTTAGGAATTGAGAGCCTGAATGAAATGCAAGAGGTAGCACAAGATGCTATTTTGAACGATACTAATGTTTTATTACTTTCTCCAACGGGATCAGGAAAGACATTAGCCTTTTTACTGCCGATTTTAGAATTGTTACAGCCTGAAATTCTTTCGGTTCAATGTTTAATTTTAGTGCCTTCGCGCGAATTAGGTTTGCAGATTGAGCAGGTTTGGAAAAAAATGGGGACTCCCTACAAAGTAAATATTTGTTACGGAGGTCACTCTATTGATACTGAAATCAAGAATTTAAGCAACCCGCCAGCAGTTCTTATCGGAACTCCAGGTAGAATTGCCGATCATATTGACAGGGATACTTTCCGCACGGATAAAATTCAGACTTTGATTCTGGACGAATTTGATAAGTCTTTGCAACTGGGTTTTCATGAGCAAATGTCATATATCATTGGGAAATTGACGAAACTGAACAAACGTGTTTTAGTTTCAGCGACTTCTGATATTGAGATTCCGAGATATACGAGAGTGGTGAATCCGACTGTTTTGGATTTTATACCGGAAGAGGAAGAAAAGACGAATCTTTCGATGAAAATGGTGGTTTCGCCAGCCAAGGATAAACTGGATAGTTTATTCAATTTGATTTGTTCGCTGAAATCACAGTCGGCGATTATTTTTTGTAATCATCGTGATGCGGCAGAACGTATTAGTGATACTTTAAACGAAAAAGGAATTTACGCGACCTATTATCATGGCGGAATGGATCAGGAGGAACGTGAACGTGCCTTGATTCAGTTTAGAAATGGCAGTATGAGTTACCTGATTACTACCGATCTGGCTGCCCGTGGATTGGATATTCCGGAAATGAAGCACGTAATTCATTACCATTTGCCTTTAAAAGAAGACGAATTTACGCATCGTAACGGTCGTACCGCACGTATGCAGGCTTCGGGAACGGCCTATATTATTGTTCACGAAAGTGAAAAAAAGCTGGACTATATTGATTACGGAATGGAGGTTTTAAAGGTCGAAAGCACGACAACTTTACCAAAACCACCGGAGTTTCAAACGATTTATATTAGCGGCGGAAAGAAAACAAAACTGAATAAAATTGATATCGTTGGTTTCTTTTCTCAAAAAGGAAAACTCGAAAAAGGGGATTTAGGTTTGATCGAAGTGAAGGATTTTATATCGTTTGCTGCCGTGAAGTACAATAAGGTAAAAGAGCTGCTTAAGAATATTAAAGATGAAAAGATGAAGGGCAAGAAGTTCAAGATCGAAGTTGCCCGTAAAGTAGTGAAGAAAGAGGAGGAGCGTTAGTCTTTTTGTTTTCGGTTTTCTCTATTTGATGTTTTTCGCAGATAACTTTATTGGAGACGGCAACTCACACAAAGTTTTAGGGGGGTATTTGTAGTAAAATATTACGAATTGAAGGCTGTTTTTGAGTTCTTTTATTCCTAAAACGGACTGTTTTTTACGGTTGATTTCTGTGTTTTGTTGTTTTAATTTATTGAATATTAGTGTGTTGGTTTGGAGTTTTATTATGCTTTAATCACGTTGAAACAGGGGACTAAAAGGATTGATAAAAAATTAAAGCTTAAGACTTTAATTTATCATATTTTCTGCGTTTCTTGTGCCCGTAAATAATAAACCCCAAATTAATTATGAAAAGAATTATTACGATTGCTATTTTGTTGTTTAGTGTTGTGTCTTTTGCACAAATTAAAGTTATTGAAACTGTACCGGTTGAAAAATTAGGAAAAGTAAATAACAACTACATTCAGAAAATTGGAGATGAGTACACTGTATATTATACAAGTATTCAAAACGATGACGAGTCGTCAAGCTTGAGAAAATTTACATTTAAAAATGTTAATAACGACTACGCAAGTCTTTACAACATTATCATGAATGGTTTCACAGCAAGCCCTTTGTATGATATTAAATTAGAATTACCGAACAACTATATCTGGTTGCACTACACAGGAAGTGTTGTTCCGGAAAAAGCTACGGTTCAGTTTATGGTTTCATCAAAAGAGGCTTCTGCTGCAACAAGCAGTGTTTCTGAGCCATTTGTAAAAGATCAGATCAATAAATTATTCCAAAAATAATTTACTTAAAGTATAAAACCAGAAAAGGCTATTCAGATTTTGAATAGCCTTTTTTTTATTTCAGGTTTCAGGTTGTTTTTGTTTCAGGTTTCAAGTTTCAAGTTTTGCAAATAAAAGAAAAACCTTAGAACCTCAGAACCTCAAAAGAAACCTATATTTTCTTCACGTATTGTGTGATAATCACGATTTGTTGACCGTCAACTTTTCCTTCGATGTACTCTGCATTTTCATGGTCTAAACGGATATTACGAACGGCCGTTCCTTGTTTGGCAACCATGCTTGATCCTTTTACTTTAAGATCTTTGATTAAAACTACAGAATCTCCGTGCTCTAAAATGACACCATTACTATCGCGGTGAATGATTTTGTTTTCGTCGTCTTCACCTTCTCCGGTTGCTTGCGCCCATGCCAGAGTATCTTCGTCCAAATACATCATATCAAGCAATTCCTGTGGCCAACCTGCTGCTCGCATTCGGCTTAACATTCTCCAGGCTACAACCTGTACGGCAATGTTTTCATTCCACATGCTGTCATTAAGACATCTCCAGTGGTTTAAATCAACATTATCCGGATTTTCTATTTGGTCGATACAGGTAGTACAGGCTAGAATGCTTTCGTCCAGACCGCCTTTTTGAGTTGGTAATACCTGATATACTTTAAGGTTTTCTTCGGCGCCACAAAGTTCGCATTTAGATCCGCTACGTTTGTTTAATTCTCTTTCGATGCTCATTATTTTGTTTTTATTTGAAAAGGCGAAATTACTTATAATTAAAGTAAGTAACAAGTTTGTGTTTTGTTCTATGAAGGTTGATCCAAATTAAAAGATCAATAATATGCTTTTTTAAAAATAGATGTTAGTTTATCTGGAATATCAAGTTTTTTTTCCAGATCTGTCAATCCATTTAAAAATCCATTACCTAATTTACTGTTTGTATTTTTGAGGTCTTCATTTATTCTTTTATTCTTGTCCTTGTAACAGTTTACTTTTTTACAATAGTGAAAATCCGGATGATGTAATTGCCCGTAATCGATCAATTTAATGCTATAACTACCATCGTTTTTGTAAGATATCATTACATTATCTAAGTGTGGGTCACCATGCGCAAATTCTGATGAATGCCAATTTTTTAGTTCCAGACCAAATTGTTCAATCGCATCGTTTACTTTGTTAAAATCTATTGGATGATTTTTTTGAATAAAGTATGATAAAGTACTTCCTTCAATATATTCTAAAATTATAAGCCATTTGTTTTTATGTTTTATCCGTTCAATATGTTTTAACAAAAAGGGATATTGGGTGTTTTTTTTCTGAATTTCATTAAAAACTCTATGGCTTCCGTCTCTTCTACGACCATAATGGTTGTGTTTGCTATATCCTATAAATGATACGGGTGTTTTGCTGTAAAAATGTTTTAAAATGTATTTAATATTTTTTTCATCTTCACAAACATAAATATTGGCATTTGGTCTGTCACCTTGACTTTTTAGTAACCTTTCGGTTACTACATATGTTTTTGAGTTTCCCCGAATATTTTCACCGATCATTTGAAATGTTTTAAGCTGAATATTGCTATTTTTTACTTCTTAACCCTAACTGCATCCGGAACCAACATTTCATATTCTCCGCCATGACGCAGTACATCGCGAACAATGCTTGAAGAAATAAACGAAGTACTTGCAGCCGTTAATAGAAATACGGTTTCGATTTTAGACAATTTCCTGTTGGTGTGGGCAATGGCTTTTTCGAATTCAAAATCGGCGGGATTGCGCAAACCTCTCAGGATGAAATTGGCTTTTTGTTTTTTGGCCAAATCGATCGTTAATCCTTCATAGGTAATAACCGAAACATTGGGTTCGTCTTTGAAGGTTTCTTCGATGAAACGTTTTCTTTCTTCGAGTGAAAACATATACTTTTTTTCGGCATTAACACCAATAGCGATTACAATTTCATCAAATAAGGGAATTCCTCTTTTGATAATGTCTTCATGTCCAAGTGTTATGGGATCAAATGATCCGGGGAATATAGCTTTTCGCATCTTTTTTGAGGTTCTGAGGTTTTTATTGTGTGAGTGGAATTTTATATTCTGGTTCTTGTAATTTTATTGGGTATTTACTCCGTCTTATTTTTATAATTTCATCATTTTTATAAAGATCCATTAGTTCTTTTTTAGAATAAGAAACTTCTCTATTTGAGTAATTTTCAGTTTTATCAAGATCATCTATTTCATTAGGCAAATATGCGTTAAAATCATTGTGAGTAGTATAAACACTATCCTTGGTAACTTTATCTATTTTCATAGTTGAGTAATAGCCATTTGAAAATTTTAAATTATATATATCGCCAACGGTTGGTGTTTTTATGAAAGTATCAGTCTCTTTTTGGTTGTTAGCATAATTGTTTATAGTATAAATTATTACTAAAAGTATTAGAATAGAACCAGAAAACATCCAAATTTTGTGATCTAGTTTTTCTTTTCTTAATTGTAATTGACTGTTTTCTGATAAATCTTCATAATCAAAGTTTTCTTCACAATAATTACATTGAATGGAAACTAATTTTCCAACTGGAAACAAAGGAATTTGAGTTATGTGAACATATTTTCTATAAATGCTAAAATCTAATGTGTTTTTTGTTCCGCATTTAAGACAATTTTCATTTGAAATTGTTCCATTTTTTATATTCGAATTCTGAGTTCCAACAAGAAATAACATATTTTTTTATTTGAGTTTCTAAGTTTTTTGTAGTGTTGAAAGATTCAGAGTGATAATGAACCAAAGGTTTTTTGAGGACTTCGACTTCACTCCGTCTGACCATAGTTGAAATTAAAAAAGGTTCTGAGATCTTAGTACCTTAGAATCTCAGAACCTTAGTCCCTTTTTTAGCAAGTGCCAACTCAATAGCATTGGTAAATAAATCTTCCAGAGATATTCCCGCTGCGTGTGCTTGCTGCGGAATCAGACTTTCGGTTGTTAAACCGGGAATGGTGTTCATCTCCAGCATATATGGTTCGTTGTCTACGATAATGAATTCGCTTCTCGAGAAACCTTTCATTTTTAAGACTTCGTAAGCGCGTTTTGCTACTTCGCTTACTTTTTGTGTGAGTTCGTCTGAAATTCTCGCAGGTGTAATTTCCTGTGATTTTCCTTCGTATTTGGCTTCGTAATCGAAGAAATCATTGTCGGATACAATTTCTGTAATCGGTAAAACCTTAATTTCACCCTGATAGTTGATTACCCCTACAGAAACTTCGGTTCCGTCAAGGAAGCTTTCGATGATGATTTCGTTGTCTTCTTTGTAGGCTACTTCAATCGCAATTGGAAGTTCGGCTTCTGTTTTTACTTTTGAGATTCCGAAGCTTGAACCGGCTTTGTTTGGTTTTACGAAACACGGTAAACCTACTTTTTTAACGATTTCGGCAGTATGGATTACATCCCCTTTATTTAGGTAATAAGAGATTGCTGTTTTGATTCCGTAAGGCTTTAAAACCGATAACAAATCACGTTTGTTAAAGGTTAATGCCGCCTGATAGTAATCGCAAGAGGATTGCGGAATGCCTAATAACTCAAAATAAGCCTGCATTAATCCGTCTTCACCCGGAGTTCCGTGAATGGCATTGAAAACACAGTCAAAAGTAATTTTTTGATCGTTTACGGTTACCGAAAAATCGTTTTTATCGATCGTAAATTCGGCGTTGTTTTCGTCTACATAAACCCATTTTTCTTTGAAAATATGAATACGGAATCCGTTGTATTTTGTTTTGTCAAGATATTGGTGTACCACGTTTCCGCTAATGAGCGAAATTTTATATTCGCTTGAATATCCGCCCATGATAATGGCTATGTTTTTCATTTTATGATGTTTATATGTTTAACCGTTTGTTTTTTTAATCGTCTAATTGTTTCAAGTTTCAGGTTTCAAGTTTCAGGTTTTGGGTTTTCTTTGTCAATTTGGTTGGAGCTTCTTTATTGCTTAGTGTGACAAATAGTTCCGAAAATGTTTTATGAAACCTAGAACCCTAGCCCTGATGGGAGCGGCATCCTTTTGTGTCCGCGAGAGCGGGCGCAAAAGATACAGCGGACAGCAGGAATTGGCTGCTGAAAATTAAAATTCCAAGGACCTTTGTTTTTAATACGAATGGCAATCGCATGACTTTCTTGTCTAAAACAAAATTATCATTTTTTTTGAAACGAAATAGCTTTATCTTTGCGACTAATAAAAATAAATTTATGAGTTTACGTAAGTATTTAACGAGCCGGGTATTTTTTGTGCAAGTATTAAGTGCGGCTGCTATAATTGCCGTTTTAGGTTATTTGTTTATGCATTGGTTGACTTTTACAACTGATCATGGTAATGAAGTTACTGTTCCAAATTTAGCTAAACTGACGGAAGAGCAGGTAGAGTCAAAACTGGACGAACTGGACCTGGATTATGTACTTTTGGATAGCGTTGATTACCGAAGTGAATTCCCAAAATACAGTGTTGTTGAGCAGGATCCGCTGCCGGGAACGAAAGTAAAAGTGGGAAGAAAAATATATATTAAAATAAATGCATCGGGATTCTCATCTGTTAGAATTCCTGATTTAATTGAGAAAACGTATCGTGAAGCAGTTCCTACCCTTAAAGCGTTAGGACTTGAGCCAGGTACGATTACTTATATTCCAAACCTTGGAAAAGACATGGTTTTGGAGATGCGTTATAAAGGAAGAAACTTAAAAGTAGGAGATCGTGTGTTGAAAGCGTCTAAAATCGACTTGGTTTTAGGAGATGGAAAAGCAACTTATGAAGATGAAGGGCAGGCCGTAGACAGTGTAGCTGCGCCAACTACTGAAACCCCAAAAGATGAGCAATAATATTGAAAATTTAGATCTGGAAGACGAGTTATTCGAACATTTTAGATTTGATGTCCCTAAAGGTCAGGCGCTTTTGCGTATTGACAAATATTTAATGAATTTGATTCAGAATGCGACGCGTAATAAAATTCAGAACGCCGCTACTGAAGGAAACATTTTTGTAAATGATATTCCGGTAAAATCAAATTATAAAGTTAAACCGTTTGATGTTGTAACAGTGATGTTATCGCATCCTCCGTTTGAAAACCATATTCTTCCGGAAGATCTTCCGCTGAATATTGTGTATGAAGATGATGCTTTGTTGTTGATTAACAAAGAGCCGGGAATGGTGGTGCATCCAGGGCACGGAAATTATACCGGGACTCTGGTAAATGCATTGGCACATCATTTTGATAATTTGCCAATGAACAGCAGCGAGCGACCAGGTTTGGTACACCGAATTGATAAGGATACGTCCGGACTTTTAGTGGTAGCCAAAACGGAAGCAGCAATGACCCATTTGGCCAAACAGTTTGAAGCCAAAACCTCAGAACGCGAGTATATTGCTCTTGTTTGGGGGAATGTTGCTGAAGAAGCGGGAACTATTGAAGGAAACCTTGCCAGACACCTGAAAGACCGTATGCAAATGGCCGTTTTTGCCGATCCTGAAATTGGAAAACCTGCCATTACACATTATAAAGTGTTGGAACGTTTTGGTTATGTGACTTTGATTTCCTGTAAATTGGAAACCGGAAGAACACACCAGATTCGTGCACACATGAAACATATCGGACATCCGTTGTTTAATGACGAACGTTACGGAGGTCATTTGATTTTGAAAGGAACTACGTTTACAAAATACAAGCAGTTTATCGAAAATTGCTTTAAAGCTTTACCACGTCAGGCGCTGCATGCGAAAACACTTGGTTTTGTGCATCCTGTAACGGGTGAAATGATGCGTTTTGATACGGAACTGCCTCAGGATTTTCAGGATTGTATCGAAAAGTGGCGCAATTATGTGAAGTCGCATAATGTTGATGAAGAGGAAAGTTAATTAGATAATTAGGCAATTAGAAAATTAGATAATTTGTTATAGAAAAAAAGCTCCTGATGGAGCTTTTTTTATGGAATTGTTTTAATGGTTAGCTGCGTTATTTTGGCTTGTCCGTTGGTTATAAACCCTAGTTGGCCTTGTTGATTTAGATTGCTTTTTTCGATGGAACATTCTAAGAAAGTTTGATTGTCGACAGCAAAGTACAACTGATTGTTGGAAACTCTGATTTTCACCGCATACCATTTGTTGTTTTCCAATGGTATTGGTTTTTTAAATAGGGTTGGCCCGCCACGTTTCGAGTATTCATCACTGTTTTTATTGTAGGCGCCTCTTCCAATCACGATATTCTGATCGATTGTGTACAAGTAGGTTCGGATGTACTTTTCCTGATCGATATGAAGCATGATTTCAAACAAAGATTCTTTGACGATGTTTACTTTAAAGTCGATTTCGTAATTTTTGGGAAGCTTCTTTTTTGATTCGATTACGCCCCAGTGCATTGGCCCTCCGGTTCCGGTTAAGGTATCGTTTTGGAACCTCCATTCGTTGGGATTAAAATGCCAATCGGATTTTAAGGCAGCTGTTTTTGCGATCTGGTACTCTCTTTTTGCAGTTGAAAGGGTACCTGAGCAGGAAATGAATACAAAAGCGGATAGTAGGAATGCGATATATTTAATTTTCATTTTTGTCTTTTAGTTGAGCTCTGAGTGGTATTTGATTTTACCAATAGATCCTGTTGGAGTTGGCAGAAGTTCGAATACCGAGGTAGGAGCGAGGCCATTTTCGATGCGGTGTGATACGTACAGGATACTAACATTTGTTTCTTGTTTGATGGTATTGATCAATTGAATGACCAAATCGACATTTTCATCGTCAAGACCTTCTACAGGTTCGTCCAGAATCAATAATGGTGGATGTTTTAAAACGGCACGAACAATTAGTGCCACTCTTTGCTGGCCAATTGAAAGGTCTATAAAACGTTTTTTTCGTAAATGACTCATTTCAATCACCTCGAGCCACTGTGTTACGGTTTGTTTTTGTAAAGTCGTAGGTTCGATATACAGTCCGATAGAATCAAAAAAACCGGAAAGAATCATTTCTTCCAGGCTGTGCCCTTTTTGAAACAGGTCGGTCATAGAGGTGGTGAAAATTCCAATTTGTTTTTTGATGTCCCAGACACTTTCTCCGCTTCCTTTTTTTCTTCCGAACAGATACAAATCCTGACCAAATCCTTTTGGATTATCACCGGTAATTAAAGACAGGAGGGTACTTTTTCCTGATCCATTCGGACCCACAAGCTGCCAGAATTCACCTTGTTTGATGGTCCATGAAATGTTATCGACAATTTTACGCTCCTCATAACTTACAGAAACCTTGTCCATTTTTATTAATACACTTTCGTGAAAGGAATGAGGTTCAATTGCTTTTGGAATTGCCGCCGTGTTTAACGTTTTAAAATGATTTTCGTTTTTTGAAATCGGGTGTAATTCAAACGAATTGTCTTTAATCAGGGCTTTATTCGGAACAAAATCGAGTACGTCAACGACGCGATTGACCAATTGAATGATAGCAATAGTATCGGTTAACTTTTCGAGAGATTTTGCTAAGGCTGCCCGGGAAGCCTGATCTAGATGATCGAAAGGATTATCGAAAATAATAAAATCAGGATTTTGATTGATGCAGTATTTCAGGAATTCTTTTTTGCGTTCGCCGGATGAAAAAGTTCTCAGTTGTCGGTGTGATTCAGGAGCGGCTTCGACGGTATCGTACTGGTATTCTTTTTCGATGAATTTCTCGATGGCAATGTCTGAGAACAAAATGCCTTTCTGCTGGTTAAAAACAGTGAGTTCTCCTTTGGCTTCTCCCAAAAGCAAAGTATCTATAAAAGCCTTTTTGTTGACCTGATTGGACAAAAGTATATCCCAATGCTGCATTTTAAAATATATTTAGTGATGATCTTTTCTACTTCGGATTCAAAAGGGTTAGCTTGTGAAATCTGTAGCAAAAAAAGTTTATTCGGTTTGTTTCGTAGCCATTTCACGATCATTGCGTGACCATTCGCTCCAGGAGCCTACATATAGTTTTGGAATGGGTATTCCGGCATAATCCATGGCCAACAAAGTATGGCAGGCGGTAACTCCTGAACCACAATGTACAATTATGTCCTCGGCTTTTTTGTCGCCAATGATGCGGGAATATTTTTCCTTTAACAATTGAGGTGACTGGTAAAAACCGTCGGTGTCTAAGTTTTCGCTAAACGGTACATTAATAGCGCCCGGAATATGTCCTGCAATCAAATCCAGCGGCTCTGTTAAACCATCAAACCGGTTTTTATCTCTTACATCGATTACCGTATTTTGGGCGTTATTTCGTGCCTTTTCGACCTCGTCGATAGCAGCGGTGTGAAGTTTCCAGTTAGAAACCGGATAGTGATCAGCGGCTTCAAAAATCTCCGTTTCGGAGCTTATTGGGTAACCACTTTCTATCGCTGCAGACAGTCCTCCGTTTAAAACCTGAACTTTTTCGTGACCAACTGCCCGAATCATCCACCAAAAACGGGCGGCTGCATTTGATCCGTTTTTATCATCGTAAATTATGATATGGCTTTCAGGGGTAATTCCGGTTTTAGAAAGCACCGCAGAGAATTTTTCTAAGGATGGTAAAGGATGTCTTCCTCCATTAGCCGGATCGGTTTCTACTGTTGCCAGATCTTTATTCAAATCAATATAACGGGCTCCTTTCAGGTGTTCGTTCTGGTAGTTTTGTGCGGCATTTGCTCCCGCTCTGGCATCAATGAGAATGATTTCAGCTGAATTGGAGAGTTGCATTAATTCTTTAGGGTTTATTATCGGGGAAAGTTTAGCTGCCATTTTGAGATAGTTTATTTTTTATGAATTCGCATACAAAAGCAGGGCATTTAATCGGCGAAAGCCTGAGAATAAAATAATATAAAAGTATGGTTTGTTTTGTCGTATCTAAAACAATCCCAATTGCTGTATACAGAGCTTGTAGCAACGCAAAGCGTATGGGCTAAATTTGTTTTTGAAACATTTTTTGCAAAGGTGCCGTGATCTAACACGAAATCTTCGTCTTTTGAGATGTCGGTAATTTTAAGATTGGAAGATTCTAAGTAAGTGTCGGTGCTTTTTTCAAGATAATCTTTGTTGTAAATTAAATGTTCATAGGCAAATTGATAATCGGACGTTCCGAACGAATAGTTGCCGGAATCTTCGTCTTTTACACCATTTACTACTTTTATGTCCTCGTATAATTTGGCATATTTAGAAGTTATTCCGTTATAAAGTACAATCGAAATTCGTACCTTTTTTTTGTCATAAACGATAAAAGCAAAGTCATTGCTGTTTTCGTCAAGCAAACTTCCTTTTGCTATAGATAGTAATTCGTAATCAGGATTGGTGCGGAAGAAAGATTGTTGTTCTTCGGGTAGTTTTTGAAGCAGTTTGCTATGAATGTCTAGGAACACTTTCTTTTCTGAAAGCTCCTTTAAGCTTTCTTTTTGCTCGCTCACCTGATCGGCAATTTTAGGATCGTCGTAGGCAGAGGTTTCGTAATCAACAGCGATTTTTTCACTCTTTTTTTCGGGAGTTTTTTCTGCTGTTGTTTCTTTTTGGATAGTGGCTATTTTAGGATCCTGTTGTTTGGAGTTGCAGGCGTATAAAACGGTTAAAAGGACTGGAATAAGTATTTTTTTCACAGGGAACAGGGGTTAAAAGAGGGCAAATAGTGGTTATTTACCCTTATGGATTGGTTGGATAAAAGATTAGCCCGGGATTTTTTCGATCAGGATTTCGTTTTCCTCTTTGTCAAAATAAGTGCAGGTCATTTCGATAATATCAACTCTCCATTTGGCTATGCCGCAATGGGCAGCGTGATTGCAAAAAGTAAGATAATCTGTTTGACCGTCCTGGTGCATCACCAAAAATTCAATAAAACGTTCTTTGTTAGGCGATGATGCTACTTGTATTTCGTCATATTTTTCATCAGAGGTTACATGGTAATTGTTTACACCAAAGTACTCGACATGTCCGTCATGTACAAAAGTATCGTAACCTTTTACGCCCAGAATGATTAAATCCTGAATGTAATTTGGGAAATCAGCACCGCTTTGTACTTTGGCATGTGCTTCTTTGATTTGCTCTATTGTAAACATATATTTTAGTTTTAAATGATGTGAAATTAAAAAGAATAATTATACTAATTTTTTTAGGTGTTTCCCTGAGTTATGCACTACCTAATCTTTGTTTTCTTTTTCGAAAACGTATAAAAAAGTGCTTAACAACTGATTTGGTTCTTTTGGGTTAGTAATTCAAAAATACAATTATGATTTTAAAATTGAATTGAAAATGCAATAAATAATAGAATAACAGGGGACAGAATTTTCATATATTTTTGAAATATTGTATTTTAACGAGTATTTTATCACTTCATGGGTTTTCTTTTTTAACGCATCGTTTTGTCAGTAATTTAGTAAAAGAATGTTGCTCCTAAATTTGACATCATGAAAAGAATACTACTTTTATTTCTGATTACTTCTCCTGTATTTGCACAGGAAATGAACACATTTGATTTTGCGGTCATCAATTCGACTGTTATTTCACCAAATATTGATCTGGACAAGGGGCGAAGTGTGGTTTCAGCCAACAAGGATCAGTACTCTGCTTATTTTCAGTACGCGCTTACCCTGTGTGAAGATGATATTATTTTTGGAGCAGGTATTAATAAAACGGAATCAGACCGGACCTATACGGGTTATATTGGTAAGATGTGTGATAAGTTTCGGGCAACCATCTCTGTAGGTTATGCAGAATCCCGAAGCGGATATGACGGAACCTATACAGGCTTTAGTGTATCCTGGCATTTTAGTGAGAATACTTTCATTGGAGGAAGTTTAGCAAACTTACATTCCTCCAGTATCCATAATGGCACCGATGAGGGCTTTAATTATTACAACAAACTGGCTCCGAAAATTTTTGGGAGCTATGAGATTATTCCCAAGCTTATTGTTTTTGGACAGTTGAACAGCAGGGTTAATGATATCGCCTTAAAGTATCAGACGGGTCGTTTCTCGGCAGGAGGATTTTATTCCGGTCATGGAGAAGAGGGGATTTTCGGAACTGTTAATGTAGGACGTTTTGCGATTTCCTGCAGTACGACTTTTGATAGAGTTAATTTTGGGCTGAAGTTTCAATAAAGGAGTTGAATTGCAGCCTAAAATCATTAAGCGAATAAATTATCTTTTCAGCGTTACTACCTGCTGTGGGTAAGGGATGTCAATGTCGGCTTCGTCAAAACGTTTTTTGATGCTTTGCAGTAAATCGCAATACATTACAAAACCATCCGTAGAGTTTTTGGCCCAGGCCCATGCTTTCAGGGTTACGCTTGAATCTGCCAGTGCTACTACACGCGCAACAACCAAAGGCACTTTTTGCTTTTTGTTTTCGGCCGTTCGGGTATCGACAAAAAGCGGATGTTTGGCAATTTCGTCCTGCATGATTTCTAAGGCCTTATCAATATCAGACTGATAACCAATGCCAACTTCAATGATTTTGCAGCATTTGGTGTCGTGCATGTTGGTGTTGACAATAATCTGATTGCTGATTACTGAATTTGGAATGATGATCCGGTTGTTTTCGGCATCTTTTAGAACGACCTGTCTTAAATTAATATCTTCGACTGTGCCCACAAAATTGTTGATCGTGATTTTATCGTTGATGCGGAAAGGTTTGAAAATGACCAGAAAGATTCCGCTCACAATATTGCTTAAGGCCTGTTGAGAAGCCAAACCGGCAACAATAGAGATTACTCCGGCTCCGGCCAGAACAGAATGACCTATTATTTTAAATTCGGGAATTTGTATTAAGGCAAAGGCAAAACCTAAAATATAAATTATGGTAATGATCAGGTGTTTTAAAAACTTAAATCCTGTAGCATCATAATCTTTATCAGCCTGTTTTCGATACAGTACATAACGAAGTACTTTGTCGGTAATGGCACTAAGGATTATAGTGGTAATCGCTATAATGGTAATAAAAATGCCTATTCTGAAGTCTTTTAAATAATCAATCATAGCTCTTAAGTTTGAAAAAAAATCCAAAAAACGATTTTTATTAAAATGTGCTTTTTGGATTTTTGTAATTTATAACCAATAGGATTTCGTTTTAAAGTCCAACAAAATCATCACTTTTTGGGAAGATGCTCAAGGCTTGAATAGCGATTTCGGGAGTTGGAGAAGCTAATTTGCGAAGTTTAGTATCCATCCACGCGCCATCCACTGTGATAACGGCACAAAGTGTATCGTCTTCTCTTCTAAATTCATGAATGATCGACCAGCGTGAGGCATCAGCTTTCATTTTTGAGGTTTTGGTATGAATGAAGATCTTATCAGAAAGTTTTAATTCTTTTCTGAAAATACACTCTTCTCTAAACAAAACAGGTCCAAAACCCTGTGTTTGCATTACTCTTAAAGTTAAACCCAGCTCTTCAAGGATTTCAATACGATGCTGTGCGCCAAAATCGTAATAAGCACTGTGACGAACGTGAAAATTAGGGTCAAGATCTGACCAGCGAAAAGAGATTTCTTTAATAAATGAAGCCATTTTGTAATTGTATTTTAATTGAATGAGATTGACAGCAGAACGTTACTTTCTTTGGAAAATCAATCTTTTTTTAGAAAATCGAAATTACGAATAAAAAATCAAACGATTTGTGGTAAGGAAGAACTATTGCTATTAAAAACAGAACTGTTTTAATTTAATTTCGATTCTTCAATCGCAGAGATTGTAATGTCATCTTCTTTTAAAGATTTAAGAAAATCTGTGGCATCAAATACTTCTCCAATAGTGGTGACTCCTGTTTTTTTGGCTTTTCCAGACAGTATTCTGTTCACTGTTTCTACAACAAGCGGCGCGGTAACGGCATAAATGTCCTGACCCTGAGCGATAATTGTTCTTTTGATGTTTTCTTTTGTTGCGGTAACTTCCAGACAAAAATGCTGTGACGACCTGTTCTTGTGATCGGTAGGTTTGGGTTCGGGTGTGGCAGCATTTCGAAGATCGTCGAGTGAATTTTGACTGAGGTAGGTATTGATGTTGCCGACTTTTAAATGACGGGAGATGGTGATGATTTCTGATAGAGGTAATGCAACTACTTCTTTAATTCCAATTGGATTCTTAAAGTCCCATTCTAAAGATGCACCGGGTTGAAGGTCTTGCAGAAGACCGTCTTTTAAGGTTAGTCGGGTATAGTGATTTCGGTCTCCTGTTAGTCTTGTTCCTTTTGTAGGATGCCAGGAATCCAGGCCGATGTAGAGGTTTATTTCGTCAATCTGATCCCAGTCCTGAGTGATTGCAGTACTTAATAAATCGCCTAATCCGCCATAAAAAGCAGCGGCAGGAATGACCAGAATTTCGGACAGTTTTGCCGGGTTAGAAAATTGCTCGAATATATCCAATACCGATTTTTGTTCGGCAGTCAGGTCAATATAGTGAATACCTAATCGTAAAGCCGATTGAATGATGGGATCGGCAGTGTCTAAAAACGGACCAGCACAGTTGATGACTATTTTTGCTTTGGAAAATGCCGCATCTAAGGATGCCGGATCCTGAATATCTGCCGCTTTTAGGATGGCTTTCGGGTAGTCCTGATTTAAAAGAGTCAGTTTTTCGTGGTCTCTTCCGGAAAGGATTAATGGGTAGCCCTGTTTGTAAAGTTCTGCTACAATAAATTTCCCGGTGTGCCCGTAAGCGCCATAGATGGCAATGGTATTTTCCATAAGTTAAAATTTTAATTATATTCGTTTAAGGAGTTGATAATTAGTTTAAACGAATATAATTAAAATTTCTGATGCAGCTTATTTTTCTTCCTGAACGCCTAATTTTTTGACAATCCACGGAAGTGTAAGTCCTTGTCCGACTATGGTTAAAAGTACCACAGCAACAGAAATGAATACTATGGCATTTCGCTGCGGAAAAGGAGTGCCGTCTTCCAGAAATTTAGGTAATCCCAGGGCTATGGCCAGAGAAACAATACCGCGCATTCCGGACCAGCTGATTATAAAACTGTTTTTGGAATCCAATAAGGAATGTTCACTGATTTTTCGTCTTTTTCGGTCATTTTTCTGAAACGCTTTCTGCAGGTTTATCTTTTGAAAAAAGACCCTCACCATTCGGGTTAATAGGGCCACAATAGTAATGATAACGGCATAACCTATGTAAGGTAAAATCATGTCGTCGTCGATATCTTTCAGGATGTATCGGAAATTAAGTCCGATCAGGATAAATATCAATCCGTTTAAGATAAAAATAATGACATCCCACAAGTTTTTCGAATTGTTTCGGAGGCTTTCCGGAAATATTTTCTTGCTGAAACGGGCGATAGCCAGACCTAAAAACACGACCGCAATTACTCCCGAGACATGCAAATGTTCTGCCACTAAATAAGTAAAAAAGGGCATCAGAAGCATAAAACTTAAGGTGACATTTGTGTTTTTACGGACTTTGGTGAGAATGAAAGCTAAAATTTTACCCATTATAAAACCTACTAGAAAACCGCCTCCTAATAAGAGTACAAATTGAAGCGTTGCTTTCCAGATGATAAACGCAGAACCCATGGCAGTCGCCACTGCAAACCGATAAGCAACCAGTGCAGAGGCATCATTGATTAGGCTTTCTCCTTCGAGTATGGTGATTGTTTTTTCGGGTATTCCCAGTCCTTTTGTGATGTTTACTGCCGCAACTGCATCGGTAGCCGAAAGTATTGCTCCCAGTACAAAAGACAGTGGCCAGGTCATGCCGGGAATCATATAATGTGAGACTACGGCGATCCAAAAGGTAGTGAGGAAAACTAATGGTATGGCCAGCGTACTTATGGTGCTAAGATTTGTTCTCAAATGTTTTGGAGAGATGTTAAACGAAGCATCATACAATAAAGGCGGTAAAAAAATCAGAAAGATAATTTCAGGATTAATTTCGATTTCACTCATTGACGGAATGAAACCAATAGCAACTCCAACAATAACCAACAATATGGGATAGGGGAGTTTCGCTTTATCGGCAAATGCAGAAAGCCCTATGACAATGGCAAGAATAAAAATGATGATGGTATAGTTTTCCATTCGTATAATTTAGAAAAAGACTACTGTAATTTATTTTTCTTTTGTTGGCGCTTCTTGTGCCATTTCTCTTAAGGTAATCCAGCCTGTAGGACTGGTTTTGTCCTGGATATAAACGACCATTGAACGGCCTCTGCTTATTACTGAAGCTCCTCCGTTTTTGGGAGTTGTTTTAAAGCCAAAAACAACAGTTTCTATAGCAGTTTCACCATTAAAAATGGTACTTTCAACAGTATTTTCTATAAATTCTACTTTCGAGTTTTGAAACCAGTCCTGTAATCCCTTTTTTAAGTTTTCTCTTCCAATCACAACATTATTTCCGCCAAAATATTTTTCAATATTCGGACTATGTAATTTTACAATCAGTTCTGCATCTCCTTTTTCAAATGCATTTCGTATTGTTAAAGTAGCCTTATCTAATGATTTTTTAAGTTGAGTTGTATCGTTTGTATTTTGTGAAAACAGATAAGGGGCGGTAATTAAAAAACAGATAAATGGAAGTATTGTTTTCATAATCATAATGAATTAATGTATTTCAAATATATTATAATTTAAGTAAAGAAGTAAATATTATGACGAATTGATATTGATAATGACATGTAAAGCACTGATATGCCACGTATGTCAGGTTTTAAAAATGTCATGTTGTCAGATAGTTTTAAATGTGTCGACAGTAAAACTGACAATTTTATTTGGTTTTTTATATTGGCATAAAGATTGACTTATGCCACCTGAGTTATTAAATTAGTATATCAAAAATTAAATATATAAAAAATGGGTAAAATAATCGGAATTGACTTAGGTACGACGAACTCTTGTGTTTCTGTAATGGAAGGTAACGAAGCAGTTGTTATCCCTAATGCAGAAGGAAAAAGAACTACTCCTTCTATTATCGCTTTTGTTGAAGGTGGAGAAATTAAAGTAGGTGATCCTGCAAAAAGACAAGCAGTAACGAATCCTACAAAAACGATTGCTTCTATTAAACGTTTTATGGGACACACTTTTGCTGAGACTACAAGCGAAGCAAAAAGAGTTTCTTACAAAGTAGTAAAAGGTGACAACAATACTCCACGTGTGGATATTGATGGTCGTTTATATACTGCTCAGGAATTGTCAGCAATGACTCTTCAAAAAATGAAAAAAACTGCTGAAGACTATTTAGGTCAAACAGTAACTGAAGCAGTTATTACTGTTCCTGCTTACTTTAACGATGCTCAACGTCAGGCTACTAAAGAAGCTGGTGAAATTGCTGGTCTTAAAGTTATGCGTATCATCAATGAGCCAACTGCTGCGGCACTTGCTTACGGATTGGATAAAAAAGGAACAGATCAAAAAATTGCTGTTTACGATTTAGGTGGAGGTACTTTTGATATCTCTGTTCTTGAATTAGGAGACGGTGTATTTGAAGTATTGTCTACAAATGGTGATACTCACTTAGGTGGTGATGATTTTGACCACGAAATTATTGACTGGTTGGCTAATGAATTTTTAGCTGAAGAAGGTATTGATTTACGTTTAGACCCAATGTCATTGCAACGTTTGAAAGAAGCTGCAGAGAAAGCAAAAATTGAATTGTCTTCTTCTTCAGAAACTGAAATCAACTTGCCATACGTTACAGCTACGGCTTCAGGACCAAAACACTTAGTTAAAAAATTATCCAGAGCTAAATTTGAGCAATTAACTGATTCATTAGTTAAACGTTCTATGGAGCCAGTTGCTAAAGCGTTAAAAGATGCAGGTTTATCTACATCTGATATCGACGAAGTAATCCTTGTTGGAGGTTCTACTCGTATGCCAAGAATCGCTGACGAAGTAGAGAAATTCTTTGGTAAAAAAGCATCTAAAGGAGTTAATCCTGATGAGGTTGTTGCTATTGGAGCAGCTATTCAAGGTGGAGTTTTATCTGGAGATGTAAAAGATGTATTGTTACTTGACGTTACACCTTTATCTTTAGGTATCGAAACTATGGGTGGTGTATTGACTAAATTAATCGAGTCTAACACAACTATTCCAACTAAAAAATCTCAAGTATTCTCTACTGCTGCTGATTCTCAACCATCTGTTGAAATCCACGTATTACAAGGAGAAAGAGCTATGGCTGCTGATAACAAAACTATCGGTCGTTTCCACTTAGATGGTATTCCACCAGCACCAAGAGGAGTTCCTCAAATCGAGGTTACTTTTGATATTGATGCAAATGGTATCATCAAAGTTTCTGCAACTGATAAAGGAACTGGAAAATCTCACGATATCCGTATCGAAGCTTCTTCTGGATTAACAGCTGAAGAAATCGAAAAAATGAAAAAAGATGCTGAAGCTAACGCTGACGCTGACAAAATAGCTAAAGAAAGAGCTGAGAAATTAAACGAAGCTGACAGCATGATTTTCCAAACAGAAAGTCAATTGAAAGAGTTAGGAAGCAAATTAGCTGACGACCACAAAGTTGCTGTAGAGTACGCTTTAACTGAATTGAGAATGGCTCACCAATCTCAAGACATTCCAGCTATTCAAACCGCTCTTGACAACATCAATGCAGCTTGGAAAACAGCTACAGAAGCTATGTATGCTCAAGGTGAACAAGGTCAACAAGCAGCTCCACAACAAGAGCAATCGCAAGGAGACAATGTTGAAGACGTTGAATTCGAAGAAGTAAAATAATTCTTCTTTAAACCATAATGAAACCGGATCAGAAATGATCCGGTTTTTTTATTTTATTTAAACCCGACAAGTTTTTGAAACCTATCGGGTTTGTTGAATTATTTATGCCGAATGTGGTTTTACGTAAGTTTATTAAGGTTTTTAGTCTTTAATTTGAAAAAAAATAATTAAAAATGAACCTTAAAATCATGAAGAAAATTCTAGGCATTGGACTATTGTCGTTATCTGTTTTGTTAACCGCTTGCAGCAGTGATGAAAACGATAAAAATGATAATAATAACGCTGTATCGGCTACTATTAATGGTGTGGAATGGAATGCAACCAAAATTAACAGCGTAACGTTAATCAAGGTAAAAAGCGAAAACCAGCAACGTTTCGATATTAATATTCAAGACAATGCCCAAATGTTGTCCTTAGCTTGTGTAAGCGAGCTTACAACTGCTGATGCAATGCCATTGAAAGCCTATAACTTTATTGAAGATATAGAGGATATGGACGCCCTATTTATTAATACTTATTTAGTTGATGGAAATACGTATACAGAGCATTTTGTTGAAACCGGAAAACTAACGATAACCTCTATGGATGCTGCCAAAAAAACAGTATCAGGAACTTTTAGCTTTACTTCTAAAAAAGTGGGTACACTACAGACTAAAGTAAAAACACCTGAAGTTTTTGAAGTAAAAAATGGAACTTTTACAAACTTATCCTATACTGTAGTAACACAACCATAAATAAAAGTAATTTATAAGGAAGAAACCGGGTTAGAAATGACTCGGTTTTTTTTATTTAAACCCGACAGGTTTTAAAAACCTGTCGGGTTTGTTTTGTGGAGTACTTTAGGGAATTAAGGTTTCGACTTTTTTATTCTAAGTTTGATATTTAAACCCGACAGGTTTCAAAAACCTGTCGGGTTTGTTTGTATTATAATATTATGAATTAAGAAAATCTTCCAGTGAAGTAAAATTTTCTTTTTGCTGATGAGAATTTTTTAGACCTTCAATGTTTTCAAATAATGAGATTACCTTTTCACGTTTTAATTTTGTTGGTTTTTCGGAGATACAGGTTTGATAAGAACTCCATGGATATTCAATTGGATGCTGACAGAAACCGTGATTGACAGGATTGTAATGAATGTATTTTATAAGTGTTTGCAAATAGGTTTCATTATCAATTAGTTTGCGTTTAAAAGGTCTTTCGAACAATGCCCCGTGTCTGTTGTACCCTTTATTAATTGCTTTTGTATAGGCATTGAATAAATTTCCAAAAGATTGATGAGGAGCGATAATTCGTTTAATTTCATAGTCTTTATGGGTATGGAGAATCTCTTCAAAAGTTTTAATTCTGACCAGTAAATGAAAGTGATTTTTGAGTAAACACCAGGCAAACGTTTCGGCAATGGGATCAATATGTTTGTTGTAAAGAGCCAGAAAGTAAGAATGGTTTCTGTTTTCCTTAAAAAGATTTTCATTATTAATTCCCCGGTTGTAGATATGGTAATATTTTCCAAATTCTAATGATTCTGTAAGCTGCATACTTATCGATTGTTTATCAGTATCTTATATTTTAAACCCGACAGGTTTCTAAAACCTGTCGGGTTTGATTAAAGTAAAAGTAATAAAAATACTACATATTAAGTACAGGTATTCTCCTCAAAATGACATTTGTCATTTCCCATTCAGATTCTTTTTCGTAATATTACTTTGTAAATCATTTTTGAATGAGAAAGATAAAATACAAGAAAGGTAGGAAGTTGCAACATACAAGTCTGGAGTACACAGGCACGCATAAAGATCATGAAACAGAAATGCAGCTTTTTGTTTATAATGAGACTGATATTGTCGAGTACGAGAAGTTTACGGTTTTGGCCTTAAATTCCTGTTTTGATTATACTAAAAATAATTGGTTGAATATTCACGGATTAAACGACATCGGTCTTATTAAAACAATAGGAGATCATTTTAAAGTAGATGATTTTTTACTGGCCGATATTTTAAATACGACTAAAAGAACCAAATTGGAGGAACAAAAAGATGTTTTGTTTTTCAACATAAAGTCATTGCTGCCTTCAGAATACTCAGACGGTCTTAAGGTAGAACAGCTCAGTTTTATATTAAAAGACGGCATTTTGATTTCTTTTCAGGAAAAAAGAAGTGACTTCTTTACACACGTACGCGAACGTCTGCGTACCCACGCCGGAATCGTAAGATCTAAAAAGGTGGATTATTTGCTTTATTTATTGCTCGATGCTGTAATGGAAAACTTTTACATTACGATCGAAGATGAAGAAGATAATATTGAAGAGCTTATCGATTTAACCAAAAAAGGAGCAGACCCAATTATTTTGGAAAAAATTGAAAATCACCGTGATAACTTTAATTTTTTAAAACGTTCGATTACCCCTCTTAGGGACTCGCTTTTTTATTTAAAAACCATTAAAGACGACGATGAAAATAATGGTCTGATACAGAAGGAGACCTTTAACTTTTTCATCAGACTGCATCAAAAGAGTTTAGAACTTCTGGAGCAAATAGAATCTGATATGAGTTCATTGGAAAGCGCTTCCAATTTCTATTTCTCGGAACAAAGCCGAAAAATGAATGAGATTATGAAAACCCTGACTATTATTTCGGCCATATTTATCCCGCTTACTTTTATTGTTGGGGTATATGGAATGAATTTTGAATATATGCCCGAACTGAAAGAGAGAAATGGCTATTTTATTGTAATGGGATGCATGTTTGTCTTGGTAATAGGCCTGATCATTTATTTCAAAAAAAGACGCTGGTTTTAACGTTTATTTCTCTATTTAAAATACGATTATATACGACATTTGTTGAGTTTAAAACATAAATTATGAGTAAAGCAATATATATAGCTACAAGCGATCAGAACAGCGGAAAATCAATTGTAACACTTGGTTTGATGAGTATTTTGATTGGTAAAACGGCCAAAGTGGGTTATTTTAGGCCCATAGTTGAGGATTTTGTGGATGGAGAGCTAGACAATCACATCGAGACCGTGCTGTCGCATTTTAATCTTGATATTAAATTTGAAGACGCCTTTGCCATCACCAAAAGCAAATTAATCAAGAAAAAAAACAAAGGAAAAATAGGAGAGGTTCTGGACCTTATTATCGAAAAATATAAAAAACTCGAAGAGCGTTTTGATTTTGTTCTGGTAGAAGGAACAAGCTTTACCGGAGAGGGAACTTCGATCGAACTGGATTTGAATGTTTTAATTGCTAAAAACCTCGGGATTCCGACCATCATTATCGGATCGGGAGTAGGTAAAACGCTGGAAGAACTAGTAGACAGTCTGTATTTGGTTTACGATTCCTTTAAAGTAAAAGAAGTTGAGGTATTATCAGTCATTGCCAATAAAGTACAGCCCGAAAACATCGAACTGGTGACACAGGGATTGCAAAAAAGTTTACCGGCCAATGTACTCATCAACACCATCCCGTTGATTTCAAGTTTGAACAATCCAACAATGCAGGAAATTGTCAACCAGCTTGATGCCAAAGTATTGTTTGGTGGCGCTTATTTAAACAATGAAATTGGACATTTTAGCGTTGGAGCAATGCAATTGCACAACTATCTGGTACATCTGCATGATAATGCACTGGTGATCACGCCAGGAGATCGTTCAGATATTATTTTAGGGGCTTTACAGGCCAATGAATCGGCCAATTATCCAACAATATCGGGAATTATCCTAACAGGAAATATCGTTCCGGAAGAAAGCATTCTCAAACTTATTGAAGGACTTTCGGCTGTCGTACCCATTATTGCAGTGGATGGTGGAACTTACGGGATCACCAACCGAATTGGATCGATCAGATCAGAGATTTACGCCAATAATACCCATAAAATAGAAACTTCGATCAGCACATTCGAAAAGTATGTTGCTATGGATGAGCTGTCTGAAAGGTTAATCACCTTTCAAGCAGAAGGAATGACACCAAAAATGTTTCAGTACAACATGGTAAAAAGAGCCAGACAGCACCGAAAACATATCGTTTTACCAGAAGGAAATGACGAGAGAATCATCATTGCAGCTTCAAGATTACTCGCTATGGATGTGGTCGACATTACCATCATCGGCGATAAAAAACAGATTGAAAGCAAAGTTAATGAACTCGGGATTACACTGGATTTTTCAAAAATTACCGTCATCAATCCAATAGAGTCGGAACTTTATGAGGATTATGCTAATACCTATTACGAACTGCGAAAAGCCAAGAATATAAGCATTACTACGGCAAGGGATTTAATGGAAGACGTTTCGTATTTTGGAACCATGATGGTATACAAAGGTCACGCTGACGGAATGGTTTCGGGTGCTGCACATACGACACAACATACCATTTTACCTGCTTTGCAATTCATTAAAACCAAACCGAATTCCTCGGTAGTTTCGTCCGTGTTTTTTATGTGTTTAGAAGACAGAGTTTCGGTTTTTGGAGACTGTGCCATCAATCCAAATCCAACGGCGGAACAATTGGCAGAAATTGCCATTTCGTCGGCAGAATCAAGTTCAGCTTTCGGAATTGAACCTAAAATTGCTATGCTTTCTTATTCTTCAGGAGCATCTGGAAAAGGGGATGAGGTAGATAAAGTAAGAGCCGCAACCGAAATTGTAAAACAAAAACGTCCCGATTTAAAAATTGAAGGACCAATTCAGTACGATGCCGCTGTCGATCGTGCTGTTGGGAAAAGCAAAATGCCCGATTCTGAAGTAGCAGGGCAGGCGAGTGTTCTTATTTTCCCGGATCTGAATACAGGAAATAATACCTATAAAGCAGTACAGCGTGAAACCGGAGCTTTGGCTATCGGTCCGATGTTACAGGGATTGAACAAACCGGTAAACGATTTAAGCCGTGGTTGTACGGTTGATGATATCATCAATACCGTTGTAATTACGGCCATTCAGGCACAAGGACTTTAATTAATTGTTAATTATGAATTGTTAATTATTAATTATGTGTTTTAAAGTATGAGGTACTCAAAAAAACCGTTTTATCCGTGTCTTCGCGATAGCGAATCCGTTTTACCAGCGTAAAAAATAATCATTTCAGCGTTAGGTCATACAACCTGAAACTTGAAACTTGAAACTTGAAACAAAAAAACTTAGAGACTTAGTCTCTCAGCAACTTAAATAAAAATGAAAATACTAATAATAAACTCAGGAAGTTCGTCAATCAAATATCAATTAATGGTCATGCCTACCAACGAAGTAATTTGTACCGGTATGATCGACAGAATTGGTTTAGAAACTTCAAATGTGATCTTTAAAACGGCAACTAACACTATCGAAGAAACCTTTCCGATTGCCAATCATAAAATAGGTTTGCAAAAAGTAGCCAATATGCTTTTAGATGCCGACAAAGGAGTCATTAAATCGACTTCAGAAATTGCAGCAGTGGGTCATCGTGTGGTACACGGAGGAAGCGCTTTTAGCGATACGGTAAAGATTGACGAAAAGGTGAAATTAAAAATCAAAGAACTTTTTGAACTGGCACCGCTTCATAATCCTGCTAATTTAGAGGGAATTAATGTGGCTGAAGAGATCTTTAGTTCAGCAGAGCAGATTGCGGTTTTTGATACTGCTTTTCATCAAACAATACCCGAATTGGCTTATAAATACGCCATTCCAAATTACCTTTTAACAGAACATAAAGTACGTGTTTATGGTTTTCACGGAACCAGTCATAAGTACGTATCTGAAAAAGCGATTGCTCACTTAGAAAAAAACGCTAAAATAATCACCATTCACCTCGGAAATGGCTGTAGCATGACTGCTATTAAAGATGGCAAGAGCATCGATCATACCATGGGATTTTCGCCTTCAAACGGTCTTATAATGGGAACACGTTCCGGAGATATTGACCAGTCCGTTATTTTTTATATGGTTAAAAACCTTGGGTATACGGCCGATGAAGTAAATTCGATTTTACTGAAACAAAGCGGTATGCTTGGACTTACAGGCTACAGTGATTTGCGCGACATTGAAGCAGAAGCTGAAAAAGGAAACAAAGACTGTATACTGGCATTGCAAATGAATGCCTACCGAATCAGAAAAACGATTGGTTCGTATACGGCAGCTCTAAACGGTTTGGACGCTATTATTTTTACCGCCGGAATCGGGGAGAACTCCTCTTATGTGCGCAAACTCGTTTGTACCGATATGGATTATTTTGGAATTGAACTGGATGAGGAAAAGAATCAGATTCGTTCTAAAGAAATCAGAGAAATCAACACACCAAATTCAAAAGCAAAAGTTTTGGTCGTACCAACGGATGAGGAATATGAAATTGCCAATCAGGTTTACCAGCTGCTTCAAAGCTAAAACTGGCCCATATTATAAAAGAAAGCTTCTCATTTGGGAAGCTTTTTTTATGCTTTCAGATTAAATATTTGTCTGTATCTTTGGCTATAAATCATACTATTTTGAAATCGATACTTCTTAAAGCTATATTTTTCTTTTTCATTGCTTTTCAAATCCAGGCACAAGAATTACTTCCTTTCGTAGAAAATTACAACAAATCAGATTATCAGGGCGACAATCAAATCTGGAATGTTGTTCAGGGAAATGATGATGCGATGTATTTTGCCAATAACCATTATTTATTGCGTTACGATGGTGTAATCTGGGAAAAGTATACCCTTCCCAATAAAACAATCATCCGCTCGATCATGATCGAAGGAGATAAGATCTATTCAGGTTCTTATAAAGAATTTGGGTATTGGTACCGAAAAGACGGAAAGATGCACTATGTATCGATCACCAGAAAACTGCGATTGTTTGATGAAAAAGACAACGAAGAAATCTGGAAAATCTTTAAGTTTAACGGTTCCGTTTACTTCCAGTCTTTTAATGATGTTTTTATTTATAACGGAAAACACATTCAGAAAATCAAATTTCCTTTTTTGATATCCTACTGTTTTGTAGTTGATAATAATGTGTATGTGGCCTCGGTTGAAAAAGGTCTTTTCCGCATGGACGGTTCGAGAATCGCCAATCCGAAAGGTTGGAACATTTTAAAAAAGACAGTAGTTCACGCCATCGAAAAATACAAAAACGAAACGTTTATTTTTACGCAGAAAAAAGGGATTTTCATTGTAGAAAAAGGAGGTTTAAGACCCTGGGACAATCCTTTAAATGAAATCCTAAAATCGGCAACAATCAATGTGGCCAAGTTCATTAAAGGAAATAAACTGGTAGTAGGAACCGGAAACAGAGGCGTATTTATTTATGACTTTCTGACCGACACCTATAAAAACATCAACAGGAACAATGTCTTAATGAACAATTCGGTCTTAAGCATTGGTTTTGATAAAGAGAACGATTTATGGCTAGGTTTAGACAATGGTATTACCCATGTAGAGATCAATTCTCCAATTTCCTTCTTTTATGATAATTCGGGTCTGCTGGGGTCTGTTTATTCCGTTGCGGCTATCGACAAAGGGTATCTGATTGCTTCAAATCATGGGGTTTTCGAATTTGTATCAGGCAAATTTAAGATGTTGCCCAATACACAGGGACAAGCCTGGAATATTACTAAAATCGGCACAAAATATATCATTGGTCATAATGACGGAACCTTTTGTTACGAAAATGGTTCGTTGGTTCGAATCAACAATATAAGCGGTGGATGGAATTTAACCAAAAGCAGCATCAATACCACTTATTTTCAATCTACTTACATCGGAGTTGTGGTGTATGATGACATTTCAAAACCTACGCAGAGGAGGATTATTAACGATCTTTCAAAACCGATAAAATATGTGGCGCAGAATCAAAAGAATGAAATCTGGGCTGCCGACAATTACCGCGGATTGTATCGCGTACTTTATGATGATGACTATAAGACCAAAAAAGTCGAGAACATCACCCAGCAGAGTAAAATTAAAAATGACTTTGGCGTAAAGATTTTTGAGTTTAGAAATGAGATTCTTTTTCTCATCAATAATGTGTGGTACACCTACAACTCGATTAGTGCGAGTCTGGAAGAAAACGAGCTGTTCAACTCTAATTTTAAAAAGATAAGCGATGTCGTTTCGATTGACGAAGACCACTTTATTGTGCTTCAGGATGGCATTTTGTATCATATTTATGCCAAAGGAAATAAATTTATCTGGAACATCATTCAGGAGAAATATTACAAAGGCACACTGATCAATGATAATCTGAGGATATTTAAAACACAGAATCATTATTTACTCAACCTTGATGACGGATTTATTTCGCTTCAGCTGACTTACGAAAACAAGCAAAATTCGAATGTTAAGATAGAAGCTTTTAATGACGGAAATCTTGTGCCAAACGATTCTAAAATCAAATACAATACAGAGATAAAAATAAATGTAATCTCAGGGATTTACGGTGCGAGCAAGCCTAATTTATTTTACAAAATCAATAAGGGCAATGATTTTTTACCAATTTCTGACGGGCTGGTGGTATTGAACAATTTAAGCAGCGGCAATCATGCTATTGTGGTTTACAAACACGATGGAGCGAGCTACGAAAAAGTAACCAGTTTTGATTTCAAAGTGGCAGAGCCCTGGTATTTTTCATTTTGGATGATCTTGCTGTACCTGTTGGTCGTAGGAGCTGTTTTGTTCATCTATTACAAATGGAACAAACTGCGCTACATGCAAAAATTGAAATTACAGGCCGAAGAATTAAAACACCAGCGTGAAATTCTGGAAATGGAATTAAAAGCAGAGAACGAACTGAATCTTCAGGAATACGAAAAACACATTCTGGAATTGGAACTGCAAACCAAATCTTCTGAAGTTGCCGGAAAATCATTGTCAATTGCCAAGCAAAGTGAAATGATCGATAATATTCAGAACATTCTGAACTCCGAAAAAGACTTCAATAAGCTTAAAAGTGAAATCAAAAAGGCAATTAAGATCAATGAAGTAAACAAACACGAGTGGGAAATTTTTGAAACCAATCTGAATCAGATTCACAATGAGTTTATCATTAATCTTTCTAAGAAATATCCAAGTTTAACGCCGAAAGATATAAAACTGTGTATTTACCTTAAAATGAATCTTTCATCAAAGGAAATTGCTCCTATGATGAACATCTCTTTTAGAGGAGTAGAACTGCACCGATATCGTCTAAGAAAGAAGTTGGGGCTCACACAGGATGAAAACCTCTCAAAATTTTTATTAAGTCTGTAAGATTGGGATTAGTTTTTTAAATATCTTATATTTTTCCATTTCTTTTATTGTATAATTCTAATACATCATTACTACATCATAACGTTATGTTAACAAAATAAAATTAATATTTAATTTGTTGATAACCATTAATTTGTGTCCGATTTTAAACATAATGATGTAGCTGTGTTGTAGTGGTATTTGATGTACTACAACGTTGTAATTGTTTAATTTGGCACTACTAACTTAAACGATTACGAACTGTATGAAAAATTTTATTTTTAGCTTTTTAGCGCTTTTGCTATTGCCGGCTTATATGTCTGGACAAGCAATTAAAGGAAAAGTAGTAGACAGTAGTGGAATGGGAGTTCCCGGAGCAATTATTTCTGCTTCGAGTACTAAAGCTTCTACTGATGCTGATTTCGACGGAAATTTTACCATAAATGCCAAAGTGGGCGAGATATTAAAAATCTCAATGTTGGGTTTTGAAGCTGTTTCTGTAGCAGCGACATCCGCACCAATGACGATTACGTTAAAAGAATCAGACGATACGGTTCTGAAAGATGTAGTGGTAATCGGATACGGAACCCGAAAAAAAATCGATAATACTTCAGCAGTAAGTTCTATTAAATCGGAAGAAATTACCAAAATGAAGGTATTAAATGCCTCTCAGGCCATACAAGGTAAGGCAGCCGGGGTTCAGGTATCTACTTCAGATGCACCGGGAAGTACTCCTTCTGTGGTGATCAGGGGAGCCGGTACTGCATTAGGAGGAAGAAATCCTTTATTTGTAGTAGATGGTATGCCAACCGAAAATATCAACAACATTAATAGTAATGACATTACCTCTTATGAGATCCTGAAAGATGCTTCTTCATTAGCAATTTACGGAACCAGAGGTGCCAATGGTGTAATTATGATTACCACTAAGGCAGGTAAAGGGAAACTTTCTGTAGATGTTGAAAGTTTTACAGGTTTCAGATCTCCTTTGAAAAAAGTAAAAATGGCCAATAGCGACGAATATGTTCGTTATAGTAATGCTGCTTTCAGCAAAGATTTTCCACAAGGAAGATTCTCAGCAAACCAACCTTACAATACCGATTGGCTTGACGAAATTACAAGAACAGGAATCTATACACAGAACAATATTGCAATCTCAGGATCTTCAGAAAACGTAAAATACTTCTTTAGTGTTGGAAATTACGAAGAAAAAGGAATTCTTAACGGATCTGATTATGGACGTACTACGATTAGAAACAATAATGAGTTTAAACTTTCAGAGAAAGTTAAACTGACTCAGAATTTAAGTGTAAGTACCATCAAGAACAGACCAATGCCTTTAAGCGCATTTACCAATGCTTACAGACAGTCTCCATTAGTTCCTGTGCGTTATCCTAATGGAAAATACGGTGTGCCGTTTGTTTCGAATGGAGTAGTGGCTGAAACGGGAGCATCTTTCAACAATGTTGGAAATCCAGTGGCTCAATTGGATTATACAAATGAGCAACAGGAAAGTGTTATTTTACAAGGTGGTTTGAAATTAGACTATGAGATTATCAAATCATTAAAATTCACTTCTCAGTTTAATGGAGAATTTTACACCTACAAACAATACAATTATGTTGACAATACAGCGCTTTGGTTATCAGCAGATCCAACGCGTGTTGTAGCAGGTTACCCTGGAAGTTTGAATAAAAACACTTTGACCAGAAGCAGAGATCAGTATTTCAACTGGAACTTGTCTAACTACCTGACTTATAATAAAGTTTTTGCAGAAATTCATGATGTTGAAGTTACTGCTGGTATCGAGGCTAACGTACAGGGAACCAGAGAGAAATTAACGATTGACAGAAAAAATGTAAATCCAGATTCAAATTACTGGTCTTTAAAAGATGTTAACGTTGCCAGTTCAGTAACAGGTTACAAAGACGAAGCTTTGAATCAAAGAAGATTGGCTTCTTATTTTGCCCGTTTCCAATACAAATTAATGGACAAGTATTTGCTTACCGGTACAGTAAGACGTGACGGATCATCGCAATTTGCAGAAGACAAACGTTGGGGAACATTCCCATCTGTAGGTTTGGGATGGATTGTATCTAGAGAAAGCTTTTTAAGCAAAGTAGAGCAAATCAATTTATTAAAATTAAGAGGTTCTTGGGGTAGATTAGGAAATCAAAATGTACCATTGAACACACAGATTATCACTTCGGGAGTAGATTATCCTAATTTTGGTTCAGGGATAACAGTTAACTCTCAAATCGATCCTAGTTTATCATGGGAAATTGTAGAAGAACTTTCTGGAGGTGTTGATTTTGAATTGTTAGACAGCAGATTAAAAGGATCTTTTGACCTGTACGATAAAAAAACAACCAACACTATTTTGAATGTTAAGCCTTATTCTTCATCAGGAATTACATTAGCAACACCAGCGCACATTGGAGAAGTATCTAACAAAGGGTATGAGATCTCTTTACGTTGGGACGATAAAATAACGGATAATTTGAGCTATTGGGTTGGAGGAAATTTTTCTCACAATAAAAATGAACTAACAAGTCTTAAAAATGTTCAGCTAAGTCCAATTATTGGAGGAAGTTTAGGAAACGGTCAAAATACTAAAATATTAGACAATACTTCAGTAGGACAGCCTTTAGGTAGTTTCTATATGTACGAATATGCCGGAATTGACCCAACAAACGGTCAGATGTTGTATTACAACGCAAACGGAGCCAAAGTAGCTCAGACTGCCTTAAACGAGAGAACCGATAAAAAATACGTAGGCTCACTTTTACCAACTTCTACTTACGGAGTTACTTTAGGAGTTAACTATAAAAATATTGATTTTTCTGTTGACGGTTACGGAACAGGAGGAGCAAAAGTTTACAATGGTAAAAAAGCACAGCGTTTTGGAGGTGAGAATATAGAAGCTTCTATGGCTCGTGATTTCTGGACACCAACAAATACAACAGCTTCTAATCCTGCACCTTCTAATGTGACACCTTTCGCGTCCACTTATTATTTAGAATCAGCAGATTTCTTCAGAATCAATAACATCACTTTAGGATATAAACTTCCTTTAAAAGACGATCAGTTTCTTAGCTACTGTAGAATATATGTAAATGCAATTAACCCGTTTATTACACAAAAATTCTCAGGATTTTCACCTGATGTAGTGTCAGATGGTAAGTTAGTTGAAGGTACTCAGGGGGTTGAGCTGGATGCTTATCCATCATTGAGATCATTTGTTATAGGTGCTAATTTAAAATTTTAATATTATGAAAAGATTATATATATCAATATTTGTACTCTCTGGATTGTTCATTTCAGGTTGTTCAAATGATTTTTTAGATGTAGAGCCAAGCGAGGCTATTCCGGCCGATCCTGCATTGGTAAACAGTGATGAGGGAGCTTCAAGTTTTGTAACTGCAATTTACAACCAGTTTTTAGGTTGGGAAATGTCCTCTTTTGGATGGAATGCAGTTTCAAGTATCATTTCAGATGACGCTGATAAGGGATCAGATCCCGGAGATGCCGGTGGAGATAAAGACATTGTTGACGCTTTAACGTACAATGCATCAACCCCATCATTTGAATCTACGTGGAATGCCAATTATGCAGGAATAAACAGATGTAATCAGGCATTGGAAATGTTCCCTAAGTTAGATAAAGTAACTCCTGCTTTGAAAACAAGATTAGAAGGAGAAGCTAAATTTATGAGAGCTTTTATGTATTTCACTTTAGTAAAAGGATATGGCGGAGTTCCTATTGTCGATCACTTAGCGTTGGTTCCGATTTCGGAAGAAGACAGAAAAATGCAGTTAACACGTAAGCCGGCAGCAGAAGTGTATGCTTTTATCGAAAAAGACTTAAAAGATGCTATTGCAAACTTACCGGAGAAATCAGCCTACGCAGGAAATGATAAAAAACGTGTTTCTAAAGGTTCAGCTTATGCCTTGTTGGCAAAGGTGAGTTTATATCAAAAAAAGTGGCAGGAAGTAATTGACAACTGCGATAAAGTAACAGGATATTCTTTAGTATCAGATTATGCTTTACAATATAAAAAAGAAGGAGAATTTGGTCCGGAATCTATTTTTGAGATTGATGGAATCGGTTCAACTTCAAGCCCTGGATTTGGAATTGGTAATTACACCGTTTCTCAGGCGCCACGTGGTGCCGGAGGTTGGGGTTGGGGTTTCAATACACCTACTGAGGGCTTAGCAAATGCTTATGAAGCAGGCGATGTAAGAAGAGCGGCAACGATCATTTTCAGAGGTTCCGTTTTATACGATGGAACACCGGTACCGGCTACTGTAGCAAATCCAAGATACAACTACAAAGCATACTCATCTGCTTTTTACAATCAGGAATTTACAGATACCAATCTTAGATATTTAAGATATGCTGAAGTAGTGTTAATGAAAGCAGAAGCATTGAATGAATTGGGGCAAACTTCGGCAGCAATTCCTTTAGTAAACATGATTCGTAAAAGAGCAGGTTTAGGAGACACTCCTTTTACTTCTCAGACCGATATCAGAAAAGCAATCTACAAAGAAAGAAGATTAGAAATGGCTTTCGAACATGACAGATGGTTTGATCTAGTTAGAACAGGACAAGCTGAGGCTGCTATGGCTGCTGACGGAAAAACTTTTGTGGTTGGAAAACATGAATTATTTCCAATTCCAACTTCATTCCTGAGAGAAGCAGGTGCACTTTCGCAACAAAACCCTGGTGGTTACTAAATAAATTTTTAAAATCACTTCCTTCCTTTTCTGAAGGAAGTGGTTTTTATTCATTGTTTTTAAAAATTTTATAATGGTTAAAATTTCAGTTTTACTATTAGCTTTTACTTTTTTGGGCTGTAATGCACAAGAAAAAAAAGACAAAGAAAAGGCATCGTCAGCTACAGTAAAATTAACAGACGAGCAGCTTTTAGCTACGGTTCAAAAAGAGACCTTTAAATATTTTTGGGATTACGCTGAGCCCAACTCAGGATTGGCCAGAGAACGGTACCATCCGGATGGGAATTACCCTGAGAACGATGCACATATTGTAACTACAGGTGGTTCTGGTTTTGGATTGATGGCCATAGTATCCGGAATGTCGCAAGGATATGTAACCAAAGAAAAAGGTGTTGAGAGACTGAACAAAATTGCTGATTTTTTAGGCAAAGCAGATCGTTTTCACGGAGCATGGTCACACTGGATAGACGGAAATACAGGAAAAGTAAAACCTTTTGGAACCAAGGATAATGGTGGAGATTTGGTCGAAACCTCATTTTTGGTTGCAGGAATGATTACCGTTCGCGAATATCTAAAAGACGGTTCTGAGAAAGAGCGAGCAGTAGCTCAAAAATATGACGCACTTTGGAAAGGAGTAGACTGGCAATGGTACACCAACAATAAAAATGTGTTATACTGGCACTGGTCGCCAACCTACGATTGGCAAATGAATTTTCCACTTGAAGGCTACAACGAATGTTTGATTACCTACGTGATGGCAGCTTCTTCACCCACACATGCGATAGAGGCAAAAGCCTACCACGAAGGCTGGGCGAGAAATGGCGGAATTGTTTCTTCAAAAACAAAATACAACCTGCCCTTAATTTTAAAACACAATGGGGCCGAGGAATTTGGCGGACCATTGTTTTGGGCACATTATTCGTATGTAGGACTTGATCCGAACCAATTAACAGACAAATATGCAAACTATTGGAATCTGAATGTGAATCAGGTAAAAATTGATTACCAGTATTGCATCGAAAACCCGGGGAAGTTTAAAGGTTACGGACCAGATTATTGGGGGTTAACCGCATCTTATTCCAGAAATCCTGACGGATCTATAGGTTACGATGCCCATATGCCAAGTAATGATAAAGGAGTAATTTCTCCAACAGCTGCCATTAGTTCGATCGTCTACACGCCAAAAGAAGCAATAGCTGTCATTAGAAATTTATACGAGAATCATAAAAAAGAAACCTTTGGAAATGCAGGGTTTTATGATGCGGTAAGCTTACAGAACAAATGGGTGGCAAAACGTTACTTAGCCATCGATCAGGGGCCTGAAGTTGTCATGATCGAAAACTATCGTACCGGTTTATTGTGGAAATTATTCATGAATGCTCCCGAAGTAAAACAAGGTTTAACGAAGCTTGGTTTTAAATCCGGAAAATATGGATTCTAACAACATTAGATCATGACATCCTGCAATCTGGGGATGGAGGTTTAAACAATAAAAACGAATACAAAAAACAAATAGATTAAAATGAAAACGCTTCGATTTCAACTCATAAATGAAACGAAGAAAGCGGTTTCATGCTCCAAAAACAAATATTAATACACATGAAAAACAAATTAGTCTTACTATTTTTAGGATGTGCTGTTCTCGGATACGCCCAGAAAAAGAACACTAAAAATACAGTAAAAATCAAACCAAAATCAGAGTTTGTAGCAGAGTTATTGTCAAAGATGACACTGGACGAAAAATTGGGACAGCTTAATTTACCGACTTCTGGAGATATTACTACAGGACAGGCAAACAGTTCTGATGTGGCGAAAAAAATTGCTGAAGGTAAAGTTGGAGGTTTATTCAATATTAAATCGGTTCAGAAAATTAGAGAGGTACAAAGAATTGCGGTGGAGAAAAGCCGTCTGAAAATTCCATTAATTTTCGGAATGGATGTTATTCACGGTTACGAAACCACCTTCCCAATCCCACTGGGATTATCTTGTACCTGGGACATGAATCTGATCGAAAGAAGTGCCAGAATTGCAGCGCAGGAAGCCAGTGCTGACGGAATCAACTGGACATTCTCGCCAATGGTTGACGTTTCTCGCGACCCGCGTTGGGGAAGAGTTTCTGAAGGTTCGGGAGAAGATCCGTATTTAGGAAGCCAGATTGCCAAAGCAATGGTAAATGGATATCAGCAGCACGATCTTTCAAAAAACAATTCGATTATGGCCTGTGTAAAACACTTCGCTTTATACGGAGCACCGGAATCAGGACGCGATTACAATACAGTTGATATGAGCCATATCAGAATGTTTAACGACTATTTTCCTCCTTACAAAGCCGCTGTTGATGCGGGTGTAGGTTCAGTAATGGCTTCTTTCAATGAGATCGACGGAATCCCTGCTACAGGAAACAAATGGTTAATGACCGATGTTTTAAGAAAACAATGGGGCTTTAAAGGTTTCGTGGTAACCGATTTTACCGGAATCCCTGAAATGATCGAACACGGAATGGGAGATTTACAGGCTGTTTCGGCTTTATCGCTAAACGCAGGTGTAGAAATGGACATGGTAGGAGAAGGTTTCTTAGGGACCTTGAAAAAATCATTAGACGAGAAAAAAGTAACCATCGAGACTATCGATAACGCGGTTAAACTTATTTTAGAAGCAAAATATGATTTAGGCTTATTCAGTGATCCGTATAAATATTGTGATGCCAACAGAGCAAAAACAGAAATTTTTACGGCAAGCAGCAGAAAAGAAGCACGTTCGACAGCAGCACAATCATTGGTTTTGCTGAAAAACCAAAATCAATTGTTACCACTTAAAAAATCGGGTACAATTGCTTTAATCGGACCTTTGGCAGATGCAAAAGAAAACATGCCGGGAACCTGGAGTGTGGCTACAAGAATGGAGAACGCGATCTCACTTTTGGCAGGAATCAAAGAAGTAGCGGGAGCTTCAACAAAAGTATTGTATGCTAAAGGAAGCAACTTAGATTATGATGAAGAGTTTGAAACCAAAGCAACCATGTTTGGTAAAACCTTACACCGTGACGCTCGTTCAAAAGAAGAATTACTGGCAGAAGCTTTAAAAGTAGCCAATCAGTCAGACGTAATTGTTGCAGCTTTGGGAGAATCTGCTGAAATGAGCGGTGAATCAAGCAGCCGTACGAACTTAGAAATTCCACAGGCCCAAAAAGATTTATTAAATGCCTTATTAAAAACAGGTAAACCGGTTGTTTTAGTATTATTTGACGGTCGTCCGTTAGTGATAAAAGAGGAAAACGAAACGGTTCCGGCTATTTTAAATGTTTGGTTTGCCGGTACCGAAGCGGGTTATGCGATTGCCGACGTTTTGTTTGGTGATGTGAACCCTTCAGGAAAATTAACATCAACTTTCCCAAGAAGTGTGGGGCAGTTGCCGATTTATTATGCACACAAAAATACAGGAAGACCTCTTGTTAACAAAGAAGGCAAATTCGAAAAATTCAGATCAAACTATATTGACGAAAGAAACGAACCGTTGTTCCCATTTGGTTTTGGTTTAAGTTATACCACTTTTGAGTATTCAAACCTGAAGATTTCAGCTGATAAAATGAATTCAAACGGCAAACTGAAAGTAACCGTGGACGTAGCCAACACCGGAAACTATGATGGGAAAGAAACCGTACAGTTGTACATCAGAGATTTGGTTGGATCGGTAACAAGACCTGTTAGAGAGCTTAAAAATTTCCAAAAAATAACCCTTAAAAAAGGGGAGAAACAAACCGTGACTTTCGAGATCACAGTGGAAGATTTAAAATTTTATAATTCTGACCTACAATTTGTAGCAGAACCTGGGCAGTTTGATGTTTTCGTAGGTGGAAATTCAGATGCCGATAAGAAAGTTAGCTTTGAGTTAACTAATTAGTTGGTTTATTGATTAGTGATTAGCCCTTCGTGTTTTGGTTTGCGAAGGGCTTTTTTTAAATAGGTTCAACATTAACTATTAGATGAAAAATCGATATCAATAGCACCAGAAACCTGATCATTGTACACTGGGTATGTTGCATCACCATTCAGATTCCATAGACCACTATCACCATTGTAATTATAAGTTTGACCTTGGACATGACCTTGCGCATCAAAAAATTGCATGTAGAAACTGGCAAATGTAGTGTTGGCTATACTTGCATCATAGGGTTCCCCATCAAAGGTAGTATGACTACTTCTTAATTGAGAAAAAACAGCATTTATAACAGCACCATTGTTACCATCAGTTTTAACCGGGTAAGTTCCTGAATTTTCTTGCTCTTCCATAAATTGAATTTTTAAAATTATAATGCAATATTAAAAAAAAATAACAAAAAGAAAGATATTTCTTATAAAATATATTACAGTATTTTCATATATATTAAAAGTTTGTATTCGTAAATTTACAAAGGAGGCGACGGCCTTTCTCAAACTGAGGAACAACTAATTCTTTTGGATATTTGCGCAGTTAATAAAGTTTACGATATAGGTTATAAACCATAAATTCAAAATAATGAATACTACTAAAGCATTTCGGATATCATTACTTTTAACAATAACAATTGCTTTTCAGTCCTGCTGTGTGAAAGAAAATGCAATAGTGGCACATCGCGGAGCATGGAAAAAGAACAATCTCCCTGAAAATTCGATAGCCGCTTTAAGACATGCCATCGACTTAAAACTTCCCGGTTCAGAATTTGACGTTTGGCGAACAGCCGATGATTCGCTAGTAATTAATCATGACGCACATTACAACAAATTGCTCATTGAGGAAACAAATTATGACGATCTTATAAAGTTTAAACTTTCAAACGGAGAGAAGCTTCCAACCTTGTATGAGTATATTGCTGAAGGCAAGAGAAATAACAAGCACACCCTTTTAGTTTGTGAAATAAAACCTTCAGAAATAAGTAAAGAAAGAGGAAGAAAAACGGCGTTGAGAACCGTCGAAATAATTCAAAAACTTAAAGCAGAGAAAATAACCTGCTACATTAGTTTTGATTACGAAATTCTGAAACAAATCAGAGAAGTCGATTCCCGGGCAAGTTTACAGTATCTTGAAGGAAACAAATCTCCAAAAGAAGTTAAAGCAGATCATATAAACGGCGTTGATTATCATTATTCAGTATTTAAGAAGCATCCGGAATGGATCAAAGAAGCCAAAGAGTATAATGTTATTTTAAATGCCTGGACGGTAAACGAAACGGCCGATATGGACTGGATAATTGATCATAAATTCAATTACATCACTACCAATGAACCTGAGTTGTTAAAACAAAGGATAAAACAGAAAAAATAGATCTATTGAAACTGTGTTTTCCCTTTTGGAGAAAACCTTTTATATAAAAACATCCTATGAAAAAAATATATGTAGTAGCTGTTATGCTGATGCTGGTTAGTTTAAGCAATACAATACTTGCACAAAACACTAAAATCCCGGGTAAGACCGAATGGTTTGACCCCAACAAAAAAGCCTCAACCTACTGCAATCCGGTTAATATCGGCTACAATTACACCACCGAGAATCACAATGGCATTCCGGAATCCCGTCGCTCTAGTGCCGATCCGGTAATTATTACCTTCAAAGGGGAGTATTATTTGTTTGCCACCAATCAGGCGGGGTATTTTTGGAGCAAAGATATGTCAGACTGGAAGTTTGTATACGGCAGTTTTCAGCGCCGTCCTGCCGATGATGACCAATGTGCCCCTGCGGCATGGGTGGTTAACGATACCTTATTTTATGTGGGATCAACCTGGAAAAGGGACCATCCTGTTTGGAAAACTGCCGATCCAAAATCGGGACAATGGTTGCGACATATCGACAAAGCGATGCTGCCAACCTGGGACCCGGCTATTTTTCAGGACGATGATAAAAAAGTATATATGTATTACGGTTCAAGCGGAAAATTACCACTTGTAGGCGTAGAAGTCGATTACAATACCTGGCTTCCAAAAGGCGATCAAGCGGCTTACGAAAAACTGTACAAAGCTACCGAAGTAGAAGATATTCAACGTGCTTATGGCGAAATAAAAGAAGTCGCAGGTCTTGATCCTGCCAATCACGGTTGGGAACGTTTTGGCCCCAATAACGATATGGAACCCGCACCCTGGGGGAATTTTATAGAGGGCGCCTGGATGACCAAACACAATGGTAAATACTATATGCAATACGGAGCTCCCGCTACTGAATTTAAAGGTTATGCCAATGGTGTACATGTTGGAAACAGTCCGCTGGGGCCTTTTACCTATCAAAAACACAATCCGATGTCGTATAAACCGGGAGGATTTGTAATTGGAGCCGGACACGGAAATACTTTTGCGGATAATTATGGCAATTATTGGAATACCGGAACCTGTAAAATTTCCATCAAAGACCGTTTTGAGCGTCGTATCGATATGTTTCCCGCCGGATTTGACAAAGATGATGTCATGTATTCCATCACCGCTTACGGAGATTTTCCGATTGTTTTGCCAACCAAAAAACGCAATCAGGAAAAAGGAGCTTCCTCTGGCTGGATGTTACTTTCGTATAAAAAGCCTGTGACTGTTTCTTCTTCAGAAGAATGTATGGAAGTGGAAACCCACAGAATGGACAACGGCGGAAAAAAAGTATACGAGAAGTTTTGTTACGGAGCAGAGAATTTAACCGATGAAAATATTCAAACCTACTGGTCAGCAAAAACAGCGAATCCGGGAGAATGGTTACAGTTGGATCTGGGCAGACAAATGCAAATTCAGGCACTCCAGATCAATTATGCCGATCATAAAGCAACGCAATTCAACAAGGCAATGGACATTTATTATCAGTATAAAATCTTTATGTCTGACGATGCCGTAAACTGGAAATTGGTAATCGATAAATCTAAAAATGCAAAAGACGTCCCGCATGATTATGTTGAACTGACAAAAGAAATTAAGGCCCGTTACATTAAAATGGTCAACATTCATAATGCTTCCGGTTTATTTGCTATTTCAGATTTCAGAGTATTTGGAAACGGATTGGCAGAAAAGCCACAACCGGTTACGGATTTTAAAGTAGCCCGAAATACAGCTGATTCGCGAAACGCTATGATCTCCTGGAAAAAACAAAGCAATGCTATCGGTTACAATATCTATTACGGTATTTCACCGGACAAATTGTATAACAGCATTATGGTCTACGACGATAGTTCTTATGATTTTAGAGGGCTGGATAAAGGAACATCCTATTATTTTACAATTGAAGCCTTTAATGAAAATGGAATTGGAGTGAAAAGCGAATTGCAGGAAGTAAAATAATTCTCATTTTTTTTCCAAATCGTTAAATAAAAGCGATGGCAGTTCTAAAGAATTTTGTTCCTTTGTGTAACAACCAAAATGCTATACAACCTATGAAAAAAACGATTCTTTTAACTGCTTTAGTTTTAAACGGATTGACATCTTTTGCACAGTCAAATGATGAGAAAAACATTAAATTATTTTATAAAAAAGCTCTGACCGAGTCTAAATGTTACACCTGGTTAGAGTATTTGTCTAACGATATCGGAAGCCGTTTGTCAGGTTCTGCAAGTGCCGAAAAAGCAGTGCAATACACCAAAAGACAATTAGAGACTCTTGGTCTTGATAAAGTGTACCTGCAGGAAGTAATGGTTCCGCATTGGGTTCGTGGCGAAAAAGAAACCGCGTATATTTTAGACAATAAAACAAAAACCGTAGTACCAATTTGTGCTTTAGGAGGATCAGTTGCTACTGCAAAAACAGGACTTACTGCTGAAGTAATCGAAGTAAAAGGAATAAAAGAACTGGCGGAATTGGGCGATAAGGTAAAAGGCAAAATTGTGTTTTACAACAGACCAATGGATCCTGAAAATATCGAAACTTTTAGATCTTACGGAGCCTGTGTAGATCAAAGATATGCTGGTGCAAAAGAAGCCGCAAAACTAGGAGCAGTGGGAACTATCGTACGTTCGATGAACTTACGCTTAGATGATTTTCCACATACAGGAGCTCAAAGTTATGGTGATTTACCAAAAGACCAGTACATTCCAACCGCTGCAATTAGTACCAACGGAGCTGAGCTGTTGAGCAAATCACTAAAAAGAAACCCGTCTTTAAAGTTTTATTTCAAACAATCTTGTGAGACGCTGCCGGATGTTTTATCCTATAACGTAGTTGGAGAGCTTACCGGAACAGAAAACCCTGGCAACATTATGGTTGTTGGCGGACATTTGGATTCCTGGGATCTAGCGGATGGTTCGCATGACGACGGAGCAGGAGTAGTGCAGAGTATGGAAGTAGTTCGAATTTTAAAAAACTTAAACTATAAGCCTAAAAACACCATTCGTGTCGTGCTGTTTATGAATGAAGAAAATGGTGGTAAAGGGGGAGCGAAGTATGAAGAGCTTTCGAAACAAAAGAACGAGAATCATATTTTTGCTTTAGAGAGCGATTCAGGAGGATTTAGTCCAAGAGGATTTTCAATCGAAGCAGATGATGCTAATTTCAAGAAAATAGCAGGTTTTAAAGATCTTTTCGAGCCATATTTGGTACATAGCTTCACTATTGGACACGCAGGGTCAGACATCAATCATTTAACGTCTAAAGCAATTGTGAAAGCAGGTTTGAAACCGGACTCACAACGTTATTTTGATTACCACCACGCGGCAAACGATAAATTTGACGCCATCAACAAAAGAGAACTGGAGCTAGGAGCAGCAACAATGACAACCTTGATGTATTTAATGGATCAGGGCGGAATTGTTCTTCCAGCGGCGAACTAGATTTGTAAAATAAATTCCAAAATTTAAATTCCAAATTCCAATTAGATTAGCTCTATTGGAATTTGGAATTTTTTTATTTGGGATTTGAAGTAAATAAAATCAGAACTTCAAAATCCAAATTCCAGTAGGATCGCTCTTATTAGAATTTGGAATTTGGGATTTTTTTATTGGAATTTATTTATTTGGGATTTGAATTAAAAAAAATCCAAACTTCAAAAACCAAGTTCCAGTCGGGTTGCTAATATTTGGAATTTGGAATTTAAAGTTTGGAATTTTAAAGAAGTTCTCAGAACGTAATCGTAAATTTAGCCCCCTCATTGGGTTGGCTTTCCAGACAAATATGACCTCCAAGATTTGTTACGTGATTGTAAACCAGATAGAGACCAATTCCGTTACTGTCCTTATTCGAACTGAATTTTTGATGCAATCCAAAAATCTTGTCTTTTACTTTTTCCATGTCAAAGCCTATTCCGTTATCCGAAATAATCAATTGGGTAGTTCCGTTTGAACGAAGGGAATTAAAGTGAATAACAGGTAAATAACCGGGTTTTGAATACTTAATCGAATTGGTAATCAGATTGAGGAATATACTTTTTAGAGATGTTTTATTGAAGAGAATGGTCTCTGCCTCCGAAAAATCAATTATAAGCTTTGTTTTCGAATTTTGAATGAGCGAATGGATTGAGGATAATACTTCTTCTAATACAACTTCAAAATTCAGCATTTCTAACTGCTCGTCTTCCTCGTTTTTTTTATCCAGCAGCGCAACATGATCAATCAGCGTTTTCTTTAAGCTTTGTGTGGAAGTTTGAATAACAGAGATTAATTCAAGCGTTTCAGGATCGGTTATAGTAGAGGTATCCAAAAGATCAAAAACGGCCAGCAGGTTGTTTACAGGAGATCTTAAATCGTGGGCTGTGGTATAGGTGAGTTGTTTGAGTTCTTTGTTTTGTTTGGTGAGTTCAGCCAAATGAAGGTTTCTTTCCTGTTCGAGTTCTTTCTTAAAGGTGATGTTTTTGGCAATGGCATACACCAGTCTGTCTTTGGCAATCGGAACAGAACTCCATAAGAGCCATACAATAGTGCCGGTTTTGGTTACATAGCGGTTTTCGAAATTATAGAGACCTATATCCAGGGTAAGGTCTTTTCGGGCATTTGCGGTTCTCATTTTATCGGCTTCAAAAACAAAATCGTTTATAGGGCGCGATAGTAATTCTTCTTCGGTATAACCCAGTAATTTAGAGACAGCTGGGTTTATTCTTTTAAAATAACCGTCAAAACTTGCAATACACAACAAATCTGGTGAAGAGTCAAAAAAGTCTTCGAACTGCGAAAAAAAGTGCAGATTGTTTCTGGATAATTTAGGTGCTCTATTAATCATAGTTAAACCTAATTTAAAATTTGTCTTACTAAAATAACACTAAAATTTTACATTTATAATTTGTTTTTAACAATTTTAATGAATATTCGTTGAAAAACAGATTAATTCGTTGAAAAGTTAATAGAGGTGTAAAAGTGTAAGTTTTTGGAAACGAAATGGTTCTGCTTTCTCTTTCAATACAGACAAAAAATGGCTTTTAATAGGTGTCAATTACCGTTTTTAGGAGCTCAGAATCGACCAAATCGGAGGGAGCGACTACTTTTTCGTCGAGAGGAACATCATTTCCGTATCTTTCCTTTAGTATTTTTTGTACTCTTGGATCGGTTAGATTAAAATCTTTCAGCTGTTTCAATTTCGACAATTCAATGTTTGCCACATTCTTATAAATTTTCCAGATCAGCTCAGAGCAATAAATTCGGGTATCGGACCACTCAAAATAGGCATCGTATTCTCTTCCGTCAAATTGCTGACTGTATGCTTTCATTTTTTGAAGAACCACAGGAGTCAAAACTTGATCGGCATTTTTCAATCGTTTTACAAGATAATCGGCGTTTTTTCCGTGCTGAATCCATTCATCAAAAGGAGTAAGTTTTACAGGTTGTACCGCTTCAAAAACAAACCATTTTCCGTTGATATCGTAAATGATGCCACAATGTGAGAATTTAGAGTTGGTTGCAATTCGTACCGCTTCGCATTGAGGAGACTGAGAGGTTTGGAAGATAAGGTCGCCATCTTTAATTTTGTCTTGTAATGTCGTTTTTTCTTTCGTTTTAGCGTGCGAAAAAGGATTGTTGGGGAAAACCTGTAGCGCAACAAACAAAGCACACCCAAAGCTGAGTAAAAAGGTAATTCCTAAAAAGAGAGATTTTGATTTTTTCATTTTGTAATGGTGTAATGTGAAATGTGAAATGTGATCTGTAAAATGTGATCTGTAAAATGTGATTTGTGAAACTTGAAACTTGAAACCAATATCTTAACCCCTCGCTCGCAAATTATCAGGACAAATAAAGGGCAAAAAAAAAATAGTTACCAAAGTGATAACTATTTTTAAATATAATTTTAAGAAATATTAGATTCTAAAAATTCCTCCAACAGCAATAATTCGCTGTAAAAAGAAAAAGTCCTGTGATGCTCTGTCTTCACTGCTTTGTGTAGTTCTGATATCCTGCATGTTGATGTAACCACCTTTTAGCTCACCCTGTATATAAAAATACTTGAAGAAAGTAAGGTTGATTCCCGCTTTTGCAGAAAGACCATAACCAGAAATGTGAAAATCATCATGACGTTCTTTTCCTAAAAGAGTGGTATTGGTTTTAGGATATAAAAGTCCTACACCTAAACCTTCAGTCAAATTAACCTGAATTTTATCCGTGTTAGTGATACCAAACAATTTAGAAATATCATCATGTCTGGAAACTTCCGTATTAATGTAGTTCAAACCGTCTGTATGTTCGTACATTAAAAAAGCAGTTCCGCTTCCAACTTCACCTTTTCCAAAGCCACCTTCCTGAGCACCACCCTGAGACATATCTACCGGTCTGTTGTTGTAAACTCCATTGTAAATAGATCCGGCCTGATCAACAGGTAAGTTGATGTAACCATTAACATTTGCGGTTTGATTTTGGCTCATTACATACTTCATGTGATCCCAGCCAACAGAAACACTGTAGTGGTCGCTAAAGAAATATCCCATTCTGAAGTTTGTTTGCGGAATCGTCATGTTAACCGGATTTACATAATCAATATGCCATCCTTTTGGTTTATCATGAGCTTTCATGTTATCAACCGTAAAGTTGTAGTCTTTCCCTCTGAAATTTACATCAGATTTGGTGTAACTGTCTCTGTTTCCTCCCCAAGAAACGAAAAATTTTCCTTTGTTGTGGGCGGTATATCTTTGTACTGCGATTTCTTCCTGTGCAAAAGTGTTTGCTGAGAAGCACAACAAAAAGAAAATTATAATATTTGTTTTCAATGAAATGGTATTAAGTAATTAGAATGAATTAACTGTTTTTCTAATGGCTACCAATTTGGTCATTAAACCTTCGAAATAGTCTAAATGAAGCATATTAGCGCCATCACTTTTTGCATTAGCAGGATCAAAATGAGTTTCGATAAAAATACCGTCAACACCAACAGCGATACCCGCTTTGGCAACAGTTTCGATCATATCTGGTCTTCCGCCTGTAACTCCGGCAGTTTGATTAGGCTGTTGTAACGAGTGTGTCACATCTAAAACCGTAGTAGCATATTGCTGCATAGTAGGGATTCCTCTATAGTCAACAATCATGTCCTGGTAACCAAACATAGTACCGCGATCTGTAACCATAACGTTTTCATTGTTACAGTCCAGTACTTTTTGTACCGCATGTTTCATGCTTTCCGGACTCATAAATTGTCCTTTTTTCAGGTTTACCGTTTTTCCGGTGTTTGCCGCAGAAACAACCAGGTCAGTCTGGCGAACCAGGAATGCAGGAATTTGCAAAACATCAACGTATTGTGCCGCCATGGCAGCATCTTCATTGGTATGGATGTCAGTTACAGTTGGAACGTGGAATGTTTCAGAAACTTTTCGTAATATTTTTAATGCTTTTTCGTCACCAATTCCCGAAAAACTATCGATTCTGGAACGGTTGGCTTTTTTGAAAGATCCTTTAAATACAAAAGGAATTTGAAGATTGTCGGTAATACCAACTAGTTTTTCTGCAATTCTAAGCGCCATTTCTTCTCCTTCGATAGCGCAAGGCCCTGCCAATAAAAAGAAGTTACCGCTTTCTGTATGCTTAATTTGTGGAATATGTTGTATGTTCATAGTATGTTTTTTTTGACAGTGCAAAGGTAGTTATGATTTATGAATAGCAGATGAAGATTTAAGTTTTTTTTAAGAAGCAAATCCTGCTTTTAGGACTTAATCTTCAGCGGAATTACTGAATTTAATAGTGAGCTCATTTGAAATCATACCTTTTTAATGCGGAGCAATATTAAGATAATGCCAAAGACTAATGCATGACATTTATCATGCTTGTGTGAAAATTACTTTTCGTATGATCGTTTGATGAAGTACTGAATGATTATCGTCACGATTAGAATAAAAGCAAAAAGAAAGGCAAACATAAAAAGCCCCACAAACTCCATTCCGCATCTAAGTGAATTCGGATTTTGTTCCTTATAAACATTAGCATTGTAGGTGGCAATGTAAAAGGAAAGAACCGGAACTATTAGTTGTGCGATGCAACTAATGAAACAAACGGTCCCGAATTTTAAGGGGATAATTTGGTCAATTGCTTTTTTGCCAGCTATAATTTGAAACAGTAAAGGAAGAATAAGTAAAATGAGCGGTATACTTGCCAGCATTTTGTAATTCGGGATGAAATTTGATTTTAGGCTTGTTCTTTTAATTGCTCTTCAAACGCAATCCCATCGGAACCATTAAAATACCTTTTTCATAAACGTTCAAATAGAGTTTTATAGGTTTCTTTTGCCCGTCCCACTTCAATTCGTAGACATTTAAGAATCCGGCTCCCATGTCGCTTCTTTTGGTTGGAAAAGGGCAACAGGTTTCTAAGCGGGTATAGGTGATTTTTTCGCCATTTGGTCCTGCCAGAGCATTCAGAAAACGTGTTTCGTTTAAAGCCTCGTTGCGGGTATTCTGGAAAAAAATATTGATGGGATAATCAGGATCATAACCGTATTTTTTATCGTTGCTGAATTGTGTGATAACAAACGTATTGTCTTTCTTTAAAACAAGATCCGGAGCATTGTCATCTACATTTTTTAAAGTCGATTTTGTGCTTATACACGAAGCTGTGGTAAGGAGTAAAAGGATAAAAAGGGTTATTTTTTTCATGGTTTATTGAGATTGGTCCTACAAAGGTAAAGCGTTTTTTGCTACCGTTAATACCGATTAAAAGATTTATAAAAAAAGTATAAATCGGTTGCATCCGTAGCTTATTCTGCTTCCTTTACATTCAGTTTTAATATACCAATTACAATCAGATATTGTGCCACAAGATAGGTAAGCATTATAAAAAAAGAACTTTTTTCTATGGGAGCATGAAATTTATTAAACGCCAGTATACTATCAGAAAGAACAAATGAAACGGCTCCTGCCAGAACATAGAAACTTCCTGGTTTTTTCCAGCTAAGCCCTCCATTAAAAGCAAATAAAAGCATGGTAGAAATTACCGCAGCGTAGATAATTACCGGTATTCTTAATTCACCCAAGTTTGGCATCAGGAACATTATCATTCCAATTAAATAGAAAGCGATAAGAAGGCTTCCGGCTCCAAACAGTACTTTGTTAATGTAAATATCTCTTTTAGCTTGTTTGTTAAACAATACACAATACAGCAGGTGGGCAATCAGGAAAAAAAGCAGGCCCAGAATAAAGTAGATTTCTCCAATATCTGCAAAAAGCAAAATAACATCACCCATCCAGGAGAATAATAATGCCCCCAGAAGGATTTTTCGGGTACGGAATTTTCGATTAAAATAAACGCCAAAGCCCAATAATGGTACTAAAACAGGTTTTAAATACAAGTCTAAATTTTGATATTCCAGAAATAAAACAATTAGATATAAAATACTAAAAGCAATATAGGTTTTAAAAATAAAGGTATTTCTCATAATCGTTTTATGAATTAACAGGTTGGTTTTGGTAGTTTTTAAAATCGATATTTACAAAGTAAATGGTGGCTAAAAAGGATAAGGTTAAATAAGTAAGAATGATATAATTGAAATAAGGAAATATAGTATTTAAACCAAACCAGTCTCCGTAGTAGCTTATAATTCCAATCACAATGCCAAAGCGCAACGCTTCCCAGAAAACCGCATATTTGCTTTTGTCCATCAGTTCGCTGTAACTGTAAATCGTAATCAGGATAAAAAAGCCGTAGATAAAGATATTGGGTAATCCAATTTTGGCAATATTATCAAACAAATAAGTCACAAACAGCAAAGTGACTAACATTTGAGTTACCGACCAATAAATTAGTTTTTTAGAATTTTGAGTCCCGTATTTATTAAAGGCAAAAACATTTTCGATTTTGGTTACCGGATATTTTTCTTCAAAATTCTCGGGCCTCCAGCCGGTTGGTTTAAACCAGATGGTGAGTCTGTCTTTCCAGTTTTCAGCACGCCAGGCATCTTTAATAAGCAAGGTCAAATGCTGGAAATTAATACGGATCGGATTCCAGGTTTGTGCCGGTCTTGTAATACCAAAAACAGGCGGAACATCGTCTAACTCTGTCTGAAAAGTACCAAAAAGCTTGTCCCAGAAAATAAAAATCTGTGAATGGTTTTTGTCTAAATATTCAGGATTTATAGCATGATGTACGCGGTGATGTGAAGGGGTAACCAAAATGTATTCGAGAAATCCCATTTTATTGATGTGCTTGGTATGGTACCAGAATTGCAAAAATAAATGAAGTGGCAGGGTAATGGCAATTACCGAAGCAGGAACTCCTAATAAGGCTGCCGGAATGAGTAAAAAAGTGAAGAGATTAACAAGACTTGCAATAGGCTGGCGCAATGCGCAGGCAAGGTTAAACTCTTCGCTGCTGTGGTGAATGGCGTGTTTGTTCCAGAAAAGATTAATCTGATGGGCCCATCTATGACTCCAGTAACCATAAAAGTCGATTACAAAAAAGGCAATAAAATAGGAGAGAACGTTGGCTTCTAAATGGTAAAGCGCAATTTTAGAAACCATCCATTCATAAGAAATAAAAGTCAGGCTCAGTCCCAAAACATCTTTTACCGAATTGGTAATTCCGGAGCTGATGCTCGATACACTGTCAATTAAGGGCGCAGTGTCGTTCTTTTTGTAAATGCCGTATAATTTTTCGATTATAATTAATGCTAAAAAAACCGGCGTCGCAATAATCAATATCTTTCCGTATTCTTCCATAAAAAAAAGATTCTATTTTATTCAAATATAGAATAAAATAGAATCTTTTTTAAATTATTTACACTTAAACAATCTCAGCGCTTAATCCGGCTTCCAAAAGTTGTGTGCATTGTGGCTTTAACTTTTCCATAGGCCCTGTTTTTACAGTGCATTTCCCGTTGTAATGTACAATCAGGGAACATTGTTCTGCTTGCTCCGGCGTATGACTGCAAACCCGCATTAAAGTATCAATTACATGATCAAAAGTGTTTACATCGTCGTTGTAAACAATGATTTCGTTATTGAAACCTGTCGCTTCCTTTTCGCGAACTCTTTCTCTTACTTTTTCTTTAGTACTCATTTTTTTACGTTTTTGTACTGTTGTGAATTACTAATTTTTAGGCATATAGCGCACAGATTAATTAAAATTTAGAAAAATAATGAAATCTGTGAACTGTTTAATAAACAGATAATCAACTATCTAATTTACGTATTTTAATGAAACCCAGTTATTTCTTTGAAACTTTTTAACATAAGTTAAACCTTTTTCGGTGCAGGAAGCATCGATAAATGGAATGTCTTCTTCATAGAAACCGCTTAAAAGCAGTATTCCGTTTGGATTCAAACAGTCAACATAACTTTGCATATCGTTCAACAAGATATTTCGGTTGATGTTGGCAATGATTAAATCGTATTTTTTTCCGGCCAATAAAGCAGCATCGCCTTCATAAACGGAGATGTGTTTGCAATTATTGCGTTCGGCATTTTCGATCGAATTGAGGTAACACCAGTTGTCAATATCGATAGCGTCGATGGGCTGAGCACCTTTCATTTCGGCCAAGATGGCTAAAATAGCTGTTCCGCACCCCATATCAAGCGTTTTCAAACCTTCAACATTAATTTCGAGTAAATGCTGGATCATCATATGTGTGGTTTCATGATGTCCTGTTCCAAAACTCATTTTTGGTTCGATTACAATATCAAATTCAGCATCCGTTTTCTCGTGAAAAGGAGCACGAACATGGCATTTACCGTCTACATCAATGGCTTCAAAATTTTTCTCCCATTCCTCATTCCAGTTGACCTGATCGATTTCTTCAATCGTATATTCGATTTTAAATTCTTCGGATTGTAAGATATAAATGTCGTCCAGTATATTCTCGTCCCATAAATCTTTTTTTACAAAAGCCGAAATTCCGTTTTCCGTTTCTGTAAAAGTCTCAAACGCTTTTTCGCCTAATTCAGCAATTAAAATTTCTGAACCTGGTTCTTTTGGTTCAACCGTAAAATGGTACCCTAAATATATATTCGACATAAATAATTTTTTTGCAAAGGTAAGAATCCAAAGCAGAAGTTGTTCATAAATAATCTATATCCTTACCTTAATAAATGTTAATTTTGATTGGAATTTGTAAGGATTTTTAAAATATGAAGAATATCGTTTTTATTTTGCTCTTTGTACTGCTTAACGGAGCTACCTGTGAAAAGGAACATAAAGTGGTACGATCGTTTTGTTACTGGAAAACCGATTTAAATTTCGAAAGTAAAGAAGATTCTCTGATCAGAGATTTGAAGGTGAAACACTTATACGTTCGTTTTTTTGATGTTGATTGGAATCCTTATGCCAAAGAACCTTTGCCGGTTGCTACAATTTTGGATGTGAGATTAAATGAAAGCAATCCCGAAATTACACCAAGTATTTTTATTACCAATGAAGTCGTTCTGCAATCCAACAAGAAACAACTGGACAGTCTGGCGATACGAATTGCAAAACGTATTGAACAGATTGGTGTAAAAATAAACGAGACAAAGGCCGAAAAAACGGCTGGTGCGATTGTTTATCCAAAGGATTATTACAAACAGGAAAACCGCAAACAGTTGAACTATGATTCGGTAAAATCAATTGAAATGGCAAAATTGAAAGTGGATTTCAAAGAAATTTTAATTGATTGCGACTGGTCGGAAAAATCAAAAGACAATTATTTTTATTTATTAAAGCAAATCAAGAAGCGATATTCGGCCACTCCGGTTTCGGCTACTATCAGACTGTGGCAGTACAAATATGCTTCAAAAGCAGGGGTTCCGCCGGTAGACAAAGGTTTGTTAATGTGTTACAATATCACAAAACCGGAAGAATTTAATACCAAGAATTCTATAGGAACCAGTGAAGAGCTGGCCCAATACATAACCCATGACAAATATCCGCTAAAGCTTGACATTGCGCTGCCACTATACAGTTGGGCAGTGGTTTTTAGAGGAAATCAGTTTAAGGGAATTTTATCAGATTACGATCGACTTCAGAATGATACCGTTAAATTAAAGAAAGTATCCGAGACTAAATACAGGCTGCAGGATGACATTTTGGTCGGGCAAACGTATTTGAGAAACGGTGATGAAATCAGGATCGAGAAAATTTCAGAGGACGAGCTCGATAAGATGATCTCAATCGTAAAAAACAAAATTCCGATTGACAATCAGACCAAAGTGACGTTTTTCTCTTTTGATAAAAAATACATCAATGATTATGGAACCCAAAATATATCCGGTTATTATGCGCGTTTTTAGTAGCTTACTTTTTGTTTTAAGTGTTCAGGTCTCTTTGGCTTGTGGCTGGAGTGTTTCGCCTGAAACGAGCAGGTTGGTTTTGTTCAAAGCCCAACGCGAAGGCTTTTTTAAGCTGACACCCTTTTATTATTCGGCCGATAATTATTATACAACCAATACCGTTTCGGGTGTTGATCAGGAGTTGAATTGTGTAGAATGGACGAAAAAACTAGGCGGTCAGGTCGATCAAAAGGACGTACATGTTATTTTGTATGAAACGGATGCTGAGACATTTGAAACCGCTTATGAAACCAAGTCGTTAAAGAAAGTTTTTGAAAAGAATACTTTTATTGAAGCGCTGCTGCGATCCAAAAATAAAGCGCTCTTAAACTATATTTTGTTTGCTAAAAAACTCGAATACAACAGCAATACCGATGTAAAGTGGGAAAGCTGGGACACGGTGAGCTATGATAGTAAAGATCATAAACTCGCAGAGGTTGGTGATTTTGAAAAGAAAATCAGAACGGCACGTGATCCCTTTTTAGAACAGCGTTATGCCTTTTTAATGTTGAGATACAGTTTTTATGCTACCGATAAGGCCGAAGTGATTCGTTTGTATGATGCTTATTTTGCAGATCATAAAAACACTATTTTAGAGCCCTGGGCTTTGTATTATAAAGCTCTGTGCATTGAAAATTTACCTTTGCAGAATTATCTGCTGAGTAAAGTCTTTGCTTCCTGCGAAGAAAAATCGTTTGCTGTTTTACAGCATTACAACTGGAAATTAACCACAGAGACTTTGGCATTGGCTCAAAATGACGAAGAGCGAAGTGTGATTTTGGCTATTGAAAGTTTGCGCAATCCCGCACCGGATTTGAAAACGATAGAGGAAGTGTATAAATTGAGTCCGAATAGTTTGTATCTGAGTTTTTTGATTGGAAGAGAAATTAACAAACTCGAAGACTGGATTTTTACACCGATGTATACGAATGACGGAACCCCTTCAGTTGTTTTTGATAGTACGGCCTGGTACGAGAATTACGCGAAAGCAAAAGATGAAAATTTCAACAAAGATATTTTGCACTTAAGAGCGCTGGAGTATTTTTTAATTTCTATCCGGGAACAGACTTCGGGTGAGCAAAAGGATTATATCACAGCGGCAATTGCACAGCTTTGTTTTATGGGAGATGAAATTGATCTGGGAAAAAAATACACCGCTATGATTTCCGAAAAGGCCAATCCTTCCATACAAATGCAGAAAAACATTCAATTGGCATTGGTTTCTTTAAAACAAGATGATTTGAAGAACGAAAAAGTTCAAAACCAGCTTTTCAAATACTTTGATTCCGTTGAAAGTCTGGTAGAAAAGGATTATGGTTTGTTTAAAAACTTATACAGTTTGTACCGAATTGCCAGTGCCGATTTTGCCAAACAAGATGATCGTGTCACGGCAGGTTTACTGGCTATGAAATCGGATAATAAAAGCGAAGGAGAATACTCCGGATATGGCAATCCTTATTTTTACAATTACATCGGTTATTTTGACCGAAATAACGCCACCGTAGCGGATATAGACCGTTTGATAGCACTGCAGGAGAAAAAGGACAAAACGCCATTTGAAACGTACATTTGTTCGGGAACCATTGCCCCAAATGTCAATTATTATAAAGACCTGAAAGGAACAATTGCATTCCGTAATAACGATTTAGAACTGGCTTATAAAACTTTCGCTGGGATGCCACAGGATTTTTGGGAGAAAAACTATGCTTATAAAGATTATTTGAATGAAAATCCATTCCTGCCTAAAATCCTTCAAACGGCAGAAGAGCGCAAGTTTAATTATCGTTTTAATAAGGCCAATTTTATAGCGGAGCTGATTCAGTTAAAAAAGCAAAATACAGCGACAAGCAACCTGAAACTGGCACATGCCTATTTCAATGTTTCGTATTTGGGGAATTCCTGGATGATGACGGCCTACGACTGGACATCGGGCGAATCGTATGTGGATTATGTGTATGGGGACAATTCAGAAAATGAAAAGAAATATCAGAAAGGCAATTATTATAATTTGAAAATGGCCAAAATGTACTATGAGAAAGCTTTGAAAATGTCTAAAAACAATAACGAAAAAGCTTTGGCTAGTTTAATGATTTTTGAATGTAATTATTACGATCATTACGCCAGCTTAGTTTCGGCGGAAGAAGAAGAAAAGAACCCGTTTAAAGCAGGGCAGGAGCTGTTTAATTTTTATTCGGTATATCGAAAAACGACCGCTTTTCAAAAATACAATTGCCCGCTCTTAAAAGCGTATCTTAAGTAAGTTAGGAAAGAGTTGATATAAAAAAAGGCGTTCATACGAACGCCTTTTTTTATAAGGTACTAAGTTGCTTAGATTCTAAGATACGAAGAACTAAGTATTAAGATTCTCAGTGATTTAATAATTAGAGTATCAATTATCTAATTATCTAATTATCTAAATAGCAGTAACAATAGCTAAAAAGTCATCTGCTTTCAAAGCAGCACCTCCAATTAAACCTCCGTCTACGTCTGGTTTAGAGAAGATTTCTTTAGCGTTTTCCGGTTTAACAGAACCTCCGTAAAGAATAGAAACTTCATCAGCGATAGCAGCTCCAAATGCTTTGCGAACCACCTCTCTGATAAATTCGTGCATTTCCTGTGCTTGCTCCGGAGAAGCAGTTTCTCCTGTTCCAATTGCCCAAACCGGCTCATAAGCCAAAACGATTTTTGACCATGATTCTTTTGCAATTTGGAACAATCCGTCACGCAATTGATTTTCAACAATATTAAAGTGATTGTCTGACTGACGATCTTTTAATTCTTCTCCAAAACAGAAAATTACAGTCATGTCATGTTTCAGGGCAGTATCCACTTTATTAGCGATTAAGGCATCTGTTTCGTGAAAAATGGCTCTACGCTCAGAGTGACCAAGAATTACGGTATTAACACCAACACTAGTTAACATGTCAGCAGAAATTTCTCCTGTAAATGCACCACCTTCAGCCTGATGAACGTTTTGTGCGGCAACACCGATGGTGGTGTTTTTTAATTTGGCAACGGCAGCCTGCAAGTTTACAAAAGTTGGCGCTACAATTACTTGAGCGGTAGTTTTTGCAGGTATTTTAGTAATTAATTCGCTTAATAATTCTTCAGTTTGTGCTGCGTTTTTATGCATTTTCCAGTTTCCTGCAACAATCTTTTTTCTCATTTTGGTAGTTTTTATTTTTTTGCTTTTATTTTATTCAAATGTATGCTTGCCAGTGCAATTGATCCTTCGGTTTTATTTTAAACCTTTCAAAGTTTCATTGATTTTATCGAAATCTTTTTCAATGGCGCGGTAGAGTACAATTTTTCCTTTTTTGTCTACAATGATGTATCTTGGAATCCAGTCTAAATCGATTGCTTTTCCAAATAGCCCTTTCATACCATCATTCATCATAAAATGATCGCCTTTTAATTCGTGTTTTTCAATTCCTGCTTTCCATTTATCGGCCGTTTTATCAGCAGAAAGGAACAAGTACGAAACATCAGGATTATTGGCTTGAAGCTCTTTTAAATGCGGCATTGCTTTTACACAGTCGCCACACCAGGAAGCCCAAACTTCGATAACCAAAGTTTTGCCTTTGTATTTTTTTAAAATGTCTTTGAAAGCAACCTGACTTCCATCAGCTGCTAATAATTTTTCAGACAAAGCTTCTTTAGAAAAACTTGTTTTCTGAGCTTGTGAACACGAAAAAGTAATAAATGCAATTAGAATTAGCGTTATTTGTTTCATAGTGATAAATGATTTTGAACAAAGTTAAACAAACAAATGAAATGCCATATGCAGATTAACAAAATTTGAAGAGTCGTTTATTTTATCACAAATGAGTCTGTTTCGGTTAAAAAATGAGGAGTGAAATCGTAATAGTTGGCGCAACTGACTTCAAATTGGAGGGGATTTTCAGGAAAAAAGAATTAAGAAAACAAAAAAAGAAAAACTTTTTTTCGGGAGCGTCTGTTTTTGCCGGAAAAAAAACGTCAGATTTGATCAAAATATAGCTCCCTCTAAATTCAGATTGAGAAGTTATTTTTTGGAGTAAAAAAAAGTCCGCAAAGCGATGAAACTTTGCGGACTTTGTAAATTCGGGTAACCTTTAGGATTGAGGTTTTATAGTTTTAAATCGGCAGTATCATTATAGTGTACTTTTTGAACTACAGTTCCTTTTTGCAGTACAACAATACTTGGATTGGCTCTTTCGATTGTTTTTAGCGTAGTGGCATCACAGAAATAGAAATCAACATCTAAACCGTATTGTTTTTTGGTTTTTGCAATTTCATCAGGGCCAGAAGCCGTCATAGCAATTACTTTGTAGCCTTTTGTTTTAGCTTCTTTGTTTAAACCTTCCAGTTTTTTCATTCCTTCAGGATTAGAAAGTTTTAAATCGTAGGTTACAAATACCAGTAATTTAGGTTCTTTTAGCAATTCTTCTTTGTAGTCAGAATCGTCTTTTGTCATGGTGAAATCATGAATTGGCGGTACATAACCTTCTGTAATTACTTTGTCTTTTCGGTCTACAAACGTAGCGCCTTCCGGAATGTTCATCAGGTCTTTTTCAGTAAATTCCTTATCAACACCATTTACTTTGTAGATGAAAATCATTTCAACAACCGATTTTGGAGCACCTTCAGGAATTTCCATTCCCTTCTCGATATTACTTCCTACTTTGTACGGACGGAAATCTTTGATAGGATTGTGGTTGAGTACCCAAACGGCCATAATAACACACAAAATAATGCTAATCAAAGTGAGGATATTGGTAACAAATTTTGAAAATAAAGGTTTTACCAGTTTTTTATTGATAAACAGTATCAGAATAAAGAAAAGTAAAACAATATCTTTTGTGAACGATTGCCAAGGCGTTAAGTGTAAGGCATCTCCAAAACATCCACAGTCTTTAACAACGTCAAAATAAGCAGAGTAGAAGGTAAGGAAAGTGAAGAAAACGATTAACAATAACAAAGCCCAAATCGTGAGTTTTGACTTGTATCCTACCAACAACATAACACCCAAAACTACTTCAAGAATTACCAAAAAGATGGCTAATCCTAAAGCCAATGGCTCAAGGAAAGGCATATTAAAAACCGGCTCGCTAAAATACTCGGCCAATTTATAGGAGAAACCAACAGGGTCGTTTAGTTTAATTAATCCGGAAATAATAAATAGTACACCGACAAATAATCTGGAAAATTGAGTAATGATGTTTTTCATAAAAATAATGATTTTAAAATTCCAAAACTAAAATTCCAAATTCCAACTTTTCAATAAAATTTTGGGATTTGGGATTTTTAAAATTGGAATTTTATTTAGTGATAGGATTTAAGATTAAAGCAAAAACAGAATAATTAATCATGTCTTGATAATTGGCATCAATGCCTTCAGAAACCAGTGTTTTGCCTTTATTGTCTTCGATTTGTTTGACACGAAGTATTTTTTGCAGAATTAAATCGGTAAGAGAACTTACACGCATGTCACGCCACGCTTCGCCGTAATCATGATTTTTAGCTTCCATTAACTCCTTGGTTTGTTTGACTTTAGCATCATACAATTCGGTTGCTTTTTCAACATCTAAATCGGGTTGCTCCACAACTCCAAGCTCCAACTGAATAAGTGCCATGATCGAATAATTGATGATTCCGATGAATTCTCCTTTTTCGTCTTCGTCTACTTTACGGACTTCATTTTCCTGTAAGCTTCTAATTCTTTGTGCTTTTATGAATATCTGATCGGTTAAAGATGGCAATCTTAAAATACGCCATGCACTGCCATAATCTTTCATTTTGTTAATAAACAAAGTACGGCAAACCGTAATTACATTATCAAATTCAAGGGAAGTATTCTTCATTTATTGCTGTATATTTGCTAAAAATTTCTTCAAAAATAAGGATAATTTTTTAAGAGTTTCAAGTTTCAGGTTTTCTTTGTTTCAAGTTTTTTCTAAACAAAGTGTTAATGCCAATAACCTGAAAGTGGAAAAGAATGTAAAAAGTTTCAGGTTTCAAGTTTCAAGTTGAGGCAGATGGTGTGCATTTCAGAACCTGAAAGGAGTATAAAAAGTTTCAAGTTTCAGGTTTCAAGTTGACGCAGATTTTGTGCATTCTGGAGCTTGAAAAGGATATAAAAAGTTTCAGGTTTTAGGTTTCAAGTTGACACAGATTGTGTGTGTTCCAGAATTTGAAACTTCAAACCTGAAACTTGAAACAAAAAAACAACAACAAATGACAATTAATTGCAAAGGCCAGCTTATCGATTTGTCGATTCCTAAAGTAATGGGGATTTTGAATGTGACGCCCAATTCTTTTTTTGATGGGGGAAAGTATAAAAATGAAGAGGAAATCGTCAGACAGGTTGGTAAAATGCTTTCAGAAGGGGCTTCCTTTATTGATATTGGCGCCTATTCGAGTAAACCAAGTGCTGAGTTTGTGACGGAACAGGAAGAAATAGACCGAATTGTTCCAGCCATCGAGTTGATTTTAAAACACTTTCCGGAAACCTTATTGTCAATTGATACTTTTAGAGCTGCCGTTGCCAAAGCGAGTATCGAAAGCGGTGCTGCCATTATAAACGACATTGCAGCAGGCGAGTTGGACGATAAAATGTTTGAGGTGATTGCGCACTACAACGTGCCCTACATCATGATGCACATGCGCGGAAACCCGCAAACGATGCAAAGTCTTACACAGTATGACGATATTGTAAAAGAAATGCTTTTTTACTTCTCAGAGAAAGTTAAAAAAGCAAGAAGCCTTGGAATCAATGATTTAATCTTAGATCCGGGTTTCGGATTTGCCAAAACAACCGAGCAGAATTTTGAAGTTTTGCAAAAAGCGGAACTTTTTAATCTATTGGAATTGCCTGTTTTGGCGGGTGTTTCGAGAAAATCGATGATTTATAAAACATTAAATAACACAGCGTCCGAAGCGTTAAACGGAACAACAGTTTTGAATACAATTGCTTTGACAAAAGGAGCTAAAATACTGCGTGTTCACGATGTAAAAGAAGCGGTTGAATGCGTGACGTTGTTTAGCAAATTGCCTATTTAAACGACAGCTTTGTCATTCCGAGGAACGAGGAATCACCGCAAGAAACTCCGCAAAGAAAAGTCAATCTTTGTCGATTCAGCAACTGTGATTCCTCGTTCCTCGGAATGACAACTTTGTGTGATTTCTCCTTCGTCGAAAGACAATATTGTCGATTATTGCGATGTATAAAAAAAAATAAAAAAGTTTATGAAATACTTTACGCTGATTATTGCTTTCCTACTTTTCTCTTGTGGTAAAAAAGAAGACGTTTTGCTTCCAAAATCCAATGTTACGATTGTGAAAGACGTACAAGACCTTTCACCCGTTTACATTTTCTTTAAAACTCAGGGAAAAGATACCATTGCCGATGTAAACCGAAAAAACAGTATTATTTCGACCAATTGGATTTTCAATATTGACAAACGTCTGCCTTTAAAATTGGTAATTTCCGAAGTAATGAAATTGCAGGAGAAAAAGCGAGCCGACAGTGCTCATAAAAACGAAAACGCGGAGAATTATTATTCCTACGCAGATTCTATAGGGAAGAATCTTGCTTTTTTGCCTTTCACGAAAGTGTATTACAAAATGGAAATTGCCAACAACAGAAGTCAATTGTATTTTAAGAAGAATGGAATGATAAGATACAGCGGAAGAAAAACATATGATTTTCCGAAAAAGAATCTAAAGCCATTTTTAGATAGTTTGGTAATCAATCCGAAAGCGGAAATCAAATTTTCGTATGATAAAAACATGACTTTTGGGGCTTATGTTCAATGTAAAATCCTGGTAAAAACTATAGTCGATAAAAAGATCCCGTTTGTTTTTATAAACCAGGAAGAAGAGTTTGTGTTTTAGCAATAGGCTTTAGGCTGTAAGCAGTGTAGCAAGTAACCATCAACAACAAACCATCAACAATCAACAATTAACCATTAACAATTATTGATGGTGATAAGGTTCGTTTCTTAAAATAGTAAATCCTCTATACAGTTGTTCTATAAAAAACAAACGTACCATTTGGTGGGAGAACGTCATTAGCGAAAGCGATATTTTTCCTTGTGCTTTGCTGTAAACGGTATCCGAAAATCCGTAAGGACCGCCAATGACAAAAACTAAGGTTTTGATTCCGGAGTTCATTTTCTTTTGCAACTCTTCAGAAAAACCAACGCTTGAAAAGTTTTTTCCATTTTCATCCAATAAAATAAGCTGGTCAGTTGGGGAAAGTTTAGACAGAATCAATTCGCCTTCTTTCTCTTTTTGCTGACTTTCAGATAAATTCTTGACATTTTTGATATCTGGTATAATCTCCAAATCAAATTTGATGTAAAACGACAAACGTTTGGTATAATCGTCAATCAAAGTTTGAAGCGATTTGTTATCTGTTTTGCCTATGGCGATAAGTTTGATATTCATTTGTTTGTTTTTTTGCCACGAATTGCACGAATTCCCCCGAATTTTTAAATAAAGAAATCCGCATAAACCGTTTACCTGTGCGCTTGTTTTTTATTCTCAAAAACCGTTTCAAAATGTTCTACTACTGGAAACGGTTCATAATAATGATGTAGGATTTTTTTCCATTCTAAGTAGGCCTCAGAAGTTCTGAAACCTACGGTATGATCTTCGAGCGTATTCCAGTCGACCAGCAAAAGATATTTGTTTTCGACTTCAAGACATTTCTCTAAGCGATGTCCCAGATAACCCTCAATTGATGAAATGTACTGACTCGCTTTTGCAAAATCGATTTCAAATTGAGTTGCCAGATTTGGTTTTACATAAAGAAAAGCGGCTTCCAGAATCATACTTTACAGCTTGCAGCAATTTAGTTTTTAGAAAATTTATCTTCAAAAGTTTTAAACCTTGCATCCAGATCTTTCAATAATTGTTTTTTAACAGATTCATCCTGAATAAAACTGTAATTGATGCTGTTGTAAACATATTGTTTTATAGTGGCATAGGAAACGTCCTTGTATCTTTTGGCTAATAAAACATATTGCTCCGTCATATTTGTTCTTAGAATTCCCGCATCATCCGTACTGATTACGATTGGGACATTAAATTCTTTGTAAAGTGTAAAAGGGTGTCGGTTTTCTTTCACTTTCAGAATAAATTCGTTACTGGCCAGATTGATTTCAATCGGAATATTTTTGTTTGCCATATAGCGCAATAAATCATAAGAGTTGGCTTCATAAGCGATATCCACTCCATGTCCAATTCTATTAGCACCCGCAATATGAATGGCGTCATTAATATGCCAGGTTAATTCTTCTGGCTGAACCAATCCTAAAGTCAGTTCACCTGCGTGAAGCGTATATTTTACATCAGGAAACTTAGAATGACAGTATTTAAACATCACCATATGCAACCAATAGTCTTTCATCGAGTTTTCGCCATGTTCCGGTGAAACAATGTTTACGCCCGCAACGAGTTTGCTGTCGTTGGCAGAGATAAAGGCGATACTTAAATTTTTAAATAAATCGACAGGATCCATAAAACGCAGCACAAAATTCTGATAGCGCATCGTAAAACGCTCATTGTCAATTTTAAGGTCTTTATGCAGTTTAGCAATAAAATTAGTGTTGAAATCTACGGCATACTTCTTAGCCTCTTTTTGTTGAAGCAATTTGTACAGTTCATCTAAAAGTTTGAGTGTCGCTTTTTCGTCTTTCTGAGCGGCTGCCTGACGTAATTTGCTATTAAAATCAGTCAGATCAGAAACATTCATATCACACGGAATCGTTGATAATTGTGTTTCAATATAACTCACATTTTCTGAAAGCGCGCGTTTTTTTAATTCTAGTATTCCTTCGGCAAAATGGCCTTTAATAGTAGGTTCGAATTTTTGAAAAGAATCAAAAAACAAATCATCAGAAGGTACAGTACCATTATAATCTTTTGCAGACCAGGTTTGCATAACCTGTTGTTGGTAATAATCTAGTTTGCCATCCTTTTTTAAAGAAGAGAAAGTCTGCCAGTTTCCTTTTTCTGGTTTTGTTTTAGAAACTTCCATCGTTTCTAAATTCAAATAAAAATCTTCTGAAATTGCTCTTTCTAAAAGAGGTTCTGCATAAATCGATCCTGAAAAATGGTGGTGTAAATCACCGCCTTTTGGCATTTGTTGAAAGAAAGCTGTGGAGAGAGCTTCGTTATTTCTTATTTTTTCTAAATAACTGTCAGCTGTTTGAGAAAAGCCGATTTGTACTACTAAAATACAGAAAAGTGTAATTATCCTTGTCATACTCTAAGTTTAAATTACATGCAAATATACAAGTTTCTACCGAGATTTAAAAATTGATCTCGTTGTGTTGTTTTTTTACCGCAAAGAGCGCAAGGTTTTGTTATGTGCTAATTTTATATAAACGCAAAGTTCGTAACGCTTTACCTAAAAAGTGTTTGCGAACTTTGCGTAATTCTTTGTGTGCTTTGCGGTTAAAAAAAGCTTAGTAGTGTTAAGAAAAAAGTACATCATGAATTTCGGCAACCTTATCAAAAACGCTTTTTGCAAAAGGACAAAGCGGGATAATTTTCAGGTTATTGGTTCGGGCATATTCTACAGCAGCCATTACCAGTTTTTTGCCGACACCTCTTCCGTTAAAATCTTCACTTACTTCAGTGTGGTCGATGATAAATTTAGAATCGCCTGCCCAGGTATAAGTCATTTTTCCGGCTTGTTTTCCGTCTTCTACAGCTTCAAAATAGCCTCTTCTTGTATCGTTTATTTGTTGAATTTCCATGATATGTTATATTAGTGTGGTTTTAATTTCTATTGAATTTGTTAGTGTTTTATGTATCGGACAGCTGTTGGCTATCGTTTCAAGACGTTGTCTTTGCTTGTCATCTACCTCGCCGATGATTTCGATTTTTCGGGTAAATAAGGAAACTTTTTGATCCAGATCCCTTTCAAAATCAACTTTGATATTGATTTCTGTAACCTCCCATTGCTTGCGGTTGATATACATACGAAGCGTGATCAAAGTACAGGAAGCTAAAGAGGAAGCCAGCAGTTCTGACGGGCTGAATCCTAAGTTTTTGCCTCCCATTTCCTGAGGTTCGTCGGCAATTACAATATTTCCACTGGCGGATGTTATTTCCGTGCGATACAAACGGGTATCGATTTGTGCTGATAGTGTATTCATAATTATCGCATTTTAGGGTCAGGTAAAGGAACAAAATCCGTTTCGCCCGGAACTTTAGGGAAAGTCTGTTCGGTCCAGTCTTTTTTGGCTTTTTCGATCAGGTTTTTGTCCGAGGAAACAAAGTTCCAGAAGATGAAATGTTCTTCAGGAAAGGGCTGTCCTCCAAAAATATAAACCGTAGTGTTTTCGGCGATTTCAAATTCACATAACGTACTGTCGTTGGTGATTAGAATTTGTTTCGGATCATAAACATGTTCACCGCTTTTGATGCTTCCTTCAAGAATGTACAAACCACTTTCACCGAATAAATCTTTTCCAATGTTAATTTTTCGGGCTTCCGTGCTTTTAATCTCAATAAAATAAAGCGAACTATAAACCGGAACCGGTGACTTTTTGCCAAATGCTTCTCCTGCAATTAATTTATACGAAACACCGTCTTGTTCCCAACTCGGAATATCACTGGCTTCTACATGTGTAAAATTCGGATCCATTTGTTCCAGCTCTTTAGGTAATGCAACCCAAATTTGCAGGCCGTGAAGCATCTTATCAGAATGTCTTAAATACTCGGGAGTTCGCTCTGAATGAACAATTCCTTTTCCTGCGGTCATCCAGTTTACAGCTCCCGGTTTTATTTCCAGTTCGGTACCCAGACTGTCACGGTGCATAATGCTTCCTTCAAATAAAAATGTCAAAGTTGAAAGTCCGATATGCGGATGCGGAGGGACATCCATATTTTGATACTGATTTAAATGTGCAGGCCCCATATGATCGATAAATACAAATGGTCCAACCGCTCTTTTTTCACGGAAAGGCAATAAACGACCTACCATAAAGTTGCCAATATTGGCAGCGCGTTCTTCGATGATTAAACTGATATTTGACATGTTCTTTGTTTTAGTTGAAAGCAAAATTACAGCTGTAGTTGTAATCTGTAACTTAATTTAGATTAAGAAAATTGTTTCCGGTATTCTTTATAAAAGTAAGGAAAATGCGGAATAATTCAAATGCATCTTTTTTAGTGCGGTGCTATTTGTCATTCCGAGGAACGAGGAATCTCTACGAGAAGCCCGACAAAGATTAGACTTTCGTTGCGGAGTTGCTTACGGAGATTTCTAGCTCCTCGGAATGACAAAAAAGGAGAATCCTTTAAAATTACTCAATCAATTCAAAATCGAGTGTTTCGCTTTCTGTTCCGTTAATAATAATCGACAACTGATGTATTCCGGTATGGAAAACGCGTGTGGTAATGATTTTGAATGATTGGTTGCGCTCTATTTTGGTTGTTTCATTCGGGGGATAAATCTTCTCACTGATTTTAAAGACTTTTTTCGCCAGATGTCCTTTTGCTTTTTTATAATGAACGGCATACTCTAAACGAATCGTTTTTGGCTCCTGGTTTTTATTGCTCAAGTAAAAGTGAAACTGCAGATAATCTCCAATTTTTACAACAGGAGTCTTGATTTCGAAAGAAGAAAGTTCAATATTGGTACTTTCCAGGCCATAATGACTTAGGATTTCAGGATGCCCCTGTTTTAGTAAAGTACGACAGCCGTGTTTGATAATTCCGTCCGTTTCTTTGCTGTGACCTTTCCACTTACGCGCAATTTCAAGGACGATTTGCGGATTGTCTTTTACAATATCATTGAGGTTATTGGCAACACTTCGGCGCACATATTCTGAGGGGTCGTTTTTTAGATTTTCTAAAATAGGAAGAATAGAGGCAGGGTCTTTCTTTAGATACGGAATTGCCATTGCCCATGGTAACCTTGGGCGGCTGCCTTCGCTGGCCAATCGGCGAACATGATGGTTTTCGTGCAGGGACCATTTGGTCATTTCTTCGATCATTTCTTCTTTGTATTTTAGAATGAAAGGACGAACGGCAAATTCACAGCTTATAAATTGTGTGATCGAAACAAAAGCTTTCGCCGAAGTTTTAAAATCATCCAAACCGTACATTTCGATATAGTCTGCAAAGAAAATAAACGCCAAATTGCTGTCCGTGAAGCTGTTTTTCTTTAGGTTTTCAATGATTTTGTCCAATAAAGAAACGGCTTCGGGGAAGTTTTGAGGCATAAACTGATGCAAAACAACGGTGGTGTGTTTCATGCGGTCTTTCCATTCTTTTTGACTAAAATCACCTTCATAGATGGTGGTAATAAATTTTTGTTTGTTGAATGTTGGATGCACCTGCGCTACAGCCTGACCAAATTTTTCGTAAAAAGCAACCGAGTATATGTCTTTAATTAATCCCATGGTTTTGTTTGAATGAACCTCAAAGATATTTATTGTTCTTTAATTTTTTGAACGATTAAGAGATTAAGTTTTGTTAGGAAGGAACACTTAATTTTTCGTACTCTTTTAATCGTTTGTAAATTTTAAAATCGAAGCGAAGCTTTTAAATCCACAAAATATGTCCTACTTTAGCATCTCATAAAATTTAAGAAAAATGATTAGCGAAGTACAGTTTCAAACCGAATTACAACTTTTAATCAGTAATGCAATTCGGGAAGATGTAGGCACGGGCGATTATAGTTCACTGGCTTGTATTCCGGAAACGGCACACGGGCAGGCTAAATTGTTAGTAAAAGATCAGGGGATTATTGCAGGTGTTGCCTTGGCGAAAATGGTTTTTGAATATGTAGATCCAAAATTAAAAGTAAAAACTTTTATAGAAGATGGAACTCATGTAGAATATGGTGATGTGGTTTTTGAAGTTTCGGGCAGTTCCCAGTCTATTTTGAAAGCAGAAAGAGTGGTGCTGAACACCATGCAGCGTATGTCGGCAATTGCTACCAAAACAGATCAGTATGTGCAGTTGTTGGAAGGAACCGGAGCTAAAATATTGGATACCCGTAAAACAACTCCAAATTTCAGGGTTGCCGAAAAATGGGCGGTTAAAATCGGAGGTGGTGAAAACCATCGTTTTGCATTGTACGATATGGTCATGTTGAAAGACAATCATATTGATTTTGCAGGAGGAATTACACTTGCCATCAAGAAAACCAAAGAGTATTTGATGGAGAATAATCTGGATTTGAAAATTATAGTGGAAGCCAGAAATTTAGATGAGATTCGTGAGATTCTTTTGAGTGAGGGAGTTCACAGAATTCTAATCGATAATTTCAATTACGAAGACACTAAAACGGCAGTACAATTAATTGGTAAAAAATGCCAGACAGAATCTTCGGGAAATATCAACGAAAAAACGATTCGTGAATATGGACTTTGCGGTGTAAACTATATCTCGTCGGGAGCTTTAACGCATTCGGTTTACAACATGGATTTGAGTCTGAAGGCTTTTTAATTGAGTTATGAGTTGTAGGTCACGAATAGAGAAAAACACAGCTTGTATAAATCTATAATCTAATGTCTAAAAATCTAAAATAAACATGTCAAAAGAGATAGAAGACCGGATCGACAAAATTCCGGTTGTACGATCTGTAGTGCACTTTTTCAAGCAAATAAAATTGCCCTGGCTGGAAGGCTTTTCGTTGTATGATTTGCTCGAAATGTATACCATTGGTATTATTGAAGGAGCATTTTCGTATCATGCGAGTGCGGTTTCATTCAGCTTTTTTATGGCTCTGTTTCCTTTTGCATTATTTATTTTAAACTTGATCCCTTTTATTCCTATTGAAGGATTTCAGCAGGATTTTTTGCAGTTTGTGCAACAGGGAGTTCCGCCAAATACATACGATGCGATCAGCAAGATTATCAGCGATATTTTAAACAATAGTCATTCCGGGTTATTGTCGTCAGGTTTTTTGCTTTCGATATTTTTAATGGCTAATGGTATTAACGGGATATTGAGTGGTTTTGAGTCTTCGAAACATGTTTTTGACAAACGTGGTTTTTTAAGCCAGTATTTGGTGGCTCTGGCGATTTCGCTTGTGATGACCATCATCTTATTTGTAACGGTGGCAACCATTGTTGTTTTTGAGGTCTTTATCCAAAAAACAATCATTCAGGATGTATTGAGTGATCGTATTCCGCTGATTATTTTAGGGAGGTATTTGTTTGTTATTTTAATGATTCTGATAACATCTTCAATATTATTGCGTTATGGTACGAAGCAGTATAACAAAGTGCCTTTTATAAGTATTGGATCTGTTTTTACAACCATTTTAATTGTGATATCTTCATTCTTTTTTGGGATTTGGGTTATAAAATTCTCAAAATATAACGAACTTTATGGTTCGATTGGTACATTATTAATTCTAATGTTTTACATTTGGATAAACTGTATGATTCTGCTTTTGGGATTTGAATTGAATGCCTCTATCAGAAAATTAAAACAAAAAAAATAAATAATATGAAAAATTGGATGTTAACGATTGGTGTTTTTTTTCTAACATTAGGCACAATTCAAGGTCAGGGTGTAATTGGAAAATGGAAAACAGTTGATGATGAAACTGGTGAAGCAAAATCAGTTGTAGAGATTTATGAAAAATCCGGAAAACTTTACGGTAAAATTGTAGAGATACTTCGTGCGGATCACAAAAAAGACGTATGTGCTAAATGTGACGGAGCAGATAAAAACAAACCAATTTTGGGCATGGTCATTATCAACGGACTTAAAAAAGACGGTTCTGAATATAGTGGAGGAACAATCTTAGATCCAACAAACGGAAAAAAATACAAATGTTATATTGCATTAGAATCTGCAGATAAACTTAAACTTCGTGGTTATGTTGGTATTTCTCTAATGGGAAGAACACAATACTGGAGTAGAGTGAAGAATTAATTTTATAAAAAAAAAATAAAATGCGAAAATTAGCATTGATCGTTTTATTTCTGGCACAGCTAACCAATAGTTATGCACAATCTAAGAACTCGCCATTACAAATAAGTCATCTTACAGGTGACTTTTATGTTTATAGGACGTTTCATGAATATAAAGGAACAAAAATTTCGGCAAATGCCATGTATCTGGTTACCGCTAAGGGAGTTGTGTTGTTTGATGCTCCCTGGGATAAAACACAATTTCAGCCTTTGCTGGACAGTATTAAAACAAAGCACAATAAAGAGGTGATAATGTGTTTTGCTACGCATTCACATGAAGACAGGGCGGGAGGTTTGGAGTTTTACCGTAAAAAAGGAATCAAAACCTATACGATAAAACTAACAGATGAAATTTTGGAGAAAAACAAGGAAGGAAGAGCTGAGTTTGTCATTCCAAACGATACACTTTTTACAGTAGACAAATATACTTTTGAGGTTTATTATCCCGGAAAAGGCCATGCTTCTGATAACATTGTGGTTTGGTTTAACAAAGAAAAAGTGCTTTACGGAGGTTGTTTTATTAAAAGTGTTGAAGCTAAAGATTTAGGCTACCTTGGAGATGCAGATGTGAAAGAGTGGCAGAAATCTATTTTGAGAGCGCAATCGAAATTTAAAAATCCAAAGTACATTATTACAGGTCATGACGACTGGACAGATTTGAGCTCTTTAAAGCATACACTTAAACTGGTGAAGGAATACAACGGGGCAAAGGCCACAGTTAAGTAATTTTGTACTAAAGAGCAATTGTTGTTTGGATTTGGTTTTAAGACTAAATCTTCATTTATAAATTCTATAAAATATTTACATGTTTTTTGTTGAAGTCGTTTTGCCGCTTTCGCTGGCTAAAACTTTTACGTATCGTGTTTCTGAGGCTGAATTTCATTTTATAAAAAAGGGAATGCGGGTTGCAGTGCTATTTGGTAAAAGTAAAATTTATACAGCAATGGTGATTGATCTGCATCAAAACGAACCGGGTTTGTATGAAGCCAAAGAAATACATCAGATATTAGACGAAAAACCTATCGCAACCGAAGTTCAGATAAAACACTGGCTTTGGGTGGCAAATTATTATATGTGCGCTATCGGAGACGTGTATCGTGGCGCTTTCCCTAGTGGGTTGTTGTTGGAGAGTGAAACTATTATTTCGTATAAAGTGGATGCAGTAGTCGATCAGGACGAGCTTACCGATGATGAGTTTTTGGTTTATGAAGCCCTGCAGCAACAAAGTTCTTTAAAGGTTCAGGAGATTATTTCGATGTTAAATAAGAAAAACATTCTTCCTGTTCTTCAAAAAATGATTGCCAGAAATATTATTGTTTTAGAAGAAGAAATCAAAGAGGGATACAAACCAAAACTGGTTCGTTATGTGAAATTACATGCCCAATACGAATCGGATAATGGTTTGGGAGAATTGTTGGAAGTCTTGAAAAATGCCAACAAACAAAAGGAAATCGTACTGTCTTATTTTCAGATTATGGCGTCTGAGAAAAAGCCGATTACCGTAAAAAAACTGGTTGAGGTTTCAAACTCAAGTTCGGCCGTAGTTAAAGCACTGATTGATAAAGAAATTTTTGAAGAATATCTTTTGCAGCAAGACAGAGTTTTGTTTACAGGACAAACAACAGATCAGCAATTGCTATTAAGTGAAGCGCAGGAAAAAGCTTTTACATCGATCAAAGAGAATCTTTTAGAAAAAGAAGTCTGCCTGCTTCATGGGGTTACTTCAAGCGGAAAAACAGAGATTTATATCAAGCTGATCGAAGAGCATCTGGCAACCGGAAGACAGGTTTTGTATCTGCTGCCGGAAATTGCTTTAACCACACAATTGGTTTCCAGATTAAGACTTTATTTTGGAGATAAAGTAGCGGTTTTTCACTCTAAATACAGTAACAACGAAAGAGTAGAGGTTTGGAAACAAACACTTGAAAATTCAGAGAAAGCCCAAATAATAATAGGGGCAAGGTCTGCATTGTTTTTGCCTTTTGATAATTTAGGTTTACTAATCGTAGACGAAGAGCACGAACAAACTTTTAAGCAAACAGATCCTGCACCGCGTTACCATGCCAGAGATGCCGCAATTGTTCTGGCTAACTTTCATAAGGCAAAAGTATTGTTAGGTTCGGCAACACCAAGTATTGAAACCTATTTTAATGCACAGGCAGATAAGTACGGTCTGGTGTCACTTACGGAACGCTACAATAATGTTCGAATGCCGGAAATTGTTCTGGTAGATTTGAAAGACAAGCATTTCAGAAAAAGAATGACGGGGCATTTTAGCGATCTTTTGATTGAAGAAATCGCCGAGGCCTTGTCTTTGGGAGAACAAATAATTTTGTTTCAGAATAGACGTGGGTATTCGCCTGTAATAGAATGTATGACCTGTGGTCATGTACCGCATTGCCAGCAGTGCGATGTAAGTCTGACCTTTCACAAACATAAAAATCAGCTGCGTTGTCATTACTGTGGGTATTCGATTGCTAAACCAACGCATTGTCACAGCTGTTCCAGTATTGATCTGACCACTAAAGGATTCGGTACGGAGCAAATTGAGCAGGAGTTGCTTACTCTTTTTCCTAAAGCTAAAACGGGCCGAATGGATCAGGATACAACCCGCGGCAAGTATGGTTTTGAAAAAATAATAGACTCGTTTAAAAATCGTGAAATCGATATTTTGGTTGGAACACAAATGCTGGCCAAAGGACTGGATTTTGATAATGTGAGCCTGGTGGGGATCATGAATGCCGATAATATGTTGCATCATCCTGATTTTAGAGCTTTTGAACGCAGTTATCAAATGATGACACAGGTTGCGGGAAGAGCCGGAAGATCAGAAAAACAAGGAAAAGTTGTCATTCAAACCTACAACCCAAATCACAATACGATTCAGCAGGTTACCAACCATAATTATATAGGTATGTATAAGGAGCAATTGTATGATCGTCAGATTTACAAATACCCGCCTTATTTCAGAATTATAAAACTGACTTTAAAGCATCGTGATTTCGATAAATTAAAGGAAGGATCGATGTGGTTGTATCAGGTTTTGAGTCAGAATTTAAATATGCCGGTATTGGGGCCTGAAGAGCCTGCTATCAGCAGAATCAGGAATGAGTATATCAGAACCATTCTGATCAAGATACCGCAGAACCTGCATTTGGTCAATACGAAAAAAACTATTCAGAAAATGCTGAATAGTTTTGAAGCTGTGGCTCAGTACAGAGCTATAAAGGTTGTTGCAAACGTTGACTTTTATTAATTAAGACGACGTTGATAATGCTTTTACTAAATCTTCTTTTTTGTTTCGGCTAAGCGGAATTTTGGTAATACCGATCTCGGCAAATTTACTGTTAAAGCGTTCTACTTTATCGATGTTAATAATATAGGACTTGTGTACGCGAATGAATTTTTCTTTTGAAAGATCATTTTCAAAAGATTTCATGGTCGAAAGTACCAGGTTGCTATCGTCTTCGGTAACCACTCTTACATAATCACCAAAAGCTTCTATCCATTTGATTTTTGCTGTAAATATTTTGAGTTTTTTAAGATTGCTTTTAATGAATATGTGTTCGCCCTCTTCTTCTTTGATATCTTTTTTTAGCAAATGCATATCAATGGCTCTTTTTACAGAAGCATTAAAACGATCTACGGCAATAGGTTTCTGAAGGTAATCCGTAGCATCATAGTCAAATGCTTTTAAAGCATATTCTGCTTTAGAAGTAATGAATATAATTTGTGGCTTAGATTTTAGCCCGTCAAGAAAATCAAACCCATTAATAACGGGCATTTCTATATCAAGAAATATTAAATCGATATTATTTAGAGAGATACAGCTTTTTGCCTCTATTGCATTAGAAAAATCCCCGATTAAATGCAAACCTGGGTGATTATTAACTAATTTTGCAATAATGGTCCTTTGTATAGAACTATCATCTACAACAACACAGTTTAGTTTCATAACATTAAAATTTAGAATAAATTCAGGATAGCAATAGTAAATGTATTATTTTTTTAAGAAAAAAACTAAAATCGGCATGTATTTTTTGTTGTACAACGAATAAAAGTAAAAAAGTGTTGTATATTTAAATTTTATGGTTACTTTTGCACCCAATTTTAACAAATAAATATTGTATTTATGAATCATTATGAAACTGTTTTCATTTTAAATCCCGTTTTATCTGAGGTTCAGGTGAAGGAAACAGTAACGAAATTTGAAGAATTTCTTACTAGTAGAGGAGCTGAAATGGTATCGAAAGAGGATTGGGGTCTTAAAAAAATGGCTTACGAAATCCAAAACAAAAAAAGTGGTTTTTACCACTTATTCGAATTCAAAGTATCTGGAGAAGTTCTAATTGCTTTTGAAACTGAATTTAGACGTGACGAAAGAGTTATGCGTTTCTTAACTGTAAGTTTAGACAAACATGCTATTTCATGGGCGGAAAGAAGAAGAGCTAAATTAAAATCTACTAAAGCGTAATTATTATGTCTACAATCGAGCAATCTGCAAAAGGAAAAAAAGACGGAGATATCAGATATTTAACGCCTTTAAACATTGAAACTAACAAAACTAAAAAGTATTGTCGTTTCAAAAAATCAGGAATCAAATACATCGATTATAAAGATGCTGATTTCTTATTGAAATTCGTAAATGAGCAAGGAAAAATTCTTCCTCGTCGTTTAACTGGAACTTCATTAAAATACCAAAGAAAAGTTTCTGTAGCTGTAAAAAGAGCTCGTCACTTAGCTTTAATGCCATACGTGGCCGATTTATTAAAATAATTAAAAACTCTAGTCGCTGGTTTCTGTTCAGTCAGAACCTAACTTCTAAAATATAAGGACAACAACATGGAACTTATTTTAAAACAAGACGTACAAAACTTAGGATTTAAAGATGATGTAGTATCTGTAAAACCTGGTTACGGTCGTAACTTTTTAATTCCTCAAGGTTTTGCTACTTTAGCAACTCCTTCTGCTAAAAAAGTTTTAGCTGAAAATCTAAAACAAAGAGCACACAAAGAAGCTAAAGTGGTTGCTGATGCAAAAGCATTAGCTGAAACTTTAAAAGCTCTTGAAATTAAACTTACTGCAAAAGCTGGTGGAGAGAAACTTTTTGGTTCTATCACAAACATCGACATTGCTGAAGCTTTAGAGAAATCAGGTAACGCTATTGATAGAAAATTCATCACTAGTGGTATCGTAAAACGTACTGGAAAATATACAGCTAGCATCCGTTTACACAGAGATGTTATTGTTGAATTAGCATACGAGATTATCGCTGAAAAATAACATTTTGTTAACTTCTTGTTAATAAAATATAAAAACCACTCCTAGGAGTGGTTTTTTTTTGCCTAATTTTGAGAGGAATAACATTCTCAAAACCAGGAAAATGAAAAAAATCTTTGCATTATTACTAGGTGTGTTTGCCATAACCACTGCTATCGGGCAAACCACAACGTCGAGTATTAAGGGGATTATCAAGAGTTCTACCAACGAACTTTTGCCCGGTGCTACTATCCTAGCAATCCATACCCCTACAGGAAGTAAATATTCAGCCGTTTCCAACGAAGACGGAAGGTTTAATATTTTGAACATGAGAATTGGAGGTCCCTACAAAATTGTAGTGACTTTTGTAGGCTTTCGAAATCACGAATATACAGACTTGAATCTCGATCTGGGGAAACCTTTTAATCTTGATGTTGTTTTGGAAGATGAAAGCCAGACATTGGAAGAGGTGAAAATTGTTTCTAAGGATAAAGTTTTTAAAAGCGGAAAAACGGGAGCCGAAACTACCATTGGAAAAAGGGAGTTAACAGCTTTGCCTACCATTTCCAGATCGGCAGAAGATTTCACGCGTTTGGAGCCCACTGCAAGCGGGGGATCTTTTGGAGGAAGAAACGATCAGTATAACAACTACTCATTAAACGGTGCGGTATTTAATAATCCGTTTGGACTGGATGCTGCAACACCAGGAGGGCAGACAGGATTACAGCCTATTTCGCTTGATGCAATCGAGCAGATTCAGGTAGCGACAGCTCCATACGATGTTACTTTATCGGGTTTTACCGGAGCTTCGGTCAATGCGGTTACCAAGTCGGGTACAAACGAGTTTCATGGTACAGCCTACGGTTTTTACAGAAATCAGGATTTGACGGGAAGTAAAATAAAAGGAGAAAAAATATTCGTGCCTACTTTAGAGCAGACCCAGGCGGGTTTTAGCTTAGGTGCTCCAATTATTAAAGACAAACTGTTTATTTTTGGGAACTTTGAAATTGACAAACGAAGCGATTTAGGATCCAATTTCGTGGCCAATAATAATGACGGCGTAACCGGAATTAATGAATCAAGGGTTATGGAGTCTGATTTAATTGCGGTTTCAAGTGCTTTGGCCAAGTTAGGGTACGATACAGGACCTTATCAGGGTTTCAAACACGAGTCCAATTCGAATAAAGGGATCATAAAGGTAGATTGGAATATAAACGACAATCATAAACTGGCGGTTATTTACAATTTTCTGGATGCTTCCAAAGACAAACCGGCACACCCAACAGCTTTGGGTTTCAGAGGGCCGAATGCTTCCATTTTACAGTTTAGAAATGCAGGGTATCAGATCAATAATAACCTGAGTTCTTTCCTTGTTGAATTAAACTCAAAATTCAGTGAATCGGTTTCCAATAAACTGCAGGCCGGATATTCACATTTTAACGATTACAGAGTGCCATTTTCAGTTCCGGCCCCTGTCATTAATATTCAGGATGGAGCGGGTTCCAATTATATTATTGCCGGACATGAACCTTTTTCTATTAATAATACTTTAGATCAGAAAGTAATTCAGATTACCAACAATCTGAGTTATAATGTGGGTAAACATGCCTTTACTTTTGGGGCTTCGTTTGAGAAATTTAAGTTCGCGAACTCCTTTAATCTGGCCGGTTATGACAATTTTGGAAATCCAAACGGATATGCCGGAACCTTTTTTACACCTTATTTTACAACGCAGGATTTTTTAAATGATGCTGCCAAACCTTTTGCGACCAGTATTATCGCGCAGAATTTGAAGTATGCTCAGGATGTTTTTGCAGCTAAAAGCAATTTTGAGGTGGGAAGTAATGGAGGATGGAAATTGGCTGAATTAAATGTAGGACAATTGGCATTTTATGCCCAGGACGACATCAGTATCGGAGATGATTTTAAGCTGTCGTTGGGATTAAGAATCGATAAACCCTTGTATTTCAATACTGCCGATTTGATTCAGAAATACATAGATACGGATAATGGCGGAGGCAAAAGAAATAACAATACCGATTATTTTAATCCGCAAACGGGTCAGGCTGTTAAGTTAATTTCTACCGATTTACCTAGTGACCGAATTTTATGGTCGCCTAGAATTGGTTTCAACTGGGATGTTAATGGTGATGCTACTTCGCAGCTTCGTGGAGGCTCGGGAGTTTTTACCGGAAGAATTCCTTTTGTATGGTTAGGCAATCAGGTGAGCGGTGCCGATGACAGCTTTTTCCAGATTATGGATCCGGATTATAAATGGCCACAGGTTTGGAGAACGAGCCTCGGATTTGATCACCGATTTGAGAGCAATTATATCGTAACGGCAGATTTGTCTTATAATAGAGATATCAATGCGGTACACGTTCAGAATTGGGGATTAAAAGCACCAACCGGTACATTGGCGGGTGTAGACAACAGATCTATTTATCTGGCGGCAGATAAAGGAGCAAACAATGCTTATGTAATGACAAATTCAGATAAGGGGAGTGCTTTTAATGCGACGCTAAAAGTGCAGAAAAACTTTGAAAATGGTCTTTATGCCAGTGTGGCTTATAATTATCTGAAATCGAAGGATGTGAACTCTATCGAAGCTGAAATTACAGGAGATGCTTTTGCTTTTAATCCGGCTTTAGGAAATGTAAACAATGATGTACTTTCGAATTCTAAATACGGAGACAATCATCGTTTTATAGCAGTAGGTTCTAAAAAATTGAAGTATGGAAAAGACAAATGGGCAACAACGGTTTCTGCTGTTTTTGAATATGCCCAGGGAGGACGTTTTAATTATACGTATGGAGGGGATATTAACGGAGACGGGTCTACAGTAAACGATTTAATTTATATCCCTACAACAGCTGAAATAGCGCTAATGAATTTTAGTGCAGCGGGAGAAGGAGCTGCTTTTGATCAATTTATTGCTCAGGATAAATATATGAAAAACCGAAGAGGGCAGTATGCAGAACGTTATGGTGCTCTATCTCCGTGGAGAGGAAGATGCGATCTGAAGATACTGCAGGATTATAACTTCAAAATTTCTTCGGCTTCTGATAAAAAGAATACGATTCAGTTTAGTATCGATGTTTTGAATTTTGGAAACCTGCTAAATTCAGACTGGGGAGTGGTTCAGGTGCCTACAAGCGTTCAGCCTATCGGGGTGAAAGTTGTTGGAAATACACCAACCTATACTTTTAACGGAACGCAGACCAAAACGTTTAATTATGATGCCAGTTTAATGTCGAGATGGCAGGCGCAATTTGGTATACGATACATTTTTTAGTAAAGCAAAAAAAGTCATAAATTTGCCCTCGCATTTGCGGGGGCTTTTTTTATGGATACGAAAAAAGTTCCGGAATTTTATACAAGCTCTTTTAAGAGTGTTTAACACAAGAAAAATAATGAAATACGCAAGATTAACAAAAGAGCAATTTGATGAATTGCACGCAGAATTTGCCAGCTTTTTGGCAACGCAGGCTATTGATAAGGCAGAGTGGGATGCTCTTAAAGTAAATAAACCGGAAGTTGCGGAGCAGGAACTGGATGTTTTTTCGGATTTGATCTGGGAAGGCGTTTTGTCGAGAGCAGAATTTTTGGAGCATTTTTCTAGAAACCATATCTTTTTGTTTCAATGTTTTGAAACTCATGTGCAGTCTATAGTGTTAAAAGCGTTGGTTGCTGAAACTGATTTTCTGACCAAAGAAGGTTTGCAATGGCTGTCGGATAATATGTTTACCGAAAATATAGAAATGAAAGTGGGTAAAAAAGTATTTACAGAAGATCGAAATGCTTCTATTTTTGAATTAATTCAGCAAGGAGCATTCTTAAGTGACGGACAATTGTTTAAGCAAATTAATTCGATTATTGAATCGTAATTGCTCTTTTTGAAGATTTAAAGGTTTGAAATAGGTAAACGTTTGATATTTAAATGTTTACCTATTTTTTATTTTTTTAACTTTTGTTTAATTTTTAATGTTTTTTTTACCCGTATTTCTACGCATTTTTTCTGAATAATTTAAAAAAAGCAGCTCTTTCTTGTCAATTTTATGATTTGCTTTCCGTTTATGCTGTTTTTGCATAATTTTAATCGATTACCTTGTTATTTTGTAGTCTTTTTTGTTCTTTTTCATAGAGCAAAGAAAAATAAAAATATTTTTTAACATTTTATTTTAGCTTCATTTTACGTTATAAAGGCAGGTTTTTCCGATGATTTGCATGTTTTTCGAATTTGATATTTGTGCTAAATTTGAAAAACAGTAAAATTATACTTGTTTCGTATGCTCCTTTTTTCTAATTTTAGTATTGAAAAAGTTAAACAAAACTTTTTGATCCTTTTTTCCAAAAACATCGATTTAATATATTTTTAATAAAGCAAGTGGTGTTTTTGTACCGTTATCTAGAGTTGAAGTTTTTTATAATAACTTAATTAGTTTGCGTATGGAATTGATCACTACTTTCTTTATCAAGTTTGCATTAGGTTTTCGTATTATTTTAGCTTTGTCTTATAAGAGTTTGAATAAAATTGAATTTATCATCAAATTGAATTTTTGTTCCACTTCAAACTTATTTCATCAATTTTCCAATTCTGTTATTTTTTCATTTTCAAATCCCAATCGGGGGTTTGTCGATGAGGCGTATTGTCGTGTTTAAATTTTTTTAAATACAGACTGCGTTTTTTAAAATGAACTGATTCAATTTTTAGAGTTCTGTTCTAAAAGAAACAAAGTTTATAAAAAGAATTAATCAGCTTTTTATAGATATTGAATCATACTATATATGCTGTAGAACTCCCCGGTTCTTCCAAACGTATATTTTCTTTTATGAAAATTGGTTACAACAAATCATTCTTTACGGAATGCTGATTTAGAATCAGTATTTCCCAAATTTATTGGTATGTCTTTTATTCGAAAAAGAATAGGAGCGGTTCTTTAGTATGCTTCTGTATACTCGGTGCAACATGATTTTTTACTGAAATGTTGTTTACATTCTTAGTATTCTGGGAGTCTAAATTTTATTTCAACAAGTTGATTATTAGTGTTTTTTTTTGAAATTGCCTAAGCATAGCTGCTTATCGCAAGAGGTATTTTATTGTCCATTTTCTAATCTTCCAAATTATGAAAAAAAATTTTACTTTTTATGATCTCCTTGTGAAGAGGAGATTATTGGGGTTATTGTTTTTACTGCTGTTTTGCAATCAAAACTTTGCCCAGACTTTTTGTAGACCCATCTCCCATACGAGCAGTAGAGCAGGAGTATGTTTGGGGACTACGGAGGTCCTAAACCCAACCTTAGCCTATGATGCAAGTACGACTACGTTTGCATCATTGACGAATGCATTGGGAGTACTTTGCTCTGTTCAGGAAACGGTGAAATTTGGTCAGATGGCAAAAGCCGGTGACCAGATTGTGATCGTTTACGGATCAAATGCAGATTTGTTGGATGTTGGTTTAGTAGCCAACACCACTATCCAGCCCAGTAATTCGGTGGCGGGTACAAGCAGTACGGCATTGGCTTTAAACAGTCCATTGCTGAATGTAAACGCCATAAGCGGCGCTACTACAGCTACTGTAAAATACACCCTGACAGCTGATGCAGATCAGGTTAAGGTAGAAATAGGCGGACTGCTTAGTGTTCTGACTAATGTGCGAATTTACGATGTGCGATTACAGTTTGCACAACCTACCATTGCCGGAGGAGCAACACAATCTGTTTGTGTAGGACAGTCGATTGCACTTTCTGCAACACCAGCTGTGGGTACTACATTGGCTTGGTACAGTTCTCCAACCTCTACTACAGCGCTTTCAAATGTAAATACTTTTACAACACCGGCTTTAACCACAAGTACTACTTATTATATAGGTATATCACGAAGCGCCGGTTGTGAAGGAGATCAAAGATTTCCAGTTACAGTTAATGTTCTGGATCCGGTATTGCCAACCATTAGTTCGGTTGGTACCTCAATTTGTTCTTCGGGAGCAACACAAGCAACAACACTATCCGTTATAAATCCGGTACCTGGAACAACTTATTCCTGGTTTAGCGCCGCAACGGGTGGTTCGGCATTAAGTACCGGGAGTACTTATACACCAACTGTTCCAACGGGAACTACGAATTTTTATGTCGAGGCATCCATAGGTGTCTGTAAAACAGCAACACGAACTCCGGTTACGGTTACTTCAACTCCTGTTCCGGGAGTTGCCACTATTTTAACACAGAGTGTAACTATAGTTTCGGGTCAGAATGCAACACTTAGTGCTTCTACTTCAGAACCTGGTGTAACTTTAGATTGGTATGATGTAGCTACAGGAGGCGTTCGATTATTAGGAGACTCCAATAATTTTACAACTCCGGTATTAGTAGCTTCTAAAACCTATTATGTGGAGTCCCGAAACAGTGCGGGAGGCTGCGTTAGTGCAACCAGAGTACCTGTAACGGTAACGGTTATACCTGCTGCTTTAGGTGGTTGTTTAGAAGCCAATAGCCAGCAAACCACTCAGAACGGTTTGTGTCTGCTTTGTTCGTCAAGCGCTCAGAACAATTCTGTTGACGGAAACAGTGCTACTTTCTCTTCTCTAACACTACCGATAGGTTTAGTGAACGGCTGGATTCAGCAAACATTGCAATTTAATAATCCGGGAAAAGCGGGAGATATTATTGATGTTGATCTTGCATTGCCAGGAGGAATTGCAGATCTTAATTTATTAGGAGTAGTTAGTCTTGCAACTTATAATGGAGCAACTTTTAACAACGACAGAAATTTCATTAATAACGCATTGATTTCTTTGCAGTTATTATCCGGAAATAAGTTCAGAGCCACTTTTACTGCTGCAGCCAATTTTGATCGTATCGAAATTAGATTAGGCGGCTTGGTAAGTGCGCTAACGACTTTGGATATTTATCAGGCTACGCATCGTTATAAAGCGCCATCCTTTACCGGAAGTACCACAATTTGTGGCGGACAGACGACTACTTTAACAGCAGACATCGTAGTTGGTGAAAGTGTTAAATGGTATGATGCTTTAACAGGAGGAACTTTATTGGCTAGCACCGCGGCTTATACTACGCCGGCTTTAACGGTAAACACTACGTATTATGTAGAAGTGACCCGCAATGGCTGTGTCAATAGTGAAAGAAACCCGGTTGTGGTTACGGTAAACAATCCGATCGCTCCGACACCGGTATCGGCCAGTCCTGCCAATTTATGCGGGGGAGCTACAACTTCAATAAGTGTTGATTCACCGGTTGTGGGAACTGTTTACAAATGGTACGACGCGAGTACGGGTGGAAATTTAGTGTTTACGGGTACCGTTTTTGCGACACCAAATTTAACCACTACGACTACTTATTATGTCGAAGCTTCAATCGGAACTTGTATAAGTTCAAGTCGTACACCGGTTACCGTTACGGTTAATCCGCGACCTTCGGCACCAGTTGCAGTATCTTCACACGTGATTGTTCAGTCAGGTCAGGATGCAACATTGGCAGTCGTGAGTAGTCCCGGTATCAATCACAATTGGTATGATGCACCAACAGGAGGAACTCTTTTGGCTACTAATGTAAATAGTTATACCCCTAGTCCGGCTTTAACGCTAAGTAAAACATTTTATGTAGAGTCAGTAGATTTAGCTACCGATTGTACAAGCAGCACAAGAACCGCGATCCTTGTTACGGTAATTAGCGGAGTAAATAGCTGTTTGTTGGCCAATTCTCAGGTAACTGCGAAAGGAGGAACCACAAACTGCTTGACCTGTAGCTCTAGTGGAGACGGAAATTCTGTAGACGGAAATTCTGCTACAGCAGCGACTCTTACCATACCTCTTGGTTTAGTAACCGATCATATTCAACAAGATCTAACCTTTCCAACAACAGGGCAGACAGGTGATATTATCGATGTAGAATTGGGAATTCCTGTTGGACTTCTTGATATTAGTGCACTTTCTAATGTTAGCCTGCAAAGTTTTAATTCAGGGGTACCTAACGGTGATTTTAGTACCATTAATAATCTTTTGAATGTTCAGATCTTATCCGGAAATCGTTTCAAAGCAAGTTTTGCAGCAGCGGGTACTTTTACCAGTGTGCGTGTTCGATTAAGCGGATTGGCAACTCTTTTATCAAGTCTGGAGATTTACGAAGCTTCTTATAGATTTGCAAACGCTGTAGTAACAGGAGCAGCCGCACCAATTTGTGCCGGACAAACTGCTTCCTTATCAGCAACTGCAGTTGGTGGAGATACATTTGAATGGTACGATGCTCCAACCGGAGGTAATATAGTAGCGGTTAATCCAACTGCTGCATTGACCACTACAACAACCTTTTATTTGGAAGCAACGCGTGGAGGAACTTGTATCAATACCGTTCGTCAGCCCGTTACGGTGACTGTATTGCCTTTACCGACAGCTACAGATATTAACATCGCAACTCCTTTGACTGCTTCTTGTTCAGGAGGTATTGTTTTGACTCCGACATCAGCTTTAGCGGGAGCAACTTTTAAATATTATTTAGATGGAAATAAAACACAGGAGGCAACCGGAACGATATCCGGAGTTACCTATGTTAAAGATTCCGGAACTGGTGCTCTAACGATAACCGGACTTACTGCGTTAAATTCTCCTCATACCTATTATGTATCTGTGTTTAACAATGGTATCTGTGAGAATGCAAACGGAAGCTTAAAAGCTGTGGTTGTAAACTTCCCAACAGGTTCGGCTTTGACAGTAACACCAACTTTGGCCGGTTGTGCTAAAGTGAATTTAAAAGATGCTATTGTTGGTTTTGATGCAACCACGACTTATACTTTTTATGATTCGTTAAACAATCCAATAACAGATCAGGCCGCTTCAAATATTACAGCAAACGGTAATTATTTTATTCAGGCTCAGGCGAATGGCAGTGATTGTCCATCTGCTAAAGAACCGGTAGCAGTTACCATTAATCCGTTGCCAACCTTAACAGGAGTAACGAGTTCAGTAGTGGTTCCTAAAGGTACTTCTGTAGCTTTAGCAGCAACTTCAAACGGAACAATTACCTGGTACGATCAGCAAGGAAATGTAGTACCTTCCAATAATACAGGACCTTTAAACACAGTAGGTGTTTTTAGTTATACAGTAGTGGCCAGTAACGGAACCTGTACCACAAGTCAGACGATTACGATTAGTGTAATTGATCCTGCTACCTGCGATCCTTTATTAGAAAGAGTTTATGCTACTACACAATCGTCAGACTCTATTATTACAGGAAACGTGAGCAATGGACCATTAGCTGTTGACGGTGATCCAAGTACCCATTCTACCATTACAACCGGTTTAGGACTTTTGGGTATTGGAACAACCTGGCAAAATCTGCAATGGCCAACAACCATTGTCAAAGGAACACCAGTAACGGTAAAAATTGGTTTAGAAAACAGTTTAATTGCTGTGGCCCAAAACATCTCAGTAGTGGGTACTAAACGTGACGGATCTAATAATCCGATCGATATTGGAACTTTACAACCCATAACTGGATCTTTATTAAACTTATTACCTGGAGAAAATTCATTCGAATTTACTTTTGTTCCGTCTAATACTGCCGGACTTCAGGATTATGATGGTATCCGTGTACAATTAGGATCCATTTTAAGCGTAGCACAAAACATTAGTGTATATGACGCTTATTACAAAAAACAAGTAACTCAGATCACTTGCGGACAGGGAGATATCGAAGATGTTTTCTCTGGTGTAAGAGATTTGGGAATAGGAGCATTAACCGCTACAGTGGGAGTTTCAAGCCCATGGAATATAGCCGACAAAGATATTGCCACCTATGCCACTATGTTTAATGCAGTAGGATTATTGGCTGCTGCCGAACTTACTACAACGTTTAGAACTCCTTCTATGGTTGGGGATAGTTTAAGAATTGTAATCTCAAAACCCGGAGTAGTTTTAAATCTTAATTTACTTACCGGATTTTCAATTCAGCTTTATTCCGGAAACATTCCGGTGGGTGCTCCAATTGAAAATACAAGCAGTCTGTTGACTTTAAAACTGCTTTCGGGAGATACAATGGCGATGACTATTGTGGCACCTCAAACGCAGCCTTATGATAAAGTGGTGATCACACTTGGCGGTGTTGCCAGTGTTTTAGATCAGCTTAGAGTACATTCTATTGATCGTGTAACCAATACGAAAGTCATAGGAAGTGACCCTGATAATAAAGTCACGGTCTGCCCCGGCACCGCTATTACACTCGTCGTCCCGCCCAAACCTTGTGCGGATTATGAATGGTACGATTCGCCTACAGGAGGAAATCTTGTAGCCAGTGGACAGACTTATACGCTTCCGGCTACATTGGCAGCAGGAACCTATAAATATTACATTCAGCCTATTCGTTACGGTTGTCCTGCTTTAGAAAGAGGAGAAGTAACTGTGGTTGTAAGAGCTACTGTTCCTGCAGCAACAATAACAAACGTAACTATAAACGGAGGATCAGCTACTATTATTTGTTCAGAAACTGGTACGGTAACCTTAGATGCGGTTTTAAGTGCTACACCAGTACTTACAAATCCGGTATACCACTGGTATAGCTTTGATGGTACAACAAGCCAGTTAATCCCTGGACAAGTAACCTCTAAATTGATCGTGACCGGTTTAGTTCCTGGAACCTATACCTATTATGTTGGGGTAAGTTCAGATGAATTGTGTGAAACTGCTCCTGCAGACAGAAAACAAGTAACCTTTACGATTTTACCAAGTTCTCTGGTAAGCGATATTTCAATAAATAATGCCTCTATTTGTCATGATACGCCAGTGACTTTAACACCATCAAGTATGCTGACGAACCCTGTTTTTGCCTGGTATTTAGATGCTAATAAAACGCAGCCTATTTTTACCGGAACAATTGGAGGAGTGGATTATGCGCTTAGTAGTACAGGAGCTTTAACCGCTACAGGTTTGACACCGGCGATGAGCCCAATGTCTTACTATGTTGCCGTTTCAAGCGATTTTACCTGTCAGAATAAAAATGGAGAGTTGAGATTGGTGACGGTTCTTATTAATGATCCGGCCACACCAACATCTACACCAGCCAATCAAAGTTTCTGTTTGGTTAATGCGCCTACAGTTGCCAATCTTCAGGCCGATCAGGCCAACGTGGTTTGGTACCTTGCAGCAACAGGAGGAACTGCATTAGATCCAACAACAGCTCTGACTACCAGATCTTATTATGGTGCCATCAGAGACCTTAATGGTTGTGAAAGCTCAGTGCGATCAGTAACAGCTGTAACCGTTAGCGATCCGGGTACACCAACCTTGGTAACAGCCGGAACACAAAACTTCTGTTTGGTAAATGCTCCAACATTTGCAAGTGTTCAGTTTAATGAAGCTAATATCGTTTGGTACACTGCTTTGACAGGAGGAACAGTTATTCCATCGACTACAGCTTTAACCAGCGGTACATACTACGCGGTAATCAAAGATCCAACTACGACTTGTGAAAGTGCAGTAAGATTGGCGGTGACTATCAGCGTAACCGATCCGGGTACACCAACCTTAGTAACAGCAGGAACACAAAACTTCTGTTTGGTAAATGCACCAACTTTTGCTAGTGTTCAGTTTAACGAAGCCAATATCGTTTGGTATACCGCTTTAACTGGTGGAACAGTTATTCCATCAACTACAGCTTTAACCAGCGGTACATACTATGCTGTAATCAAAGATCCGACTACGACTTGTGAAAGCGCAGTGAGATTGGCGGTAACCATCAGCGTAACCGATCCGGGTACACCAACCTTAGTAACAGCAGGAACACAAAACTTCTGTTTGGTCAATGCGCCAACATTTGCAAGTGTTCAGTTTAACGAAGCCAATATCGTTTGGTACACCGCTTTAACTGGTGGAACAGTGATTCCATCTACTACAGCTTTAACTAGCGGAACCTATTATGCAGTAATCAAAGATCCAACTACGACTTGTGAAAGCGCAGTGAGATTGGCGGTAACCATCAGCGTAACCGATCCGGGTACACCAACCTTGGTAACAGCGGGCACACAAAACTTCTGTTTGGTCAATGCACCAACTTTTGCTAGTGTTCAGTTTAATGAAGCTAATATTGTTTGGTATACCGCTTTAACTGGTGGAACAGTGATTCCATCAACTACAGCTTTAACCAGCGGTACATATTATGCTGTAATCAAAGATCCGACTACGACTTGTGAGAGCGCAGTAAGATTGGCGGTAACCATCAGCGTAACCGATCCTGGTACACCAACCTTGGTAACAGCCGGAACACAAAACTTCTGTTTGGTCAATGCACCAACATTTGCAAGTGTTCAGTTTAACGAAGCCAATATCGTTTGGTACACCGCTTTAACTGGTGGAACAGTTATTCCATCAACTACAGCTTTAACCAGCGGTACATACTATGCTGTAATCAAAGATCCGACTACGACTTGTGAGAGCGCGGTAAGATTGGCGGTAACCATCAGCGTAACCGATCCTGGTACACCAACTTTGGTAACAGCGGGTACACAAAACTTCTGTTTGGTAAATGCACCAACATTTGCAAGTGTTCAGTTTAATGAAGCCAATATTGTTTGGTACACTGCTTTAACTGGTGGAACAGTGATTCCATCAACTACAGCTTTAACCAGTGGTACATACTACGCTGTAATCAAAGATCCAACTACGACTTGTGAAAGTGCAGTAAGATTGGCGGTGACTATCAGCGTAACCGATCCGGGTACACCAACTTTGGTAACAGCTGGAACACAAAACTTCTGTTTGGTTAATGCGCCAACTTTTGCAAGTGTTCAGTTTAACGAAGCCAATATCGTTTGGTACACAGCTTTAACTGGAGGAACAGTGATTCCATCTACTACAGCTTTAACCAGCGGAACTTATTATGCGGTAATCAAAGATCCAACTACGACTTGCGAGAGCGCAGTGAGATTGGCGGTAACCATCAGCGTAACCGATCCGGGCACACCAACTTTGGTAACAGCCGGCACACAAAACTTCTGTTTGGTAAATGCACCAACTTTTGCAAGTGTTCAGTTTAATGAAGCTAATATTGTTTGGTATACCGCTTTAACTGGTGGAACAGTGATTCCATCTACTACAGCTTTAACCAGCGGTACTTATTATGCTGTAATCAAAGATCCAACTACGACTTGTGAAAGCGCAGTGAGATTGGCGGTAACCATCAGTGTAACCGATCCGGGCACACCAACCTTGGTAACAGCGGGCACACAAAACTTCTGTTTGGTCAACGCACCAACATTTGCAAGTGTTCAGTTCAACGAAGCGAATATCGTTTGGTACACCGCTTTAACTGGTGGAACAGTGATTCCATCTACTACAGCTTTAACCAGCGGTACGTATTATGCTGTAATCAAAGATCCAACTACGACTTGTGAGAGCGCGGTAAGATTGGCGGTAACCATCAGCGTAACCGATCCTGGTACACCAACCTTGGTAACAGCCGGAACACAAAACTTCTGTTTGGTCAATGCACCAACATTTGCTAGTGTTCAGTTCAATGAAGCTAATATCGTTTGGTACACTGCTTTAACTGGTGGAACAGTTATTCCATCAACTACAGCTTTAACCAGCGGTACTTATTATGCTGTAATCAAAGATCCGACTACGACTTGTGAAAGCGCAGTGAGATTGGCGGTAACCATCAGCGTAACCGATCCGGGTACACCAACCTTAGTAACAGCTGGAACACAAAACTTCTGTTTGGTCAATGCACCAACTTTTGCAAGTGTTCAGTTTAACGAAGCTAATATCGTTTGGTACACTGCCTTAACTGGTGGAACAGTAATTCCATCTACTACAGCTTTAACCAGCGGTACATATTACGCAGTAATCAAAGATCCAACTACAACTTGTGAGAGCGCAGTGAGATTAGCGGTAACTATCAGTGTAACCGATCCGGGCACACCAACCTTAGTAACAGCAGGAACACAAAACTTCTGTTTGGTTAATGCGCCAACTTTTGCAAGTGTTCAATTTAATGAAGCTAATATCGTTTGGTATACTGCTTTAACCGGTGGAACAGTGATTCCATCAACTACAGCTTTAACAAGCGGTACGTATTATGCTGTAATCAAAGATCCAACTACGACTTGTGAAAGTGCAGTGAGATTGGCTGTAACCATCAGTGTAACCGATCCGGGTACACCTGTAATTACGAATACGACTCAGAGCTTCTGTTTGATCAATGCACCAACTTTTGCGTCGATCGATGTTAGTCCTGCTGTGGCTGCGAATATTGTTTGGTACACTGCTTTGACAGGCGGAATTTTAATTCCATCTACAACAGCTTTGTCAACCGGAACATATTATGCTGCAATTAAAGATCCAATTACGAATTGTGAGAGTGCGGTAAGATTAGCAGTTAACATTACTGTGACCGATCCGGAAGCACCAATAATTACGAATACGACTCAGAACTTCTGTTTGGTAAACGCACCGACTTTTGCAACAATCGACGTTAGTCCGTCCGTTGCCGCTAACATTGTTTGGTACACTGCTTTGACAGGAGGAACTGTGATTCCATCTACAACAGCTTTAACAACCGGAACCTACTATGCAGCAGAAAAAGATCCTGTGTCAGGATGTGAAAGTACAGCGAGATTGGCGATTAATATCAGTGTAACCGATCCGGGTACACCAACTTTAGTAACAGCGGGTACACAAAACTTCTGTTTGGTAAATGCGCCAACTTTTGCAAGTGTGCAGTTCAACCAGGCTAATATCGTTTGGTACACTGCTTTAACAGGAGGAACCGTGATTCCATCTACTACAGCTTTAACCAGCGGTACGTATTATGCAGTAATCAAAGATCCAACTACGACTTGTGAGAGCGCAGTAAGATTAGCGGTAACCATCAATGTTAGTGATCCGGGTACACCAACCCTAGTAACAGCAGGTACACAAAACTTCTGTTTGGTCAATGCGCCAACTTTTGCAAGTGTTCAGTTCAACGAAGCTAATATCGTTTGGTACACTGCTTTAACAGGAGGAACCGTGATTCCATCAACTACAGCTTTAACTAGTGGTACTTATTATGCTGTGATCAAAGATCCTGTATCAGGATGTGAGAGTGCAGTAAGATTAGCGGTAACCATCAGTGTAACCGATCCGGGTACACCAACTTTGGTAACAGAAGATACACAAAACTTCTGTGCGGTAGATGCACCAACTTTTGCAAGTGTTCAGTTCAATCAAGCCAATATCGTTTGGTACACTGCTTTAACAGGAGGAACCGTTATTCCTTCGACTACAGCTTTAACCAGCGGTACGTATTATGCAGTGATCAAAGATCCTGTAACAGGATGTGAAAGTGCTACCAGATTAGCGGTAACCATTAATGTTATTGATCCGGGTACACCAACCTTAGTAACAGCAGGAACACAAAACTTCTGCGCGGTAAATGCGCCAACTTTTGCAAGCATTCAAACGAATCAAAGCAATATTGTTTGGTATACTGCTTTAACAGGAGGAACGCTTATTCCATCCACTACAGTTTTAACCAGCGGTACGTATTATGCAGCCATAAAAGATCCTGTATCAGGATGCGAAAGCAAAGTGAGATTGGCAGTAACCATCAATGTTAGTGATCCGGGTACACCGACTTTAGTAACAGCAGGAACACAAAACTTCTGTGCGGTAAATGCGCCAACTTTTGCAAGCATTCAAACGAATCAAAGTAATATCGTTTGGTGCACTGCTTTAACCGGAGGAACCGTTATTCCATCAACTACAGCTTTAACCAGCGGTACTTATTATGCAGTAATAAAAGATCCTGTATCAGGATGTGAAAGTGCAACCAGATTAGCGGTAACCATCAATGTTACTGATCCGGATACACCAACAACAACAGCTGCTACTCAGGTATTCTGTTCAGGAAATAACCCAACAGTGGCCGATATTCAGGTAAACGGAAGCAACATCGTGTGGTATACATCCGCAACAGGAGGTACTCCAGTTGCAGCAACTACAGCACTGGTAAATGGAGATTATTATGCAGTGATAAAAGATCCGGTATCTGGTTGTGAAAGCAGTATCCGACTAAAAGTTACGGTTACTGTAGGAACTTCAAATAATCCTACCACAACAGCTTCTTCTCAGAACTTTTGTTCAACGAGTGCTCCAACCTTTGCGAGTATTCAGGTAAACGAAAGCAATGTAGCATGGTTTAGCAGTGCAACTGGCGGAACAGCAATTCCGTTAACTACAGCTTTAACCAGCGGTACTTATTATGGAGAAATTACAGATCCGGCAACCGGTTGTAAAAGCGCTACTCGTTTGCAGGTTTCGGTTACTATTGTTAATCCGATGCCTACGCCAACTACCACTTCAGCAGTTCAGAATTTCTGTTCTGTAAGTGCAGCAAAAGTTTCAGACATTCAGGTAAACGAACCAAATGTAATCTGGTACAGTACTGCAACAGGAGGAACACCAATTCCATCTACAACAGCTTTAGTGAGCGGTAATTACTACGGAGTTATTGCAAGCGGTTCAGGTTGCGAGAATCCGGTAAGATTACTGGTTACCGTGAATGTAAATACACCGGGAACTGTTACTACGCCAAGAACGACGCAAGTATTCTGTTTGTCATCAAATCCAACCATTCAGAATATCGTAGTTAATGAGCCAAATGTAGTATGGTATGCTTCAGCAACAGGAGGAACACCATTGCCAGTCAATACGCCTTTAACAGCTACAACCTATTATGCAGGTACACTTAGTAATGTTACAAATGGTTGCGATAAAGCGGCCAGATTAGGTGTAACCGTTGCTTTTGATAATGATGCTCTGGTGCCTATTACCAGTACAGATGATACACCATGTGTATTCCAGGGAGTAACCTATTCAATTGCCAATGGAAAATCAAACTATGTATGGTCGGTTACTAACGGAACAATTACTTCCGGAGGAGGAGCTAATGATGGGACAGTAACGATTTCATGGTCTGATATCGGACCTGGAAGAGTGGTGGTCGAGTACATTAATACTTGTGACGAGAGAACTACGAAATCATTAAATGTAGTTGTAGCAACTTGTTCTGACTTAACGATAACCAATACAGTAAGTAACTCGACACCTAATTTTGGTGACCAGATTACCTTTACAGTAACCGTTAATAATGTGGGTCAGGGTAATTTTATAAATACAATCGTAAGTGATTTATTGCCTAGTGGATACGATTTAGTAAGCGCATCTACGACTGCAGGAACCTACAATTTGACGACACAACTCTGGACAATTCCAACATTGAATGCAGGTCAAAGTGTAGTACTTACCATTGTGGCAGAAGTGTTACCTAGCGGTAAATACTTAAGTGTTGCAACTGTTGAGACATCGACTCCGTTAGATGTAGATGCATCAAATAATTCGGCTTCAGTTTCTGTTGATCCAATTTGTTTGACCGTTTACAATGAGTTTACGCCAAATAATGATGGAGCTAATGATCTTTTCAGAATAGATTGTATCGAAACTTATCCAAACAATGAGTTGAAAGTGTATAACAGATACGGTTCATTAGTATATAGTAAACAACATTATGAAAATGATTGGGACGGAACCGCCAATGTTTCCGGAGTTATTAATAGAGGAGATATGTTGCCAACAGGTACTTATTTCTACGTAATAGCGATTGGAGACGGAACGGTTAAAAAAGGTTGGTTGTCTATAATGAGATAAGCAGCTGTATTAATCATCTAATAAATTAAACTTAATAAGTATCGTTATGAAACTATATATAAAATCATTAGAAACGTATTTCATTTTAATATGTTCTTTTATCACAGTTTGCGTCAGTGCCCAACAGGACCCGGAGTACACGCAATACATGTACAATACGATGTCAGTAAACCCGGCTTATGCCGGGTCTACAGGAACCTTAGAGGCAACACTTTTGCACCGTTCGCAATGGGTTGGAATAGATGGAGCACCAGAAACACAATCGTTTTCTGCTCATTCACCGCTTCTAAACGAGATGATTGGTTTAGGGCTAAGTGTCGTTAACGACAAAATTGGTCCCTCAAACGAATTGTATATTGACGGAAACTTCTCTTATTCAATTCCTTTAGGATATGAAAAAAGACTGGCTTTTGGTTTAAAAGCAGGGATGAGAATGTTAGACGTAGATTGGTCTAAAGGAAGATTCTACAACAGCAATGATGTATTACTGAATCAGAATATTAACAATCAGATGAAACTGGCTGTAGGAGCAGGGGTTTACTATTATACCGACAAATGGTATGTGGGTCTTTCCGTTCCAAGTTTTATTCAAAGTGATTATTATGATGATATTCAGGAATCAATATCTTACGATCGCCTGCATTATTACTTAATGGGAGGTTATGTTTTTGATCTGAATCCAAACTTAAAGTTTAAACCGGCATTTTTAGTAAAGGCAGTGAGTGGAGCACCACTTACTGCCGATATTTCGGCGAACTTTATGATTGCAGAAAAATTTGTAATCGGTGCATCCTATCGAACAGATGATTCGTTAAGCGCCTTGGCAGGTTTTCAGATCTCCAGAAGTTTTTACATCGGATATGCTTTTGATTATACCGTAAGTGACCTGAACAAATACAACGATGGATCTCATGAGATCATTCTGCGTTATCAGTTTACTAAAAAACAAAGTAAAATCAAATCACCTCGATTCTTCTAAAACAGAAACCCTATGAAAAAACTATATATCCTCAGTTTGCTCTTGAGCATTACGTTTAGTTTTGCACAAAAGACCAATTTAAAAAAGGCCGATGCATTGTTTAGGAATTATTCCTATTTAGATGCATCAAAGGCCTATGAAGAATGTTTGCAGAATATTGAGAATCCATCAGCGCAGACCATTAAAAATGCCGCAGATTCGTATTACTTTATTTCCGATGCAAGAAATGCCCTTAGATGGTATAGAAGATTGTATCAGGTACAGGGTAATAACTTGACCGACATTTATTACCTGCGCTACATTCAGTCTATGAAAGCCGTTATGGATTATGAGGAAGCCGATAAAATCACCAAAGAATACCTTAACAAAAAGGGAGATCAAAAAGAGATCAATCGGTATGTTGCTCAGAAAAAGTACATAGACAGTCTTGCCAAAACAAAGTCACTTTATGAAGTTAGAAATTTAGACATCAACACCAGTAAGTCTGATTTTGGAGCTACTTTTTTTCAGGATCGAATTGTATTTTCATCAGCAAGAGACACCACAAAATTTGCGGATAAACTCTACAATTGGAACAATCAGCCTTTTTTGAATTTGTATGTAGCCGAGAGAAATCCTGCCGACGGGAGCCTGTTCAATGACAAATTGTTTATGCCAAACGTCATGACTAAATATCATGAAGCCACAGCCTCTTTTGATGCCAGCGGAAAAACAATTTACTATTCTACCAATATTGTCAAGAAAAACCGATTGGTAGTATACCAGGACAGAATCAATAACTTTCAGATTCTAAAAGGATCTATAATCAATGAAAAAGTTGAAAACCCGCAGAAAATTTTCTTTGACAGTGACGATTATTCCGTTGGGCATCCTAGTTTAAGCGATGACGGCAGCATGCTTTTCTTTGCTTCAGATATGCCGGGAGGTTATGGTGAAACCGATTTGTATGTGGTACAAATCGCTAAAGACGGAACCATGAATTCTCCAAAGAATTTAGGACCAAAAATCAATACCATAGGAAATGATCTTTTTCCATTTTTTCGAAACGGAGTATTGTATTTCTCTTCCGACGGACATTATGGTTTAGGCGATTTGGATGTATACGAAAGCAAACTTTTGTCGGATGGAAGTTTTTCGACACCGCAAAATTTGGGAACTCCGGTAAACAGTAACAAAGACGATTTTACTTTTATAATTGATAAGGCCGGAAGTTATGGGTATGTGTCTTCAAACAGAGCCGGAGGAAAAGGCGATGATGACATTTATTCGTTTACAAAAGGACAGCCGGTTTGCAATCAGAACATTTCGGGTAAAGCAATCGATCATAAAACAAAAGCATTGCTGTCAGATGTTACTATAGTCGCTTACGATCCTTATAATGCGGTTCTGGCCGAAACAAAAACAAACTTTGACGGGAAATATGCAATCACAGTTCCTTGCAACAAAACCGTACGTTTGCAGGCTTCAAAATTTAATTACAGTGACGACGAAAAAACGGTCGCAACCACCAAAGTAAATGAAGCCGAAATTACCAATGTTGACTTTGAACTGAGTAATTATGATGATCTCGTAGTAAAGAAAGCAGGAGTTGAAAAGGTAGATGTCAATCCGATCTATTTCGACTATGACAAATACGACATTACACCTCTGGCAGCCGCCGAACTGGAGAAAGTAGTTTTCATCATGCGAAAATTTCCTAAAATCCGAATCAAAATTGAGTCACACACAGACTCCAGAGGTAAAGATGCTTATAACTTGAAACTTTCTGACAACAGAGCCAAATCAACTCGGGATTACATTCTTTCTCAGGGAATTGATGCTTCAAGAATTGAAAGTGCTATCGGTTACGGAGAGACCCGCTTAGTCAACAAATGTAAAAATGGTGTAAAATGTACCGAAGCAGAACATTTGTTAAACAGACGCTCAGACTTTATTATAATCCAGAAATAACGCTCCATTTCTATTTTGATACCATGCTTATTAAGATACAAATGGAACAGAAAGAGACCATTTGGAAGTTGGTTTTTATTAATTCTTTTTACGAAGAATGGGCAGGAAGAAAATCAAGTTGCATTCTTTTGCAACTTGATTTTTGATTTTGTAAAACTTTTGTTTTTTACTGTTTTTGAACAAAAATAATCCTAATTTTGAGACACAGTTATTCAAAATCACAACCTCCAGTATATTAAAATTTTATGAGTATTCAAGAAACAATTCAGACTTTACGAAACGAACTTAATCAGCACAATTATAATTATTATGTGTTAGACAACGCCACAATTTCTGATTATGATTTTGATATTAAGTTAAAAGAACTTCAGGATTTAGAAAATAAACATCCTGAGTTTTTTGATGAAAATTCTCCAACACAGCGAGTGGGAGGTACCGTGACTAAAAATTTTAAAACAATTGCACATCAGTACCGCATGTATTCCTTAGACAACTCGTATTCGAAAGAGGATTTACTGGATTGGGAGACCCGAATTCAGAAAGTTTTAGGAAATGTTGCCTTGCAATATACCTGCGAATTAAAATACGACGGAGCCTCTATCAGCATTACTTACGAAAACGGAAAACTGGTACAAGCCTTAACCCGAGGCGACGGTTTTCAGGGTGATGAGGTAACAAACAACATCAAAACGATAAAATCAATTCCTTTACAGTTAAAAGGAAACTACCCGGAAAAATTTGATATCAGGGGAGAAATTATTCTGCCTTTTGTTGGGTTCGAAAAAATGAATCAGGATTTAATTGAAATTGGCGAAACCCCTTATTCAAATCCGAGAAATACAGCTTCAGGAAGTTTGAAACTACAGGACAGTGCTGAGGTGGCCAAACGCCCTCTAGAATGTTTACTGTACTTTGTTACCGGAAACAATCTGCCATTTGCGTCTCAGTACGAAGGACTGGAATCTGCCAGAAAATGGGGGTTTAAAGTGCCTAATGAAGCAAAACTGGTACAAAACATGCAGGAAGTTTTTGACTTCATTGATTATTGGGATGTACACCGTCATAACTTACCTTATGAAACCGATGGTGTAGTGGTAAAGGTAAACAGCATTCAGCATCAGGAAGAATTAGGATATACAGCAAAATCACCGCGTTGGGCAATCGCCTATAAATTCAAATCAGAACAGGTTTCAACCAAACTACAATCCATTTCCTACCAGGTAGGCCGTACTGGTGCGATAACCCCGGTCGCCAATTTAGAACCGGTACAACTGGCCGGAACCATAGTAAAAAGAGCCTCTTTGCACAATGCCGATCAGATTGAAAAACTGGACATCCGAATAAACGATACCGTTTTTGTAGAAAAAGGAGGAGAAATCATTCCAAAAATAATCGCAGTAGATTTATCAAAACGTCCTGAAAATTCAGAAGCCACCCAATATATCACACATTGTCCGGAATGTCAGACCAAATTGGTGCGAAATGAAGGAGAAGCCAATCATTATTGCCCTAACTTTTATGGATGTCCTCCGCAGATTATAGGAAGGATTCAACATTATATTTCGAGAAAAGCAATGGACATCGAAGGCCTTGGTGGTGAAACTGTTGCCTTGCTTTTTAACAACGGATTGGTACACAATTATGCCGATTTATATGAATTAAAAGTAGAAAATATCTTACCTTTAGAGAGGATGGCACAAAAATCTGCCGAGAATCTGGTTAAAGGAGTTGAAAAATCGAAAGAAATTCCATTTGAAAGCGTCTTGTTTGCTTTGGGAATTCGTTTTGTAGGGGAAACTGTTGCTAAAAAACTGGCAAAACACTATAAAAACATCGATGCATTGAGTCAGGCTACCCTGATGGATCTGATTCTGGTAGATGAAATTGGAGAAAGAATTGCCAAAAGTGTCATTGAATTCTTCGAAAATGAAGAAAATCAAAGGATTATTGAACGCCTTAAGCGTCACGGAATTCAGTTTGAAATTGTTGAAAAGATAAATCCAAACGCCACCGAAAAATTCGTTGGAAAAACATTTGTAGTTTCGGGAGTTTTTGCTCAATTCTCAAGAGATGAATTGAAAAAAACGATTGAAGACAATGGTGGGAAAGTAGGAAGCTCTATTTCGGCAAAAACAGATTTTGTTGTTGCAGGCGATAATATGGGACCGGCTAAATTAGAAAAAGCCAGTAAATTAAACATCCCTATTTTATCAGAAGAAGATTTTATAAATAAATTAAATGAAAGCGAATAAGCCGTCGTTAATTTTATTCTTTTTAGCATTACTGTGCACAATCATTTTTGAATGGGCACAGTTAGATTTATTTGCAATCTATTCTAAAGCCATTGTAGTTCCGGCTATTTTTATTTACTTTTTAATCAGCAACGAATTCAGCATAGGAAAAACAGAAGGCGTCATTTTTTTGTTTTGCTTTGTCGGACAGGTGTTTAACCTGATGGATGTCGAAAGCTCTGAACTTGGCGGAGTCTTATGTTTTTTAGTAGTATACCTTTTAATTGTCCGGCTTTATTTTAGAGAACATGAAAAAATAAAGCTGGCCAAAAAAGATATACTGCCCGTATCTATAGTAGTCATTTTTATCGTCTACCTGTTGATATCGGTTTTGGGGATGAAGTTTGACAATATGAAGCAGTTCAGCATAATTTATACTATCTACGGAATTGTTTTAAGCGTACTAAGTTATTTTTCCTTTGTAAGTTACATCACAAAAGGTACTCATTTAGCTTTACTCATGTCATTAATGGCAATTAGTTACATCTTTTCAGACATCTTCTACATCTTCAATGAGTATTTTTCTTATTCCGTCGTTCTCGTATTGATTCGTGATACTACTCAAATTTTGGCCTACTTTTTTATGGTCGAATATTTTCTCCAGAAAGCCAAAAGCAAAAAAAAGAAAATTACACTATAATCGATCTTCCTTGATTCGTGTGTGCCTTGTCTTTATCGAAGTAAAAATCGATTCTTCCTAAATTAATTCCGTAACAACCTACCTGATTCACCAAAACCTCTTGTCCTGCTTTATTTTTAACAACAGTTGGTTTGTCTAAGAAAGTATGCGTGTGACCTCCAATAATCAAATCAATGTCCTGCGTTTGCGCTGCTAATTTCAGGTCACAAATTTTAGATTCATCGTCTTTGTATTTGTATCCAAGGTGCGAAAGGCAAACAACCAAATCACATTTTTCTTCTTTCTTTAATAACTGCGTCATATCCTGCGCAATTTCTACCGGATTGTTGTAGATCGTTTCTTTGTACATCTGTTTGTCAACTAAACCTGCAAGCTCAATTCCCAAACCAAAAACACCTACTTTAATTCCGTTTTTATGAAAGATTTTATACGGTTTCACAAGGCCGTTCATCACGGTGTTTTTAAAATCGTAGTTTGAACAGATAAAATCAAAACTGGCGTGAGGCATTTGCGCGTGTAATCCATCAAGACCATTGTCGAAATCGTGATTTCCAATAGTCGATGCATCGTACTTCATCATACTCATCAGTTTAAATTCCAATTCCCCTCCGTAATAATTAAAATAAGGAGTTCCCTGAAAAATATCACCTGCATCCAGTAAAAGTACATTTGGATTCTCTTTACGGATCGTTTCTATAAGCGCTGCTCTGCGTGACACACCGCCTTTATTTGGGTTACGAGGATCATCAGCCGGAAATGGGTCAATGTGGCTGTGAACGTCGTTAGTATGTAGAATGGTTAAGTGTTTAATATCGTTGGTTTCAAAACTGCTTAACGACAAACCTAAGCTTAATAGGGCAGTACTTGCAGCTGTTTTTTCGATAAATTCTCTTCTTTTCATTTTGTATTTTTTTTTACGAAAACTGTAATGTAATTGGTTGACTTTTTGGTCACGAATGGAGACGAATTGGAATTCGTACAGATTCGTGAAATTCGCGGCTATCTTTATTTATTCTTCTGTAATTCGGATGTCTTTTGCCACCGGAATCGTATCTACTTGTTTGAAATAATCGATTAGCACGTCTCTAAGTTTGTAATTCAGATCGTATTTCTGAACGCTTTTTGCGAAAAAAGCCATGCTGTCTCCACCGTTCGCTAAATAGTCATTTGTAGCTACGTAATAAATTTTATTAAGATCAAGAGGTTTTCCCTGAATCATAATGTTTTTTGCCGTTTTGTCTTTTGCAATTGTAAAAGTCATACCCGATAAAGGCTGCGCTTTTTGTGCCTTAATAATATAAGCAGTCATGTCTAAAATCTGATCTCCTTTTAAAGCCATCACTACCATGCTGTTTTCAAAAGGCATAATTTCAAATGCTGTTCTGTTGGTTACATTTCCTTTAGGCAATATGGCTCTGATACCACCATGATTTAGCAAACACAAATCGATAGTTTTGTTTTCACGTGCTTTAAAAACCAGGTTTCCTCTTTCCACACAAACATCAGCCATTAGGTTTCCAATGCTGGTTTGCCATTTTCCGGTGCTTTTGTCAAGAGTTTCTGGGCAATACGCCAAAACATTGTCCAAATCCTTGTTAATGTGATCGCGGTAAGGCTTAATAAAGTTTTCAATTGCAGGGGTTTCAGTTCCTTTTTCGGTGATCGGAAGCTGCTTTCCTTCGATTTTTGTTAGATTATAATTTTTCTGACTGCAGGAAAATATAAAAAAAAGTGTTAAGAATATAACAAAAAGTTTCAAAACTCCGTTATACTTTTTTAGTTTTACCATCTTAAATGCGACTTAAATAATTAATTTTGTAATCTGGTAAAAGTACTATGTTTTTAAATTATATAAAGGAATTTTTTGTAAAAAAATCATTAAAAAATAACTTGAATAATGTCAAAAACGAAGTGTTTACAAGTAATGTGCAAACAATTGGTTTACTGATTGATGAAAGTGAATTTCAGCATTCAGAAGACCTGGTAAAGGAGTTGATCTCGAAAGGAATCAAGGCCGAGAACATAAAAATTGTAGCATACAACAGTAAATTTAGCGAGAAAAAAACGTATTCAAGACCTACTTTTGGTAGAAAACACATCAATTGGAAGGGAGATATTACGGCAGCTTTCTTAAATGAATTTATTACAACAGAATTTGATTTTCTGATCAGTTATTATGATATCGAAACAGCCATTTTGATGATGATAACCGCCAGATCAAAAGCAAAGTTTAAAGTAGGATTCGCATCAGTAGATAAAAATTTAAATCGATGGATGATTGATACTGCTATAGAAAATCACAAACTTTTCGTGCACGAACTGTTTCGATATTTAAAGAGTATAAAATAAAATTATAAAGTAGAATATGCAATCATTAATAGGAACTGGTGTTGCGCTTGTAACCCCATTTAAAAAAGACTTATCAGTAGACATCGAAGCTTTACAGCGCATTGTTAATTTTTCGATTGACGGCGGGGTTGAATATCTTGTGGTCATGGGAACAACAGCTGAGAACGCTACTCTGACAGAGGACGAGAAAGAACTGGTAATACAAACCGTAATCGATACTAATAAAGGTAGATTGCCTTTGGTACTTGGAGTGGGCGGAAACAATACCATGCAGATCGTAGCCGAATTGAAAACGAGAGACTTCTCGGCTTTTGAAGCGATACTTTCTGTTTCTCCTTATTATAATAAACCTACGCAGGAAGGAATTTACCAGCATTTTAAAGCAATTGCAGAGGCGTCTCCGATTCCGGTAATCTTATATAACGTTCCGGGAAGAACCTCCAGCAATATGTTGCCGGCAACGGTAATTCGTTTGGCGAATGATTTTGACAATGTGGTAGCGATTAAAGAAGCTGCCGGAGATTTGGTGCAGGCGATGCAGATTATAAAAAATGCACCAAAAGATTTCCTTGTGATTTCTGGAGATGATATGATTGCTTTACCAATTGTTTTGGCGGGTGGAGCAGGGGTAATTTCGGTTATTGGACAAGGTTTTCCAAAAGAATTTACAGAAATGATTCGTTTAGGACTCAATAAAAAGGTAACTGAAGCGTTTAAAACACAATACCTTTTATCAGATTGTATCGATATGCTTTTTGAACAAGGGAATCCTGCGGGAATCAAACAAGTCTTTCAAGCCCTTGGTATTGCTGAGAACATTGTACGTTTGCCTTTAGTGGCCGTTGATGATTCGTTAGCAGGCAGATTGAATGAATTTGTAAAAAATAGCATAAAATAAGCATGAGATTGTCGGTATTTTATTATACCAAAAAATATTTTGTAATAGTTAAATTAATAACTAAATTTGCCACCGGAACTTCGGTGTGATTTTGCTTTGGCATAATTGTCTAAGAAATCATAATAAAAGTAAGAAAATGAAAAAAATAGTATCTCTATTAATTGTTGTTGTCCTTTTTTGTTCTTGTAGTGATTACCAAAAAGCATTAAAAAACGAGGATGTTGCTGCAAAATTCGAAGTTGCAACAAAAATGTATGATGCCGGTAAATATTCAAAAGCCATACGTCTTTTTGAACAATTAGCTTCTTCGTACAGAGGGAAACCTCAGGCAGAGAAATTATTTTACATGTTTTCGCAATCTTATTATAAAACGAAACAGTATTACTTAGCGGGTTATCAGTTTGAAAGCTTCGTTTCGGGATACCCTCGAAGTGAAAAAGTTCAGGAAGCTGCTTTTTTAGGCGCTTACAGCTATTCAAAACTAGCTCCTGTTTATAGCTTAGATCAAACAGATACTGTAAAAGCTTTAGAAAAATTACAGACTTTTATCGAGAACTATCCAAATTCTGAATACATCGTTCAGGCAAACGAAGCGGTGAAAATTTTAAATGGTAAGTTAGAGAAAAAAGCATATGAAAATGCGAAAGGATACAACACGATTTCAGATTACAAATCGGCATTAGTTGCTTTTGATAATTTTATCGCTGATTTTCCCGGAACACCATTAAAAGAAGATGCGCTGTTTTACAAATACGATTCAGCATATAAATTGGCAATAAACAGTATTCCGTCAAAAATGGAAGAGCGTTTAAATGTAGCGAAAGTAGCTTACGGTAACTTAATTAAGTTTAATGGTGCTACTAAGTATAAAAAAGAGGCAGATGAAATGAATGCCAGAGTGGAAACAGATTTACAAAAATTTACTAAATAAAATAAAGTCATGGATTTAAAAAAGACGAATGCTCCTGTAAATACAGTAACTTACAATAAAACAGTTATTGAAGAGCCAACAGGAAATGTGTATGAGGCAATTACCATTATGGCTAAAAGAGCAAATCAAATTAATTCTGAAATTAAAAAAGAATTAACTGAGAAATTAGAAGAGTTTGCTACTTATAATGACAGTCTTGAAGAAGTTTTTGAAAATAAAGAACAAATTGAAGTTTCTAAATTTTACGAAAAATTACCAAAACCACATGCTTTAGCAGTTCAGGAGTGGTTAGACGGTAAAACATACCACAGAGGTTCAAACAAATAATATAGTATAATGTCAGTTTTAAACGGGAAGAAAATTTTACTGGGAGTTTCTGGTGGAATTGCAGCCTATAAAACAGCTTCATTAGTACGACTCTTTATAAAAGCAGGTGCACATGTCCAAGTGATAATGACACCTGCTTCTAAGGATTTTGTAACTCCACTTACCTTATCTACACTATCTAAAAATCCGGTACATTCCAGTTTCTTCAATCAGGACGATGAAGATGCGGTTTGGAACAATCACGTTGATTTGGCCTTGTGGGCCGATTTGATGCTGATTGCGCCTGCAACATCTAATACCCTGTCTAAAATGACAACCGGAAACAGTGATAACCTTTTAGTTGCTACCTATTTATCGGCCAAATGTCCGGTTTATTTTGCTCCGGCAATGGATTTGGACATGTACAAACACCCTTCGGTTTTGTCTAGTTTTAATGCTTTAAAAAGCTTTGGAAACATTATGATTCCGGCTGAAAGTGGTGAACTGGCCAGTGGACTGTCCGGAGAAGGCCGAATGGCGGAACCGGAAAACATTATTGCTTTTTTGGAAGCCGATTTAGAAAGTAAATTACCTTTAAAAGGAAAAAAAATACTAATTACTGCCGGACCCACATACGAAGCAATAGATCCTGTGCGTTTTATTGGAAATCATTCTTCGGGAAAAATGGGTTTTGATCTGGCAAATGAAGCAGCAAACTTAGGAGCTCAGGTTATCTTAGTTGCTGGTCCTACTCATTACAAAGCTAAAAATAGTTTAGTAGAAGTAATCAGCGTAGTTTCGGCACAGGACATGTATGATACCTGTCATCAATATTTTAATGATGTTGATGTAGCAATCGCTGCTGCGGCAGTGGCAGATTACCGACCTAAAGTAGTGGCGACGCAAAAGATTAAAAAAGCTGCGGACGAATTTTCAATAGAGCTTGAAAAAACAAAAGATATTCTGGCCTCCCTGGGAGCGATCAAGAAAAATCAGTTTTTAATTGGATTTGCATTGGAAACTGAAAATGAAATTGAAAATGCAAAGCTGAAAATTCAGAAAAAAAACTTAGATTTGATTGTTTTAAATTCCCTACAGGATGAAGGGGCAGGTTTTAAAAAAGAAACCAATAAAGTAACCTTTATTGATCAGGATTTTAAAATTGAACCAATGGAATTAAAATCAAAAGAATCTGTTGCAGTTGATATTTTAAACAAAGTGGTTTCGCATTTTACGAAATCATAACGATTTAAAGTAAAAGGCAAAGACAGGAATAGTAAAACTATTACGTGCTTTAACCAAAATAATATCTTTCGTATGAATAAACTAGTTACTTTTTTAGCATTTTTATTTTTTGGCTTTACACAAGCACAGCAGCTAAATTGTACTGTAACTATTAATACAGAACGATTACCCAATCCCAATCAGCAGGTATTTAAAACACTTCAGACCTCATTGTCTGAGTTTGTAAATAAAACAGACTGGACGGGTACCGTTTTAAAACAAAACGAACGAATCAATTGCTCGATGTATATCACCTTGTCATCGAACAGTTCCGATCAGTTTTCAGGGACCATTCAGGTACAATCTTCACGATTGATCTATAATTCGACCTATTCTTCCCCAATATTAAATTACAACGATAAAGACTTTAGTTTCAGATATATCGAATACGAGCCTTTATTGTTTAATCCTACTACTTTCGAATCCAATTTAGTTTCTGTAGTTTCTTTTTACAGCTATTTGATCTTGGCAATGGATGCGGATAGTTTTCAAATGGGAGCAGGAAGTCAATATCTTGAAACAGCCCAAAACATAGCAAATGTGGCACAACAAGGCGGATCTAAAGGCTGGACTCAGTCTGATGGGGTTCAGAATCGCTATTATCTGATCACCGATTTGATTTCGCCAATGTATAGCGATTTGCGTCAAACCATGTTCTTGTATCATACGGGTTTAGATGGTATGAGTCAGGATTTGAAAGCATCAAAAGAAAAAATCAAGTCAGCCTTGATGCTTACCGGAAAATTAAATTCGGTTAAACCCAATGCTTTTTTGACCAGAGTATTTTTTGATGCCAAATCAGATGAAATTGTTTCGATATTCTCAGGAGGGCCAAACATCCCGGTTACCGATCTGACCGATGTTTTGAACAAAGTTTTTCCTTTGAATTCTGTTAAATGGTCACAGATTAAATTTTAATCTCTTTAAATTACTTTCTTTATTAACTTTTATATTTCCCAAATTCCTTATGATAACGTCCTTGTCGATTAAAAACTATGCTCTTATTGAAAAATTAACGATAGATTTTTCAAGAGGTTTCTCTATAATTACAGGTGAAACAGGTGCAGGTAAATCTATTATATTAGGAGCGATAGGATTGGTTTTAGGAAAAAGAGCCGATTTAACTTCATTAAAAAATAAAGAAGAAAAATGTGTAATTGAAGCACAGTTTGAAATTTCTAAATACAACTTAAAAGATTTTTTTACAGCAAATGATCTCGACTATGAGGATGAAACGATCATCAGGAGAGAAATTTTGCCTTCAGGAAAATCGCGTGCCTTTATTAATGATAGTCCCGTAAACTTGCAGGAATTGCAGGATCTGAGCTTGTTTTTGATTGATATTCATTCACAGCAGCAAACTCAGGAATTATCAGATGAAGGAGTTCAGTTTAAAATTATTGATGCAATTGCCAATAACGGCGAGACCATTCAATCCTATCAGAATATTTTAAAAGAATACAAATCAGATAAATCCAAACTAAATGCTTTGTTGAAAAAACAAAGTGATTCCGGAAAAGAGCAGGAGTACAATACCTACTTGTTAAATGAGCTGGTTACGGCTAAATTAAAATCGGGTGAGCAGGAAGAACTTGAGGCTGATTTTGAAAAGCTAAACAATGTCGAGATTATAAAAGAATCGATTGATAAATCGTTAGCGATTGCTAACGAAGAGCAGTTTGGTGTTTTTCATAATTTAAATGAAATTAAAACGGCATTGCACAAAATAGCGCCTTTTTCAACCGAATACCAAAGCATTTTTGAAAGAATCACCAGTTTAACGATTGAATTTGATGATGTATCAAAAGAACTTCAAAATGTTTCCGAGAAACTTTTAAACGATCCTGCACAATTGGAATTAATAAGTCAGAAACTACAGCTGATTTACAATTTGCAAAAAAAGCACCAGGTAACTACTGTTGATGAATTGCTTGCGATCCAGACTACATTAGAGAATACACTGCTTGAATTGGATAATATAGAAGAAGAAATCGCTGTTGTATCCAAATCGATCGAAGAAAAAGTTACAGCATTAGATGCTTTTGCGGCTGCCATTCATCAAAACAGAACCGATGCAATTCCGGTTTTATCGCAAAAGTTAGTAACGATCTTAGAAACGCTGGGAATGCCAAATGTTCGTTTCAATATGGAGTTATTGCCTTCTGAAACCTATTTTCAAAACGGAAAAGACGAATTGCAATTTTTATTTTCGGCCAATAAAGGAACTGATTTTGGATTGCTTAAAAAAGTGGCATCGGGAGGAGAAATGTCCCGTATTATGTTAGCGGTAAAAGCAATTTTGGCCCAATATTCAAAACTGCCTACTTTAATTTTTGATGAGATAGATACCGGAGTTTCTGGAGAAATTGCCATTAGAATGGGGGAGATTATGAAAGAAATGAGTACCACAATGCAAATTTTTGCCATCACCCACTTACCTCAAATTGCAGCCAAAGGAGATTCGCACTTTAAAGTTTCTAAAGCTACTGTAGATGAGGACACACAATCAGAACTTAAGCTATTGTCTCAGGAAGAAAGAGTTATAGAGATTGCTCAAATGTTATCCGGTGCAGTGGTTTCTGATTCGGCTTTAAATCATGCTAAAGCCTTGTTGAACTAAAGAAATAATTTATATTTGTCATCTTAAAAGCGAATTAAACAAACGTAGATAAAATACAATCTTTATATTTTAAAAGGATTGATCAAAATACGAAAAAAACAAAAAGTATGATTATAGAACCTAGAATGAGAGGATTTATTTGCTTGACAGCCCACCCAAAAGGAAGCGAGCAAAATGTTAAAAATCAAATAGAATATATCAAATCAAAAGGACCAATTGCAGGTGCAAAAAAAGTATTAGTTATTGGTGCTTCAACAGGTTTCGGATTGGCTTCAAGAATTACAAGTGCTTTTGGATCTGATGCTGCAACAATTGGAGTGTTTTTTGAAAAACCACCAGTTGAAGGTAAAACAGCTTCACCAGGATGGTATAATTCTGCTGCATTTGAAACAGAAGCTCACAAAGCAGGTTTATATGCAAAAAGTATCAATGGAGATGCTTTTTCAAACGAAATAAAAAGACAGACTTTAGATTTAATCAAAGCCGATTTAGGTCAGGTTGATCTTGTGATTTACAGTTTAGCTTCTCCGGTTCGTCAACATCCGGTTACAGGAGTTTTACACCGTTCGGTTTTAAAACCTATCGGACAAACTTTTACCAATAAAACAGTTGATTTTCACACTGGAAATGTTTCAGAAGTTTCTATCGCTCCTGCAAATGAGGAAGACATTGCCAATACAGTTGCAGTAATGGGTGGTGAAGACTGGACGATGTGGATGGATGCTTTAAAAGCGGAGAATTTATTAGCGGATGGCGCTACTACAGTAGCTTATTCTTATATCGGACCATCATTGACAGAGGCCGTTTACCGTAAAGGTACAATTGGTCGTGCAAAAGATGATTTAGAGGCTACAGCATTTTCGATTACAGATAGTTTAAGATCTATTGGAGGAAAAGCATATGTTTCTGTAAACAAAGCTTTGGTAACACAGGCAAGTTCTGCAATTCCGGTTATCCCATTGTATATTTCTCTTTTATATAAAATTATGAAAGAAGAAGGAATACACGAAGGTTGTATTGAGCAGATCCAGCGTTTGTTTCAGGACAGATTGTACAACGGATCTGAAGTTCCTGTAGATGAAAAAGGCAGAATCAGAATCGACGATTGGGAAATGCGTGAAGATGTACAGGCTAAAGTGGCTAAACTTTGGTTGGAAGCTACAACTGAAACATTGCCTGCAATTGGAGATTTAGCCGGATATAGAAATGATTTCTTAAACCTGTTTGGGTTTGAATTTGCCGGAGTAGACTATGCTGCTGAAGCAAATGAAGTTGTTGAAATTGAAAGTATCAAATAAACAGAAAAAAAAATAGTACTATATATCAAAACCATTCGTCGCTACGAATGGTTTTTTTATGAATATAACATATCTTTGTTAAAATTTTGAAATTTAAAATATTGCCACTTTAATACCGCATAATCTGCTATGATTTTTTCTTTAATTATACCCGTGTATAATCGTCCGGATGAAGTAGATGAACTTTTAGAAAGTTTGTCAAAATCCGATTATAATGAAGCTTTTGAAATTGTTCTTGTCGAAGACGGATCGTCGATACCTTGTAAAGATGTTGTGATGAACTATCAGGGGAAACTGAATATATCTTATTATTTTAAGGAAAATTCGGGTCCGGGAGACTCAAGGAACTTTGGAATGCAGAAAGCCAGAGGGGATTATTTTATCATTTTTGATTCAGATTGTATCATTCCTTCTAATTATTTGACAGAAGTTCGAAAAGCACTTAACGAAAATTATGTGGATTGTTTTGGTGGACCGGATAAAGCATTGGATAGCTTTTCGGATATTCAGAAGGCAATTAACTTTGCAATGACCTCCTTTTTAACTACAGGAGGAATTCGCGGTGGCTCTGAAAAAATCAATAAATTTCAGCCGAGAAGTTTTAACATGGGAATTTCAAAGAAAGCTTTTATTGCCTCAAATGGTTTTGGAAACATTCACCCGGGAGAAGATCCGGATCTTTCCATTCGTTTGTGGAATTTAGGATTTGAAACCAGATTGTTCACTGAAGCCTATGTGTATCACAAACGCAGAATTGACTGGGAAAAATTTTCGATTCAGGTGAATAAATTCGGAATTGCGAGACCGATATTAAACAGTTGGTACCCTGAACATAACAAGCTAACCTTCTTTTTTCCTACGGTTTTTATCTTAGGGCTATTATTAGCTTTTTTATTGTTAATTTTCAACATTGATATCTTGTTACAATTATATTTTGTATATTTCGTTGTAATTTTTCTTACAGCCAGTGTTCAGAATAAGAGCATTAAAATTGGGTACTTAGCTGTGATTGCAGTTTGGAAACAGTTTTATGGTTATGGAACGGGATTTTTGAAATCGTTCGTAAAAGTTATTATTTTAAAACAAAAACCCCAAGAGGCTTTTCCTCGTATGTTTTTTAAAATATAGATATGGCTAAAGTTATTGGCCTGACCGGCGGAATAGGGAGCGGAAAAACCACCATAGCAAACTACTTTGCCGAAATGGGAGTTCCTTTATACATTGCCGACGATGAAGCCAGAAAAGTAATGCAGTCTGAAAACATTGTGCAACAAATTAGAACCGCCTTCGGAGACTCTCTTTTTGAAAATAATGTTTTAAACAGAGCTAAATTGGCAGAAATCGTTTTTAATGATGCTGGAAAACTAGCCGCATTAAATGCAATTGTACACCCTGCAGTAAAAGCGGATTTTGAACTTTGGTTATTAAAAAACAAAAAATATCAATATGTAATTTATGAGGCCGCAATTTTGTTTGAAAGTGGTCGTTATAAAGATTGTGATGTTATTGTAACCGTTACCGCACCGGAAGAGCTTAGAATAGAAAGAGTTATCAAGCGCGATAAAACCACACGGGAACAAGTTTTAAGCCGAATGCAAATGCAATGGAATGATGAAAAACGAATTTCTTTAAGCAATTTTGTTATTAATAACAGTAATCTTAAAATTGCTAAAGAAGAAGTTGTTAAAATTCTTAAAATTTTAAATATAAAACAAAATCAGTCTTAAATGTTAATATTTGGTTAATGTATTATTTAGTATATTGTTAAAATATTAATTTTGTTTCGATGAATAAATTATTTTTTAGATTACTTGTTTTATTGATGAGTTTGTCCTTAATAGGGATAATTCTGGTTCAGGTATATTGGTTTAATTCTTCGTTCAAGAATAACGATGAGCAGTTTAAATACCATGTTACTCAGGTAATTGGAAATGTGGCAGACAAGCTCGAACAGCAGGAAGAGTATAGTTTTTACGATAAATACAACCGCATCAAAGACAGTACCGGTAAAACACCTAAAAAAGAAGATTTACTTCAGGTTTTTTACATTCAGAGAAACGCAAAAACAAACAAGACAATAGTTTATTCCAATACGCTTACATCTGAAGATTATGATATCAGCGGCTCGATTTTTAATAAAAAATTCAGTAGCGAAAGATTTAAAAACTTCAGTTCAAAAAGAGTTACAGAAGTATACAATAACAACAACAATATCGATAATAATACTTTAGGACAAAGTATTATCCCTGATTTAAAAATCGAAAAATCAGGAAGTCTGGATATCTTAAATAAAGTGCAGCAGCAAATTCAATACAAAGATATTGCTTCACTGACACCGATAGAAGGGCGAATAACAAAGGATAAACTTCAAAAACTCTTAAAAAAGGAACTGGAAGAATATGGTGTAAAAACCAAATTTGAATATGGTGTTCTTAACAATGGTCTTGCGACAAAAGTAAGATCTGATGGATTTCATTACGATAAAGATGCAAGTTACCACGTGCCAATTTATACGGATAATGAGGGAAATAGTAAATACGAATTGTTTCTTACGTTCCCACATAAAAAGAAATTCTTACTGTCTGAATTATTAAGTATTACAATACTGTCAATAATTTTCACATTAATCATTATAGTTGCGTACACCAGTGCATTGAACCAATTGTTGCGTCAGAAGCATATTTCTGAAATCAAAACCGATTTTATAAATAATATGACGCATGAGTTTAAAACTCCGATAGCGACAATTAATCTGGCACTTGATGCCATTAAGAATCCTAAGATAATCGAAGACAAAGAGAAAGTATATCGCTATCTTCAGATGATTCGGGATGAGAATAAAAGAATGCATGCTCAGGTAGAAAACGTTCTTCGTATCTCTAAATTAGAAAAAAGAGAATTAGATATTACAAAAGAACCTACTGCGATTCATGATATCATTGATGATGCAATCGAACATGTAAATTTAATTTTGGAGGACAGACAGGGAACTGTAGTGAAGCATTTTAATGCGGCAAGAACAACGAGTCTGATCAACGAAGTGCATTTTACCAATGTATTAGTGAATATTTTAGAAAATGCCATAAAATATTCTCCGGGTAACCCTGAAATAGAAATTTTTACAGAAAATGTCAAAGACATGATTCTGATAAAAGTAAAAGATAATGGTCTTGGTATGAGTAAAGTAGCTCAAAAGAGAGTTTTTGAGAAATTTTACAGAGAACATACAGGAGATTTACATAATGTAAAAGGACACGGTTTAGGTCTGGCTTATGTAAAAAGGATAGTAGAAGATCATAATGGTCAAGTATATGTTGAAAGCGAGAAAGGAAAAGGTAGCACCTTTATAATAAAAATACCATTAATAAATTAAAATATGGAAAATAATAACAAAAGAATACTTTTAGTAGAAGATGACCTTAATTTTGGGGCAGTTCTTAAAGATTATCTAATGTTAAATGACTTTGAAGTTACTTTAGCTAAAAACGGTATGGAAGGTTTCGAAAAATTCAAGAAAGATGTATACGATTTGTGTATTCTTGATGTAATGATGCCTTATAAAGATGGTTATACTTTAGCCAAAGAAATTAGAGAGAAGAACAGCGAAGTGCCAATTATCTTCTTAACGGCTAAGTCAATGAAAGAGGATGTATTGAAAGGGTACAAAGCGGGTGCTGATGATTATTTGAATAAACCTTTTGATTCAGAAGTTTTATTGATGAAAATTAAAGCGATCATTCAGAGAAAATCTGCTGATACAAAAGCAGAACAAGTACAGTTTGAATTTAACATTGGTAAATTCCATTTAAATTCAAAACTAAGATTCTTGACTTTCCAGGATGAAGAGCCAATTAAATTGTCTCCAAAAGAGAATGAATTGCTTAAAATGTTGATTCTTCATGAAAATGACTTAATGCCAAGAGAATTAGCTTTAACTAAAATCTGGAGAGACGATAACTATTTTACATCAAGAAGTATGGATGTTTATATCGCCAAACTTAGAAAATACCTAAAAGCTGATGAAGATGTTGAAATCCTAAACATTCACGGTGAAGGTTTCAGATTAGTTGTTAAAAGTAAAGTTGCAGAATAACAAAAAATATAACCAAACAAAAAAAATATTAGAGCCCTGAGAAATCAGGGCTTTTTTTATGGAGTAATTTGTCTTGCAGCGCTACAGAAAGGTTTGATAGCGCGCGGATGCGAATTATGAATCAAATTAAGATTAAAAAATTTAACGCTGATGATACGGATTCGCCAGACGAAAACGCGGATTAACGCAGATTTTTAAGTTTTATGTGATGTAGAGTAATTCATCGTAATAACTTTTTTTATCCCATTAAAAATCCGTTTCAATCAGCGTTTTCGCATGGCGAATCTGTATGATCCGCGTATTATTTCTTTATGCAAAATTTTAACCGCCAGGCACGCAAAGATTTTCGCAAAGTTCGCAACGAGTTCGTTTTAAATCTTTGCGAACGTTGCGCTTTTTTCTTTGCGTTCTTTGCGGTTAAGTAAAAAAAAATAAAAAAAACGTTATTAAAGTATAATTTTTATCTTTTTGATTTTGAATGTTGTAGCCTCTTTTTTAGGTCTTGAAATAACATTATTGAAATTTTTGTAACGATTTTTCTTAAAATAAATTTGGAAAATAAAAAAAGTATTCTGAATATTTGCAGACGAAAAAAATAATAACCCTTTAAAAACGAAGAAAAAATGTTTGTATTTACATTGACATCACAGAGCTTTACATCAAATGAATTTGATGCAGCACTTCTTCGTGGCTTATTTCGATCCTAGAAATATACTTTTAGATATATAAAGCCCGAAGACATTTTGTTTCGGGCTTTTTTTTATTCTAGACACTTCAAATTTTCCCGAAAATCGATTTTACTTATCCTTCATGGATAAAATGTTAAGCCTGTTTGGCTGTTAATTTAATGTACTATAATTTTTAATGCAAAATTATACGGTAGAGGAGTATGCTTTGTGCGCTCGTCTTAAAAGTAAAAGAAAGAAAAAAAGATTAGTAAAGGAAGATTTTGAAAAACACCTGATTCAGTTAAGAAAACTTGAAAAAAAGCTTTGGGAAAAACGTAGAGATTTACCTCTTGTTCCACTAGAGATCCCTTATCAAAAGGGATGGCAGCGTAACTTTATACTGAGAGAAGATGTGGCAAGATCGAGTGAATCTTCATTTTACAAAAGCTTATTGGAAAAAATAAATACCTGGCAGTTCTCTTCTGAAAAATCTTTTAAAAGGAAGAAAAAGAGAAAAAGAAGAAATGTTTATACCGAAAAGTTACAAACTGTAAAAGAATTTTCAGAGTGGGAGTGGAGAAGTCCGAAATTAGAATTAACCGAGAAAGAAAAAGCACATTTTTATAAACGCGAACGCTGGTGCAGCAATTTTAAGCGATATAAAATTCATTACGTTTTTAATGAGCCGTGGCGCTATGTACTTCGTGTTAGTCCGTATATGATAACACATACGAAGCTGGTTGATTCGGATTTGGAGAGCGAAATTCAGCTACTTGACAATCGCATTACTAATCTTAATTTGAGACATAAGATAAACAAATTAGTAGATGGTTTTTCGCATCGTTGGAGTTACTATGAAAGTGAAAATCCAAAAGAGAAAAACCCAATTAAAAATAAAAGTCTGGAAGTATTGTATCAGCAATATCTGGACGAAATGATATAGATCATGGGAAATAAATTATCTGGAAAAGACCTGATTAAATTAGGGTTTCCAAAAAACAATTCAATAAATATCGCCTTAGGGCAGATCAACAGATATAGAAAGAGGGAGAAAAAGGAATCTATCCTGACAGAAGCCAAAGATGTATTGTTACATCCGGAAAAATATGAAGGCAACGGAACCTGGGGTAAAGTAGCTGAAGGTTTGATCAAACCGGTTCAGGTAAGAATGCATCAGTTGAAGACAACAAGAGTTCCTTTTAAAATTTTTGGAGAAAATGAGATTGATCAACAGGCAAAATTTCAATTGTATGATTCGTTAAAACTGCCTATTTCTGTAGCCGGAGCTTTGATGCCCGATGCACATTCGGGTTACGGACTGCCCATTGGAGGGGTTTTAGCAACAGATAATGCTGTAATTCCGTACGGAGTTGGAGTGGATATCGGATGCAGGATGAGCCTTTCTATTTTTGATTTACCGGCTTCACATTTTAAAGGCAAGGAACATCAGTTGGAAGCAATTTTGAAAGACAATACCAAGTTTGGAATGTATGAAACACATGCTTCAAGAGTGGATCATGATGTTTTTTATAAAAGCGAATTTCAGGATATTCCATTGTTAAAGAATCTTTTGCCGAAGGCCTACAAACAATTGGGAAGTTCTGGCGGGGGAAACCATTTTGTAGAATTCGGAATTGCTAAAATTGAAAATCCGGAGAACGAATGGAAGCTCGAAAAAGGAGAATATTTCGCCGTTCTTTCGCACAGCGGTTCCAGGGGATTAGGCGCAAACATTGCCAAACATTATACCTATCTGGCAACAAAACAATGCCCGTTACCAAAAAATGTTCAGCATTTGGCCTGGCTGGATTTAAATACGCATGACGGTCAGGAATACTGGCTGGCTATGAATTTAGCCGGAGAATATGCAAAAGCCTGTCACGATGATATTCATCGACGAATTGCCAAAGCAATTGGAAAAAGAGTAGTGGTAACAATCGAAAATCACCACAATTTTGCCTGGAAAGAAATGGTAAACGGTCAGGAATGTATTGTACATAGAAAAGGTGCAACGCCTGCCGCAGAAGGCCAATTGGGAATTATTCCCGGTTCGATGACGGCGCCTGGCTACATTGTAAAAGGCAAGGGAAATGCGGAAAGTTTAAACTCTGCTTCGCATGGCGCAGGGCGTTTGTTTTCAAGGGCAAAGTGTAAAAGTACCTTCACTCAAAGTGAAATTAAAAAGGTGTTAAAAGCTAATGATGTGACCTTAATTGGAGGAAATATTGACGAAGCGCCTATGGCGTATAAAGACATTACAAAAGTGATGGCAAATCAAAGTGATCTGGTGGAAGTGCTTGGAACTTTCACGCCAAAGATCGTTAGAATGGACCGATAAAAAGACAAAGAATATGAAAAGATTTCAGGATGAGAATAAGTTTTTAGAAAGTTTTTTACATGAGGTTTTAGTGCAGTGTCCGAAATGTGATGCTAAAGCTAAAGTTAAAAATAAACTTTCGGAAGAATGCAAATGCGGGCATTGTTATACTAAAATTTTGGAGTGTAAACATTGCTTTTATAAGCTTGATAAGCCCGTTTACCAATACATTGCTTATGGTAAGGCCTATTGCAATCAGTGTTATGAGAAATATGAATTTAAATCACAGTTGTTAAAAGAAAAGCCGGAAAAGTATAAAGCGAAATGTCCACATTGTAATTTTCAGGAAGAATGGAAACCCAAAGTTGAAGAGGTTTTGCAAAATTCAAATCGTAACGACGGTTTAGTGAAAGAACAATGGTATAATTTGCCGCTTTGGTTTCAAATAGAAGTGGACAAACATATTTTCTGGGCCTATAATAAGCAGCATATAGAGTATTTAGAACGGTATATCGGAGCAGGGCTGAGGGAACGAAATCCAGGAATGAATTTCGGATCGAGTTTGGTGGCCCGTTTACCAAAATTTGTAAAAGAAGCGAAGAACAGAGAAAAGCTTCTTAAAATATTAGAGAAATGGAAAAAATAATTCAGATAACAGCGGGTCGCGGACCGGCAGAATGCACCTGGGTAGTGGCTCAGGTGCTTAAAAAAGTTTTGGACGAAGCAGAGGAACAACAATTAGAAGCAACTTTGCTGCAGCGAGAAGTTGGGGAGGAAAACGGAACAGTAGAAACTGCTACCATCGCTGTAAAAGGGAAAGATGCTGCCCGATTTGCTGATTCCTGGATAGGAACGATTCAATGGATTGGTCAAAGCCAGTTTAGGAAAATGCACAAGCGAAAAAATTGGTTTATTGGTGTTTTTGAGATTGAACCACAAAAAAACGCATCAATTTCTGAAAACGATATTCAGTATCAGGCCATGCGCAGCTCCGGAGCAGGAGGGCAACACGTAAACAAAGTGAGTTCGGCAATCCGGGCGACACATTTGCCAACGGGAATTGCGGTTGTTGCTATGGACAGTCGTTCGCAGCACCAAAACAAAAAAATGGCAACAGAACGATTATTAAAAAAACTAGAAGACGAAACCTTACAGCAACTTAAGAACCATGTTGGAAAACAATGGGAAAATCAGCTCAACATTCAGCGGGGTAATCCGATTAGAGTTTTTGCAGGAACTGACTTTAAAAAGAACAAGGCAGAGAAAAGTTACAAAGGAACACGTCAGAAACTTAAAACCGATTTACGAAATGAGCATAATTAAAAAGTTGGTCGCAAAAAACAATGATTATATGCGAATTATAGGTGACCAACAAAAAACAATAAATATCGACACATAACATGAAAGCAATAGATAAATACCTTTTTCAGGCGTTGGACAGTTATCCCTATTCATTAGAAGAAACCATTGAATCTTTGGATTATGCCTTTTCTTATGATGCTAAAAACACAATGGTTTTGTGCTTGTACGGAAGAATTCAGTCAGAACAATTATGGAATTACGAAGAGGCAAAAATCTATTTTCAGGAAGCCCTGACGATTAACATTCACGCACTCGAAGTATATCCGCACTATATTCAGACTTTAATTTTAAATGAAGATTTTGAAGAAGCACAAAAGTTAATCGATTTTGCTTTAACTATAAAAGGAATAAACAAATCTGAAATTTTTGTGAAGAAAGGAATTCTTTATGAAGCGCAGCAAGAGTTTCAATTGGCACTAAAAGAAATTAAAAAGGCTAAACTTTGTACGTTACAATTTGTTTTTGAATCCGATATTATTGAAGTGGAGAAAAGAATTAAAGGCAAGATTGAGTTGACGCAAAAGAAAAAGAAAGCTGAAAAAGCGAAAAAAGATTCGAAGAAGAAAGTAAAGTAATCTTCCTATAAAGAAAAACGAGGCGGTTATGCCTCGTTTCTTTTATCAGGAATTCACAGAATTACCACGAATTTTAAACTTTTAATTTTTTTTTGGAGTATCTTATTTCCAGTGTAACTCCAAAGCAAAACAATTTTTCTCCTGTTTTGTAATGCTGAAAGTAGCCTTAGTGTGATTGTCGTCTTCGCTCTCATGGATGATGACTTTATCTTTTAGCGACAGTTCCTTCATAAAATTCATTTCAAAGCTTTTAACCCCTTGTTTAAGAATTCTTTCCTCCTCTACATGATCAAGGCACCATTCTAAATATTTGACATTATTAACGTGATTTACAATGTCCAGATCCGAGAGGTAAACTGTTTTTTCAAAAACCGCTTCTTTTTCGTGGTTGATGTTTATTTTTGAAAAACCTTCAGTAGTGGCACGTTTTTCGGGGTACAATTCAAAATGTTGGTATGGTAAAGCCAAAGCTTCGGGACGTCGTAACTGTGTGTTAAAAACAGCCCAATACGTTTCGCAGCCTACTATTTTTTTTCCGTTTACATGCATCTCTAAAGCACGAACAGAACGAGAATTTTCTAAACTGTTGATCCAGGTTTTTACCGTTACAACATCCTGCCATTTTGGTAAAGCAGTAATTTCAACGCGCATGCGGCTTAATACCCAGGCCTGATGAAATTCCTGCATATCAAAAAAGCTAATGCCTCCGGCTTCAGAATGCGCAGCAGCTGTCAATTGCAGAATATTACATAAGTCTGTATACTTTAGAAAACCATTTGGTGTACATTGTGTAAAATTGATTTCCCAGTCTTTGCTTAAGACAGAAGTAAAATTTGGAGATATTGGCATTGCTGAATTTTAAATTTTAGATTTGTTGATTTTAGATTTTTCTATCAGAGGAAAGAAACCGATTTTACTTTAGAAGATTTTCTATGTAACTTATGATTTCGTTTCTATCTGTCGCATAATCAAACCATTTTGTGTCTTCATTTCGTTTGAACCAGGTCAGTTGTCTTTTAGAGAAACGTCTGGTATTTTTTTTGATTTCTTCGATGGCAAAAGGCAGCGAAAATTCTCCGTCAAAATAACTAAATAATTCTCTATAACCGACCGTTTGTAACGCATTTAACGCTTTGTTGGGATATAGCGCTTTGGCTTCTTCCAATAATCCCTCCTTCAGCATCAGATCCACACGTTGATTGATGCGGTTATAAATTACTGGTCTGTCAGCTTCTAAACCAATTAGAACAGGAGTAAAATTTCGGTTGTTTTTCTTCTGATTTAAAAAAGAAGAGTAGGGCTTTTGAGTTCCGATACACACTTCGGTAAAACGCATCATTCTTTGCGGATTTTGAAGCGTTTGCGGGTTTTCTATGGTCAGCCTTTGGTAATAATCGGGATCAAGATTTTTTAACTGATCCTGCAAATAAGTAATACCAAGTTTTTCGTAGTTAGCGTTTATTTCAGAACGAACTTCAGGATCAATTTCCGGAAATTCATCGAATCCTTTTAGAATGGCATCAACATATAGTCCCGAACCGCCAATTAAAATAACGAAGTCATTTTTTGCAAATAATTCTTCTAATTTTAAAAGTGCTTCTTTTTCGTAATCCCCAACGGTGTAATTTTCAAAAATAGATTTGTTCTGTATAAAATGATGTGTGGCAGATTGTAGTTCTTCGGGAGTTGGTACTGCTGTACCAATTGTCATTTCTTTAAAAAACTGACGACTGTCGCAAGAGATTATCTCACAATTAAAATGTTGTGCCAAAGCAATGCTCAAAGCTGTTTTGCCTATTGCTGTTGGTCCGACGATGGTAATTAGATATTTCATATTTGAGAGTCTTTACGGTTGCAAAAACCTTAGACTTGTATGGATTAAAGTAAGGATGGTAAAGCCCTTTCTTAATTAATTTAATTGTTAGGTAATTTTGTTCCGCATTCAAAACAATATTGAGCATGATCAAAATGCACCTGAGAGCGGCACTTTGTACACGTTTTTTTACTGCTTACGACACTGTTTTTCAGGCTGCTTTTTGCAAATTCGGCGGTTACAATTCCGGTTGGAACCGCTATAATTCCGTAACCCAAAATCATAACAAAAGCTGCAATAAATTGTCCGAGAGGAGTCTGAGGAGAAATATCGCCATAACCCACTGTGGTCAAGGTAACAATTGTCCAGTAAATGCTCATCGGGATACTTGTAAAGCCGGATTCTTTACCTTCGACCAAATACATGACCGAACCAATTATTATGGTGCTAATCAGTACAAAATAAATAAAAACGAGAATTTTTTCCTTACTGGCTTCAATGGCTTCCCGTAGCTGAACAGACTGATGGGAGATTTGCGGAATATGCAGGATTTTGAATAATCTGAAAAAACGCAGGGCTCTTATGATCGACAGCACACTTGCTCCCGGAAAAAAAATGGATAAATACATCGGTAATACGGCCATCAGATCAATAATTCCGTAAAAACTAAAAATATATCTGACTGGTTTTTGAATCGAAATTATTCGCAGTATATATTCAATGGTAAAAAATACGGTGATAATCCATTCGCAAGCAATAAGCTGAGAGTGGTATTTTTGATTGATTCCCTGAACGGTTTCCATCATAATCAAAACAACACTTAGGAGAATCAGTCCAAGGAGTACGAGATCAAACATTCTTCCCAAAAACGTATCCGTTCCATAAAGGATGATTTTGATTCTTTCCCGGAAGATTTCGTATTTGGATTTTGTTTTTTTCATCTCCACGAAGATAATGAAAGTTTAGCAGTGTTAAAAATGTAGGATCTTCAGCGATTTGCTTTTTCGGATGTAGTTTTGAATTATATTCTTGACATCGCGATTGTGCTGCATTGGAATCAGAATGTTTTTCAGAATTTCGATATTGGTAATCTGGTAGTTCAAATCGTAAAAGGCATACCCTTTGTAAAGACCATTTTCGATTAAAATAGCACTTCTTTCATTGACATTTCGGCCTCTGTCCAGCAAAATCATGCTTTTATTTTCGAAACTGTTTTCAGAAATAAACTGCTGTACGCGGGCATTGTAAATCTCAGGTGATACTTCTTCAATACAGGCACCGTCACATTCTTTGATTTTGTATTGAAAACATTCTTTTTTGGTTTGATACAGTCCTGTTAGTTTTTGGCACAAATGATATTTTGCGGTAAATCTGAAAAGAGCATTTTTGCCTTCCTGCAAAGTAGCAAAGGAGGTAATCTCTTTTTTACGGCCATCGGCTTTTTCGAGCTTTAAATTCAGGTAGCCATTGGCATCTTTCTCTGCATACAAAGCATATTGAAAGATGGTTTTTCGTTGTGAACGATTGTATCTCGGGCGGTTTATTTTTATTTCTTCGCTTTCTTTTAAAAGAGCAATTAATTCGCTTCCGGTTTCATCATAAGTTATGGTGAAAACTTCGGCTTGTATTTTTTTACTTTTGGTAGTAATTCCTGTAAAGTGCTGATTGACTCTTTTCTTTATATTTTGGCTTTTTCCAATGTAAATAAGAGTTCCGCCTTCATTGTAAATATAATAAACACCCGTTTTTGCAGGCATTTGAGCTAATATTTCGAGGAATTTTGGAGCAATTCCTTTTTCTACCTCCAGTTTTATAAAGTCTTTTACAATGGTTTTTTCCAGGTCTTTTTCTAAAAGCATTTTGAAGAGCTTGGTTGTCGCCATTGCATCACCGCTGGCGCGATGTCTGTCTGCCATTGGAATCCCAAGTGCTCTTACCAGTTTTCCTAAACTATAGGAAGGCTGATCCGGAATTAATTTCTTGGCAAGTTCAACTGTACACAGCGTTTTAGCTTCGAAATTGTAACCTAAACGTCTGAATTCCGTGCGTAAAATTCGGTAATCAAAAGAGGCGTTATGCGCTACAATAATGCAATCAGTGGTGATTTCGATAATTCGTTTCGCAACTTCAAAAAACTTAGGAGCAGAGCGCAACATAGCATTATTGATTCCGGTTAACTTCACCACAAAGGGCTGAATCGGAATTTCAGGATTCACTAGACTAATGAATTGGTCAATTACTTCATGACCATCAAATTTATAAATGGCGATTTCGGTAATTCCTTCCTCATTAAACTGGCCTCCAGTGGTTTCTATGTCTAGTATTGCGTACAAATTTAGTGTTCAGTCTCAGTTTTTAGTAATCAGTTTATAATCTACAATCGTTAATCAGCAATCTAAAATCAAATTATCTTCCTCCGAAGATACTGCTTCCAATGCGAACCATGTTGCTTCCGCATGTTATGGCAAGCTGATAATCGCCAGACATTCCCATGGAAATAGTATTCAGATTACCGTTTTCAATTTTTAGCTTTTCTATCGAATCAAAAATAGATTTTAAATGTGTAAACTCCTTCTTAATCTGGTTCTGATCTTCTGTAAAAGTTGCCATCCCCATTAAGCCCAAGATACGTATGTTTTTCATTTCTTTGAACTCTGATGAAGATAATAATTCATTTAATTCGTTTTCATCCAGTCCAAACTTGGTTTCTTCTTCGGCGATATGTATTTGAAGCAGGCAATCAATAACCCGATTGTTTTTTACGGCTTGTTTATTGATTTCCTGCAAGAGTTTCAAACTATCAACACCATGAATCAGGCTTACAAAAGGCGCCATAAATTTGACTTTATTCGACTGTACATGACCAATCATGTGCCATTGAATGTCTTTGGGCATTTGCTCGTATTTGTCAACCATTTCCTGGATTTTATTTTCTCCAAAAATACGCTGACCGGCATCATAAGCCTGCATTAAATCAGAGACAGGTTTGGTCTTAGAAACGGCAACTAACGTTACATTTTCTGGCAAACTCGCTTTGATTGTATTTAAATTCGATGCTATCGACATGGTGTTTTTTTTTTAGGAAAGAATAAATTGCTTAGAGATTTTCTCTGCTTTTTTACTTTCGCTATAGTCGTAAAAACCTTCACCAGATTTCACACCTAATTTTCCGGCTCTCACCATATTGACTAATAAAGGGCAAGGTGCATATTTTGGGTTTTTGAAGCCGTCGTACATTACATTTAAAATGGCAAGACAAACATCAAGACCAATAAAATCAGCCAATTGAAGAGGTCCCATAGGGTGTCCCATTCCTAACTTCATTACAGTATCAATTTCGTAAACTCCCGCAACTTTGTTGTACAAGGTTTCGATCGCTTCGTTCAGCATAGGCATTAAAATTCGGTTTGCCACAAAACCAGGGTAGTCGTTTACTTCAACAGGAACTTTACCTAGTTTTACAGATAAATCCATGATAGTTTTGGTTACTTCATCGCTGGTATTGTATCCACGAATGATTTCGACCAATTTCATGATCGGCACCGGATTCATAAAGTGCATCCCGATAACTCTTTCAGGATGTGCTACAACAGCTCCAATTTGGGTAATAGAAATGGAAGAAGTATTGGTTGCCAGAATCGTATTGTGAGAGCAAGCCTCGTTTAATTGCTTGAAAATGTTAAGTTTTAGCTCTACATTTTCAGTAGCAGCTTCAACTACTAAATCTACCCCAACAACACCATCTTTAATATCCGTATATGTGATAATATTGGTGATTGTTTTGGTAACTTCTTCCTGAGTAATAGTTCCTTTAGAAAGCATTCGGTCCAGATTGGCAGCAATAGTTGCCATTCCTTTGTCTAATGATTTTTCTGAAACGTCAATTAGTTTTACAACAAAACCACTTTGTGCAAATGTATGAGCAATTCCGTTACCCATTGTTCCTGCACCAATTACAGCTATAGTCTTCATTTAAATTTGATATTATATTTATGATTTTAGCCACGAGTTCACAAATTAATTCATGAACTCGTGGCTAATTTATTTTTTAAAAGCGTTCAATTTATTTATCGAAACAATCAATAATCTGATAGGCTACTCTCAAGGCATCTGTTGCCTGTTCCAGGGTTACAACTGGTGTTGTATCTGTGTTTATAGCATTGGCAAATGATTCCAGCTCATCCAGGATTGCATTGTTTTGCTCGACATCAGGATTTGTAAAATAGATTTGTTTTTTTACACCTTCTGCATTTTGCAAAATCATATCAAAGTCACCCGGAATTTCCGGAGCGTCTTTCATACGAACGACTTCGCATTTTTTCTCCAGAAAATCTACAGAAATGTAGGCATCTTTTTGAAAAAATCTCGTTTTGCGCATGTTTTTCATCGAAATTCTGCTGGCCGTTAAATTAGCTACACATCCATTTTCGAATTCAATTCTGGCATTGGCAATGTCCGGAGTTTCACTAATTACAGAAACACCGCTTGCATTGATATTTTTTACTTTCGAATTGACAACGCTTAGAATGGCATCAATATCATGAATCATCAAATCGAGAACTACAGGAACATCTGTACCACGCGGATTAAATTCAGCCAAACGATGTGTTTCTATAAACATTGGATTTTCGATCATGTTTTTTGTAGCAATAAACGCAGGGTTAAAGCGTTCAACATGACCTACCTGACCTTTTACATTGTGTTCTGCGGCCAAAGCAATAATTTCTTCAGCTTCTTCAACAGTATTCGCAATTGGTTTTTCTATAAAGATATGTTTTCCGGATTTGATGGCTACCTTAGCACATTTATAGTGTGAAAGAGTTGGGGTTACAATATCGATAACATCCACAGCGTGGATTAATTTTGCAATTGTGTTGAAGTTTTTGTAGCCAAACTCTTTTGAGATTCTTTCGGCATTTTCCTGATTTTCGTCGTAAAATCCAACTAATTCGTATTGGTCAGATTGTTGTAATAAGCGTAAATGTATTTTACCAAGATGACCAGCACCTAAAACTCCTACTTTTAACATGAGAATGTATTTTAAACAAAAATATAATTTATTTGTTGAAAGTAAAAGTTTAGCTGGGACAAAGTCGAAATTATTTAAACAATTTTAAATGTATTTACAGACTTAACTTTTCTTTGAAGTTATTGGTTTGTCTTCTTGATATTTCTACTTTCACCTCTTTCGGGAGTTGTACAAGTAGATTACCACTAAACCAAGGGTCTATTTTGAGTATATATTCTATATTAATAATTTGGTTTCGATTGGCCCGGAAGAAAAAATCATCGGGAAGTTTTTCTTCAATGTTGTTTAGCGATTTATTAAGTATGGCTTTTTCATCCTGAAAAAATATTCGGGTGTAATTGCCTTCAACTTCAAATAGAAAGATATCGGCAATTTTTACAAGCCAGCATTTTTCGCCATCGCGAATAAAAATCTGATTGTTTAGCGTCAGTTTCTTATTGCTTTTTTCTTCTTTTTCAATTAGATTTTGACTTACTTTTTCGATGGAATGCGCAAATCTTTTTGGGTTTATAGGTTTTAATAAATAGTCTAATGCGTTGTATTCAAAAGATTTAATCGCATATTCGTCAAACGCTGTTGTGAAAATTGTAATAGGAACTTTGTCCAGCATTTCTAACAGTTCGAAACCATCTTTTTCCGGCATATTGATGTCTAAAAAAAGTAAATCCGGTTGGGTTTCCTGTATTAATTTAAAGCCCGAATCTACATTTTCTGCTTCTCCGATAATTTCAATTTCACGATGATTTTTAATTAATTCTTTAAGCTCATTTCTGGCCAGACGAGAATCTTCAACAATGACAGCTTTTATTTTTTTCATACCTAAAGTATTGGAATAATTATTTTTGCAACTACTTTGTTTTCTATTTCCTCCAATTTAAAATTGGCTTTTTCGCCATAGATTAAATACAGTCTTTTCTCAATGTTTTTGATACCTAATTGTGTAGAATCTTTTTCAATGGTAAGTACTCCTGTATTCGAAACCAGAATAGTAAGATTGTTATTGTCCAGGTTGGTTTCTAATACAATTTGGCCTCCGTCTTTTAATTTTGCAATCCCATGTTTAACAGCATTTTCGATCAGCATTTGGATGATCATAGGAGGGATTTGCAGCTGTAAAGTATTTGGGTCTATTTGAGAAGTAAAATTCAAACGCTCTTCCATTTGAATTTTTGAAATTTCAATGAAGTTTTCTACCATTTCAATTTCTTCTTCCAATGCAATTGTTGTAATCTCGTTTTTGGTCAGGGAATATCGGAGCATTTCGGACAATCGGGTGATCATTTCTCTCGATTTTTCAGGATTTTCCAGAATTAATCCGCGAATATTATTTAAGCTGTTAAACATAAAATGCGGATTGATTTGCCCCTTTAAAGCATTCAGTTGAGAATCTTTTAAGTTGTTTTCAATTTCCATTCGATCCATTTTATTGTTCTTGATTTGCGAGGTTGTTTTGTAAATGGTGTACACAACTATCCAAAGAAAGAAAAGAAACCCCATCACAAAAATAAATAAAACCTGTTTTTTTGCAGATTGAGAAGGATGATCAAAAACTTCAGGGTTTTCATAAAGATAGGTGATCATTAGGTAATTGTATGCCGTTAACGCTCCATAATAAAAAAGGGCAGATGCGAAAATTAAAAAAAGCATTTTAATAATTTCCCAAAGCTTAAAATCGTCCAGCTTTATATGTCGGTCATAAAAATATTTTAAAACTATCGAAAGGAAAGTAAGCAGGCAAACACTAAAAAAGTAGTCTAATAGAAGCTGCCAGTTTTTATATCCCAATAAATTTAATTCAGGAATGATAATTTGGGGAATAAAAAGTATTCCTGAATAGATAGTCCATATAATGATTTGAACTAAAATGAAAACTTGATTCTTTTTTTGAAACATTTTTATAAGTTATTTTGTCTTCAGTGGTGTGTGATACCCATAATACATTCCTGCGATAAAAGCGCCTATAAAGAGCAGACAGAATATAACGACTAAAGTCACTAGAATTTTTGCGGTTAATTTCATTAAGATAAAATTTTAAATAACAAATTGCTTATTTCTATTGTCAAAGCTATAATTATTTTGATCATAATTTTAAGTTTTAAAAACTTTGGCAATGCCAGCATTGCCAAAGTTACATTTTAAATAACTAATTTTTTGGTTGAAAGTCCGGGTGACCCACTTGCCATAGTGCAAAGCTTAAAACATCTGCAACTTCTTCATACGATTTTGCTTTTGAAGCTCCACCAAAATGACCTGCTTCATAATCGACTTTTAATAAAGTTGGTTTTTTAGACGCATTTACCTCAAGCAATCGAGCGGCAAATTTAGCAGGAGACCAAACAATGATTCTAGGGTCATTGAATCCTGCTGTTGTTAGGGTTGCAGGATATTTAACACCTTCTTTTAGTTGCAAATAAGAGTCCATTTCGATAAGAGCTTTGGCTTCATCTTCGATTTTCATCGTTCCAAATTCAGGTGTATTTGCAGGTCCGTTTGGTGCATTTTCGCCTCTAACGGTATTCATGCTTCCTACTCCCGGAATGGCTACTGCATATAAATCAGGTCTTTCGGTAATCGCTCTTCCTACCAGAATTCCACCGGCGCTTCTGCTGTAGATGGCAGTTTTTGTCGGATTTGTATATCCTTCCTTAATCATATATTCGGTGCAGGCAATTACATCTTTCCAGGTATTTTGTTTTTTACTTTTTTGACCTTCCAAATGCCATTTTTCGCCTAATTCTCCACCACCTCTTACGTGAGCAACAGCAAGTATTCCACCTCTTTCTACCCATAAAAGTAAACTAGGATTAAAACCAGGAGACATAGACATTCCGTAGGCACCGTAACCATAGAATAAAACAGGATTGTTTGAATCTTTTTTAATTCCTTTTTTATAAATAATGGATAGTGGAACTTCGACGCCATCATACGATTTTACCATTAATTCTTCAATTTCAAAATTTTCAAATTCTGGATATTCAGTAATAGTAGAGAGCTCTTCTCTGATAAAACTGTTTCTTTTTACATCATATTTATAACGTTCTCCTTTGGTTGTCCAGCCTGTTGTTCTAACCCATAAGTCTGAAAACTTACTTCCTCTTGAACTTAAAACAATAGTTGCAGATTTTTTTGGAGTTTTAATTTCATTGTGTTTTTTTCCTTCAAAATCCGTGAAGAATAAGGTGCTTTCGATTCCGTTTTTTGTTTTGGTGTAAAAGATCCCATCTTTGGTAATCGTAATAGGGTTCAAATTAGCTTCTTTGTCTTCAGGGATTACAAGTGTTGCAGTTGCTAAATTTGGATTGCTAATACTAGTTTTTGTTACTTTAAATTTTGGAGCATTGAGACTTGTGAAAAAATAAATGTCTTTATCGCTAAAAGCAAAATTTTTAATTTCATCTTTTCTGTCCGTCAATAACTTCCAGTTAATTTTGCCACTATTCAATTCAGAACCTTTGGCAATAAACATTTTTAAGTTCGGATTTACAGAATAAGGCATCAGAAAAAGCATCTTACTGTCTACGTCATAACCCATAATAGGGATTTCTTCCTCTGCAATTTTTAATTCAGGATACATTGCTTTCGAAAAAATTACTTTATCCTTTGTAATATCATTTCCTATAACGTGCAATTTTGTTACAATATTCAATTGCGCTTTTGCATCATGAATATCGGCTGTTGGTGATTGTGAGTACAAAAATGATTTGTCATCGTCTAACCAGTTGGCATTTCCAAATCTTAGCTTGTCGATTTTATCCGCTAAAATTTTATTATCGGCTACATTTATTAAAAACATTTCGCTCATTTCACCACCGTTTTTCGAGATATTTACAGCAATTAGTTTTCCGCTCTTATTGGGAGAGAAAGAACTAATAGTAAAGATGTCTTTTGCTTCACCTTTTAGCGTTTGTGGGTCAAAGATTAAGGTCTCTTTTCCTTTTAAACCGGCTCTTTTATACAGTTTTGCAACCTGATCTTTTGGAGTTGTTTTTTGGTAGAAATAAGTGCCATCTTCCATAATTTGAGTTCCGCTGATTGCTTCAGTAACTCTGTCATTTATAGAAGTAAGCTCATCAATAAGAGTTTGTTTTCCCGGAATTGAGTTTAAGATATTGTTTGTGTAATCAGCCTGGGCCTTTAACCAGCTTAGTGTTTGTTCATTTTTTAAATCCTCAAGGTTTCGGTATTTGTCTTCCACTGTAATTCCAAAATAAGTATCTTTAGCGGGAACAGAGGGTGCTTTTTCGGGTTTGTTTTGCGCAAATAAATTTCCTGTCGAAATAACTCCCAGAGATAGAAAAGCGATTTTTTTAAGTGTATTGGTTTTCATGATTGATATCTTTTGATTGAGGATTAGATTAATTCAGTACGATTACAGTGATAAATTTATAAAGGGCAACTCCGATTATAAATCCTACGATTAATGATTTAATAATTTTGTAAACATTTACTTCTTTTTGGGTTTCCATAATTTTTAGTTTTAATGATTGGTTAATTTTACTAGTTGATTGATTGATTGATTGATTGATTGATTGATTGATTGATTGATTGATTGATTGATTGATTGATTGATTGATTGATTGATTGATTGATTGATTGATTGATTTTTTACAAGTGAATTTAAAAACTAATGATATTGGTAATAAGTCCGATTACGAAACCCATAGCTAATGGTTTTATAGCTTCGGTCGGAGTTTTAAAATTTAATGTGTTCATAATTTTGGTTTTTAAATTATTACTTCCTGATTGATGTTTCAAAAGTAGCAACACATCAGCTGGAAATTTTTAAAAAAATGACGAACGGTTGATACAAGCATTTGAATGGTAAATGGTTCGGATTATATTAAATTGAAAGAAGTTTCTGAGTTGAAAACATTCTGTATGAAAGCATTTAAAATTGATTTACTTTCTTATTTTTGCCAAAATAAAACCTACCCATTTTGAAAGATACTGCCAAACATCAAGGACTTCGTAATCAATTAGTAAGCACTTTAGAACAAAAAGGAATTACTGATAAAGCGGTTTTGGATGCGATAAAAAAAATCCCGAGACACCTTTTTTTAAATTCAAGTTTTGAAGATTATGCGTATCAGGATAAGGCATTTCCTATAGGAGCGGGGCAAACGATTTCTCAGCCTTACACAGTTGCATTTCAATCCCAATTATTAGAGGTTAAAAAAGACCATAAGATTTTAGAAATTGGTACAGGATCAGGTTACCAAACAGCGGTTTTGTTTATGTTAGGAGCAAAAGTATATAGTGTGGAAAGACAAAGTGAATTGTTTAGAACCACTTCTAACTTGTTTCCAAAATTAAATATTCGCCCAAAACACCTGTCTTTCGGAGACGGTTATAAAGGGTTACCAAGTTATGCACCCTTTGATAGTATTATTGTTACAGCAGGAGCTCCTTTTATTCCGCAGCCTCTAATGGCGCAGCTTAAAATAGGAGGAAGGCTGGTTATTCCGTTAGGAGAAGATGTTCAGATTATGACCCTATTGATTCGAAAGAATGAAACTCAATTCGAAAAACATGAGTTTGGAGAATTTCGATTTGTTCCTTTGTTAGAAGATAAAAACTAAATAAAAACCCACTAGTGATAGTGGGTTTTGTTTTATTGGCCGATAATACTAATATAACGTTCCAGGCTTTCTTTTTCGATTTTGGCGATAAAGAATAAGAAATCTTCTTTGTCTTTCTTGGTCTGGGCAGTTTCTAAAGATTGGTAATATTGCATCCTATTCTCGTAATCTCCTTTTATATTGGCGATCAGATATCCTTTTTGCATTAGAATTAAATTCATTACTAATCTGGCGGTTCTGCCGTTTCCGTCAATAAATGGATGTACAGTGACCAATCTTTCATGCATTTCGGCTGCAAGAATAATAGGGTGTAATTTGTTTTTATTGATTTCGTACCAAATAAAATAGTCCTCCATTTCCTTGGCAACCATAAACGGCTGTGGAGGCATGTGACTGCTTCCCTTAATCATCACCTGTACTTTTCGATAGCGACCCGCATCTTCAGGAATGATACCACGCAGGATTAAATTATGAATAGACAAAAGATCACGTTCATTTAGACTGTTGTTTTTTTGCATCAAATCTTTGATAAAGCCAATTGCTTCCTGATGATTTATAGTTTCAAGATGCTCGCGCATACTTTTTCCGGAGATAGTCAAGCCTTCGTTGATGACCATGTCAGTCTCGCGGAGAGTCATTGTATTTCCCTCAATTCTATTACTTTCAAAAGTATACTCAAGTTCAAGGGCCTGACTAATTTTATAACTATCAAATTGTCGGTAGCTGTCTAACTTTTCTTTTAAGATATCAATTTCGCTTAAGATTTTTTCTAAAGTAGTGGATAGCTTTAATTTTGAAACAGTTTTGTTGTATCTAATCTCTTGTTCAGCAACTTCAAGAGCTTTTAACGCAAAATCATCATCACCAATTTCATATAGAATCTTTTCTTTAAGCCAAGCAATCATTAGAGTTTCGTAGTCGATCTCTAAGAGTTTTGCTAACTTCACAATTTGATCTTTGGTTGGTTTTCTTGCCCCACTTTCAAATTTGCTTATTAGAGCCTGATCGATACCAAGCAGTTGTGCAACTTCTCGGGTTTTTAGACCTTTTTGTTCTCTTGCATTTTTAAGAAGTGATTTCATTTTAGAAAGTTTTTATTTGTCTTGACAAAAATAGTCATAATTTTTCGATAAATATAACAAAATCAAATTTTCTTTTTTAAAACATTAATTTGGAGGAAGTAAGCCGTCTTTTTTTTTATTTCTTTTACGGCAGTTCTCCTTGAAGCTTCATCTTTTACTAAGGAAACAATTAAACTTTCTAAAAATACTCTTGGGCTACAGTTATCTGAGGATTTCTCCAGCTGCTAACAATAGATGTATTACTACCATAACTTGAAAGCGCTATAATAGTGATTTTAAAAGATGTTTTTTTTAGTTGTATGCTTTTTTAATTCGATCTAAATCGCGTTTGGTATCCTGTTCTTTCAAGGATTCGCGTTTGTCATAGTTTTTCTTTCCTTTACAAAGACCTATTTGGAGTTTTGCAAGCCCTTTTTCGTTGGTAAATAATTTCAACGGGACAATAGTAAGTCCTTTGGCCTGAACATTTTTATGCAACGTTTTAAGCTCCTTTTTGTTCAAAAGTAATTTTCTTTCACTTCTGGATTTATGATTGAATTGATTCCCAAAAGAATACTCTTCGATATAGGTATTAATGGCAAAGAGTTCCATATTGCTAAATTCACAAAAGCTTTCGGTAATATTTGCTTTACCTAGTCGTATAGATTTAATCTCAGTTCCCGACAAAACAATTCCGGCAGTATAAGTATCGATGATCTCATAATCAAACCGGGCTCTTTTATTAAGTATATTGACTGTTTTTAACATAGCGTACAAATGTAAAACAAAAATGAAAAACTTTAATAAAATATGAAAGAATTAAAGTTTTTTTTTAACCTATGATTTTGATCATGCCTAAAGAAAATGCTTACGTATAAGTTTGTTGAATAATTTAAAATAAACTAAAACATGAGAAAAATTTTAACACTAGTAAGTATTGCATTTATTGGTTTAACTGCAAAAGCTCAGGATACAAATCAGGGGTTAAAAGGGACCTGGTTTGCAACATCGCAATTTGGTTATCAGCAAACCAAAACAGGAGATGTTAAAAGCACAAACCTATCGGTATTACCAATTGTGGGGACATTTGTAACGCCTTCTGTTGCAGTAGGCGCGGGATTTGGTATTATTAATATAAAGGCAGATGCAAAAACCGGAACTGTAGCAAAAACAGATTTGCTTGTTATTCAGCCATTGGCCAGAAAATATTGGAATGTAGCAGGTTCGCTATATTTTTTCGGACAATTAGCAGCCCCTATTATTACAGGAAAAGAGAAAGAAAGTGATTTAAAAATTAGCCAATATGGCTTGTCGGTTTCAGGAGGATTTGACTATTTTATTAGTAAAAATTTCTCAGTTGAGTTTTCTTATGATTTGGCAAACTTTACGTCTACAACATTAGATCCAAAAAATGGTGAGAAAACTACAGTAACCAATTTTGGATTAGCGCATGTTGCAAATGTTGACCCTTTTTACAATACAGCTTTGGCGGGCAGCAGACCAAATTTGACTTCACCGCTTTCTTTCGGGTTTAAATTTTTCTTTTAAAAATCATTGAGAAGACTTTTGATGGTGCAAAGTTGATCGAATTAAACAATTAATAGCTTGATGAACTTTGCGCTTTTTTAATTGTGTTTCCTGTGGTTAGAATAGTTGTGATTTTATTTACTAGTTTTGTAAAAAAGAAAGACCGTGCTTCAAAAGCACGGTCTTTTAGTATAATTATTTTAAAAATATAAAATGCAAAATCAATCGAAAGATCCTTTACACGGTATAACACTTCAAAAAATAGTAGAAGCATTAGTAGAATACTATGGTTTTGATACTTTGGCAGAATTAATTCCGATAAAGTGTTTTATTTCAAATCCAAGTGTAAAATCAAGCTTGACTTTTTTAAGAAAAACCGATTGGGCTCGTAAAAAAGTGGAAGATTTATATGTAAAATCACTGCCTAAATTGGCGAAGTAATCTATAATTTATAAGAAATCATAACACCTCCGCGGTATGGAAGCCATTCGCCACTTTTGTTCCAGTTTTGCGCTTTCTCGTATCTGCCAGGAGTTCCGTCATTGTAATAACCGTGGTAAAAACCTTGGTGCCAGCCACCTCCTGCAAAAATATCCAATAAAAATTTATCGTTTAATTTGATATTGTATCCAACTGTAACTCCTAAGCGATATCCGAAACCATCTTCATAACGGTTAGAACCCCAGTAATTCCATTTTTGAATTTGATAAATATCCGGTCCTGCATGGCCACCTACGTAAAAACCTTTGTAATTTTCTTTAAAATGGTAACGAAGTTCAGGTGTTAGCGTGTAGAGTTTCATTGGACTATGTCCGTTAAAAGACTCCCAGAATGACGCCATAACGTCAACACTAAAAGTTAAATTTTTTCCAATACTGGTTTCAATTCCAACATTTGGTACTGCTAATAAAGCGGTTGCAGCATTAAATTTAATAAAAGTCTGACTTTGAGACTGAACGGAAAAGAAAAGAACTAGGGCAATAAAAATTTTTTTCATAAAATAGGCTTTCGTGATGTCGAAATAAGCTCTTTTTTCTTATTTCGACTGCAAATATAACGTAAACCAATAGTCATTATTATCTGGGACCATTAATTTAACAGGAATATTTTTTTGCCAAAATGAACTAGACTTTCTTATTATTTAATAATGAGTAGATTACACTATCTATAAACTTACCATCATAAAATTCACATTCTTTAAAATGCCCTTCTTTTACAAAGCCACATTTCTGTAATACTTTTTCAGAAGCATAATTTTCAGGATCAATCACTGCTTCGATAGAATGCAATTTTAATTCGTCAAAACCATAAGTGATTAATCGGTTTACTGATTCTGGGACAATTCCTTTTCCATGAAATTCAGGTAGTAAGATATAACCAATTTCGGCACGGTGATGTTCGGGCTGCATTCTGTAATATCCAATGATACCTAGTAGTTTTGGATTGCCTTTTAAAGTAATTCCCCAATTGATTCCTTCATTTGCCACAATTTTGTTTTCAATCATCGCAATATGCTCTAAGGCATCTTCAGAATTTTTGACTAAAGGACGCGGGATGAACTTCATCGTTTCAGGATTCGAACGCAATTCGAAAACTTCATTTACATCGTCATTTGTTATTCTTCGTAAAAGCAAACGTTCTGTTTCAATTACAGGGAATGGAGTAAAATTAAATTCCAGCATTTTTTTGTAGATTATAATATTGATATACTAAACTTTGAATTAAAGGTTTGATTGGCTTCTAAAACTAAAATCCCTTCTTTTTTAAATAAATCTCCTGAATTTTCAGCCGTATCCGAGTATCCCAGCCAGGGTTCGATACAAATAAAAGGGGCTTTCACTTTTGTCCAGATACCTAAACTTGGAAAATCTTCAAAATCAACCTTAACATAGGGTTTAGAGTTTTGAAGAAGGGTTAATGAGTTTGATTCTAGTGTTTTAAAAATCAATGCGTCGTTTTCGAACAATTTATACTTCAATGGGATCAGATTGTTTTCACTCTCCAGGATTTTTGTTTTATTGGAAATTAGATCATTTTCCAGAAGGTAATAGTTGAGAACTTCCTGTTTTTCAAATTGAAACGTATAATTTTCAAAATGCTCTGGTAATGCAATTGCCGGGTGAGCTCCTATAGAAAAAGGCATTTTATTCAGACCTTTGTTGATTACTTTGTACTCAATATTTAAAGTGGTGTTTTCAACGCTGTAAATAAGTTGCAGTTCAAATTTAAAAGGATATTTTTGGAGTGTTTCGGTATTTGAGTTTAGCGCAAAGATTGCACTGTTTTCAGTTTTGTCGATCAATTGAAAGTCCATATCGCGGGCAAAACCGTGCCTTGGCAATTGGTATTCTTTTCCATCAATCCTATAAGTATTGTTTTTTAGGGTGCCCACAATCGGGAAAAGTACAGGAGAATGTTTGCCCCAGAAGTCCGGATTACCTTCCCATATGTATTCTTTATTTTGATTGTCTTTTAATGAAAATAATTCTGCTCCGAAATGTTTTATTGAGACGCTTAGTGCTGAATTGGAAATGGTTGTATTCAAAGTGCTTAAAATTGAAAAGGATTAGTTTTATATTGATGTAAATATATTTTATAAATTTTAGTTTTTTAGGAAAAAAGCTTAAAATATTTTTTGATTAAAATTTGATTTTCGTTTCAGAATTTTTATTTAAATAGCTTTTTTTTTCATTAATTTGCTATATAAACAGCTAAAAAATATGAAAATAGAATCCTCGAAAGCCTTATTAACCATGGCTTTGTTTGTTGGAATTTCTTCTGTTTGGGCACAGCAAACGCCCGCAACAACAGCAGTAAATCCCGTGAATAACTACAATTACCACGATGCGTTTGGACCGAATTTTTACACCAAAAATGGTACACCAACACGCGCTGCAAATGGTCAGCCAGGAGTTGAATATTGGCAAAACAGAGCCGATTATCAGATTACGGCAAAATTAAACGGAACTACAAATGAGATTACCGGTACAGATGAAATCACCTATACTAATAATAGTCCAGAGAAAATGTCATTTGTATGGTTGAATTTAGATCAGAACTTATTCAAAAGTGATTCAAGAGGGAACGCAGTGGTGCCGCTTTCAGGAAGCCGTAACGGCGCTCAGGGTCAGGTTTTTGATGGAGGAAATAAAATTAAATCGGTTAAAGTAATTTCAGGAGGAAAGAAAAAGACTGAAATTGAAGCTAAATATATAGCTACAGATACAAGAATGCAGATATTTCTTCCGGAAACATTGGCATCAAAAGGAGGAGCTGTAAAAATTAAAATTGAATTTTCGTTCATTGCACCTTTTGAAGGGTCAGACAGAATGGGGGTTTTAGAAACTAAAAACGGTAAAATTTTTACGATTGCACAGTGGTATCCGCGTATGTGTGTGTACGATGATGTAAAAGGATGGAATACTGCACCCTATTTAGGAGCGTCGGAATTTTATTTAGAGTATGGGAATTTTGATGTAAAACTAACAGTACCTGCAAACCATTATGTTGTGGGGTCAGGAGAATTGGTAAATGGAGCAGAAGTATTGCCTGCAGAACAGCTTAAACGTTATAAAGAAGCAGGTCAAAGTGATAAAACCGTTACGATTCGCTCTGCCGAAGAAGTTGCTGCAACAGCAAATTCTAAAGCAACAGGAGAGAAAACTTGGCATTATCAAATAAAAAATGCTCGTGATTTTTCATGGGCTTCTTCGGCAGCTTTTGTTTTAGACGGTGCCAAAATTAATTTGCCTAGCGGTAAAAAGGCATTGGCTTTATCGGCTTATCCGGTTGAAAGTGGAGGAGAAGCTGCTTACGGGCGTTCTACTGAATACGTAAAAGCATCGATTGAAAATTATTCTAAAAGATGGTTTGAATATCCTTATCCGGTAGCTACAAACGTTGCAGGAAACGAAGGCGGAATGGAATATCCGGGAATTGTTTTTTGTAGCTGGGAATCAAAAGGACAAGATCTATGGGGGGTAACCGATCATGAATTTGGACATATCTGGTTTCCTATGATTGTAGGTTCGAACGAAAGATTATTCGCTTGGATGGATGAAGGCTTTAATACTTTTATTAACTCGTTAAGTACTGAGGAATTTAATAAAGGCGAATATAAAGAAGCACCATCGAATTTGCACAAATTGGCAGAGCCATTCACAAAACCAGATTTGGAAACCATAATGAGTTCTCCTGATAATATGAAAGAGGCTAATATTGGGATGCTGTGTTATTTTAAACCAAGCTCTGGTTTGGTAATTTTAAGAGAGCAGGTTTTAGGAAAAGAGCGTTTTGATCTTGCTTTCCGTACCTATATTGAGCGTTGGGCTTTTAAACACCCACAGCCGGATGACTTTTTCAGATCAATGGAAAACGTTGCAGGTGAGGATTTAAGCTGGTTCTGGAGAAGCTGGTTCGTAAACAACTGGCGCTTTAATCAGGGGATTAATTCGATTAAGTACATAAAAAATGATCCGTCAAAAGGAGTTGCAATCACGGTTGAAAATTTCGATAAAATGCCTATGCCGGTTATTTTGGATGTCAAAACAAAAAGCGGGAAAGTAACAAGAGTTAAATTGCCTGTAGAAGTTTGGCAACGTAACAATGTTTGGACGTTTAAGCACAATTCTACTGAAGAAATAGAAAGCATCACGCTTGACCCTGACCATGTTTTTCCGGACAATAATGAAGCAAATAATGTTTGGACAGCCAGTAACGGTAAAATAGAAAAAGATGTAGTTTTAGATGGTTATTTAGGAACCTACTCAACTGCAAAAGCACCTTTGAAAATTGATTTTACAGAAAAGAATAATACATTGAATGTTCTGATAACAAACTATCCGAAGTTTACTGTAAAGGCTGTAGAAAATGAAAAAGATGTCTTTCAATCAGCTGAAGCCGGATTAAAATTCAAATTTAACGAGGCAAAAACAGGTTTTGATATGATTATTTTAAGTAGCGGTGACGCAATACCGTTTACTAAAAATTAGTAGATAAAAAAGTAAATATTTAAAAACCCGATAGTTAGGAATAGCTGTCGGGTTTTTTGTTGCCTGATAATAACATTTGATTAAAAAAATGTTAGAATTTTATTTTTTTGTTTCATAAATAAAAAAATAGTGTACTTTTGCAGTCGATGAATAAAATAAGTTTACATATAACTTCTTTGTCACGGACAAACTCAACTGTAACTTCTCCCGAAGTACGGACACTATCTCTATAGTATCCACAGAGTTTTTCACCGCGTATTTATTTATATTCATTTTTCATTTTGAAATCACATCATTTGTCCATTGGACAAACATATCCTAAAAGTATATCTTATTTTTTAAATTTTCTTAGTCAAGTTTTTGATTTTGAGAATGTTGCTTCTATTTTGTTTATTTTTATTGGATTGAATTCAGGATTTCAAACTAAACAATACGTTTTAATTTTTAACTCTAACTTCAACTATTGAAATGAAAATCTCTATTGTTGTTACTCAGGAAGAACACTTCAAATTCGCACAGGAAATTTGCGATACAATAGAATCATCTGCCCTATTAAGAGGTACCGGGATTGCTAAAAGAACGCCCGAATACATTCAGAAAAAAATGTCAAACGGTGATGCGATGATTGCCTTGGCAGATGGAAAATTTGCAGGTTTTTGTTACATCGAAAGTTGGCAACACGGAAAATTTGTTGCCCATTCCGGTCTAATTGTGCACCCGGATTACAGAAGTTTGGGTTTAGCCAAAAAAATCAAGTCAAAAGTTTTTGATTATTCTCTGGAAAGATATCCGGACGCCAAGATATTCGGTATTACAACTGGTTTGGCTGTAATGAAAATAAACTCTGATTTGGGTTACAAACCAGTTCCTTTTTCTGAACTCACTACCGATCCAAGTTTTTGGGCGGGTTGTAAAACCTGTACGAATTATGAAATTCTAAAAAGCAAGGAAAACAAAATGTGTCTTTGTACGGGGATGTTATACGACCCAAAAGACAAACAAAAAGAACCGCCGAGACACCCTTTTAACGTGGCTGTTTTAAGTAGGTTAAAAAAAATCAAACAAGCTTTGTTCCTGAATAAAACGTTGTTTTTCGGGTTCTTGTCTTAAAAATTAAACTAAAAGAGAAATCTCAAACTTGCTACATACGAAAGTATTAGCCTAAATTATAAAAAAATGAAAAAAGTTGTATTAGCTTATAGTGGAGGATTAGATACCTCGTATTGTTTGAAATATTTAAAAAATGAAAAAGGATACGAAGTTCACACTGTACTCGTAGATACAGGAGGATTTGATGAAGAAGAATTATCAGCTATCGAAAAAAGAGCTTATGAGTTAGGGAGCGCGCAACACGCTAACCTGACAATCGTTGATAAATATTATGATAAAGCTATAAAATATTTGATTTTTGGAAACGTATTAAAAAACAATACGTATCCGTTATCAGTAAGTGCTGAGCGTGTTTTTCAGGCAATTGAAGCCATAAAATATGCTAAAAAAGTTGGGGCAAGCGCCATCGCACACGGAAGCACAGGTGCCGGGAATGATCAGATTCGTTTTGATTTAATTTTCCAAACCATTGCTCCTGAAATTGAAATCATTACACCAATTAGAGATTTAAAACTATCCAGACAGGAAGAAGTAGATTATTTGTCAAAAAATGGTGTTCATTATTCTTGGGAAAAAGCACAATATTCAATCAATAAAGGGCTTTGGGGAACCAGTGTTGGAGGTAAAGAAACTTTAACATCTAGTGAGCCGTTGCCAAGTGAAGCTTATCCTTCTCAATTGCAAAAAGAAGGAGAAGAAAAAGTGACCTTGCATTTTGAACAGGGAGAATTAGTGGCATTAAACGGAAAGAAGGATGTTCCTGAGAAAAATATCGTCAAACTTGAAAAACTGGCAAATGCTTATGCTATTGGAAGAGACATTCACGTAGGAGATACTATTATCGGAATCAAAGGAAGAGTTGGTTTTGAAGCTGCTGCACCGTTAATTATCATCAAAGCGCATCATTTACTGGAGAAACATACACTTGGTAAATGGCAGCAATACTGGAAAGAACAACTAGGAAACTGGTACGGAATGTTGTTTCATGAAGGTCAGTTTTTAGATCCGGTAATGCGTAACATTGAAACCTTTTTGCAGGATACTCAGAAAACAGTTAACGGAACAGTAACGGTTTCATTAAAACCGTATCATTTTTCACTTGACGGAATTGAATCTAAAAACGATTTGATGAATACTGGCTTTGGTCAATATGGAGAAATGAACAATGCCTGGACGTCTGACGATGCAAAAGGATTTATTAAGATTTTAGGAAATGCTCAAAACATATTTTCATCTGTAAACCATTTAGATCATGATTAATGTCGGAATAATTGGTGGTTCGGGCTATACAGCCGGAGAACTCATTAGAATTTTAATGTATCACCCTAATGTAAACATCGATTTTGTTTACAGTACAACCAATTCGGGAAAACCACTTTCTGTGGCGCATCACGACTTGATGGGAGATATTGAAATGAACTTTACAGATGTTGTAAATCCAAATGTAAATGTGGTGTTTTTATGTCTTGGACATGGAAAATCGATTTCATTTTTAAAAGAAAATCAGTTTGCAAGCCATACGAAAATCATCGATTTAGGAAATGATTTCAGATTAAACAAAGATGCTCATTTTGAAGGGAAAGATTTTATTTACGGCTTGCCTGAATTAAATAAAACAGACATCAAAAAAGCAAATTACATTGCAAATCCAGGTTGTTTTGCTACAGCTATACAGTTGGCTTTGCTGCCTTTAGCGAAAAGCAATCTGTTGATTAATGACGTTCATATTAATGCAACAACCGGAAGTACCGGAGCGGGAGTAGGGCTTTCGGAAACCTCGCATTTTAGCTGGAGAAACAATAACATGTCACATTACAAGGCTTTTGAACACCAGCATTTAGGTGAAATTGGAGAAAGTCTGGTTCAGTTACAGGATGATTTTGAAAGTGAATTGCTTTTTATTCCAAACAGAGGAGATTTTCCAAGAGGAATTTTCGCCACCTTATATACAATTTCTGACGAGAGTCTGGAACAAACAGTAGCCAGATACGAAGAATTCTATAAAAATGAACCTTTTGTTACCGTAACAACGACAAATATCAATATGAAACAAGTCGTTCAAACCAACAAATGTATCATCAGTTTATTGAAAAAAGGAAACCGGATTTTGATCACTTCAATTATTGATAATTTAACCAAAGGTGCTTCAGGACAAGCCATTCAGAACATGAATTTAATGTTCGGATTAGAAGAAACCACCGGTTTACATTTGAAACCAAGCGGATTTTAGGAAAAATTTGTTTCAAGTTTCAGGTTTCACGTTCTATACGTAACTTGGGATTTGAAACTCAAATCAAGTTCAGGTTTAAGTTCCAGGTTTAACGTTTAGCGAGCAACTTGAAACATGAAACATGAAACAAAATAAACAAAAAAAGATGAACTTATTCAACGTATACCCACTTTACGATATAACCCCTGTAAAAGCGCTAGATTGCACTATTACAGACAATAACGGAGTAAAATATTTAGATTTATATAGCGGTCATGGTGTAATCTCGATCGGACATACACAACCGGATTATGTAGCTAAATTAAAAGATCAGTTAGATCATTTGGGATTTTATTCCAATGCCATTCAGAATCCATTACAGGTAGAATTGGCACAGAAATTAGGAAAGCTTTCCGGATTAGAAGATTATGAATTGTTTTTATGCAGTTCTGGTGCTGAAGCCAATGAAAATGCTTTGAAATTAGCCTCTTTCCATAACGGAAAATCAAGAGTTGTAGCTTTTGACAATTCTTTTCACGGAAGAACTTCTGCCGCTGTTGCAGTTACCGATAATAAGAAAATCGTAGCACCAATTAATGCACAGCAGGAAGTTACTTTTTTACCATTAAACCAAATCGAATTAGTTGAAGCAGAACTGGCCAAAGGTGATGTTACAGCTGTAATTATTGAAGGAATTCAGGGAGTTGGTGGTTTAGACGAGGGAACAACCGAATTTTTTCAGGCCTTAGAACAAGCATGTAAAAAACACGATGTAGTCCTGATTTTAGACGAAGTACAATCGGGATACGGAAGAAGTGGAAAATTCTTCGCGTTCCAGCATCATGGAATCAATGCTGATATTATTTCGGTTGCCAAAGGAATGGGGAACGGATTTCCGGTAGGAGCTATTTTAATTTCACCAAAATTTGAAGCAAGTTTTGGATTATTAGGAACTACTTTCGGAGGAAGCCATTTGTCTTGCGCAGCGGGTATTGCGGTTTTGGATGTAATTGAAAAACTGGATTTACAGAAAAATGTAAACGAAGTTTATGAATATTTCTTAGAGAAAATAAAAGAAGTTGAAGGGATCAAACAAGTAAAAGGAAAAGGATTAATGCTGGGGGTTGAGTTTGATTTTGACGTTGCGGCTTTAAGAAAAAAACTAATTATCGAAAAACGCATCTTTACAGGAAGCGCCAACAACAAAAATCTACTTAGAATTTTACCGCCGCTTACCGTAAAAAAAGCAGATATAGATACGTTTGTAAAAGCTTTGAAAGAGAGTTTGGAAGAACTAAAAAATTAACTCTCATCAAATTAAACCCGACAGGTTTTTAAAACCTGTCGGTTTAAATAAGGGAAACAACCAAAAAACAACCAACTTTCGTTTAATCGTTTAACTGATTAATAGATTAACCAATTAACCAAAAAAAATGAATCCATTATCAATTGAAAAACGCAATCTGGTTTTGCGGTCTATGGCAAAGCTGGTCGAGCAGGAGCGGAGTCAGATTATCTTAACCAATCAGGAAGATCTTGCTGATTACGATGGCTCAGATTTAGCGATGGAAGAGCGCCTGAAAGTAGATGATAAAAAAGTCGACGAGATGATTTTGTCTCTCAATCAGTTGGCTTCGCAAGAAGATCCTGTTGGAGTAGAGCGTTTTCATTTTGTTCATGATAATGGAATAAAAGTGATTAATAAAACCGCCGCTTTTGGAACGATTTTAATCATTTACGAATCCCGTCCGGATGTTACAATTGAAGCGGGAGGAATTGCTTTTAAATCCGGAAATAAGATTTTATTAAAAGGAGGAAAAGAAGCCTTAAAATCGAATTTGAAAATTGTGGATTTATGGCATCAGGCATTGGGAGAAAATGGCGTTTCGAAGGATTGGGTGGAGTATTTGAATTATAATCGTACAGAAACTCAGGCTTTTTTAGAAAAACCAACTCAAAAAGTAGATTTAATCGTTCCCAGAGGAGGAGAAAAACTAATAGCCTTTGTAAAAGCTCATGCCACTTGCCCTGTTATTGTAAGCGGACGAGGAAATAACTTTGTTTACGTTCATGAAAAAGCAGATACAGATTTGGCTTTGAAAATAATTTTAAATGCCAAAACCTCTAAGATTTCAGCCTGTAACGCAGTCGATAAGGTTTTAATAGATTCTAAATTACCCAATTTTGAAGGATTTACAGCTATACTGATAGAAGAGCTAAAGCAGTTTAATGTAGAAGTAATTGTAGATGAATCTCTAAAAAGTTTTGAGGATACAACAACACTTCAAAACGAAGACATTTGGTACGAAGAATTCCTGGATTATAAAATAGTAATCGGAAGTATTGATTCTGAAGAAAATGCAATCGATAAAATAAATAAATATTGCGGAGGACATTCGGCAGTAATTATTACGAAGGATGACAAAGCAGCGCAGGAATTTATGGATGCTGTTGATACCGCAGCCGTTTACCAAAATGCTTCAACCCGTTTTACTGACGGAGGACAATTTGGTTTAGGTGGAGAACTAGCCATAAGTACAGATAAATTACATCAGCGTGGCCCAATAGGACTTCAGCACCTCGTAACGAATAAGTGGTACGTGTATGGAGAAGGACAAATTAGGTAATTGAGATAATTAGATAATTGGACTCTCTTAGATTGCAAATAATTGGAATTTGGAATTTAAAAATTGGAATTTATGAAAGACAAAGTTTTGCGATATAAAAACTTAGAATCTTAGCAACTTAGAACCTTAGCAGCTTAAAAAAAAATGGCAAAAAAAAGGATTTTATTAAAAATAGGAAGTAATACTTTAACCAAAGAAACCAATCATATTTCGCGGGGGAAGATCGAAGACCTTGGTATGCAGATTGCTGCTTTAAACAAAGATTATGAATTTGTAATTGTGAGTTCCGGAGCAATCGCAGCAGCAAAACAGTTTGTAAAACTCGAAAGTAAAGGAAAAGAAATTGTAGTTAAACAAGCATTAGCTTCAATTGGTCAGCCTCATTTAATGCGGATTTTTCATGAAAATTTCAGCGATTTAGGTTTGTTGACTTCGCAGTGTTTATTGTCTTATTCTGATTTCGAAAAAGAGCAGTCGAAAGTCAATATAGTCAATACCATAAACGTATTGGTTGAGAATAATTACATTCCGATTATTAATGAAAATGATACGGTTGCCACAGATGAGATTCAGTTTGGAGACAACGATAAACTGGCGGCATTAACGGCAGTTCTTTTAGATGTTGATATTCTGATTATTGCCACTAATACAAACGGAATCTATACGAAAGATTCTATTCATGATGAAAATCCGGAGACGATTAAATTGGTACATGATTTAAAAGTATTAGAAAAAGAAATTGGCGAATCAAAATCATCTCATGGGACAGGAGGGATGCAGTCGAAAATAGAGGCAGTTGCAATTGCAAAAGCTGCTAATATCGAAACCTGGATTGTTAATGGCTTGAATGATAATTTTATTCTGAAAGCATTAAGCGATGAAATTCCTTTTACAAAGATTGTGTAAATTAGAACGCGGATGAGGCAGATTCGCTAAAGCGAAGACGCGGAGAAGAACGGATTTTTATATTTTATTTTTATGTAGTATATTTCATGCAAATTTTTGAAATTATGAAATTGCTGCATCAAGAGTTAACGGATGTCATTATTAAAACTTTTTACGAAGTATATAATGAATTAGGATATGGATTTTTAGAAAGAGTTTATCAAAATTCCTTGTATTTGGAATTAAAGAATAAAGGGCTTAAAGTTGAAGCAGAGAAGAAAATTATTGTGTATTATAAAGGAACTAAAGTAGGTGAATATTATGCGGATTTGGTAGTGGAAGATTTGATTATTTTAGAATTAAAAGCTGCTGACAGTATCGCTCCAGCCTTTGAAAATCAAATATTAAATTATTTAAGAGGTACAAATTGCGAAGTAGGTTTACTGCTAAATTTTGGAACAAAACCAGAGTTTAGGCGGAAAATTTTTGAAAATAACCGGAAAATCAGAATTTAAAATCTGGTTAAATCTGCGTCTTCGCGATAGCGAATCAGTGTAATCCGCGTTTAAATACCGCATTAGTAAAACAAGAAAATTATTTAAAAAAGGCATATAAGTTAAATTTGTTTGATTGGTCAACCGATTAACCAAATTAACGATTAACCGATTAAACAAGAAATTATGAATTATATTTCAATACAAGATATCGACTCCTTATCAAAATGGGTGAAAGGTGCGTTAAAAATTAAAAAGAACCCACTTAAAAATCAGGCCTTAGGGAAGAATAAAACCTTAGGGATGTTATTTTTTAATCCGAGTTTAAGAACGCGTTTGAGTACTCAAAAAGCAGCGCTAAACTTAGGAATGAATGTTATGGTAATGAATTTTACCAACGAAGGCTGGACATTAGAGTTTGAAGACGGAGCTGTTATGAATTCCGGTGCATCAGAACACATCAAAGAAGCTGCCGAAGTAGTCTCTCAATATTGTGATATTATCGCCATTCGTGCTTTTGCCGGTTTAGAAGACAAAGAAAAAGATTATGCCGAAACCGTAATCTCAGGTTTTTTAAAACATGCAACAGTGCCCATTGTAAACATGGAAAGTGCTGTTCGTCACCCGATGCAATCTTTGGCGGATGCTATTACAATGGAAGAATACAAAACAAAGCACAAACCAAAAGTAGTACTTTCGTGGGCGCCTCATCCGAAAGCGTTGCCTCAGGCGGTTGCCAATTCCTTTGTTGAAATGATGCAAATGCAAAAAGATATGGATTTTGTAATCACGCATCCGGAAGGTTACGAATTAAGTCCCGAAATCACAAAAGACTGCAAAATCGAATACGATCAAAACAAAGCGTTTGAAAATGCCGATTTCGTTTATGTAAAAAACTGGAGTAATTTTAACGACTACGGAAAAGTAACCAATACTGATCCAAACTGGACGGTTACAGCAGAAAAAATGGCATTGACCAATAATGGAAAATTCATGCACTGTCTTCCGGTTCGTCGTAACGTAATTGTAAGTGATGAAGTTCTGGACAGCAAAAACTCGATCGTGATTCAGCAAGCCAATAACAGAACCTATTCGGCACAATTGGTTTTACAGAAGATATTGAAGAAATTATAATTTTTGGAGGTACTAAGGTTCTAAGTTTCTAAGATGCTGAGAAACTGTTGAATAAAAACCTTAGTTCCCTAGAATCTTAGCAACTTAGAACCTCATGAAAAAAGTTACAGTAATAAAAATTGGTGGAAACATCATCGATAATCCACAGGAATTAGAGCAATTCTTAGCTGATTTTTCTAAGATTGAAGGACATAAAGTTTTAGTTCACGGTGGTGGAAAATCGGCTACAAAAATGGCACAGAGTATTGGTTTGGTGCCACAAATGATTGATGGACGTCGAATTACAGATGCTGCGATGCTTGATGTGGTGGTAATGATTTACGCTGGACAAATCAACAAACATATAGTAGCACAATTACAGGCAAAAGACAATAATGCAATTGGTTTTTCAGGTGCCGACGGGAATCTGATACAATCGGTGAAACGAAATCACCCCACAATCGATTATGGTTTTGTAGGTGATGTAAAACAAGTGAACACCAAATTATTGGCTACTTTGTTAGAGACCGGAATTGTTCCTGTTTTTTGCGCCATAACACACGACAAAAACGGACAATTGTTAAATACTAATGCCGATACCATTGCAAGTGAATTATCCATTGCCTTGTCTGAAGTTTTTGATGTTACACTAACCTATTGTTTTGAAAAGCAGGGAGTTTTACAGGATTCAGAAGACGATTCCTCTGTAATAACCGAAATCAACGAAACATTATATAATAAACTAAAAGAAGAAAAAGTAATCCATTCCGGAATGATTCCAAAATTGGATAATTGCTTCAACAGTTTAGCAAGAGGCGTACAGAAAATCAAAATTGGGCATCATAAAATGCTTCAAAATCCTAATGTTCTGCACACCACCATTACGCTGTAAAAGTTATAGCCACAGCTTAGCGGATTAAAAGGATTAGAATCTGTGAAAATTCTGTTAATCTGTGGCAAAAAAAGCACGTCACGCAAAGCATTTTAAATATTAATTTAAGAAATTTGCGCAAACTAAAAATGTCACAGATTTAATAAAAACTATGTGACTTCGAGCCTTCACGGCAATGAAACCATAACTATGAAAAATATTGCAACGCTTACCCAGGAAGCAATTAATTTATTAAAAAGCCTTATCGAAACTCCTTCCTTTTCAAGTGAAGAAGACCAAACAGCCCTTTTAATCGAAAATTGGTTCAATCAAAATGAGATTCCATTTCAAAGAGAAAACAACAATGTGTGGGCTTTCAACAAGTATTTTGACGAAAACAAACCTACGCTTTTATTAAACTCGCACCACGATACCGTAAAACCCAATCAGGCTTATACAAATGATCCGTTTAAAGCCATCGAAAAAGACGGGAAATTATTTGGTTTAGGAAGTAATGATGCCGGAGGATGTTTGGTTTCATTACTGGCCACATTTGTGCATTTTTACGAAAATCAGAACTTATCACATAATATTGTAATTGTGGCCTCTGCCGAAGAAGAAAGCAGCGGAAAAAATGGTTTAAACAGCGTTTTAAAGCATTTACCCGAACTAGATTGCGCTATAGTGGGTGAGCCTACTTTAATGCAACTGGCTGTTGCCGAAAAAGGGTTGTTGGTTTTAGACGTAAAAGTCAAAGGAACCGCAAGTCATGCTGCACATCAAAACGACGATAATTCCATCTATAAATCAATTCCCGTAATGGAATGGTTTAAAAACTATAAATTCGATAAAATCTCAGAAGTGTTAGGTCCTGTAAAAATGACCGTAACACAAATCAGCGCAGGAAAACAGCACAATGTAGTACCGTCAGAATGTGATTTAGTGGTGGATATCCGTGTAACCGACTGTTATTCGAATACGGAGATTCTGGAAGTGGTGAAAGCCAACGTAAATGCTGAAGTAACACCAAGATCCATGCATCTTAACGCTTCATCAATTCCGGTTGCACATGGTTTGGTACAGGCCGGAATCGCTTTGGGAAGAACAACTTACGGTTCACCAACACTTTCAGATCAATCTGTTTTAAGCTGTCAGTCCTTAAAACTAGGGCCAGGTGAAACATTACGTTCCCATTCAGCAGACGAATTTATTTTTATAAATGAAATCGAAGAAGGAGTCGATTTGTATATCAAAATACTAACCGATTTCTTTAAATTATAATATTAATTAGGAGCTATTTCCCGCTATCCGTTCCAATCTTTTATTTTTTTAAAGAAAAAAAATAAAAGGATTTCCACTGCTATCGGGGCTAGAAACACCAACAATATAAACGACAACATTAGAATAAATTAGAAAATTAAGATCTAAAAATCTAAGTAGTCTAACGTTCTAAGCAGTCTAAAAATCTAAGTTATGAAACTTTGGGAAAAAGGAATACCAACAGACAAACAAATCGAACATTTTACGGTTGGAAATGACCGTGAACTGGATTTAGTTTTAGCAAAATACGATGCTTTAGGTTCGATCGCTCATGCCAAAATGCTTGGTCAAATTGGCTTGTTAACTCAGGAAGAAACTACTTCTTTGGTTGAGGCATTAAACGAAATTATCGCTGATATTGCAAAGGGAAATTTCGAGATAGAAGATAGTTTTGAAGACGTACATTCCAAAATAGAGTATTTACTCACCATAAAACTGGGCGATGCCGGAAAAAAAATTCATACCGCACGTTCGCGAAACGATCAGGTTTTAGTGGATGTACATTTGTATTTAAAAGACGAAGTAAAAGCAATAAAAGAACAGGTAAAAACGCTTTTTGATTTGTTGATGCAATCGGCAGAAAAACATCAAAATGTTTTATTACCGGGATATACTCATTTGCAGATCGCAATGCCATCGTCATTCGGAATGTGGTTTTCGGCCTATGCTGAAAGTTTAATTGACGATATTACCCTGTTAAACGCGGCCTCAAAAGTGGTAGATCAAAATCCGTTGGGATCAGCTGCAGGGTATGGAAGTTCGTTTCCTATCAACAGAACCTTTACGACTCAGGAATTAGGATTTGAAACGCTAAAATACAATGCCGTAGCAGCTCAAATGAGTCGAGGAAAAGCAGAGAAAACGGTAGCATTTGCCATGAGCAGTGTTGCGGCCACCCTGTCAAAATTGGCGATGGATGTTTGTTTGTACATGAGTCAGAACTTCGATTTTATAAGTTTGCCATCCCATCTTACAACAGGGTCCAGCATCATGCCACACAAGAAAAACCCGGATGTTTTCGAATTAATCAGAGGGAAATGCAACAAGATTCAGGCGCTTCCATACGAAATCACTTTAATTACCAATAACCTTCCAAGTGGTTACCACAGAGATTTGCAACTTTTAAAAGAAGGTCTGTTTCCTGCGATTCAGAACTTAAAAGCATGTTTGGATATTGCCATATTCTCTGTAAAAGACATTACTGTAAAAGACAACATACTAAAAGATAAAAAATACGATTATTTGTTTACAGTAGATACTTTAAACGAAATGGTAGTGGCGGGTATGCCATTCAGAGACGCTTACAAAGCTGTTGCCGAACAACTGGAAGCAGGAACCTACCAATCTCCAAAAGAAACAAAACATACACATGAAGGCAGTATCAATAATTTGTGCCTGGATGCGATAAAAGATAAAATGAAAGCAGCTTATTAATGGTTAATTGTTAATTGTTAATTGTGAGATGTAAAAAGGTTATTGTGAAATGTGAAAAGTAAAATAGCTCAATTACTATAATCAAAAAACGAAATCCCGAATTTTTTAAATTCGGGATTTCGTTTTTTAGCTCACAGCTCACAGCTCACAGCTCACAGCTCACAGCTCACAGCTCACAGCTCACAGCTCACAGCTCACAGCTCACAGCTCACAGCTCACAGCTCACAGCTCACAGCTCACAGCTCACAGCTCACATTTTACAATAATCATCTTACAAATAAAAGAAAAACACTATTTTTGATTTACAGTTTTATAAAAGTAACTATGAATAAGTTTGACGATCAGGCCACTAAAGCACTTTTGGACAGAAACCTATTAACAGAAAATCAGTATCAGGAGATAACTTCCTATCGAAGTTTGGGTATTTTTTCGCTAAATGCGGAACTAAAGCTATTTCTGTACTTGTCTGTACTATCGTTTACTTCAGGAATCGGGATTTTAATTTACAACAATATTGATACAATCGGACATATTGCGATTCTGTCTTTACTATTAATTGTTATAGGGGTTTGTTTCTATTTTTGTTTTAAAAACGCAAAAGGATTCCAAAAAACAGAAACCGTTTTTGAGCATCCGGTTTTAGAATACCTGGTCCTGGCAGCCAATATATTGACCTGTATTTTTATTGGTTATCTGCAATTTCAATACAAGCCATTCGGAACACATTACGGACTGGCCACCTTGATTCCAACTCTGGTTAGTTTCTTTTGTGCCTACTACTTCGATAATAAAAGTGTTTTAACAATTGCAATTACGGGTTTGGCGGCTTATGTAGGGCTTTCGGTAACGCCACAGGATTTACTCAACAACAGTAATTTTTATGCCGATCAAAATTTGAGTTATTCCGCAATTCTGCTGGGTATACTGCTTGTTTTGTGGACGGTTTACAGTTCGAGAATTCAGTTAAAAACACACTTCAGCATCATCTATCTTACCTTTGCTTTGCATATCACCAGTATCGCATTAATTCATAATCTGACAGGTTATTTTGAGGATGGTATCTGGTTGGTTTTTGCGGTGTTATTGGCTGGTTCTTGCTACTATTTTTATAAGGTCAGTTATCAGTTTAAAGCAATTTCACTGTATGTTTTTACAATCGTTTATGCTTATATTGGACTTAATATAATTTTGTTTCGAATTTTTGACCATATTGACTTTTCAGACGTTTGGGAATTACTCATTTTACTCCTCCCGTTGTATTTTATAGGTTCAATCATAATGTTTATTAAACTGATTAAGAAATTCAATAAAGAAATTACAGCATGATAGTATACGATAAAAGTGCCCTGGATAATTTAGCTTTAATTGAAGAAGCTGCTTCTCTGCATTCAGCCGGTTTTATAGGCAAGGAACAAAAGGACCAGATTAAAAAAGAGCTGACTGTTTTTAAAAGACAAAAAAACATATTAGTCCGATTGGGATTTTTTCTGCTCGGCTCATTTTTATACCTCTCCATTTGTGGTGCGATCTCGTTATTGGGACTTAACGGAGAGGACACCTTTTTTAAAATCTGCTGTTATATTTTTGCTTTGGTAGGTTTGGGTGGCGCAGAATTTTTAGCCAATCAAAAATACTATGGACATGGACTGGACGATGCTTTTATTCTGGGAGCTATTTTAAATATAGGATTCGCTATTGCCATTACAACAGAAGGTTACGAGCTGATGATTGCTATTTTTGTTGCCGTTATGTCGTTCCTGCTTTATAGCAGATATTTGAATTTGCTGTCGCTGTTAGTGTTTTGTTTAGCCTCAACTGCCGTTTTGTTTTTTGGCCTGTTTGAATTTGGGGAAAACGGAAAAACAATTTTACCATTTGTGACTATGCTGTTTGCTGTGGGACTTTACTTTGTTACCAAAAAAGCACTTCAAAATCTAACCAAAAGTTATCACTACAAAGGACTTTTGTTAGCGAATAGTTTCTGTTTGATTCTATTTTACCTTTCGTGTAATTATCTGGTGGTAAGAGAGCTTTCTGCGGAACTTTTAGGCGTAGCTGTGCTTCCTGGACAGGATATTCCGTTTGCGTACTTCTTTTATGCTTTTACCTTTATAGTGCCGGCGATCTATTTGGTTCAGGCTGTAAAAAACAAAGATCGAATCCTATTATGGATCAGTTTTTTAGCTATCGGTTTTACGATTTACACCATTCGGTTTTATTATTCCGTTTTGCCAATAGAAGTAGCACTGACGCTGGGTGGAGTAGTTTTATTTGCCATAGCTTATTTCTCCATCAGAAAACTGAAAGACAAAGAAAGCGGTTTGACATTTAAACCGGACCGAATTAATACCTCAAATGCCATTTTAAATGCCGAAGCTTTACTTGTGGCTTCTGCTTTTGGAATGAAACCGGAAGCTAAACCTGAAAATTCTCCTATGGATTTCGGTGGAGGTGGTTTCAGCGGTGGCGGATCCGAAGGAACATTTTAATTAAGTGCAAAAAATAGAAATGTGAGATGTAAACAGAATGAATTTACATCTCACATTTTATTATTTAGAGCCTAAACTTCTTTTTTTTCTATCTGAATGCTAAAAAAGAAGTCTAATGTTATACTTTTTCTTTCAAAGCAATTGCATCAATATCGCTGTGCGAAACATCATAAACGGCTTTTCCGTTTCGGATTAAAATTAACTGTGGAGATTCATGATACACATTGAATCTGCTCGCGATTTCATTTGAAATATCGCGATGCGCAATTAAATCAAGGAAATAAGCATCTACCGTATCTTCTAAATCAAATTCACGCTCAAATTGCTTCAAAGCCATACGGCTGATACTGCATCTGGTGCTGTGTTTAAAAATAACAACCGGCTTTGCATTGGATAGTGTTTCGATCTCCATTAATTGGGCAATATCGGTTAATTCTGTCCAATTTACATTGTTTTTTGGAGTGTCTGCTGACTCCGAATTTCCGAAGATTGAATTAAAAAAACTCATATTTGACTTGTTTTGTGACTTTTTGGCGTTAAAAATAGACTAAAAATCAATTTTAAGCGACATTTTGTCGGTATTTCTAGTATGGAATATAATTTGAATGTTCTGAAGCAAAGTTAGAGTATTTAAAATTAAAAAATTAATTCAATAAATTGTAATTTTAAAGACATCGGACTATCAAACGAATAATCAATCCTAAATCGTATACATATGAACATAAATAAATTTACAATTAAAGCGCAGGAAGCCATTCAGTTGTCACAGCAATTGGCCCAACGCAACGGACAACAGCAGATAGAAAACGAACACATTTTTAAAGCTATTTTTGAAGTAGATGAAAACGTGGCTCCGTTTATTTTGAAGAAATTAAATGTAAATGTTCCGTTGTTTTTACAAATATTAGACAGTACAATTCAAAGCTTTCCAAAAGTTTCAGGAGGCGATATATTGCTTTCCAGAGATGCGAACAAAACACTAAACGAAGCGGAAATCATTGCTCAAAAAATGAACGATGAATATGTTTCTATCGAGCATTTAATTTTGGCAATCTTCGATTCAAAAAGCAAAGTTTCCCAGATTTTAAAAGATCAGGGTGTTACAGGAAAAGGCCTTAAAGCGGCCATTGAAGAACTTCGTAAAGGCGAAAGAGTAACATCGGCTTCAGCTGAGGAAACGTATAATTCATTAAACAAATACGCTAAAAATCTAAACGAACTGGCCCGTACCGGAAAATTAGATCCTGTTATTGGCCGTGATGAAGAAATTCGTCGTGTATTGCAGATTTTAACGCGAAGAACAAAAAATAATCCCATGTTAATCGGAGAACCCGGAGTTGGTAAAACGGCTATTGCAGAGGGATTGGCACACAGAATTGTGGATGGTGATGTACCGGAAAACTTAAAAGACAAGATCGTTTTCTCATTGGATATGGGAGCATTGATTGCCGGTGCTAAATTTAAAGGAGAATTCGAAGAGCGTTTAAAAGCGGTGGTAAAAGAAGTTACCGCTGCTGAAGGTGATATCGTTTTGTTTATTGATGAAATTCACACACTTGTAGGTGCAGGTGGAGGAGAAGGAGCAATGGATGCGGCCAATATTTTAAAACCGGCTTTGGCTCGTGGAGAGCTGAGAGCAATTGGTGCAACAACTTTGGATGAATATCAAAAGTATTTTGAAAAAGACAAAGCGCTGGAACGCCGTTTCCAAAAAATCTTAATTGATGAACCTGATACCGAAAGTGCTATTTCGATCTTACGTGGTATTAAAGAAAAGTACGAAACGCATCATAAAGTTCAAATTAAAGACGAGGCGATTATTGCTGCGGTTGAACTGTCGCAACGTTACATTACCAATCGTTTTTTACCGGACAAAGCTATTGATTTGATGGATGAAGCAGCTTCGAAACTGCGTATGGAAATCAATTCAAAACCGGAAGAGTTAGACGTTTTAGATCGTAAGATCATGCAGTTGGAAATTGAGATTGAAGCGATTAAACGTGAAAAAGAAGAAAGCAAACTGAAAATCCTGCGCATGGATTTGGCGAACTTAAAAGAAGAACGCAACGAAATTTATGCAAAATGGAAATCAGAAAAAGATGTTGTGGACGGAATCCAGGCTGTAAAACTAGAATTAGAAGACTTTAAGTACGAAGCAGAGCGTGCCGAACGTGATGGTGATTACGGAAAAGTAGCTGAAATTCGTTACGGAAAAGTAAAAGAAGCGCAAGGACGTTTGGAGATTTTACAAAAACAATTACAGGAATATCAGTCTGGTAATTCTTTGATTAAAGAAGAGGTAACCCGTGAAGATATTGCCGAAGTGGTAGCCAAATGGACCGGAATTCCAGTCATGAAAATGCTTCAGACAGAAAGAGAAAAGTTATTGCATCTGGAAGACGAATTACACAGACGTGTAGTCGGGCAGGAAGAAGCGATTGAAGCGGTAAGTGATGCCGTACGCAGAAGCCGTGCCGGTTTACAAGACATGAAGAAACCTGTTGGAACGTTCTTATTTTTAGGAACTACCGGTGTTGGTAAAACAGAATTGGCAAAAGCCTTGGCGGAGTATCTTTTTGACGACGAAAATGCCATGACACGTATTGATATGAGTGAGTATCAGGAACGTCACAGTGTGAGCCGTTTAGTGGGCGCGCCTCCGGGATATGTGGGCTATGACGAAGGTGGTCAATTGACCGAAGCGGTTCGTAGAAAACCTTATTCTGTAATCTTGTTAGACGAGATTGAAAAAGCACATCCCGATACGTTTAACATCCTGCTTCAGGTTTTAGACGAAGGTCGTTTAACAGATAACAAAGGCCGTTTGGCCGATTTTAAAAACACCATTATCATTATGACTTCTAATATGGGAAGTCAGATCATACAGGATAAGTTCGAAAATTTAAAAGGAAGTATCGAATCAGCGACAGAGGCTGCAAAAGTGGAAGTGTTAGGCTTGCTGAAACAAACCGTTCGTCCTGAATTTATCAACCGTATTGATGAGATTGTGATGTTTACGCCTCTAACAGTAGATAATATTTCTAAAATTGTAAGTCTACAGTTGAAGAGCGTTACAAAGATGTTGGCCCTGCAAGGCATTACAATGGATGCAACGCCGGAAGCTATCGCATATTTATCAGACAAAGGTTATGATCCTCAGTTTGGTGCAAGACCGGTAAAACGTGTGGTTCAAAGAGAAGTGTTGAATCAGCTGTCAAAAGAGATTTTGGCCGGAAACATAACCACCGACAGCATCATTTTATTAGATGCTTTTGACGGGCAATTGGTTTTCAGGAACCAAACCCATAAGGAAGAATAATCAATAACAGCGAGATGTCGTACATCTTTACTATTTCAAAAAGACACCAGCCGAAACGCTGGTGTTTTTTTTTATGCAATCTCTTCTTAGTACTAATATTCTGTATAAGAATTGTTATATATTTGAATAACTAATCAGAAAATCAATGATATGAAAGAAAATCTACGCACTTTTTTAATTTTATTTATTACAGGCATTTCATTTGTAAGCAATGGCTATTCGCAAGAGAGTGTAGTTGTTTCGGGTGGAAATGCTACCGGGAGTGGAGGTAGCTCGAGTTACTCCGTAGGACAGATCGCCTACACAAGTTTACCCGGAGGAGCTAATGGATTTGTTTTGCAAGGTGTTCAACAGGCTTATGAAATAATCAGCCTCGGGAATGACGAATTTAAAGATATTACTCTTGCAATGACCGCTTATCCTAACCCAACTGTTGATGTACTTAGTTTGGCTGTTGCTACAAACGAATGGAATGATTTATCGTGCCAATTGTTTGACAGCACCGGAAAAATGGTATCCAAGAGCCTGGAAGTTACCAACCCTGAAACGAGCGTATCGATGCAAGGGTTAAATAGTGGCATTTATTTTCTGACTGTAAGTAACAGCGGTAAAACCATAAAAACGTTTAAAATCATAAAAAAATAACTTTCTAACAGCAGAAAAATATATGAAAAAAATTACTCTAGTATTATTATTGTTGAGCTCTTTTACCATTTTATTTGCGCAGGCTCCGCAAAAAATGAGCTACCAATCCGTTATTCGTAAAACCGATGGTACATTGGTTGCCGGTACTTTAGTGAGTATCAAAACAAGTATTTTGGCAGGCTCCGCAAGTGGCACAGCTTCTTATGTAGAAACACAAACTACAACAACAAACAGTAATGGATTGGCGACTATAGAAATAGGAGGCGGAACAGCCGTTACCGGAACTTTTGCAGGAATAAATTGGGGTACGGGATCCCATTTTATCAAGACCGAAATCGATCCAACAGGAGGAAGTAATTACACCATTAGCGGTACAAGTCAGTTGTTAAGCGTGCCTTACGCCTTGTATGCGGGAAGCAGTCAAAGCAAAGGAAAGACAAGTTTAATAATAGCAGGTGACATTACAGATGCACAGGCGGCAGCGCAAATAGCGGCGGAGTTCGGACCTGAAACAGAAAATATTTACGTTATGAATACCACAAATTTGACAACTTTGGACTTAAGTGCTGTAAAAAGGCTGGTAGACTTAAGTATAAAAAGTAACTCAAGTTTAGTTAATGTAACTTTGGGCAACCTTGCGGAAGTTTATAATGAATTATATGTAGAAGGCAATGCAAAATTAGCCTCTATTTCGTTTCCCGTTTTAAAAACAGTACTTGCTTCTGAAATTTATTTTTCCGGCAATACCTCATTACAATCTGTTTCTTTTCCTTTATTGACTAAAACTAAAACGATTTACATCAGTGGCAATCCGTTTCTTTCTTACGTTGATTTACCGGTTTTTTCTTCATTTTACAGTACTCAGTACAGTTTTCAAGTGAGTAGAAATGCACTTCCAAGTTATCATATTAATTCGCTTTTAAGTAAACTGCTAAATGTTACTCCTGCAAGTGGAAAGTTTATTGATTTGTCAGGTCAGACCCCACCAGCTCCACCTACCGGACAAGGGATTATCGATAAAGCAACTATAAAAATGAACAATAGTATTTCAACCGATTAAATTTAGCATTAATTCTTTTTTGTCACCATATCACAGGGCAAGACAATAAAAAGGTAAAAAATCATAAAGAAAACCCTCTAACAACAGAAAAATAGATGAAAAAAATTACTCTAATAGTACTATTATTGAGCTCTTTCACCATTTTATTTGCGCAGGCTCCGCAAAAAATGAGCTACCAATCGGTTATTCGTAAAACTGATGGTACATTGGTTGCCGGTACTTTAGTGAGTATCAAAACGAGTATTTTGGTAGGCTCCGCAAGCGGTACAGCTTCTTATGTAGAAACACAAACTACAACAACAAACAGTAATGGATTGGCGACTATAGAAATAGGAGGCGGAGCAGCCGTTACCGGAACTTTTGCAGGAATAAATTGGGGTGCTGGATCTCATTTTATCAAGACCGAAATTGACCCAACAGGAGGAAGCAACTACACCATTAGCGGTACGAGTCAGCTGTTGAGTGTACCTTATGCCTTGTATGCGGGGAGCAGTCAGAACAAAGGGAAACCAAGTATTGTTATAACCGGCGATGTCACAGATGCGCAGGCAGCGGCACAAATAACCGCTGAGTTAGGAGCTTACACAGAAAATATTTATGTAACCAGTACAACGAACTTAACGACTTTGGATCTAAGTGTAATAAAGAATTTAATAAATTTGAAAATCCAGAATAATTTAAAGCTAGTGAATGTGAATTTAAGTAACCTTGCTGAAGTATATAATGATTTGGATGTGGCGAATAACGAAAAGCTTACTTCAATTGCGTTTCCTCTTTTGAAAACATTACAAGCCTACGACACCGGTATTTTGAATAATCCTTCTTTAACCTCTATTTCATTTCCTTTGTTGACTTCATGTAAAGGACTGTATTTTAGCAACAATGCGATTCTTACTTCGATTCAGTTGCCTGTATTGTCTTCGATTATGGACAAAGGCGGATTGTCTCTTGATTTTTCTAAAAATGCACTTCCCAGCTCTGAAGTTAATTTGTTGTTAAGCAGATTTTTAAATATTTCTCCTCTTTCAAAAAACTCCTTCCTATTGCACGACCAAAATCCGCCGGCTCCACCTACCGGACAAGGAATCATAGATAAAGCAACTTTAATAAGCAGAGGTAATAATGTTGCGACCGATTAATGAACTTATTCTTAAAAAAATAGTTAAAAGACACCAGCCGAAACGCTGGTGTTTTTTGTTTAGATACAGACTTGTAATGCAATAAATGATATAAATTTTTCTGAAAGTAATATAAAATAGTTTGAAATAAAGTTAGGACCTTTAGGGTAGTGATTTGAAAATCAATTCAAAAGACAAACAACTTTAAATAAATTACCATGAACAATATTTTTAGAGGATTAATAGCAGGTTACGGTGCGAAAAAATTAGGAGGAGGCTGTTTTGGAACTATTTTCGTTTTTATCATTATCTGGGTACTTTTAGGGCAATGCAGTTAATTTTTTGATAGAAAAATTAGCAAAAAAGTCTTAGATTCGCGGCAGTAAACAACCAGAACCGCCAATTGAACCGGATCTTTAAAACCAGTTAATTAAGCGATTCTTAAAAACAAAATAAGTATAATGGCATCAGGTTTTTTCGTACTATTAGATGATATCGCAGCAATTATGGATGATGTTGCAGTAATGAGTAAAGTTGCAGCAAAAAAAACAGCAGGTATTTTAGGCGATGATTTGGCTGTAAATGCTGAGAAAGCTTCGGGATTTGCATCCTCAAGAGAGCTTCCGGTATTATGGGCAATCAGCAAAGGTTCTTTATTGAATAAAGTAATTATTTTACCCATTGCTTTTTTATTGAGTGCTTTTCTTCCAGTCGCGATCATTGTAATTTTGGTACTTGGAGGACTCTTTTTAGCCTATGAAGGAGCAGAGAAAATCTACGAATTTATATTTCCGCACCAACACGAAGAATCGGCAGGAATTACGGAAGAAACATTTACAGAAGAAGAAATTTTAGAAGCTGAAAAAGGAAAAATAAAATCGGCGATTGTTACTGATTTTATTTTATCTGTAGAAATTGTGATTATTGCTTTGGGTACTGTAATCGGTCAGCCGCTTGGTCAGCAAATCATTGTAACTTCAATCATTGCGTTGATTGCAACCGTTGGTGTTTATGGTATTGTTGCGCTGATTGTCAGAATGGATGAAGCGGGTTACAAGCTAATTAAATTTAGTAAAAAGGAAAAAAGTATATCAAAATTTATTGGAAACATATTGCTGAAAGCATTACCTATGGTCATCAAAAGTCTGACTGTAATAGGTACAATCGCTTTAATTTTAGTAGCGGGTGGTATCTTTGTACATTATATCCCGTTTTTTCATCATTTAACGCCTAAAATTAATTTACCTTCAATCCTAAAGGAATTTATTATTGGGCTTGCTTTAGGATTTGCGGTTTTAGCAATTGTAAATCTGATCAAAAAGATGCTTCCTAAAAAGTCTGCTCAAGCATAAATTCATAAATAATAGAATCAAAGAGAACACCGGCCTAAGTGCTGGTGTTTTTTTTTGGGGATATAGGAACCGTTTTCAGATGGTTATTTGGTGTTTTACTACTTCATATTTACAGGTTGATGGCACGAAATAAGATTCGGTTTTGGTAGTGCAATAAGAGTTATGAATTAAAGTCGTTTTGTATGTAGTATTTATTTTGAAAGAAAATAAATGTTAATTTTAATATTTGTAAGATAAGAGTTAAGGTTTTTTTTATATTTTAGCAAAATTGAAGAAAGTAGGAATCGTTTTTTCGGAATAAACGGAATGTTATAAAGTGAAGTGAAAAATGGTAGTTGGAAGATTTTTTAATGGAGGATATGAATTTTAGTCGCTTTTTTGTTTGTTTTTCTTTTTTTCGTGAAAAGAGAAGTATTTTATTTTTTTTTACTGTTTTTTTTGAAATTATGCATGCACAATGTGTGCCTACATTTACAGATCCCAATTTGTACAATCCGGTTTGTTCTTTTCAATGGCTTACCTACCCATCAGGAGGACAGGTTAGAATTAATTTATCTCCTTTAACTTTCAATAATACCTATACATTTACAACCGTTGGGGAATCGTCAGAAGATACTTTTCTGGCTTTGTACGATAGTTCCGGTGCATTGTTAGCCTCTAATGATGATGCACCTGATTGCATAAATTGTAAGCAATCAACAATTCAGTTTGATTCACAGTCTTTTTATTCAGGAATTTATATCATCTTATCAAAAAGTGGATGTCGCGATTTAAATAATCCAAATATCAGATTTAATGTAATAAACAATTACGACCCTCCACCTAGAATAATAGAGCCTGTAGTTCCATTCTATCCCTGTAAAGGTCAAAGCGTTCAGCTAAAAGCATCTGCTATTGTTTTACCAACAAAACCCTGGTCGAGTTCTGATCCAAGTATTGCAACAGTTGATCCCGAAACCGGAGAGGTGAAATTTTTAAAAGAGGGTATAGTGAAGATTAAATTGCTGGGAAATTTAACCTGTGAAACCATAAGAACTTATAACATAATAAATACGCAGACTTCTGCAATTACTCATGATTAAAATTTTGACGCATAAAATGGTACAAAAAATAGGGGTGGTAGCGGCGATATTTTTTTGTTCGTCAATACAGGCTCAATTGACAACGCCTACTCAAAAGGTCTGTTTTGGAGCAAGTAAAAACTATTCAGTTGATTTAGCTGATGGTTTATCGGGAACTCCTGGTTCTACTTATAACTGGCGTGTTATTGAAGTAGAATTCTCTGGAGTTATCAGCAATCAGGACACTAATTCAATTACTGTAGATTGGGGAACTACTCCTGTAGGTGAGTATCATTTAGGAGTAACCGAAACGAATACTTCGTGCCCTGGAACGGAAATTATTTTGACTGTAACTATAATGAGTCTGCCAACAGTTGTGGTTAATGATGCTGTGATTTGTGAAGGTTCGACGACGTCTTTAAAAGCGACGGTAACCCCTGCAGATACAGGGAATGATTATGTGTATGAATGGACTACACCCTCTGGAGTAAATCCTGGTAATGTTTCAAGTATTACCACTGCTGCAGCGGGCGATTATAGTGTAAAAGTGAAAAATTCTTTAGGATGTGTTAGTGCTGCTGCCAAAGGAACTGTTGTCGTAAACCCGTTACCATTGGCAGTAATTACTCCCGCAGGAGCTACTACTTTCTGTTTTGGTGAAAATGTGGTATTAAATGCAAATGTTGGATCTGATCTGAAATATCAATGGAAAAAGAAAGGCGTAGCTATTATTGGTGCAATAAACAGCTCCTATATTGCAACAGAAAGCTCCGATTATAGTGTACAAGTTACAAATGGGAATAATTGTGTAAAAACATCAGCAGCAATTACTGTTAAGGTTAATCCCCTTCCTATTGCCGAAATAACCACTTCACCGGGAGAATTTTTAGAGTTTTGTGAAGGAGGCAGCGTGACTTTACATTCAAAGATAAAAGCGAACTTATCTTATGAATGGAAAAATAGTAATAATGTTGTCGTTGGGACTTCCTCTTCTTATAAAGCAACCGAGAGTTCTGATTATATACTTAAGGTTACGGATGTAAATAGTTGTTCAAGTACTTCAAAACCTATCTCAGTTTTGGTGCATCCATTGCCCGATGCCTCCATAACAGTTGTTGGAGCGACCACATTTTGTGATGGTGACACTGTAATTTTAAAAGCAATTAGAAAACCCGGACTGTCTTATCAATGGCGACAAAATAACATTGATATAATTGGTGCAAACGGTAGTTCTTATACCGCAACTGAAAGTGCTGATTATACGGTAACGGTTACCGATAATAATTTTAGGACAAACTGTTCGAAAACATCACCATCTCCGGTTAAGGTTGTTAAAAAATTATTACCAGTTACTGGTACTATTTCTCATGATTAGCTATTATTAAAAAAAGCTGCAAAAAAATATAAATGATGCGAAGAGTATTCAAATCGAGACCAAACGATTCCATTTATCCTAAGATCGTATTTGTCTTGTTCCTGGTTTTTGTTTCTTTTTCTTCCTGGGGACAACAGATAATTTGTTTTGGCAGTGTTAACCATTATGGAGTCGACAGATCTGAGAATTTGGGTTTAGGAACAGTAGGTTCTGTGTATAATTGGATCGTTAAGGATTCACGTTTTGTTGGAAAAATACTAAAGCCTTATAAGGATAGAACGAATGAAATTACCATAGAATGGGGAGATACCCCGCCCGGAGATTACCTTTTAGAGGTTAGTGAAGACAATAATTATTGTACGAGTTTGAGCCAGATACTTTTAATTAAAGTCCTTCCTTTGCCATTTGTCAATTTGGGGGATCAGTATCTTTGCGTTGATCCTATTACAAATCAGGTATTGAAGCCGACTTTGATTGATACAAAATTATCAAAGACATTGTATCAATTTAAATGGAAATGCGATGGGGTAGCATTACCCAATAGTGATTCCAAAATTATGGCTGGTAAAACCGGAACCTATACGGTTGAAGTAACAGATCAGTTAACCGGTTGTGTGGCCAATGACAAGTCAGTTGTTGGTAAATCTTCGCCAGCTATTGCATCGGTAAAAGTGAAGAATATTTTTTTTGACACTCAGGAGATCCTTATTTCAGTCACAAGTGGTATCGGAAATTATGAATTTTCAATAGATGGAACTACTTTTCAGGATAACCCTTCTTTTTTGGTGTCTAAATCCGGGGTTTATCAGGTTACTATTCGCGATAAAAACGGTTGCAATCAGATATATCTGACGGCGCATGTCATTAAATATCCTAAATTTTTTACGCCTAACAATGATGGTTTTAATGATGTATGGATGATAGAAGATTTATTACCTTCAATGAAACCTAAAATTAGTATTTTCGATCGATATGGAAAATTATTAAGAAGTATAGATACCATTGGAGAAGGTTGGGATGGAGAATATAATGGCATTGCAGTACCAGCTGATGATTATTGGTTTTTGATAGAGTATACCAATAGTGATGGAAATTCAGATTTATTTCGAGCACATTTTGCTTTAAAAAGATAATCGTTTTACATGTATTTGAACAGAACACCGGCCTTAGTGCGGGTGTTTTTTTGAGGGAAATAAGAGTCATTTTCGGGTAGACAGTGAGCGTTTTTGCCGCTGTATTTTTTTGTTTCCTTCAGTAGAAAATTGAATGTTGTTTCTGGCCGATATTACGAAATAAGATTGCGTTTTGATATAAAATAAGGGGAGTTGCTCTGTTTTTTTTGATGTGATAAGCTTTTGGTTTATAGTTGTTTAATGTTTTTGAGTAAACATTTAACATTTTAATAAAGCAACCAAAGCAAGTCTTCGACATCTTCATAGTAATTAACAATTAATTATTATTTTATATGAAAAGTTTTAAATTTAAATCAGTTTTTGTAGTATTATTTTTAGCAACAGTGTTGATCTCTTGCAGCAATGATGATGATGCACCAAGTATACCAGAATCAATTACGAAGGTTGCTTTGGTAACAGAAGTAAAAGGCCCTGCGACGGGAAAGGTTAACGAAGAATTAAGTTATGATGTAACTTTTGTTGTAGATAACGCTTGTGGGGAATTCAGTAAAATTAGTGACGTAACAATTGGCGGAGTAAAAGGATTACATGTGGAAGCCAAATATCCAACAGGACCATGCACGACACAGGTTCCGGATCCTAAAAAGACAGTTTTCAAGTATAAAGCGACAACCAAAGGAACTTTCGAAATCAAATTCAAAAAATCGGAAACGGAATTCATAACGACAAAAGTGGTTATTGAGTAATCAAGTGTTGAGTTCATAAAATTTAGTTTAAGAAACCATTTTTCGGGTATTTGATTTTAATTGAATCAGGTATTTGTAAAATGGTTTTTTATGGATCAAAATTTTGTTTTAATACTTTTGTTTGATTATTTTAAATGTGAAATATTGTCGTATTTTTTGTTTTTTACATTGATTAACAGTGTGAAAAATGTAAACTAATCTCTATATTTGTTAAAAAGTAATTAAAAATACGAGTATAATTTTTATGAATATATTACATTTAACAGATTTGCATTTTAATTCTGAGTCATATGAAAAATTCTCTCAGAATGATATGATAAATAAATTATTATCTTTTATACCTTCACTAAATAGAAAGATTGATTTAGTTATTTTTTCAGGAGATTTAGTATTTAAAGGTAGTGACCTAAAAGATTTTCAGAATGCTAAAGAACTTTTCTTAGATAAGTTATGTGAAAAATTAGATTTATCTGTTAGTGATATAATTTTATGTCCGGGAAACCATGATATGGACAGGACATTTAAGTCAGATAGTTTAGAAGAAAAATTCGAAAATAAGATTAAGACAAGTGATAGTTTATGGGGTTTTTTTAAAAATAAAGACTACGACTATATTACAGCTTTAAAAACGACAGAAAATTATAATCTATTCGTAAATGAGTATTACAAAGATTCTCATGATGTAAAGAACTTTGATTTACATTCTATTCATAGAAAGGTTATAAATGATAATGAGATTGGGATTTTATCTATAAATTCTTCATGGAGATCAGTTGATGATTTTTCAAATGGTAAATTATTATTTCCAAAGTTTTTATTAGAAGAAGCTCTTTATGAATTAAGAGATGTTAAATGTATATTTTTAGTATTGCATCATCCAATTCATTGGTTTAAAGATTTTAATCAAAGTGAATTACAAAATTTAATTTTTAAATCTTGTAATATAATGTTTTCGGGACATATTCATGAATCGGAAATTACTACACACTACAAACAGAATAATGGAATTTTTGCTCATGTTTCTCCGGCATCTTTAACTTGGGATAAAGATTATATTGGATTTTCTATTATAGATTATGATATCAAGAATGAATCTAATGCAGTTGTTAGTAAATTTCATTTTACTAAAGAGTTGAATGATTTTAGTTTTATTGAGAATGTAGATGTAAAAATTCCTTGCGGAGAGGAAAAAACAGAACAAAACAAAGTTAGAAGTAAAATTAATTCAAAGATACACTTAGAACTTTTAAACTCAAAAGATTTACTACTGACAAATAATTTTGAAGAAGATAATGACAATGCATTTCTTGAATTATTTAATAATCCAAGAATTAGTGTTAGACCTAAACAAGATTTAAGCGAGGACTTTAATAAAAATAATGATAGATTTGAATTTGAAGTTTTGTTAAAAAATGAAAATAATTATTTTATTTATGGTCAGGATAAATCTGGGAAATCTTCGTTATTGAAATATATCCAGTTATTTCATCTGAAAAATTATGTAAAAAACGGAAATATCCCATTTTATGTAGATTTTAAAAATGAGAATTCCCTGTCGTTGGTTGATGATATCAAAAAGTATTATGAGTTAAGTAGAGAGAAAACAAAGGATTTAATTAGTAGCCATAATTTTAGATTATTGATTGATAATTTCGATCCTAATAATTCTTATGCATCGGTTGTTGACCATTTTTTAACAGAATACCCCAATGTTAATTTTGTAGTTACTTGCGATTATTTAACATCTAGATTATATGATGACTATAAATTTGATGAGAGAGATTATAAAAAAATATATCTTCATGATATTTCTAGAAATGATGTTAGACTATATATTGAAAAGAATGAGGTCGCAATTAGAAAAAATCAAGATGAAGTTTTAAATAAAATTATTAGTTTTTGTAAACAGCTCGAGTTACCTTTAAATTATTGGACAGTTTCTTTGCTTTTGATGATACATAAGAAATCTCAAATAGATTTATCAAAAAATATATTTAGTTTATTAGACTTATGTGTTGATGAAATACTTCAAAAGAAATTTAATTTTTTATCTGCTAGCAAAGTATCTTTTGGACAATTAAAAACTATTTGTGCACATCTGGCAAGATTTTTATTAGAGAATAATAGTAATCAATATACTAAAACTTATTTAGAGGTTCTTCAGGAGTTAGATGAGTATTTTAAGAATAATCATCGTATAAAGGCTCAAGCGAAGGAAATTCTTGATTACCTTATTGCTTCTGGAGTTTTAAAGCTAAAAGAAAATGAAAGAATTACCTTCAGATTAAATGGGATTTTTGAGTTTTTTATAGCTCAATATATGTCAGAAAATCCTTCTTTTAGAGATGAGTTATTGGATGATAAAGTTTACTTGTCGTTTAAAAATGAGTTTGAAATTTATGGTGGTATTAAAAACAACGATTCAGATTTTTTGAATAAAATTTATGAAAAAACGAAAATTTACTTCACAAAAATAAACTCTGGATATAAAGAAATTGGAACTTCTGAACTAATTTTAATTTCTAAAGTATCTGATAAAAATGACGTAAATTTGAATAATATTGCGAAGGCACTTAATCCTCTTGATCCATTAACCAATAGTCATAAGGATTTGTTAAACGACGAATACGATTCAATTGACAATATTAGAAGTGAAGTTTCAGCTAAGAGAGTCTTTGATGTTGCTATACTTGATTCGGAGGTTTATGAAAGATATATAGCTATATTGGCGAGGGTTTTTAAAACGATGGATGGTGTAAATGATTCTATTTTACTTTCAAATATAATTGATTTATTACTTGAAACATATATTAACTTTGGTTTTTTTATTCATGAGGAATTTGAATTAGAGTTGTCAAAGATAGAGAATGCGGAAAATAAAAACATTTTAGAAATAATAACTAAATTTTTGCCTTTTATAACGCAAGTTACTATGTCAGATAATGTTTCACAGCATAATATAGAAAATATTTTGGTGTCTAAAATTGAAGAATTTAAACATGATCGCAAAAATAATCAATATAAATTATTTATACTTTATTTGATTTTAATGGATATTGATGAACAGAATATATTTAAATACGCAGAAGAGTTGGTTGGTATGATGGAGGTTAGTGTTTTAAAATATTCGACAATACTAAAATTAAATTACTATTTTGCTTTTAAATGCGGAACACATAATCAGAAATTAGCAAGATTCTTGAAAGAAGTTATTAAAAATGCCCAATTGAAATTGGATAATAAAATAGATAAAGATAAACTTCAGCAAAAGATGGATTTAAAAAAATGGAGATAATTGATAAGTAGCAATTTTTGAGAAGAGGACATTTTCTTGCCATTCCTCTAAAAATTACTACTTTTGCACTCTAAATTTTATGTCATGCCGAAAAGAAAGTATAAAATATCGGTTATTCAGTTAAACCTGAATGATAATGCCGAGAATAATCTTAAAAAATGTATCAGCTGGGTAAAAGATGCTGCCAATAAAGGAGCTGAAGTAATCCTATTGCCTGAATTGTATAGCAGTCATTATTTTTGCCAAAGCGAAGATGTAGATAATTTTGCTTTAGCAGAACCACTTTACAGTACTTCGTTTATTGCTTTTAGTGCCCTGGCAAAAGAATTAGGAGTGGTAATTATTGTTCCTTTCTTCGAAAAAAGAATGGCAGGAATTTACCATAACAGTGCTTACATCATTGATACTGATGGAACAGAAGCTGGTTTATACCGCAAAATGCACATTCCGGACGATCCGCATTTCTATGAAAAATTCTATTTCACTCCGGGTGATTTAGGTTTTCAGGCGATCGAAACTAAAAAAGGAAAAGTTGGTACTTTAATCTGCTGGGATCAATGGTATCCGGAAGCAGCACGTATTACTGCCTTAAAAGGAGCTGAGGTTTTATTTTACCCAACAGCTATTGGATGGCATCCAAAAGAAAAAGAAGAATACGGAGACAATCAATATGGGGCATGGATGAACGTGATGAAAGGTCATGCTGTTGCTAACGGAGTTTTTGTTGCCGCTGCAAACCGCATCGGATTAGAAAAATACATTGAAGGAACTGAAGGAATTCAGTTTTGGGGAGCCTCGTTTATTGCAGGACCTCAGGGTGAGATTTTAGCTCAGGCTTCTCACGATCAGGAAGAAATTTTAATTGCAGAAGTTGATTTGGATCTACAGGAAAATGTACGTCAGAACTGGCCATTTTTCAGAGACAGAAGAATTGATGCTTTTGGAGATATTACTAAAAGAGCAATTGATTAATAAGTAAAAAATACCTTTATATAAAGGCAAAGAAGTAGAGGCTGTTTAATTTTAAACAGCCTCTTTTGTTTTTTTAGCAGAGACAAGATTGGTTTAAATTTTAGCTTTAATTCGACGCAGATAAAACGGATTTACTTCGTAAAACCCGGATAGACACAGATTATTTTCTCTTTTAATGAGTTTACAATTTTTAAGATCTGTTTTTATCCGCGTTGAAGTAAGACGAAGAATGTTAAAACCGCTTTTTGGACTTTAATTCCAATCTTAGGTATTTATATTATATGCAAAAGAGACTGTTTAAAAATTTAAACAGTCTCTTTTTATACTAGCTTAGAATTGTTTATTTCACCTGGAAAGTAACTCTTCTTACGATTTGACGGGCTTCTTTAGATTTTTTGTTCACAGAAGTATCTTCACCGTTAGCAACTACATTAAGTCTTGAAGCATCAATTCCTGCATTGGTTGCGATTTTTTTCACAGCTTCAGCTCTTTTTCTTGATAATTCAGTATTGTAACTAGAGTTTCCAATTTCATCTGCATATCCAATAATATCTGCTGATTTACCAGGATTGTTTTTCAGGTATTTCACTAAGAAATCAACACCAGAAAGAGAAGTATTAGTTGGTTTTGAAGAGTTGAAATCAAAGTATACGTTTACATATCCTCCGTTAATTAATTCTTCAACCGTTTTGTTTGTTGGAGCTGCTGCCTCGCTGCCTTTTTTAGCATACGTTTTATCTAAATAGCTTTCTAACTCATCCGGAACACCATTTTGATTGGTATCGATAGATTGACCTTTAGTATTTACGGCAACTCCGGAGATTGTGTTAGGTTCTAAGTCATACAAATCAGCAACACCATCTTTATCAGTATCAATAAGATTAGTCTCAATAGTAGTAACTCGGTCTTCTAATTTGTTTAATCTTTCATTGTCTTCAGAATACCAGTCAGCATGTTTTTGGTTTTTACCTAAGTAAAAAGTCAAACCAACAGAAGCGTTTAACATTACACCATCTAATGAACCGGTAGCTGGGACTCCTTTTCCATCAAAATTGTGATTTTGTCTTCCGTTAACAATACCTGTAAGGTCTCCCGTTAAAGCAATTCTGTTGCTTAATTTAACTTGACCTGTTAAACCCATAATTCCATGAGCCATGTAATCTTTACCGTCAAAACCTTTATCGCTGCTTAATTGCGAAACACCAAAACCTCCATGTGCCAATAAGCCGAAAGTGTTAGTCCAGGTTTCAAAGTTTAAAGCTCTTCCAAGGTTAATAACCCCTTGTAAACTTGCTCTGTAATATTTGCTGTCAAATTCAGGAGTGTCTTTGCGTTCCTTAAATTGATCGTATCCAACATCCAGTTTCAAACCAAACTTAGGATTAAACATGTATCTTACCCCTAAATCTGCGTGAAACGGACTAACTGATTCTGTTGAATAACCCGGTGTCATTGCTCTCATAGGCTTATTTAAACCACCATTCAATTCTATAGACCATTTATTGTAAGCAGGTTTGTCAATTGAAGACTGTGTCGATGTCGTTGCTGCGTTTTGTGCGCTGGCAGCGATTGATAGTAGTAAAAGTGATACTGAAGCTAATTTCTTTTTCATGATATCCAAATTTTAATTTAATATAATTAGTGAGTCTTAATCTTTAAACTCAGGACAAAATTATACTACCAGATTTAGATAGTGTTCTATTTGCTCTTACATAATTCCCATCTTTTGGGTTTTAATTATGTAAATACGTTAACAGAATCAAAATATTTGGGTAAAAAAGAGGGCAAAATTTAAATTTTGCCCTCTTTTGAATTTGTATATGTGAAAGTTATTTTAAATCTGGCTGGTATATTTTTACCGTTCCATCTCCCTCACTACTAACGACTAACAGACTTCTTTTTGTCGGACTTTTAGAAGCCGGAATGAAAAGTACCCCTTCAGGAGCATCACCCGTTTTTACGGTTTGCAAATATTGTGGAGAATTTGGGTTGGTTACATCATAAGTCATAAAAGCATCTGATCTCTCTAAACCTACAAACAAAATATTTTGAGATCCCATTTTGGCAACCACCACAGCTTCGGGCTCAGAACCCTTGTCGTCACTGCGTTTGTCATCATAAGTTCCAAGTTCGTTTGTTTTTTTATCTACGTCATTTTTACTGTCGTAAACAATTTTTCCTGTATTTCCGTTCCAGATCGAGAAAGAACGGCCTCCAAACGCTACCAGTTCGTCCAGGTCACCGTCACCATCAGCATCGCCCATATCTGCAATAAGGTTTAGTCTTCCTAAATTAGTTTCCAGTTTTAAGGCGGCAGCATCAGGAAAGGCAGTTGCGTCCAGCTTCATGTCTTTCATTCTTTTTATATCGCTATAAGCAGTATATTCACGGGCATCACCTTCGTTGGCAGTCACAAAATAAGGAACATTGTTAGCAGAAAAGTGACTAATCGCATCCGGCATAAACATTCCTTTTACCTTCCATGGATTAAAAGCAATTTTATCGTCTTTATCACTTACATCGATAGCATTCTCAGCGGTATTGAAATTTTTAAAACCTAAAGGATAAATCGCTGTGATAGTTTTTGAAGTTATGTCTACTTTGGCAACACCATTATTTTCCTGCAAAGTAACCCAGGCTGTTTTAGAATCATCGGATATCGTGATGTATTCAGGTTCAATATCCTGAGCAAAACTCTTCGCAAATTTTGAAATTCTAAAACCATCCTTTTTTAAAGTTTCTGCCTGACCGCTAAAAGAACTAAAATCTAAAGTCGTAACAGCATAAGTAGCGGTTTCAATAATAGAAATTGTTCCGTTTGGATCCTGCGAATAATCGGTATTAGGTTCTCCTTCATTGGCCGTCATAATGTATTTTCCGTCTGGCGAGAAAACAATCATATCTGGTAATGCGCCAACAGTTACTTGCTTGATTAGACTGTAATCGCTGGTATTAAAAACAACAACCTTTCCATTTCCCTGTTTGTTTACTGTCGATTCTAAAGCAACAGCCAGTTTACCATCGTAAACCGCAACACTATTAGAAGCGCCTTCGTAGGGCGTTAAATCAATTTTACCAATTTTGGTTGGTTTTGTAGGATCGGAAATATCAATTACATCAATTTGATTGGTTCCGCTATTGTTTACTGTAAAAAGTCTTTTTGTTTTTTCGTCGTAGGCCGAAATTTCTGCAGCAGCTTCCCCGCCAATGGTTATAGAACCAATTTCTTTGAATGATCCCGGATTTTTATTTACCACGACTTCAGGTTCCTGATTGTTTGAAGTTTCATCATTATTACAGCTTGCCATTACAAATAAAGCAGCTAATAATGAAAGGCTTAAATTTTTCATTGTTGTGTTTTTTAGTTTTGCCAAATGTAATTAGCAGATGCTGGTCGTATATTAAGGCTCTATTATTTTATCTTTAACTTAATCTGTCAATTGGATAATTATCTAATTATCCAATTATCACATTGTATAATTTTCACATTATCTCATTATCTTTGTGCACTTTCAAATTAGAACCTTTTTATGTCAACAAATAATAGAAGATTTCCAGCGGAATGGGAGAAACAACAAGGAATTGTATTGTGTTTTCCGCATAACGGAAACGACTGGCCGGGAAAATACGAAGCTGTTCAATGGGCTTTTGTAGAATTTATTAAAAAAGTAGCCACTTTTGAAACCGTTTTTTTGGTTGTAGCCGATGAAAAACTAAAAGAAAAAGTAGGCGAAATGCTGGAAAGAGCACGCGTAAACGTAGCGAACGTTTCTTTCATTATTCATAAAACCAATAGAAGCTGGATGCGCGATTCCGGACCAATCATCGTTCAAAATGGTTCGAAAAGAGAAGCGTTGAATTTTAATTTTAACGGTTGGGCTAAATATAAAAATTACCAACTGGATAAATTTGTTCCTTCTAAGATAGCCGATTTTATTGATGTGCCGCTTACACAGGTAATGTACAAAGGAAAACCTGTAATTGTAGAAGGTGGTGCAATTGATGTAAACGGAAGAGGAACCTTACTGACTTCTGAAGAATGTTTGATGCATCCTACGATTCAGGTTCGAAACGAAAACTTCACCAAAGAAGATTACGAAGCTGTATTTAAGGAGTACCTGGGAGTTACCAATGTAATATGGTTAGGGGATGGAATAGAAGGAGATGATACACACGGACATATTGATGATTTATGCCGATTTGTAAACGAAGATACCATTGTAACCATTGTAGAAACAGATAAAAACGATTCCAATTATAAACCTTTACAGGATAATTTGAAACGTTTGCAAAATGCGAAATTGGAGGATGGGAAATCACCAACTATTGTAGCTTTGCCAATGCCGAAGCGTGTAGACTTCGAAACCTTAAGATTGCCGGCCAGTTATGCTAATTTCTTAATTCTGAATAACTGTGTTTTAGTTCCTACTTTTAATGACAGCAATGATCGTGTCGCTTTAAATATACTTTCAGAATGTTTTCCTGACAGAGAAGTGATCGGAATAAGTTGTATCGATTTTATCTGGGGATTTGGAACATTACATTGTTTAAGCCAGCAGATCCCGGCTTAATAGGGAGTACAGCTTGAATGGGTTTACACATATTGTAAAAAATCATTTTTTAATCCTTTTAAGGCCGTAGCAGAAAAAAATAAACATAAAAAAACCTTGTTAGTTGTCTAACAAGGTTTTTTATTTATATATCTTTCGATATGGCAGTATCTCTTCATTGTCTCACAAAAGGAGGTAACAATTGGCTTGAAACTTCTCCAAAACCAATACGCACTTCATTGCTTTCGCAGAAACCTTTGATAATTACCGTATCTCCGTCTTCAATAAATTTACGTTCGCTTCCGTCGTTTAATTTTATAGGGTTTTTACCTCCCCAGGTTAGTTCTAACATCGAACCAAAACTGTCCGGAGTTGGACCAGAAATAGTTCCGGAACCCATCATGTCGCCAGAATTCACACGACATCCGTTTGAAGTATGATGTGTTAGCTGCTGGGCCATAGACCAGTACATATATTTGAAGTTAGATTTTGAAATTACAGTTTCTTCCTGGTTTTCAGGCTTTAAAGAAACTTCTAAGTGAATGTCAAAAGCTTTTTTTCCTTTGGTTTGTAAATAAGGAAGCGGGGTAGGGTCTTGTTTAGGTCCTTTAGTTCTAAAAGGCTCTAAAGCATCCATAGTAATAATCCATGGAGAGATTGACGAAGCAAAGTTTTTAGCTAAAAACGGCCCTAGTGGCACATACTCCCATTTTTGAATATCACGAGCACTCCAGTCGTTTAATAAAACCATTCCGAAAATATAGTCCTCAGCTTCGAAAGTAGAAATGTTTTCGCCCATTACATTTACATCTGTAGTGATAAAAGCAGTTTCTAATTCAAAATCTACCAAACGCGAAGCACCAAATACCGGGGTATCATGTCCGGCAGGCAAAGTTTGCCCCATTGGACGGTGTACCGGAATTCCTGACGGAACAATTGTAGAACTTCTTCCGTGGTATCCTACCGGAATGTGTAACCAGTTTGGCAATAAAGCGTTTTCAGGATCACGGAACATTTTTCCAACGTTCGTAGCGTGTTCTTTACTCGAATAAAAGTCGGTATAATCACCAATTAGTACAGGCAATTGCATTTCGACATCATCGATTTTGAAAATAACGATGTCGCGGTCTTTTGCTGAATCTCTAAGTTGTGGATTGGTTTCGTCGAAAATATCAGCGATACGATTTCGAACAAGTCGCCATGTTTTTTTTCCATCAGAAATAAAATCATTTAGCGTGTCCTGCATGAACATATCATCTGTAAGATCTATTCCTGCAAAATAATTTAATTGTTGTAAAGCCCCTAAGTCTATAGCGTAATCGCCAATTCTTGTTCCTACAGTAACGACATTTTCTTTGGTAAGAAATACACCGAAAGGGATGTTTTGAATGGGGAAGTCACTATTTTGTGGTACTTCTAACCATGATTTTCTTTTAGTATCGTTGGCGGTTATCGGCATGTGGATGTTAATTATTTGTTGAAAAATTCTATGTCAAATATATCATAATCTAACAGTTTGACAAACGTTTTTTTGTATTTTTGCAGGAAATTAACGAAAATCAAAAAAATGCAACGCGACGAACAAATTTTTGACCTTATACTAGAGGAACAAGACAGACAAATTCACGGATTAGAACTTATCGCTTCAGAGAATTTTGTAAGTGATGAGGTAATGGAAGCAGCTGGTTCTGTTTTAACTAACAAATATGCTGAGGGATATCCTGGCAAAAGATACTACGGAGGATGCGAAGTAGTAGACGTAATTGAGCAAATCGCAATTGACAGAGCCAAAGAATTATTTGGAGCTGAATATGCAAACGTTCAGCCACACTCAGGATCTCAGGCTAATACATCAGTTTACCATGCATGTTTAAATCCTGGAGATACTATTTTAGGTTTCGACTTATCACACGGAGGTCACTTAACTCACGGTTCGCCGGTAAACTTCTCAGGTCGTTTGTACCGTCCTGTTTTTTATGGTGTAGATGCTGAAACAGGTCGTTTAAACTACGATAAAATTCAGGAAATCGCAACTAAAGAACAACCAAAATTAATCATCGCTGGAGCTTCGGCTTATTCACGTGATATGGACTTTGCACGTTTCAGAGAAATCGCTGACAGCGTAGGAGCAATCTTGTTTGCTGATATTTCTCACCCTGCAGGTCTTATTGCTAAAGGATTAATGAATGACCCGATTCCACATTGTCATATTGTTTCGACAACTACTCATAAAACATTACGCGGACCACGTGGAGGTTTGATCTTAATGGGGAAAGATTTCGAAAACCCACAAGGATTAAAAACTCCAAAAGGAGAAATCAGAATGATGTCTTCTCTATTAGATCTTGCTGTTTTCCCTGGAAACCAAGGTGGACCTTTAATGCACATCATTGCCGCTAAAGCAGTAGCTTTTGGTGAAGCATTAAAAGATGAATTCTTTACTTATGCTATGCAATTGCAGAAAAATGCAAACGCTATGGCTGATGCTTTCGTAAAAAGAGGATACAATATTATTTCAGGAGGAACAGATAACCACATGATGCTTATCGACTTAAGAAATAAAGGAATCTCTGGTAAAGAAGCTGAAAACGCATTAGTAAAAGCTGAAATCACAGTAAATAAAAATATGGTTCCATTTGATGACAAATCACCATTTGTAACCTCAGGTATCCGTGTTGGAACAGCTGCAATCACTACTCGTGGTTTAGTTGAAGAAGATATGGAAACGATTGTTGCTTTAATCGACAGAGTACTTACAGATCATACCAATGAAGCTGTTATCGAAGAAGTAGCAAACGAAGTAAACGAAATGATGAGCGAAAGACCGATTTTCTCATACTAATAAAGTTTCAAGTTTAAAAAATTCAAGTTTAAAGTTTTGTACTGTAAAAAGTATAGAACTTTAAACTTTTTTTAATTCTGGGGAGTAAGTTGAAATGGGAAAAAAAGTTTCAAGTTTCAAGTTTCAGGTTTTGTACCTTAAAAGAGATAGAGCGTTAAATCTTTATAGTTCTGCAAAGCAACCTGAAACCTGCAACAAAAGAAACTTGAAACAAAAGGAACTTGAAACAAAGAAAACCTGAAACCTGAAACAAAAACAACCTGAAACAAATAAAACAAAAAAAATGGGCGTACTAAGATTACAACTGCCAACCGACCCGAGATGGGTAAATATCGTAGAGAAAAATATTGAGGAAATCCTGACGGATCATGCCTGGTGCGAGCAAAAAGCAGCAACAAATGCCATTACGATAATCACGAATAATTCTGAACACCAGGATTTGGTGCAAGACTTATTGGCTTTAGCCAAAGAAGAAATCGATCATTTTGAGCAGGTGCACAACATTATCATTAAAAGAGGATTGAAGTTAGGGCGTGAGCGTAAAGACGACTATGTAAACGAACTGTACCAGTACATGAAGAAAAGCGGAGACGGAAGTCGTGTGTCAGGACTGGTGGAAAGACTATTGTTTTCGGCGATGATTGAGGCCAGAAGCTGTGAGCGTTTTAAAGTTCTGTCTGAAAACATTCAGGACGAAGAGTTGGCTGTTTTTTACAGAGAGTTAATGGAAAGCGAAGCGGGGCACTACACCACTTTTATTACCTATGCCCGAAAGTACGGCGTTGGAATTGACGTTGAAAAGCGTTGGAGAGAATGGCTTGCCTTCGAAGAATCTATTATTACCAACTACGGAAAAGGGGAGACTATTCACGGGTAAAGTTTGTAGTTTATAGTCGCAGTCTCAGTTTGCAGTCTCAGTTACAGTTTTCAGTCACGGTTTGCAGTTTACAGTTTACATTTCACATTTTACAGCTTTAGTATTTCAGTTTGACTTTTAGACGATTGTCACGTTGAGCGAAGTCGAAACGTGCTCTAAGTTCACGTAACCCGTGTTCAAATATTAGCAAAGTTTTATGAACTATAACTTAAAATCAGCAATCTAAAATTCCTTACATTTGAGAGTAACGAAAATTGAAAGCTATGAGAATAGAAAGTGATTTGAAATTAGGATTTAAAGATGTAATGATTCGACCAAAAAGATCGACGCTAAAAAGCAGATCTGAAGTCTCGTTAGAACAAAATTTTAAGTTTTTACACAGTTCCGCGTCCTGGTTTGGGATTCCGATTATGGCAGCCAATATGGATACTGTCGGAACTTTTGAAATGGCTAAAGTTTTAGCAAAAGAAAAACTCTTTACCGCAATTCACAAACACTATTCTCCGCAGGAATGGAAAGAATTTTTAAAAGACGCCACTCAGGATTTTTACGATTATATTGCCATTAGTACCGGAACAGGAAAGGAAGATTTCGAAAAAATACGCCAAATTATTACCGAAAATCCGTTATTGAAATTCATTTGTATTGATGTTGCCAATGGCTATTCAGAACATTTTGTGCAGTTTTTAAAACAAACCCGCAAACAATATCCGGACAAAGTGATTATTGCCGGAAATGTGGTCACCGGAGAAATGGTTGAAGAATTATTATTAGCCGGGGCCGACATTGTAAAGGTCGGCATTGGACCGGGTTCTGTTTGTACTACTCGTGTGAAAACGGGGGTAGGCTACCCGCAGCTTTCTGCTATTATTGAATGTGCCGATGCTGCTCACGGTTTAGGAGGGCACATTATTAGTGATGGTGGCTGCAGTACACCGGGAGATGTGGCAAAAGCGTTTGGTGCCGGATCTGATTTTGTAATGTTGGGCGGAATGCTCGCCGGACACACAGAAAGCGGAGGAGAGATGATTGAAATAAACGGGAACAAATTCAAACAATTTTACGGAATGAGCTCTACAACCGCCATGGACAAACATGTTGGAGGTGTGGCAGAGTATAGAGCAAGTGAAGGTAAAACCGTGCAGGTACCTTTCAAAGGGCAGGTTATAAATACCATATTGGATATTTTGGGTGGTTTGCGAAGTACATGCACCTATGTAGGCGCTTCACGTCTAAAGGAACTTACCAAACGAACGACCTTTATAAGGGTAAGTGAACAGGAAAATCAGGTTTTTACAAATTAATAAAAGCATTTTAAAATAGAATATGATTACAATTTCAGAAGCTACAGTAAGCGATATTAAACTAATTCAGAAAATAGTACATGTAACATGGCCGATTACATACGGTGAAATCTTAACAAAAGAACAATTGGTTTATATGTTAGATCTTTTTTACTCTGAGGAAGCCTTAACCGATCAATTAGTTAAAAAAGAGCAATTGTTTTATAGGATTGATGAGGATCAAACCAATATCGGATTTATCGGAATCGAACACAATTATAAAGGAAAAGCAGTAACTAAAATTCATAAAATCTACCTTTTACCGGAAACTCAGGGGAAAGGAATTGGTAAAAAAGTTATTGAAGAAATTGAAAAGCTTGGGGCAGAAAACAATTCTCACGCATTATCCCTAAATGTTAACCGATTTAATACCGCTCTGGGTTTCTATAAAAAGATAGGTTTTGAGATCATCGGAGAGTCAGATCTTGATATTGGAAACGGTTATTTGATGGAAGATTATGTAATGGAGAAAAAATTCTAAAACAAAACCAGACATGCATTTTAGAAGGTGAACTGCGACTGAAAACTGCGACTGAAGCAAACAACAACATCAACTCACAATCACATCGTGTTTAAACAACAAGCCTTTCACTTCTTTCAAAGCAAAAACAGCTTTTTTTAGTTTGGTTTTTGAGGGATCGATGGTATAATTGTAGCTGGTTTTAAAGTCGGCCTTATTGGCAATGGCTTTGTCAAATTCAGAGCGATACAGGTCGCAATTGTCAAACAGCACACTTGTGAGGTCGGTAGCCATAAAATCGACGGCAATTAAACTGCAATTGGTAAAGGTTGTTCCTTTAATCTTTAAGGTGTAAAATTTCGAAAAATCTAAAATACAATCGTAAAAATGAATTTCAAAGATCAGTTTGTCGCACATGGCAAAATTAACTTCTTTGATTTCACAACGGTTAAAAGTAGCGGTACGAAAGGCTACATAATTGATTTTTGCTTCACTAAAAGTACAGTCATTAAAAACACAATCAATAAAAGTAACGGCTAAAAAAGTACAGGCCGAAAAATTACAATTATTGAAAACACAACATTCGAAATCCTTAAAATTGACATCATCTCTACCGTAAATGATGGTATTGTATTCTTTATCAAGGAAGTATTGAGATTCTTTTTTCAAGGTAATTTTTTGGGATAGTTTTGAGGGTGAAAAGATACTAATTATACAAGTACTAGCAGACGATAAATAAAGATAATTTTTGATCCCGAAGGGGACTTTTGGATTGAATAGAAAAGAAGGTTAAGACCTTTTGCCTTATGCAGTTAAGGAGCTCTATTTAGAGGTGTTTTTTGTGAATTTGATATTTTTTGATTCTTAAAATGATAAGTGTTTAATTTTAGGGTTAAATTTTAAGAAAATCTTAGCAGTATTTGATTTGAAATATTTTCTTATGAGGGTAATTTGATGTAGTTTTACACTGTTTTTTAAAGTTAAACGTAACAATTAATATTATATGGGATCAACGAGAAAAGAGCATGATTTTTTAGGGGAATTAGACATTCCAAATCATCTATATTATGGTATCCAGACCTTCAGAGCAGTAGAGAATTTTAATATCACAGGAATTCCTATTTCAAAAGAACCTTTATTCATTAAAGCATTAGGTTATGTAAAAAAGGCTGCAGCTTTGGCAAACAAAGACTGTGGCGCATTAGACGCTAAGATTGCAGAAGCTATTTGTTATGGAAGTGACCAGGTAATTGCAGGTAAATTCGATCAGGAATTTGTGAGCGATTTAATTCAGGGTGGAGCCGGTACTTCGGTAAACATGAATGCTAACGAAGTAATTGCTAATATTGGTTTAGAATATTTAGGACATAAAAAAGGAGATTATAACTTTTTGCACCCAAACAATCACGTAAACTGTTCTCAATCTACAAATGATGCATATCCATCAGCTTTTAGAATTGCACTTTACCTTAAAATAGAGAGTTTTATTAAAACTTTAGAAGGCCTTGAAGTAGCTTTTGCTGCAAAAGGAGAAGAATTCAAAAGTGTTCTGAAAATGGGAAGAACACAATTGCAGGATGCTGTTCCAATGACTTTAGGGCAGGAGTTTAACTCTTATGCTACTACTATTGGAGAAGATGTTAGAAGATTAAGAGATGCTCAGAGTTTAGTTTTAGAAATCAATATGGGAGCTACCGCTATTGGAACAAGAGTAAACGCACCGGAAGGATACCCTGAAATTTGCGTGAATTACTTGGCGAAAGAAGTAGGTATTCCGTTGACACTTTCTCCGGATTTAATTGAAGCTACAGTAGATACAGGTGCTTATGTTCAGATTATGGGAACATTAAAAAGAACCGCAGTTAAAATTTCTAAAATTTGTAACGATTTACGATTGTTGAGCTCAGGGCCAAGAACAGGTTTCAACGAAATCAACTTACCGGCACGTCAGCCAGGATCGTCTATCATGCCAGGAAAAGTAAATCCGGTAATCCCGGAAGTAGTAAACCAGACTTGTTTTTATGTAATCGGACAGGATTTAACCGTAACGATGGCTGCTGAGGCAGGACAATTGCAATTAAATGTGATGGAGCCGGTAATTGCATTTGCCATGTTTACTTCATTGGATTATCTTTCAAATGCAATTCAGACTTTAATCGATAAATGTATTACTGGAATTACTGCAAATGAGGCTCACTGCTACAATATGGTAATGAACAGTATTGGTATTGTAACACAGTTGAACCCAATTTTAGGGTATGAAGAAAGTGCAAGTATTGCAGGTGAAGCTTTGAAACTGAATAAAAGTGTACATCAGATCGCAGTGATTGAAAGAAAATTAATCACACAGGAAAAATGGGACGAAATTTATTCATTGGATAACTTAATCAACCCAAAATTCATTACGAAATAAGAGATTCTCTATATTTATACAAGGCCGGCATTGTTTTAATGCCGGCTTTTTTTATGAAGTAAAAATGAGTTTTCTTTCGCTTTACGAAGAAGACGGGCAGCAACATTGCACTTTAATTTTAAGAAGCAACACCGCAACGCTCAGGAAACATTTAGATCGAAAAGCAATTCTTAGTAGTTGTTTTTTTGAGGAAAATATAACCTATTGTTCATAATTAAATCATAATTTATAACTATTGTGATTTATATTTTTAAAGTCAATCCCTATTTTTGCTGTTCATACCTGAACTAAGATGAAATTACTGATAGTAGAAGACGAACCAAATCTTTTGTCCATTTTAAGGAAAGGATTTGCCGAAAACAATAATGAAGTAAGTGTGGCTCTGGATGGCAGAACTGCTCTGGAAATGATCCACAATTATAATTTTGATGTTGTTGTTTTAGATGTAATGCTTCCCGATATTAACGGAATAGAGATTTGCAGAAGACTTCGCGCCAGTAAGAATTTTGTTCCAGTATTGCTATTAACCGCTCTTGGAACTTCGGAAAATATTGTGACCGGACTTAATGCAGGTGCCGACGATTATTTGGTAAAGCCCTTTAAATTTGGAGAACTTGATGCCAGAGTAAATGCACTACACCGCAGAGCCCATCAGGACACCGAAAAGGTAGATACGATAACCATTGGCGATTTAGAAATAAACGGTCGTGCCAAAACGGTTAAAAGGGAAGGAGAATCGATTATTCTGACAGCCAAAGAGTTTAAATTATTATACTACCTGGCTAAAAATAGTGGACGCATCGTTTCCCGGGACCAAATCTTAGACAATGTCTGGGATATTAATTTTGATATGAACACCAATGTTGTTGATGTTTACATCACTTATTTAAGAAAAAAAATCGATAAACCTTTTGAAACGAAACTCATCCACACCATGAAAGGTCTGGGCTACGTGATACAACCATAATATGGATATAAGAAAAAAAATAACATACACTTATGTAGCCTTGTCGAGCTTTAGTACATTACTTCTATGTATTGTTGTTTTTGTTCTGTTTAGAGAAAATAATAGGTACCATTTCTTAAAAAGGCTGGAAGACAGAGCTAAAATTGTAGCGTCTATTCATTTTCAGAACGATCCTGAAAAAATAAAATACTACAGTAATCTTAAAAAAAATGGACTAGAGGAGCTGATTGAAGAAGAAGAATTTGTTCTGAAAATAAACAGTGCCAATAGTTTTGATTACAACACCAAACTGAATTTACCAAACGAGTTTTACACCAATATTTTAAATACCGGAAGAGACTATTTTGAGAAAGAAAACAAGTATTATTTGGGACAGGTTTTTACAGAGAACAACCAAAAATACATCGTAATTATTGGTGCCCGTGACCGAAAAGGTCCGACAACGACTATTTATATCGTAAAAATCATGTTGTTCGGAGGGATAGGATTCATATTTCTCGCCTTCTTTTTGGGACGTTTTTTAGCCAAAAGAGTGATCAATCCGGTAGCGAGAATTACCAAAGAGGTGAACAGAATCAGTGCGTCTAATCTTCACAACCGCTTGCCGGAAGTCAAAAACTCCGATGAGATCTCAGACCTTACGGAAACCTTCAACGACATGCTGGACCGTTTGGAGACCTCATTTGAGATACAGGCCAATTTTATCAACAATGCGTCACACGAATTAAAAACGCCAATTACAACCATTATTGCGGAGTCGGAAATTATGCTTTTCAAAGAAAGAGAAATTCCGGAATACATTCAGTCTTTAGAAAACATTTACAGTCAGGCCTCGCGATTAGGAAATCTGACCGAAAGTTTGTTAAAGCTTACCCAGACGGGTTACGACGGTAAAAAGCAGGTTTTGGATATTGCCAGAATCGACGAAGTTTTGATGGATGTAAAATCGGATTTGGATAAAATTTATCCGGACAACCGCGTTAGCATCAAGCTAAACTTTGCTCCTAAAGACTCTAATTTGCTTTTAATTCCGTGCAACAAACCGCTTTTAGAGCTTGCTATTAACAACATTATTACCAATGGTGTAAAATATTCGGATAACAATGAGGTTTTTGTAACGCTTTCTGCCAATCAGGACTGGATTAAAGTAGCCATCAACGACATAGGGATTGGTATTCCGCCGGAAGACATTCCGCATTTGTACGAGCCTTTCTTTAGAGGTAAAATTGCAACCAAATATATTGGCTATGGTTTGGGGCTTCCGTTGGCTTCAAAAATCATTCGTATGCATGATGGTGAGATTCAGGTACAGTCCGAACAAAACAAGGGGACTATCGTAACCATCGTCTTCAATAAAACAAACACGAAGAAAACCAACATTAAAAATTCTAATCTTTAATCTTAGAAAATTCTAATTAGAGATTAAGACCCTTCTAATTTGCCGGGAGTTATTTTGTATGTATAAACTAAACGATTATACTTATGAAAAATTTCCTTATACCTACGACTTTAAAAGACGATACAATTTGTGCTGTGAAATCAGCTATTGGTCAGGCAAAAGATTCAGATTGTGAAATTATTCTGATGTTGGTTTCAGACACTCCTGATGCCTTTTCGTCCTCTAACTTTTTACGTGAAATGCGTACCGGACTTACTGCAAGTCAGGAAGAAGTATTAGAAACGTGCCGATACATTATTGAGCACACACCCAATTGTAAAATAAAAGTACACAATCAATACGGACTTTCTTCTCCAATTTTTAAGCGCATTATCGATGTTTTTGCCATAAAACTGGTAGTGCTTACCAACTCTTACAAGCAGGAAACAAAACGTATCCATCAATACCTTGTACAGTTAGCCGGAAACCAAAAATGTCCTATTTTACATTTAGGTTCAGAGCAATACAAAGAAGATTTCAATAAAGCTCTTTATATCGAAAACGGTCGTGCCAACATGCATGTTAAAGACGTTCAGCAATTTTTGAACAATAATTTTTCGTTCGAGATTGTAAGCCAGACTTCCAAATTTGAGGATGACTACGAAAATTTCGCTCCTTACTTATCAGAAGCGATTTCCAAATACGATATCGATTTACTGGTAGAAACCCGCAAAGGAGAGAAAATTCAATTCAAAAAAAATAAAAAAGAAACTGTAAACGATAAACTGGGACTTCCGGTACTGTCGCTCTACGAAGAACTGGTATAAAACCAGGTTTCTTCCAAAAAAAGAGAAGTTTAATTTAAACTGAAAAATATGTTATTAAAGAAAAGAATTCCAATGAGGTACGTTCTCGGGAAAATTAAAGTGGAATTGTGCCTTGTAATGACTTACACCATTTTATTCGAGATATTTCACCATTATTTCATCAATGTTGCGATCGAAATACCAATTGCGATTCCAACAATGGTAGGTACCATTATATCCTTATTATTGGCTTTTAAATCCAATCAGGCCTACGACAGATGGTGGGAAGCACGTATCATCTGGGGATCGATTGTAAATGAATCGAGAACGCTGGTGCGACAAATGTTGACTTTTTATAAAGATCCGGGCTTTTCGGTAGAGGCAAACGAGTTCAAAGAAAACTTTACCAAAAGACAAATAGCGTGGTGTTACAGCTTAGGGCAGGCCTTGCGTAACAAAGATGCCATAAAACCCATAAAAGATTTAATTAGCGAAGAAGAACTGAATTTTGTCAAAAATCATCAGAACATTCCAAATGCGATCTTATTACTTCATGGTAGAGATCTTAGAATTGCTAAGAAAGAAAAACGCCTAAACGCTTACCAGCAGGTTGAAATTGACAACACCTTGTCAAGATTGTGTGATGCCATGGGGAAATGTGAACGTATCAAGAATACGATTTTCCCAACCACTTACAGCATGTACATCAGAATGACTTTGTGTTTGTTTATACTGTTATTACCATTTGGATTAATCAGTTTGTTGAGCTGGTTTGCTGTTCCGTTAATTACCATTATCGGAGGAACGTTCTTTCTGATTGAAAAAATGGCGATCCATTTACAGGATCCGTTCGAAAACAGACCAACAGATACACCTGTTACGGCGATTTCGAATACAATTGAAAAGAATCTGATGCAAATGTTAAACGAGTATCAAAGCGAATTTGATATTATCAAAGAATTTGATCTTAAACCGGATTTAAAGAAAGCGGAAAACAACGCTTATTTTGTTTTATAATTATGTGAATTGATTTTGGTTTCTCAATTTGTGAACTGGACACCGCTTTGTTAATGCGGCTGTCCAGTTTTTTTTATGTATTTAACCCGTTGGGTGTGAGATGTGAAATGTGAAATGTGAATTGTGAAATGCGACTGAAAACTGTGACTTCAAACTGTAAGCTGCGACTGCAAACTGAGACTGCAAACCGCGACTATAAACTACTGATCAATCAACTTACCTAAGGTTTGTATAGAAGTTCTCAATTCATTACTCCACGGCAGACCAAAACTCAATCGCATGCAATTTGAAAATTGATTCTGAAAAGTAAAAATCCGTCCCGGTGCAAAACTAATTTTGTGCTGCATGGCCAAATGATAAAATGCGGCTGTATCGACATTTTTATCGAGCTCAATCCAAAGAAAAAAGCCTCCTTGTGGCTGACTTACCTTTGTCCCTTTTGGAAAGGATTCTAAAACCGTATTGATATAATTGTTGCAATTGTGATTCAGTATCTGGCGTATTTTTCGAAGGTGATTCTCGTATCTTCCATTTTTTAAAAAGTCACCAACCACCTGATGTGTAATGGTAGGAGTAGAGAGCGTATGATAAATTTTATTGCGCAGAATTTCTTTTTTGAATTTACCCGGTGAAACCCAGCCCACGCGATAGCCCGGTGCCAGCGTTTTTGAAACCGAACTGCAGCACAGTACAATTCCGCTCTCGTCATAGGTTTTACAGTTTGTTGGACGGCTCGAGCCAAAGTACAAATCGCCATGAATATCGTCCTCAATCAATGGAATGTTGTAAAACTCCATTAATCGAACCACTTCCTTCTTATGTTCAATGGGCATCATGCTTCCCGACGGATTGCTAAAGTTGCTCATCAGCAAACAGAGTTTCACTTTTTTAGAAGAAAGCGCTTTTTTTAAAGCTTCTAATTCTATTCCCGTAGTCATATTGGTGGGTAGTTCCATAATATACAATCCCAGAGATTTTGCGAGCTGCAGGATACCAAAATAAGCAGGACTTTCTGTAATAATGGTATCTCCCGGTTTGGTAAGTGTCATCAAACAATGAGAAATAGCACTCGTGCAGCCCGGCATCGTAATAATATCCCTTTCGGTTAAAGAGCCGCCCCAGGTAAAGGACCAACGTGCAATTTCTTTTCTCAAATTCAGATTGCCCTGCACCTGTTCGTAGCTGGTGCCGCTATTGGGAAGCTGTCGCATAGCCTGCAGCATTCCTTTGTTTAATTTAGCGATAGGAAGCAGTTCGTTTGAAGGAAACCCCAAAGAAAGCATCGTTATATTGGGATCTGTCATATTACCGTACACCTGATCGATTAAATCTTCCCGGTCTATGTTGGCACATTTTAAAATAGGACTGCTCGGTGTAGGTTCAGGAATGGTTCGGGCCGAAATATTACTTACATAATAACCGGATTGAGGCCTCGATTCGATAAGAGACCGACTTTCAATTTCATAATAAGCTTTGCTTACCGTGCTCATACTGTAACCCGTTTCGGCACAGACTTCGCGTATAGAAGGCAGTTTATCACCAACGCTTAAAACGCCCGATTTTATTTGCTTTTCAATTCGGTCTGCAAACTGCAGATACAAGTAATTTGAATTTTTCATAAAAAAAACTGTTATGGTGCAATTTACAAAAACTGTATCTGTATTGCTGTTTTATTTTTTAGAAATTTGCTTTAATAGAAAACTAATCCAAAAATAATTCGTGAAAACAACAAAATATTATATAGCGGCAATTACCTGTTTTGTAATCTGGGGATTTTTTAGTTTGGCATTAAAGCCAATTCACGACTATGCTTCTTTGGATATTTTATTTTACCGCGTTTTTAGCTGTAGCATTCTGATGTTGCTGATTGCCTTTACTTTTAAAAGAAAAAGAATCAAAGAAACAATCAATACTTTCAAGTCATTACCGACTTTGGAGAGACGCAGATCACTTTTGCTGAATATTGGAGGAAGTGTTTTTTTAATGGCAAACTGGTTTACATTCATTTACGTAATGAACCATGTTAGCGTAAAAGCGACCTCGTTGGCCTATTTGGTTTGCCCGATTTTAACCACCTTACTGGCGTACTTTATTCTGAATGAAAAATTAAGTAAAACACAATGGATGGCTGTAGGTTTAAGTGTTTCAGGCTGTTTGCTTTTATCTTATGCCAATATTATGGACATGGTTTTTAGTATCATCATTGGTTCTACTTATGCTTCTTATTTAGTAAGTCAGCGTATCAACAAAGGATTTGATAAATTCATTGTTCTTACCTTTCATATTACGCTTGCGGCCTTGTTTTTATTGCCATTTTACCCTGTTTACAGCGGGCCGGTTCCAACAGAATTTAAATTTTATTTCTGTATCGAAACCATTGCCATTTTGTTTACTATATTTCCGTTGTTCCTAAATTTATATGCACTTTCCGGAATCAATTCATCAACCGTGGGAATGCTTTTAAACATCAACCCTATGATTGCATTTTTGTTGGCTATTTTCGTGTATCACGAGCCAATTGGATCTGTGCAAATTGTAGCTTATAGTATTGTTTTTCTTGCTGTATTGGTTTTTAATTCACATCATCTTTTTGCGATCAGGCAAAAAATACTGCAATATCCAAAGGTTCTGAAATAACAACGGTTACTTTATGTTTTTTATTGGTTTAAAATCTGAAGTATCTGAATCTTTATAGGATGTGTAAACAGGAATGAATATTTTTCATTCCTGTTTTTTTATACATAATATTTCGGTTGATTCGTGACAGACAATTTTTCATTTTTTTGGAGCTCAGTTAAAATTACCACAATCTTAACAACATATGTAAACAGGAATGAGTATTTTCATTTCTGCTTTTTTATGCAAAATGCTGTATAAAAAAGAGATGACACATTTTGCATCGATTGTTGAAGTCGAAACCGCTAAAAAGAGATTTGAAGCGACGCAAATTGTGGTAAAAAATCTGCTTAACAGCACCTAAATCCCATATTCTTATGAAAAATACCAAACTGCAAGCCTTTATCCCGTTGTTTTACTTAGTATGGTCTGATGATTTACTGACTCAAAAAGAATTTGTTACCATTCAGAAATTTATCAATAACCTCATATGGCTTTCGCCGGAAGAGAAACAGCAATTACTTTCAAGAGTTGACATTTCAAATCCACCCGGACGAAACGAGCTCGCGCAATGGAAATTGGATATCGAGAAAGGCATTCAGAACAAAGAAGATATCAGATCGATTTTTGATATTGCCGTAGCCCTTTCCGAAAAGGATTTAGACATTTCCAGCTTAAAAACAAGTTTTGTTCAATTAGAAAATGACCTTGGAATTTTAGGCGAAGAAGCGCTGCAGAACTTTAAAATAAAAGCAAATTCCTTTACCGCAAACTCGCAGACCAACAGTGATTTTGATATTCAAAAGATCACAACACTTCTAAATGGTAAAGAAGCTGCTATCATCAATCGGGTAAAATCGGTCATTTCAAGACCTGAATTTGCTTACGAAACTTCGACAGATATTCAGGTGTACCGCCAGACGGTGTACAATTGGTGCAAGATACTGGCAGGAGAGAACCTGGGTAATATGGCCTATCCAAAGCAATATGGCGGTGGAGAAAACATAGCCGACTATTTTGCGATTATGGAAACCTTAAGTTACCATGATTTGAGTTTAGTCATCAAATTGGGGGTTCAGTTTGGACTTTGGGGCATGAGCGTTCAGTCATTAGGTACCGAAAAACATTATGCCAAATATTTAAAAGATATTGGAACCTTAAAAATTCCGGGCTGTTTTGCCATGACCGAAACACATCACGGTTCTAACGTAAAAGGATTAGAAACAACTGCAACTTATACCCACAGCGATCAGACTTTTACCATTCATACCCCAAACAAAAATGCGCAGAAGGAGTATATTGGAAATGCGGCTGTTCACGGACAGATGGCAACTGTTTTTGCAAAACTGATCATCGACGGTCACGATTATGGCGTAAATGCATTTATCGTTCCATTGAGAGATACCAACGGTACCACTTTAAAAGGCGTTACGATAGGGGATTGCGGGCATAAAATGGGACTGAATGGAGTGGATAACGGAACGATTAGCTTTGATCAGGTTGTGATTCCAAAAGAAAATATGCTGGATCGTTTTGCTTCCGTAAATGATAAAGGGGAATTTGAAAGTCCGATTCCAAGTGATAACAGGCGATTTTTTACCATGCTGGGGACTTTGGTGGGTGGCCGAATTGGGATTCCTCGTTCTGCTTTGGCTGCGGCCAAATCCGGGCTGACAATTGCTATTCGCTACAGCGATCAGCGCCGACAGTTTGGTCCTGAAGGCGGATCGGAAGTTCCGATTCTAAATTACAGAATGCACCAGCGCAGATTGATTCCACCGTTGGCAAAAACATATGCCGTACATTTTACCTTGCAGTATCTTACCAATCGTTTTTTAAACAGAACCGAGGCCGAAATGCAGGAAATCGAAGCGCTGGCAGCAGGAATGAAATCATACTCGACCTGGAGCACAAGAGATATACTGCAGGAATGCCGTGAAGCCTGTGGTGGAAAAGGATATTTATCAGAGAATCGGATTGATGCTTTGAAAAATGATACCGAAATTTATACCACTTTTGAAGGTGATAACACCGTTTTGATGCAGTTGGTCGCCAAAAACCGACTCTCTGAATTCAGAAAAGCGTTCGGAGAAATGGGTTCGCTGGGTATCATCAATTATGTGTACGAGAATGCCAAAACGGCTCTTACCGAGAAAAACCCAATTGCCACCAGAAAAACGGATGAAGAACATTTACTGGACGGCGAGTTTCATTTGCAGGCCTTTATTCACAGAGAAAAAACAATTCTGGCCTCAGCGGCACGTCGTATCAAAAAACTGGTTGACGGTGGTTTAGAACCTTATGACGCTTTTAATGTGGTACAGCACCAAATGATAGATGTCGCTCAGGCTTATCTGGAGCGAGTAGTGCTCGAGCAATTTCAATTGGCAATTCAATCCATAGAAGATACTAAGACAAAAGGAATTCTGACGAAACTCAACCAATTGTACGCACTTGCACAATTAGAAAAAAACAGAGCCTGGTACCTTGAAGACGGCTATATGGAAGCTGTCAAAACCAAAGCAATCCGTAAACTAGTCAATCAGCTTTGTTGGGACATCCGGCCAGATGCGGTGGCTCTCGTTAATGCTTTTGATATTCCGCAGAGTTGTTTGGGAGCGCCAATTGCTGTTTAGGGTGAGATGTTAAATGTAAAATGTATATAATAAATAGCCACGAATTCACGAATTTTTTAAACAAACAGATTAGAAAAAATTCGTGAATTCGTGGCTAATTTTTTTTAAGTTATAGTTTTTTATAAAGTGTTAAATAGTTGGTTTATTGAGTATTAGATATTTGTTTTTACAATAACAAGAAGTGTTTGTTATTACTTCGGTTATATCACAAAGTACCTGAAAGTGTTTTTTAAACCATCGCTTTATTGACGTAACTGGCTTTTTCAAAATCCATAATATTGATGGAGATGATAGGAACTTCGGGAAGTATTTCGTTTAGTTTAGTGACAATTGCTTTTGATAAGGCCGCTTTTTGATCTGTATTTCGGCCTTCTAGTATGTAGCCGAAGACGTGGATAAAATCGTCTGAAGAATTTCCATTGTTGTAATAGGTGAAAGGATTGATACGAACCTTAATATCAGTAGGAACAAAAAGATTAGTGGCTAAGGCGGTATGGTAAACCTCCTGCATAATATCGTCTGCCGATTTTAGTCGAATTACGTTTTCAGAACAATCAATAACAAAGTGTGGCATGAGTATAATGTTTAAATTAGAAAAATGAAGTACAAACAAATTTACGAAAATCCAATCGGGAATTGGTATCGTTATTTTTTTCGTAATGTTCTTTTTTTAACACAAAAGCTAAAATTTTGGAGGTACTAAATAATTCCTTTTTCTATCCGCACTTTCTTATATTTGCAAGTCTCATTATATTCCAAACTGGTTTGAAAAATTATCTGTTGCTTTTTCTGTTCGTTCTTTTAGCAAGTCCCGTTTATGCATTGGACAGCACAGATGGTATTATCGAAAAACTGAATGAAGCTTTAAAAAACAAAGGACATTATGTTCATCTCAGGGAAGAACGCATTCTAAATTTCAAAAAAATCAAATCCGATGATTTAACGAAAGAGCAGGAGTACAATTACAACAAAAGTTTGTACACTCAATACTTAAAATTCAATTCCGATTCGGCTATTTTATATGTCAAAAAGAACCTTAAAATTGCTAAAGAACTTCAAAATACCGATTTACTAAACTTGGCCAATCTGCAATTGGTAACCCTGTACTCTTCGTCGGGAAAATATCGCGAATCTGAAGCCATTTTGAAAAGCATTCCTAAAAAGGAATTGCCTAAAAAACTGCTTCCTAATTATTATACCGCCTATCGCGAGTTTTTGGAACATTATGCTGCCAATAGCTATGATATTAAATACATTGAGCAAATTATAAAATACCGTGATTCGCTTCTTACCGTTTTGGATCCTTCGACATTCAACTATCAGATCACCAGAATTCAACAGAACATGTCGGAGAAAAAGTATGCTGTAGCTGAAAAACAGTTATTGGATTTACTCAAAAATGCAAAGGAAGATCATCCGCAATATGCTATGATGACGTATCTTTTGGCAACGATCTATAAAAAAACGCAGCGGCTGGAGCTCCGAAAAAAATACTATGCCCTTTCGGCCACTTCTGATTTAAAAACGGCAAACAAGGACAATGCTTCACTTCAGGAATTGGCTTTAATTTTTTATGAAGCCGACGATGTCGATATGGCCTACAAACTAACCCAATCGGCTATTGAAGACACTTTGTATTGCAACGTTCAGTTTCGCACACTGCTGATGTCCGAACTCTATTCGATTATCAACACCGTTTACCTGGAGAAAGAGGCCAAAAGAAAAACAGAACTTCAATTGTATCTTTTATGCATCAGCCTGTTGTCGGTATTTTTGATTGTGGCGGTCATTTACGTTTACAAACAAATGAAAAAAGTATCGCGAATCAGGGGCGAACTTTACATTACAAGTCAAAAATTGGCCGAATTAAATAAAGACATTACAGAAACGAACAATCAGTTGCAGGAACGTAATGCACAATTATCGGAGTCCAACCATGTCAAAGAAGAATACATCGCACACTTTTTCAGTCTTTGTTCGACTTACATCAATAAATTAGAAAATTACCGCATTACGTTAAATAAAAAGGCGACAGCCAAACAGTTCGACGAAATCTATAAGATATTAAAATCAACCACTCTGGTCGATAATGAACTGGAAGAACTTTACAAGAATTTCGATATCATCTTTCTGAATTTGTATCCTACTTTCGTAAAAGATTTCAACGCGCTTTTAATTCAGGAAGAACAAATCGTTTTAAAGCAGGGCGAACTCATGAATACAGAGCTTCGAATTTTTGCTTTGATTCGTTTGGGAATTACCGATAGTGTGAAAATTGCAGCATTTTTGCGTTACTCTTTGAGCACGATTTACAATTACCGAACCAGAGCACGAAATAAAGCCGCAGTTTCCCGAAATGATTTTGAAGAAATGGTCATGAAAATTGGCTTAATATCAGTGAAACTTTAGAAAATACATTTAAAACCACTACTTTTTTTTGCTTTTTATTTTTGTTAAGTAATTGTTTTTGAATTGCTTAGTTTTTTATTTTGCTACTTTTTTTCATTTAAAAATCCAACACGAACTATAACGTTTTAGCTTTACAGTATTCTTAAAAAGAGAGATACTACTTCTACTTTCTTTAGATGGTCAATTAAATGCTTTAATAAATTTATAGTTATGTTTAAAAACGTTAAAACAATTGTTGTTTTACTATTGTTGGGTGCTGTCGGTGCGCATGCACAGCATAAAATTCCGGTTTATTTAGATGATAAAAAATCGATTAATGAGCGTGTAGACGATGCGCTTGCGAGAATGACAACCGATGAGAAAATTGCCATGATCCATGCACAGTCAAAATTCAGCTCACCGGGTGTGCCTCGTTTGGGAATTCCGGAAAACTGGATGACCGACGGACCACACGGAATTCGTACCGAAGTGTTATGGGACGAGTGGGATCAGGCAGGATGGACCAATGATTCCTGTATTGCTTTCCCGGCTTTAACTGCGCTTTCTGCCACCTGGAACAAAGAGTTGTCTTCGCTGTATGGAAAATCAATAGGAGAAGAAGCACGTTACCGTAACAAAAATGTACTATTAGGGCCAGGCGTTAACATCTACAGATCACCATTAAACGGCCGAAACTTCGAATACATGGGAGAAGATCCTTTTCTGACCTCAAAAATGGTGGTTCCTTATATTAAAGGAGTACAGGCAAACGGAGTGGCTGCTTGCGTCAAACATTTTGCCTTAAACAATCAGGAAACAGGTCGTAATTCCGTTAATGTAATTGTTGACGATCGCGCTTTGTACGAGATTTACCTACCCGCTTTTAAAGCTGCAGTTCAGGAAGGAGACGCCTGGGCAATTATGGGCTCCTACAATAAATATAAAGGGCAACACTGCTGCCATAACGAATTTTTACTAAACGATATTCTTCGAAAAGAATGGGGTTTCAAAGGAGTTGTAGTGTCTGATTGGGGTGGAGTGCATGATACCAAACAAGCGATTTATAATGGTTTGGATATGGAATTTGGTTCCTGGACAAACGGACTTTCTTGGGGAACCAGCAATGCCTACGACAATTACTTTTTGGCAAAACCTTACTCAAATATGATTGCAAAAGGGGAAGTGGGAACAAAAGAACTAGACGAAAAGGTACGTCGTATTTTGCGTTTGTCATTTTTAACTACAATGAATAAAAACAGGCCTTTTGGTTCTTTTGGAACAGAAGAACACGCCAAAGCAGGTTTAAAAATTGCCGAGGAAGGTATTGTATTGCTTCAAAACAACAACAACATCTTGCCCATCAATCTTTCTAAAACAAAGAAAATTGCGGTGATTGGAGAGAATGCCATCAAAATGACGACCGTTGGAGGAGGAAGTTCTTCATTGAAAGCCAGATACGAAATTACGCCGTTGGAAGGATTAAAGAAAAGAATCGGGAATCAGGCCGAAATTGTTTATACCCGTGGATATGTTGGTGATCCAACAAGTAACTATAATGGGGTAGTGGCAAAAGTAAGTCTTGAAGACAAACGCTCTGCTGCCGAGTTAACCGCTGAGGCTTTAAAAGTAGCTGCAGCTGCCGATGTAGTTCTTTTTATTGGAGGTACCAATAAAAGTGATAAACAGGATGCTGAAGGTTACGACCGTCTGGATTTAGGTCTTTCTTATGGTCAGGATCAGCTGATAACAGAATTGGTTAAAGTAAATAAAAACATCGTTTTTGTAAATATTTCAGGAAATGCAGTGGCAATGCCATGGGTAAAAGAAGTTCCGGGAATTGTACAGGGCTGGTTTTTAGGTACAGAAGCCGGAAATGCTTTAGCCGCTGTCTTGGTAGGAGATGTAAATCCTTCAGGGAAGTTATCGTTTACTTTTCCTGTAAAATTATCAGATAACGGAGCTCATGCATTGGGTGAATTTCCGGGTGGTGAGGATGTAACCTACAAAGAAAGCATTTTTGTAGGCTACCGTTGGGCCGACAAACAAAAAGCAAAACCATTATTCTCTTTTGGTCATGGTTTGAGTTACACTACTTTCCAGTACGGAAAAGTAACAGCTGATAAAAAACAAATGGGAGCCGGAGATCAGATCACTTTTTCGGTAAAAGTTAAAAATACCGGAACAAGAGAAGGTTCAGAGGTAGTTCAGCTTTACATCAGCGACTTAAAATCTTCATTACCACGTCCGATTAAGGAATTAAAAGGTTTCGAGAAAATTTCGCTTCAGGCGGGAGAAGAAAAGACAGTGACTTTTACCATCGATAAAACAGCACTTAGCTTTTTTGACGATAAAAAACACGACTGGGTTGCTGAACCGGGAGCTTTTGAAGCCATCATTGGAGCATCTTCTACGGCTATAAAATCTAAAGTGAGTTTCTCACTTCAATAATTTCATGTTTCTAAAAATGGTTGGTTGTAAAGCTGCAAGTGTAAAAATTTGCAGCTTTACTTTTAGGAATACTGCCAATGTTTTTATGTCTTAATATGAATTTTACCCCATAAGTTAAATAAAAAGTCTATTACTTAAAATACTACTATGAAAAAAATTATACTAGGTGCCATCACTTTGTTTTTAGCGCAAAATCTTTCGGCGCAAAGCCTGAACAAAATGCAATGGTTTAACGAACCGGAAAAATGGGAAATTAAAAACAATGCTTTGATCATGAATGTCACAGCAAATAGTGATTATTGGCGCATTTCGCATTATGGTTTTACTGTTGACGATGCACCGTTTTATTATGCGACCTACGGAGGAGAATTTGAAGCCAAAGTAAAGTTAACCGGGAATTATATCGCTCGCTTTGATCAAATGGGACTCATGCTTCGCATAGATGAAAAAAATTACATTAAAACCGGAGTCGAATTTGTAGACGGGAAGTTTAATATCAGCACCGTTGTCACACACGATAAAAGTGATTGGAGCGTGACCACTTTAGAGAAAGCACCACCATTTGTATGGATAAAAGTGGTGAGAAGACTGGACGCCGTTGAAGTCTTCTTTTCGTATGATGATAAAAACTATATTTTGACCAGAAACGCACCTTTGCAGGACAATACTCCGGTTATGGTAGGTCTGATGGCAGCATCACCTGACGGAAAAGGTTTTGAAGCGAGATTCGAAAATTTTAAAGTAACCCATTTACCGGACCAACGCAGACTGGAATGGCTTAAAAACCACCAGGAATAGTAGCGTTAAAACCAATTTTCTAAGAGTTCAAATTCCAAATTTCAGCTGGAAATGAAGGAAGAAAGGATTTTTCTTACCCTATTGGAATTTACTGTAATTATTGTAACAAATAACCAGTCTTTCTTTAGGATTACAAGGTTCAATCCGCCAGCCTGTTAGGGAAATATCGCTATTTTAGCTTCCACCAAAAAATTATCTAACCTATTAACAACCAAAACTATTTTATGAATTCAAGTTCAATGGAAATTAAACCCAAAAAACATTATGAAATTTTAGACGGCTTACGTGGGGTAGCCGCAATTTTAGTCGTTATTTTTCACGCCTTCGAAGCTTTTAATGAAGGAAGCCGATTCAAACAGCTTATGAATCATGGTTATCTGGCCGTCGATTTCTTTTTTCTTTTATCGGGATTTGTGGTAGCCTATGCATACGACGATCGCTGGGAGAAAATGTCACAATGGGAATTTTACAAACGACGTTTAATCCGCTTACAGCCCATGGTTATTATGGGAATGGTTATTGGAGCACTGCTGTATTACCTTCAGGCTTCGAATGTCGCTTTTCCTCAAATTGCCACAATGCCAGTCTGGAAACTAATTTTGGTGATGCTGGCTGGTTTTGTACTGATACCGCTTCCACCATCAATGGAAATTAGAGGCTGGGGTGAAACGTTTCCGCTTAACGGGCCGGCATGGTCTCTTTTCTTCGAATATATTGCCAATATCCTGTATGCGTTATTCTTCCGCAAATTTTCAAATAAAGTGCTGGGCTTTTTAGTGTTGGTTTTTGCCGGAATGCTCGTTCATTATACCGTATTTGGTCCCAAAGGAGATGTTATTGGCGGTTGGTCATTAACGATGCAGGAATTGTATGTTGGATTTACCCGTTTGTTGTATCCCTTCTTTGCAGGAGTTTTACTTTCCCGTTTGGGAAAACTGATTCATATCAAAGGTGCCTTTTGGATTTGCAGCGTTTTAATTATCCTTATTTTTAGCATCCCTAGGCTTGGTGATGAAAACAGTTTGTGGATGAATGGTTTGTATGAGTCGGTTTGTATCATCCTATTGTTTCCGTTAATCGTGGCTATAGGAGCGGGAGGAGAGATCAAAAATCCGCTATCGCTTAAAATTTGCAAGGCTTTGGGAGACATTTCGTATCCAATTTACATTATACACTATCCGCTAATTTATTGCTATATGGCTTGGGTATTCGAAAACAAAATCCCGTTAAAGGACGGTTATGTGGTTGGAATTGGTGTTTTAATTTCAAGTATTGCAATAGCTTACCTGTGCCTAAAATTTTATGACGAACCGGTTCGCAACTGGCTTCAGAATAAGTTTCAAAAAAGAAAGGTTTCTTAAAAAGAGGGACTAAGGTTCTAAGGTTTTGAGGGACAGAGGTAAAACCTTTGCTGCTTTGAGTCTTTGTCGCTTTGAACCTAAAAAAGGGATGAAAAACAGTACTGTTTTTCATCCCTTTTTGATTTATCTGAGTTTTTAAAAAGAGGTTCGGAGTTGCAAAGAGAGAAAACCTTTGTTCCTCAGAACCTTAGAAGCTTAGAGCCTTAGCACCTAAAATCACTCTAAAACCAATTGTCCTAAAGCTTCTTTGCTAAAACCTTTTAATTGATCGGTATGTCCTGCTTTGATTTTTGCCACCCAGTTTGGGTCAGATAAAAGAGGTCTTCCTACCGCAACCAAATCAAAATCGCCTCTGTCGAAACGTCTGTTTAATTCTTCCAGAGAAGTTGGTTCTGAACTTTCTCCTGCAAAAGCGCCAAAGAAATCGCTTGAAAGTCCAACGGAACCTACTGTAATAGTTGGTGCTCCGGTAACTTTTTTAGCCCAGCCAGCAAAATTCAAATCAGATTCTTCAAATTCAGGCTCCCAGAAACGACGTTGAGAACAGTGTAAAATATCTACTCCGGCATCCACTATAGGGTTAAGCCAGGCCTCTAATTCTTGCGGATTTTTAGCCAGTTTATAATTGTAATCAGAAGGTTTAAACTGAGAAAATCTCATAATCACAGCAAAATCGTTACCAACTTGTCTTCTGATTTCTTTTACCACTTCAATAGCAAAGCGGCTGCGTTCCGGTAGTGTTTTTCCACCGTAAAGATCAGTACGTAAATTGGTTTCGGCTCTGAAAAACTGGTCAATTAAATAACCGTGTGCCCCATGAATTTCGATGGTATCAAAACCAAGTCTTTTGGCGTCGGCAGCTGCTTTTCCGAAAGCAATAATAGTATCTTCAATGTCTTTTTCCGACATGGTGTTTCCGTTACTAAAATCAGGTCGGTTTAAGCCTGATGGACCTTCAAAAGGTGTAGGAGGAACCCAGCCAGAGTGATGATTGTCCATAATTCCCATATGCCAGATTTGCGGTCCCATCTGACCACCGGCTGTATGCACTTCTTCGATTACTTTTTTCCATCCGTTTAAGGCTTCATCGCCATAAAAATGAGGAACATTTGCGTCGTTTGAAGACGAAGGTCTGTCAATAACAGTTCCTTCGGATAATATTAATCCAACTTCACCTTCAGCTCTTTTTTGATAGTAAGAAGCTACTTCGTCAGTTGGAACTCCGTTTGGAGAAAAGGAGCGCGTCATAGGCGCCATTACGATTCGGTTTTTAAGATTTAACGTTTTTAAGTTAAATGGCGAAAACAGGTTGTTTGTACTCATAGTAATTTACAAATTAGATTGAATTAATTTACTGAGTGCTTCAAAGGCACCTTCGTTGCGTTTATAATAAGTCCATTGCCCAACACGTTTGGCCTCGATAAAACCAGCGCGCTGTAAAATAGACAGGTATTCGGATACTGTGGATTGGGTTAGTCCGGCTTTGGCCTGTATTTGGCCCACACAAACTCCATGTTCAAATCCGGAGTGCTGGAGCTGATCCGGAAAGTTAATTTCGGGCTCTTTTAGCCATTCCAGCATTTGTAATCTGGACTTGTTTGACAATGCTTTAAAAATTTCTATCGCTTCCATGGAGCAAATATATCGACTTTTCCCGATATATCAATTTAAAGAAAGTTATTTAGCATAATTTTAAGAACAGGGGAGGTAATTTGCAGCAGAAGTATTTATATTTGTTTTTACTTATAATCGTATTTTCGCAGCCCGTGATTACAGAATTTATAATAGAAGATGTTCAGTGATTCTTGGGTTTTGGAGAGACTTTTTAAAGAGAATAACCCCAAATTTATCCATAATGATTATGAAAAAAACACTACTTATTTTAAGTTTCCTATGCTGTGTAGTCACGAGTTCGAAAGCTCAGGTTGTAGGGACTGATGTTGGAGACATTGCCCCTGAAATTGATCTACCGGATGCAAAAGGAAACAATGTTGCACTTTCTTCTTTAAGGGGAGAGTTTGTTTTAGTTGACTTTTGGGCATCGTGGTGTGGCCCTTGTATCAAGGAGCAGCCTGAATTGCTAAAATTGTACAACGCCTATTCCGGCAAGTTTTCGATTTACAGCGTTTCCATGGACACGAAAAAAGCACTTTGGCTGGGAGCCATTGCCAAACAAAAATTGACATGGACACAGGTGAGTGATTTAAAATACTGGAGTTCTCCTGCCGCGAGCGATTATATGCTTCAAGCGGTGCCTTTAAACTTTCTGATTGATAAAAACGGAATCATACTGGCTAAAAACATTCACGGAAATGCGTTGAATGAAATGTTGAAAAGTTTACTTACTGCTCAGTAAAAATAGATGCTTTGAGAATCGTATTGTTTGGAGAAAGAGTATGCGGAAAGAATATAAAATGGATTGAATGGAATCAAAATTAAGTATAGCTGAATTTAGAGCAAGATTAAAAAACAATACTGAAATTGGTTCTTTGAAAATAAAATTCAGTTCCTTGAGAATATTTCCGAGATTTGGCGAATTAAAGCCTTTTTATGGTCTTTTTGATGATAAAAGTTTTCGTTTGACCATAAATTCGGCAACATCTCCCACCTGTTTTGTTGTAAAAGGAAGCTACAAAAATGTTGATAACAGACTTAAAGTAGCTTATACGATTGAGCCAAATAGTAAAATTCAATTGTTCTGGGTGAAATATTCACCTCTAGTTGCTATAATTGCAATTAACTTGTTTTTTGTTCTATTTGCAAAAGGGCTTAGGAGGGCTTCTACTATTGTGAATTTGTTTTTACTTTTTACCATTTTCTATTCCAGATGGAAAGAAGAAAGAAAGCGGAAGAAATTAGAGAAAAAGTTTCTCAGGATTTTTGAAATTAAAAGAGACTGGTAATACAGTTCTGAAAACGAAACCTTTGTCAAAACATAGCATTGACAAAGGTTTTATTACTTAGATGATGACTTGAAGCTGAAATGAATTTATTTACTTAATTCAATCTGTCCTCGTGATTTCGAACTCCGCCAAAATTATTCTTTAACAATTCTCTGACTTGAAATTGTGTTTTGTTTTGGGTGATTTTTTTCCATTCAGTGAAATCAAAAATATGAATTTCAGTAGCATTTGGATTGGTCACAAAGGAAAGTCTTGCGATAGAGTATTTGTAATACTTTAATTCGTGCGAAATATGACGATCCGGGACAACGATAAGAATTGTCTCCCATTCCAGGAAATTTTTAGGCACATCTGCTCTTTCAGTCAGCCCAAGGGCTTCAAAAAAGGCAATAATCTTTTGGTCATTAAGTTTGTCGATTTTCTGATCAACGCGTTTAATGGTGCTAATAAGCTTATTTTCATCTTTAATAACACTCATATTATTAGCTGTGTTTTACTTTAAGGTTAATTTCAATATAAAATTACACCAAAACAAAATGATTTGATAAAAGAGAGGCAATAGAATGATTCTAAATTTTAGGAAAAGGCCGTACAAGCTTGTTTGTCAGAAAGAAAGCGCTCTTTTTAGTGATCGGAGAGCATAAGATCGGTTTTTCTCTTTTTCGATTTATTCATTACAAACAAAAGAAGAGGTAGGGTTACTACAAAAAACAATCCAACAAGGAAAAAAGCATCGCGATAACTCAATAAAGAAGATTGTCTTAAAACAACACTCTCCATAAGTCGGAGCGCTTTAAATTTAGCCTCATTATAAGCAAAACCTCTGCTTTGAAAATACCTGATGTAAGCATTTATTCGGTCCATTGCTATGCTATTGTCTGGGGTAACTGTCGAAATTAGTTCGTTTCGGTGTGCTGCAAATCGATGTGCAACATACGTATTGATGATCGAAACACCAAAAGAACCGCCCAGCTGTCGCATCATATTATTCAAAGCAGCACCCTGACCAACATCTTTGTCGTCTAAAGAGGAGACGGCCAGCATCGTAAGCGGAACAGTAAGTAAAGCCATGCCCAATGCACGAAAAATTAGGGAAGTTGCCACTTCGGCAGCGCTGGTATTTAAAGTCATACCGGACATTCTCCAGTTGAAATAAATAAACAAAAGAAATCCGGCTGCGATAATAAGTACCGGTGAAACGCCTTTTTGCAGCAAGGTTCCGCACATTTTTAAGGCCAGTAAGGCAAAAAGCGCCCCCGGCAATAAAAGCAATCCGGTTTGGTAAGGGGAGAAACTCAATAAACGTTGTGCGACAACCGGACTGATATAGATGGAAATAAACATACCAAATCCGGTTACAAAAGTCAGGATCGCGGCAATACTTAAAGATTTACTTTTGAGGACCCGAAGGTTTACGACGGGTTTTTCGACCGTAAGTTCCCAATAAATAAAAAAGAGCAGACTTGTGACGGCAATAACAGTAAGAACGACAATATAGCGGGTTTCAAACCAGTCTTCGACTTCACCTCTTTCGAGAACCGTTTGTAAAGCCCCAACTCCTATGGCAAGTAAAGCGATGCCAGTCCAGTCGACTTTAGTGATTTCCGGTTTTACAGGCGGTTCCTGCAGTAAAAAGTAACAGGAGATCATGACGAGAATTCCAATCGGAACATTGATAAGAAAGATCCAGGGCCAATCGTAATTTTCGGTTATGTAACCGCCCAGTGTAGGACCAATAGTGGGACCGATGAAAATTCCGGCTCCAAATAAAGCTCCGGCTGTCGATTGTTTGTCTTTGGGGAAAAGTTCGAAAACCACAACTTGTGAGATGGATAACAAAGCACCACCACCAATTCCCTGAAAGAACCTGAAAAAAACGAGCATCCAAATGTTAGAGGAATGTCCGCACATAAAAGAGCAGAACGTAAACAAAACAACAGAACCGATATAATAGTTGCGTCGCCCGAGATTGGCGCTTAGAAAGCTCGTAATAGGTATGATAATCACATTGGCAATGGCGTAAGCAGTTATCACCCATGAGGTGTCTTCGAGTGTAGCGCCCAGATTTCCGCTCATGTGTGAAAGCGCAACATTTACAATTGATATGTCGATCAGTTCCATAATCGCGGCTAATATGACGGTCAGAATGAGCAGTTTTCGGTTTAAAGGTGTCATAGAATAATGTTTTATACCGATCGGTATATTTTTGGTTAAAAAAAGGACTATTGTTTTTATTGACTTTACTCTAAGTCATCGATTATCTTTTTCAGTGAAAGCATAATAGTAGATAAATTAGACAGGTCGCCCGTTATTTTGGAAATCATAACAGCACCTTCGATAATAGCAATGATGGTTAGGGCGGTTTTTTCCGGATCTATGGATTCCCCTTTAAATTCTCCGGCCGCAATACCTTGTTTGATGAAATAGACCAGTTTTTCTTTCCATGCCAGAATTATACTTTCGACCTTTTTTCGAAGCACCGGATGCGTATCGTCAGCTTCGGTGGCAGTATTGATGATAGGGCATCCACCTTGAGTGATTCTTAACGCATAATAATCGGAGTAGAGCCTTGGATAAACGAGTAATTTGTCTTTAAAAGTCGTTTGCTTTTCGATTTCCTGTGTAAAAGCATCCTGAAGTTTTTTTACATTGAATTTAAAAGCCGCCAGAGCTACTTCATCTTTGTTCTCAAAGTTACCGTAAATGCTTCCTTTTGTAAGTCCCGTTGCCTCGGTAATATCGCTCATAGAAGTGCCGCTGTACCCTTTCATATTGAAAATGGGAGCAGTTTTTTCTATAATAAATTGTTTGGTTTTTTCGGCTTTACTCATGAGAATTGAAAATAAGAATACAAATATATACCGATTGGTATAAAATAACAAACTTTTTTCATGAAAAATAAATGCTTGATGGTTGTGATTTGATTATGAAATAAGAAACATCCGTTTTTTTAAGCAGCGGGCTAACAAAATTGAACTTTAGCAATTTCACCACAAAACTGGTTTCAACCTGAAACCTGAAACCTGAAACTTGAAACCTGAAACCTGAAACTTGAAACAAAAAAAACAACTTCAACAAAGTTTGTTTGATTTTCATAACTTTGCAACATGAAAGAACAACTAGAGGAACAGGGTTCAGAACTTGGGATTAGCGATTTAAAGCTAAAAGGTTTTAAAGTATATGAAGTAAACGGTGATGTGAGCAAGATTCCGACTTACAATCGCAGGGATTTTTACAAGATTTGCATCAATACCAGCAAGAGTTTTATTCACTATGCAGACAGGGGAATTGAGACGGACGGAACGATTTTGTTTTTCGGAAATCCGCATATTCCATACTCCTGGGAAATCATTTCGCCTTCTTATGAAGGGTATGCCTGTGTTTTTACCGAAGATTTTCTGAAGGTAAAAGACCGTTCGGAAAGTCTTCATGAATCGCCTCTTTTTAAAATTGGCGGTACGCCTATTTTTTCATTATCAGCTGATCAAAAGGTGTTTATAGATTCGTTGTTTCAGAAAATGATTGAAGAACAAGAGACGGATTATATTTTCAAAGACGATTTGATACGCAATTACATCAATTTGATTTTGCATGAATCGATGAAAATGCAGCCTTCTGAGAATTTCTTTAAACCCAGAAATGCTTCTTCCAGAATTACCTCGTTATTTTTAGAGTTATTGGAAAGACAGTTTCCAATAGAAACCAAAAATGAGCCATTGGCATTAAAAACACCACAGGACTACGCACAAAGCCTCGCTGTTCATGTGAATCATTTGAATCGTTCGGTGAAAGAAGTTACCGGAAAGCCTACAACGGCTCATATTTCAGAGCGAATTGTGGGTGAAGCCAAAGCTTTGCTGCAACATACCGACTGGAGTATTTCGGATATCGGATATTCGCTGGGATTTGAATACCCAAGTTATTTTAATAATTACTTTAAAAGAATTACAGGAACAATTCCAAAATCACTCAGAGTGTAAATTGTTTCATATTCTTAATTTTTTGTTTGATTATTGTTATCGCTCTGCCTCTTTACCGCTGTAGATTTGCATTGAAATAAGTAGTATTAATCATTAATCAGTTTTCGATAAGCTAAATAATACTTCACAAAGCACATTCCCGCTTTTATGATTTAGTTTAAACTGGTGGTAAAAAAACAAATAATTATGAATACTTCAAAGAATCAATTTGTTACAACCGCTTTTCCTAAAGAAATTTAGTTTCAGCGGATTGCTTTAGTCTTAAATGATTTAAGGCAGGCATTGTGGTGTCCGGCACTTAAAGGCAGCGGCTTTTGTCGGATCATTTTAAATAAGAAATCAATCTCAAAAATCAATTTTATGTCAACACTTTATACTTCTGTTATTGAAGAGGGGAAAATCCCTAATACTTATATGACTGGTGATGTTTCGTATAAAAAACAAACCAGCAACATTCATCCTGATAATACAGTTATTAAAGAGGTTTCTTTTGAGCCCGGATCGAGATGTAACTGGCATGTTAATCCAACGCTACAGTTGTTTATTGCTACAAACGGAATTGGTTATTTTCAGGAAAAAGGAAAGACTGTTCGATTGCTTCACAAAGATGAAGTGGTTACCATTCTGCCGGGAATTGAACATTGGTACGGGGCGACACCCTTTAGTTCGTTTTCGCACATTGCCATTATTACTGAAATCGATAAAGGAACCGGAATCTGGCTCGATAGCGTAACCGATGAGGAATACTACAGTTATGGGAAGTAGGTTAATTAGATAATTGGGTAATTAGATAGTTAGAAAATTCTGAATGGGAAGAGCTGTGTTTTGATTATGTGAAACCTGAAACCTTAAACTTGAAACCTAAAACAAATAAAACTAAAAAAAAAACAATAAAAAATGGAAGTAAAAAACATAAAAGCCTTTGGTACAGAGGCGGCAGACGCGCTGTTGCAAACCTTAGACATTCAACGCAGAGCGGTATTGGCTCATGATGTTGAAATAGAAATTTTATACTGCGGAATTTGTCATTCCGATCTGCATTCGGCCAGAAACGAATGGCACGGTACGGTATACCCAATTGTTCCGGGGCATGAGATTGTGGGAAGAGTGACAAAAGTAGGAGATCACGTGAAAAACTTCAAGGTTGGTGACCTGGCCGGAGTAGGTTGTATGGTTGACTCTTGCAGAGAATGTGAGCATTGCAAAGGCGATTTAGAGCAATTTTGTGATGCGGGCAGCACTTTAACGTTTAATTCTCCGGATAGTCATTTAGGCGGACAAACCTTTGGTGGGTACTCGCAAAGTATAGTAGTAGACGAAAATTATGTGCTTCATATTTCGGATAAATTAGATCTTGCGGGAGTGGCTCCTTTACTTTGTGCGGGTATCACAACCTATTCACCATTAAAGCACTGGAATGTTGGTCCTGGACAGAAAGTAGGGATCGTTGGTATTGGTGGTTTGGGACATATGGGAATCAAATTAGCGAAAGCTATGGGGGCTCATGTGGTGGTTTTTACCACTTCATTGTCTAAAACCGAAGATGCAAAACGTCTGGGAGCCGATGAAGTAGTGTTGTCTACAGATCCAGTACAAATGGCACAACATGCTAAAAGTCTGAATTTTATTCTGGATTGTGTATCGGCAGAACATAATATCGATGCGTATCTGAATTTACTGAAAGTTGATGGAACTTTGACTCTGGTTGGTGCGCCAATGGAGCCTCTTCCGGTGACTTCGTTTAGTCTTATTTTAGGGAGAAGAAGTTTTGCGGGTTCTGCTATTGGCGGAATCAAAGAAACTCAGGAAATGCTTGATTTTTGCGCTGAACATAACATTACTGCCGATATTGAATTGATCGGTGTGAACGAAGTAAATGATGCCTATGAAAGACTGCTAAAAGGGGATATTAAGTATCGTTTTGTAATTGATATGGCTTCTTTATAGAGGGGCAAAGGGGCAAAGTTACAGAGTTGCAAAGGTTTTTGTTTTTGTGCTTTGTATCTCCAGATCTTTATGGTAAAAAAAACTCTTAGGGAAATTAATTTCCTTAAGAGTTTTTTTGTTACCGATATCTTACTCCTGGCGGAGTATTACGCTAAAGTTTCATCTCTGTGCGTCGGCATTTTATTCACTGCAAAAGAAGTGGATGGGCGTGAGTGTTACCGATAGTTTACTCCTGGTGGAGTATCCCGCTAAAGTTTCGTCTGTAAATGCGTCAGCATTTTACTCACAGCAAAAATATCTCGGAGAGATTATATATTTATAGATGTTGATTAATGCAAGATAAAATATCCCGGAGGGATTACATATCGGTGGCAAAATATTGCGCAAAAAGGCTAATTTCAAGCCTGACACATTGTCTTGTTGTTTGTTGTTTTGTTTTTATTTCCAGCGGTTTAGATATTATTATCTAAAACAAAACTTCTGTAGGTTTTAGAAGACGATATTATTTTGAAAAGATATAGAAAAACAAGGCTAAAATTTAAATTTCAGAGAAAAGTGTCCCTCAAAGAGTGTGTTTTTCAAAAAAAGCGTGTCAAAGTCTAATTTTTGATTTTATCGTTGCGTTTAGGTGAAAAATGTACTTTCGAATTATTTGGTTTTTCAGAGGAAAATTATTGTGGTTTTAACGTTAGAATTTGCCTTGATATTGTGAGTTAGTTTATGTGAAAAGCGGTCTTTTTTGTTAGAATTTTGTTTTTAACTATTATTTTAGATAGAATTTATAATTAATTTAAAATAAGATAATTGTGTTTTATTATTTAGAGTTATTTGAATTGGAAATATTGAGCAAAATTGAGTTCGAATTTTCTACGTTTGTGCTTTACTTAAATGCATGTTACGGGTTCAAATTTAGAGCAATTGGGTTCATTGTGGGATTTCTGTTTTGTGGGTAAAGCAAGAGTTAAAATGAGTGAGCTAATACTTTAAAAATTAGTAGAGTAATGGTTGGTGGTATTCGTTTTTTGTGGAGTACGCTTTAAAAACCATAAAAAGGCTTAAATTAAGAAGTGAGGGGATTATTTTTTGGGTTTTGGTTCTTCATCTTCGGGAAGAATAATTTTATTCAGTTCTGCTTCTTTTCTGGCTCTCTTTTGTACTGATTTTCCTTTTTCAATAGATAGTTTGACTGTTGGGTATAGCGATCTGTTGGATAGATTTAGACTGCTTTTTAACGATTGATTTTTTACTATTGCAGCTTTAGTAGTTTAAATATGTGTGAAAATTCTTTCTTTAAAGATTGGAAAAGAGACTGACAGTAGTAATTTATTCCTGCTTGATTATCGTATTTATTATTGTTAATGAATAAAATGACATCAAATAAATTAAGAACTAGTGTGTTTTTACGGAAATTAAGTGTTTTATATCTTTGTTTTACAGGTGGATTAGGTGTTTTTTGCTTTGAAATAGCGAACCTGAAAAAAATGTTAATTATTGTTAAGGTTAATTAAAATTTCTCATCACCGATACTGTTTTTTTAAGAAATTATGTTTTGAAGGAAAGGGGATTTTTGCTGTTTTTTCTGACCCATTTGTCTTTTTTAGAAACATCAAATTCAATTATTTAGATTTTGGAATCGAAATAAATACTATTTTTGCAATGTGAAATGGATAACAATCATATTATCGATTTATTTACTGGCACTTTCCAATATGCCCTGTGCAGATATGGAAATAAACAGTGCTGCTCACAAAACTGCTCAGTTTTCTTCTGAAGCAAATCACTCACACGATAAAGACAACGATTTGTGCTCGCCCTTTTGTGCGTGCAATTGTTGTGGTGCACAGGTTTTAAGTTATCAGACTTTCACAAGTTTTGATTTTCCTGTTACGCATTCTATTATCTCAAGTCCGTTACCCAATTATATTTCTGTTTTTGCTTCCAATTTCTACGGAAGTATCTGGCAGCCCCCTCAAATAGCATAATGATGCCCGCCCCGACAAATCGGGATTCGGGTAAGAGCGTTGCGGCTAATCCGCAGCAGTAAAATAGGCAATACTTTGCCTCATTTCTCACGTCATTATACCATAAAAATGTTAGATAAAATCATACAGTTTAGTATAAAGAACAAATTCGTTATACTACTATTTACCCTTGTATTAATAGCCTGGGGAAGCTATTCACTCAAACAATTGCCCCTCGATGCCCTGCCGGATGTGACCAATAATCAGGTGCAAATTATTACTACAGCACCTACTTTGGCAAGTCAGGAAGTCGAACAATTAATTACATATCCTTTGGAGCAGGCGGTAAAGACCGTTCCGGATATCATAGAACTTCGCAGTATTTCGCGTTTCGGATTATCGGTGGTTACCGTAGTTTTTGAGGACGATGTCGATATCTACTGGGCCAGAGAACAAATATTTCAGCGACTCAAACAAGCCGAGGAAAATATTCCTGCCTATGCAGGTTCGCCCGAGCTGGCACCTATCAGTACCGGTTTAGGAGAAATTTACCAATACGACGTATATGCCAAAAAAGGCTATGAAGATAAGTACGATGCGATAAAGCTGCGTACCATTCAGGATTGGATCATCATTCCGCAATTGCAGGGTATCAAAGGCGTAGCCGATGTAAGTACCTGGGGTGGAAAACTGAAACAATATGAAATTGCTGTAAATCCAAATACGCTAAATAGCCTTGGCGTTACGATTACAGAAATTTTTGACGCACTCGAAAAAAACAATCAAAATACAGGTGGGGCTTATATCGAAAAAGACCAGTTTGCTTACTTCATTCGTGGTGTTGGTATGGCAAAGGGAACGAAAGACTTAGGAAACGTGGTGGTTAAAAACCGAAATGGTTCGCCCGTTCTGGTTCGTGATGTGGCCGAAGTTCGTGAAGGTGTTGCCTTGCGTTACGGTGCTTCAACCAAAGACGGTAAAGGTGAAATTGTTTCCGGAATGGTTTTGATGCTAAAAGGAGAAAACTCCAGCGCAGTGGTCAACAGAATACACGAAAGAATGATTCAGATCAATAAAAGTCTACCGGAAGGTGTAGTTGCCGAAGCTTTTATCGACAGAGGAAAATTAGTTGATAACGCTATTGGAACCGTTACAAAAAACTTACTGGAAGGAGCTCTGATCGTTATTTTTGTATTGATCTTGTTTTTGGGGAATCTCCGTGCGGGCTTAATTGTAGCTTCTGTGATCCCATTGGCCATGCTTTTTGCCATTATTTTAATGAATGCCTTTGGCGTAAGCGGGAATTTAATGAGCCTTGGTGCGATTGATTTTGGAATTATCGTGGACGGAGCTGTGATTATTGTTGAAGCCACGATGCATCACCTGCAGCAACTCAAACGCAAAAAGGAACTATCGCAAAACGAAATGGATGCTGAAGTTTACAATTCGGCTTCCAAAATCAGGAACAGTGCCGCTTTTGGAGAAATTATCATCCTGATCGTATACCTGCCTATTTTGGCTTTAGTAGGAACAGAGGGTAAGATGTTTAAGCCTATGGCAATGACAGTAGGGTTTGCCGTTGCCGGAGCCTTTATCCTTTCTTTGACGTATGTGCCTATGATGAGTGCTTTATTTTTATCAAAGAGCACAGAACACAAAGAAAATTTCAGCGACAGAATGATGGCGTGGCTGGAATCGATTTACACACCGTTTTTGAAAAAAGCATTACAGTTTAAAAAGATAGTTTTAGGAGTGTCACTGGGTTTATTTGCACTAGGATTAGTCATTTTTAATTCAATGGGAGGAGAGTTTATTCCTACCATCGAAGAAGGTGATTTGGCTATAAATGCGACCATCATGACCGGAAGCTCGCTTACGCAAATGGTGGAAACAACCACTAAATATGAGCAGATCTTAAAAGCCAAGTTCCCGGAGATCAAAACCATCGTAACCAAAATTGGAAGCGGGGAAATTCCAACCGATCCGATGCCTATCGAAAGTGGTGATTTGATTATTGTTTTGAAGGATAAGAAAGAATGGAAAGGAAAGTATGATAACTGGGAAGATTTGGCAAATGCCATGAAGGCAGAGATGGAAGTTATCCCGGGAGCCAACATCGAGATCTCTCAGCCTATTCAGATGCGATTTAACGAACTAATGACAGGAAGCCGTAGTGATATCGCCATTAAAATTTTTGGAGACGATTTAGAGATCCTGGATGCTAAAGCAACAGAGTTAATCTCAAAAATTAAGAGTATTGAAGGAATTGGCGACTTAAAAGCCGATAAAGTAACGGGTTTACCGCAAATTACGGTGAAATACGACTACAATAAAATCGCTTTGTACGGATTGAATATTTCGGACATCAATCAGATTATACGTTCGTCTTTTGCCGGTGAAAGTGCCGGAAAGATCTATGATGAAAGTAAAAGGTTTGATGTAGTCGTACGAATGAACGAAGACAATCGCGCTGATATTACAGACGTGAGCAATTTGTTTATTCCGCTACCTAACGGACAGCAGGTACCGCTTTCCCAAGTTGCCACAGTGGAGTACGAACAAGGCCCGGTGCAGGTCATTCGTGAAAACGGAAAACGTAGAATTACCGTTGGATTAAACGTACGTGGCCGAGACATAAAAAGTGTGGTGGAGGAAATTCAGCAAAAACTGGATAAGGATTACAAACTTCCGGCAGGATATTATGTAACCTATGGCGGTCAGTTCGAAAATTTAATTGAAGCCACTAAACGACTTTCAGTAGCGCTTCCAATCGCATTGGGATTAATACTGGTGCTGCTTTATTTTACTTTTAAAAGTTTCAAACAGGCCGGATTGATTTTTACAGCCATTCCGTTATCGGCAATTGGAGGAGTCTTTGCACTCTGGATGCGCGGAATGCCATTTAGTATTTCGGCAGGTATTGGTTTTATTGCTTTGTTTGGAATTGCAGTTTTAAACGGAATTGTATTGATTTCGTATTTCAATCAGCTCAAAACAGAAGGAGTTCTTGATCCGCTGCAAAGAGTTTTAATTGGTACCAAAACCCGATTACGTCCGGTTTTAATGACCGCAGCTGTTGCTTCACTGGGATTTTTACCAATGGCATTGTCAACAAGCGGTGGAGCGGAGGTACAAAAGCCTTTGGCAACCGTTGTAATTGGAGGACTAGTTTCAGCAACTTTACTAACGTTAATCGTTTTACCAATTCTGTATTTGTTATTGGAGAAGAAATTTGACCGCAAAGAGCAGGAAGATTTACAGGAAGAACAATAAGAATTAAAAAAGAAAAAAATGAATACCACATATAATAGCAAAACCCCCTTTGTGCAGCTTGCGAAAGAAGCATTGTGCGCTTTGAAGGCAAACAAGCTGGTGCTTGCACTCTTGTTCGCAACCACATTCGCAACAGCGCAGGAAAAAATAAGTCTTGAGAAAGCAATCGAACTAGCAAAATCAAACAATATTGATTTAAAGATTGCCGATAAGGAAATTGAGAAGCAAACGATTTTAAAGAAGACGGCATTTCAGCCAGATCCGCTTCAGGTGCAATACCAGGGCGGACAGTTCAATAGTGCCGATTATGATCATAATGTTTCAATTCAGCAGTTTTTTCCGTTGGGAAATATCACAAAAGCCAATCGACAGCTACAGGAAGAATTGGCGAAGCTGGCAGAGAAACGAAAAGCCTTATCTTCTTATGAAGTAGAAAGGGCAGTAACGTTGGCTTATTATCAATACCTGTACGGCGTTTCGATTCAGAAATTGAATTCGGAACTGAATGAGATTTATACCAAGTTTTTGAAAAATGCAGAACTGCGTTTTAAAACCGGAGAAAGCGGAAACATTGAAGTCATTAGTGCCAAAGCCAAAGTAAAAGAGATCGAAACTCAAAAGGCACAATTAGAATATGATTTGGCGATTTACCAAAAGCAACTGCAGTTTTTTATTCAGACGGATGAGAGTATCATTCCCGACGATCAAACTACATTGCAATATGTTATGGTGAAAGAAGAAGGAAACTCGAAAGCAGAGGCATTAATGACAGACTTTTACCAGCAGCAAATTTCGGTGTACCAGAAAGAGGCCAATACGCACAAAGCGATGCGAACGCCAAAAGTAGGATTGGGGTATTTTGCACAAACCATCAATACCGAATCCTTGTTTCAGGGCTTTACGGCGGGCTTGCAAATTCCGTTGTTTGGAGGAGTAAATACAGCAAAAGCAAAAGCTTCGGCAGTCAGTATTTCCCAGTCGCAACTTGCTTTGGATAAGAACAGGCTAACGTTGAATCTGCAAAAAGCGGAGTTACAAAACAACTTTGAGAAACAGCAGAAAGCAATGGACTATTATCAGAAAGAAGGATTGCAATATGCCGATCAGATCATTAGTACAGCCCAGAAAAGTTATGCCAATGGCGATATGAGTTACTGGTCGTACATCAGTTTCTTAAATCAGGCGATTGATATTAAAAAACAATACACAGAGGCTACGCATAACTTTAATCAAAGTGCAATCGAATTGCAATTTCCAACCATCAAAAACAATTAAAATGAAACAGACATATAAGCATTTAACAGTAAAATTTGCAAAGGTTATATCGCCAAGGAAGACCGCTAGTTGGGTAGTACTTCTGGCTTCTATCGCCGTTTTTACTTCTTGTGGGCAAAAGAAAGTAGAAGAAACAAAAGAAGAAGAAAAATCGCAAACCGAAGTTGCTTTAAACGAATCTCAGTATAAAACGGTCGGAATCGAAACAGGTTTAGTAGAAGACAGAAACCTCAACAAAGTGATAAAAGCCAACGGTTATACGACAGTTCCGCCACAAAATTCAGCAGAAGTTTCGACTTTGATAGGAGGAACGGTTAAGGATATTTTTGTATTGGAAGGAACCTATGTCAACAAAGGAAAAGTACTGGCGACCATTCAAAATCTGGAAGTGATTGAGATGCAGGAAGAATACCATTCGGCTACAGCCAATATTGAATACCTGCAATTGGAATACAACCGCCAGAAAACCCTGAGCGATGAAAATGTAAATCCAAGGAAAACATTCCAGGAAGTAAAATCAAAACTGGCCGCAGAAAGAGCTCGTGCACAGGCTGCCAGAAACAAACTGGAAGCGTTGCATGTAAGCACCAAAGGAAGTACTTCATTGGTTCCGGTGGTAGCGCCCATAAACGGTTATGTAGGGAAGATAAGTATTGCAAAAGGAGCTTATGCCCAAACGGGTGTTGTTTTGTTTGAAGTGGTCGATAACAGTCAGATGCACCTGGATTTGAACGTGTATGAAAAAGACCTGGGGTCTATTTCGATTGGTCAGGTCATTGATTTTGTTTTAACCAATCAGTCGAACAAATCAATTAAAGGGAAGATTTTTGGGATCAATAAGTCTTTTTCTAACGAAAGTAAAACCGTTGCGGTACACGCTAAAATCGAATCGGCTGATGCCAAAGGACTGATTCCGGGAATGTATGTTTCGGCAAACATCAACATCACAAACACCACTGTTCCTGCATTACCAAAGGATGCTGTGGTTCGAAATGCCGATAAATACTTTGTATATGTGGAAGAAGAAGCCCACGAAGAAAAGAAAACATTAGCAGAAGGAAATCATAAAAAAGAGATTCATTTTAGAGCAGTTGAGGTTATTCCGGGTACTACAGATCTGGGCTTTACAGAAGTGAAATTTGTAGAGAAAGTGGCTCCGAATGCAAAAATTGTAACCAAAGGAGCTTTTTATTTGCTTTCGGCGATGAAAGGCGGAGGAGAGCATGATCACTAGATTTTTGTGAAGGTTTAGAGGCTCAGAGGGGCAAAGGGACAGAGGTTCAAAGGTTTTTGGAGCGACACATAACAGTGCGTTCCTGAATAGTCTTCTGGATTTTAGATTGAAGAGTAACGATTGAAGATTTCAGATATTGAAACCGTATAAAGTCGGCAGTTAGGCTTTTGGGTAACAGCAAATCAGAAATCAAAAATCGTTAATCAAAAATCTGAAATCTCTTTTCTCTGCCTTTGCGAGATTAATTTGTGGTACCTAAAAACTATTAAGACAAAATCCGTAAATTTAGAACATTATTGAAACAAAGTTTAAACTTGAAACTTTGAAACCTAAAACTTTAAATTTCTCATGGAACATCTACATAAAGAAGAAAAGATTAAAAAGAAAAAAACAAACCAACCGTCCTGCAGCTGTGCACACGACGAACCGGTTCATTCTGATGATGACGGACACGATCACGGTAATAGTGGCGACAGCAGTTTGTTTAAAATGTTTTTGCCGGCCCTTATTTCCTTTGGTTTGCTGCTGATCGGAATTGGATTTGATAACTATTTTGAACAAAACTGGTTTTCAGGTTATGTTAGAATTGCCTGGTACATTATCGCTTATTTGCCAGTTGGGTTTCCTGTTTTAAAAGAAGCCTTTGAAAGCATTAGAAAAGGGGATGTTTTTTCAGAGTTTTTCCTGATGAGTATTGCGACTCTGGGAGCATTTGCCATCGGAGAATATCCGGAAGGCGTTGCTGTGATGCTGTTTTATACCATTGGAGAGAACTTTCAGGGATTGGCAGTCAGTCGTGCCAAATCAAATATTAAGAGCCTGTTGGACCAGCGTCCGGATGAGGTGAATGTGCTGGAAAACAATATTTCTACCAAAGTCAAAGCTGCCGATGTTGCCATTGGAGCGATAGTTCAACTGAAAGCGGGAGAAAAACTGGGGCTGGATGGCGAATTGCTTTCAGATTCGGCTTCCTTTAACACCGCAGCGCTTACGGGCGAAAGCAAACCCGATACAAAAGTAAAAGGAGAAGCTGTTTTGGCCGGAATGATTAACGGAAGTACCATTGTATTGGTAAAAGTTACAGCAGCGTACAACGACAGTAAATTGTCTAAGATTTTAGAAATGGTACAAAATGCCGTTACTAAAAAAGCTCCGGCTGAGTTGTTTATTCGCAAATTTGCCAAAATTTATACGCCAATTGTAGTTTATCTGGCCATAGCCATTTGTTTGCTGCCCATGCTTTTTGTCTCCAACTATGTGTTTAGCGAGTGGTTGTACAGAGCCTTGGTTTTTCTGGTAATTTCATGTCCATGTGCCTTAGTGATTAGTATTCCGTTGGGGTATTTTGGCGGAATTGGAGCTGCGAGTAAAAACGGAATCCTGTTTAAAGGAAGTAACTTTTTAGACAGTATTTCAACCATTCAGAATGTGGTGATGGACAAAACAGGTACCATGACCGAGGGTGTCTTTAAAGTTCAGGAAGTGATCATTCAGGAAGGTTTTGATAAAGACGAAATTTTAAAACTCGTAAATGTACTGGAAAGTCAGAGTACGCATCCTGTTGCTACGGCGATCCACAATCATGTGGGGCAAATTGACGCTTCAATAGTATTGAAAAATGTGGAAGAGATTTCCGGGCACGGCTTAAAAGCAGAGATAAACGGAAAAGAACTGCACGTAGGGAATTTCAAATTGATGGATAAATTCAATATCAATTACGATGTTGACCCCAATGCGGTTGTTTACACGACTATTGCCATTGCTTACGATAAAAAGTTTGCCGGTTATTTAACGATTGCCGATGAAATCAAAGCAGATGCCCAAGAAGCTGTAACGAAGCTAAAAGAGTTAGGCGTTAAAGTAACCATGCTGAGTGGTGACAAAACCAATGTAGTGCAGTTTGTTGCGAATACCTTGGGAATTACAAATGCTTTTGGCGATTTGCTACCCGAAGATAAAGTGAATAAACTAAACGAAATTAAGGCCAAAAATGAGACTGTAGCCTTTGTGGGCGATGGTGTAAATGATGCTCCGGTAATTGCTTTAAGCACCGTCGGCATTGCGATGGGAGGTTTAGGAAGTGATGCCACGATCGAAACCGCCGATGTTGTGATTCAGGACGATAAACCGAGTAAGATTCCTATGGCGATAAACATTGGGAAACAAACCAAGAAAATTGTCTGGCAGAATATTACGCTGGCCTTTGTTGTTAAAGCTTTTGTGCTCATTTTAGGCGCTGGCGGACTGGCAACGATGTGGGAAGCCGTTTTTGCGGATGTTGGCGTAGCTTTGCTGGCCATATTGAATGCCGTGAGGATTCAGAAGATGAAATTTTAAGATAAAGAAACCGTTTCAGTACCAAGCTGAAACGGTTTTGTTTTTTTGCTTTATTCGCATCCGGAATGACCAGAGCGATATAAAGACTGTGCAATAAAGACTTATTTTTTTAAATGTGTTGGTTCCTGAATTTCTCCGTTACCAAAAGACCAGTTTTCCAGACCGTTATTTTCTACTAAAACAATAATCACATTATTAATTAGAATCTCTGTTGTTGCAGCAATTCTCGTAGCAATTTGGTGGTACAATTTTCTTTTTTGTTCTACTGTCCGACCTTGTCCTGCGGTGATCTGAACATATACAATTTCTTCAGTATGTGAAACACCGAGATAACTTTCAGGATATTTTATCTGATGCTGTTCTAATTCTTCAATTACATGAAAATAATCAGCAGTTGGAATATGAAATTCTGCGATTAAAGATTGATGAATCGCTTCTGAAATATTGTTTTTGGTTGCTAATGAAAGCTTCTTAGGCAAACTGATTCGTACAAATGGCATTTTTTAGATTTTGAGTTTTGTATAAAAATAAAAAAAATAGAGGAGGAGCCGGCAAATCTTTAGGAAAACTTCAAGTCCATCTGAGCTTCGTTATTTTCTATGCGAACTTCGGTTGAATTGCTTTCAGAAGGTGTTTGAGTAGGATACCAGTTTCGGCCCGGACGTACGATAATGAGCAGTCCTTCATCGTTTCCAACGGCAGCAAAGAGTTCGCTATTGTCATTTTTACTGAAGAGTTCCAAATCGTGTTGGATTACTAACTGGTTTGCTAAATCTAAAGGATGTTCGTTGACGATTCCAATTTCACTAATGTTTAGTATCGATTTAGGGCTAAAGGACTCCGTTTGAGCATTGTCGAGGTCATATCGGGCAATGAATTCCAGTATATTGCCATTGTTATCATAAAAATAAACAGCGTTGGCATTCCAGCTCTCAAAATTGGCGATTACATTCGCATCTTCGATAACAATTAAATCCAGTTGGTTTGTGGTCCATTCAATTGCTTCTTGTAGTTTGTTTTTGGGAATATTGAAAGCAAAATGATAGATAGAATCAAATTGCGGATTTTCGATAAACTTTAAAACCGATTCACCTGCCTGAATGCTAATCGAGTTGGAATCTTTTTTCAGGATGGGGAGATGGAGAATATTTTGGTAGAATGCTGCTGTTTGGTGAATATCGTTTGTTTGAATTTGAAGGTGTTGTAATTTCATGATGATAGTCTTTTATAAAGAGGCAGGAGCTTCTTTTCGTTTCAAACAAATTTAAAAAAGGATGACTGTATTCTCCTCGTCGCATCATTTTATGCTTCGATGAAGGAATAACAAATTATGATGAGAAGTAGTGTAGTAGTAATTTTTTTAAACACATAGAGACATAGATTGTATCACTAAAAGAGGATACAAAAGAGAAACACATTTCTTTCTCATAGTGTTCTGTGTTTTATTTGAAGTGAAACGTCTTTTTCGGCATTTTATACTATGTTTCTATGTGTTAAGATAAAGGTTCCGATGATTGGGATGCTAAAATTACTAAACACATAGAAACATAGATTGTACCACTAAAATAGAATACAAAAGAGAAACACATTTCTTCCGCATAGCAGTATGAGTTTTATTTGAAGTGAAACGTCTTTTTCAGCATTTATAACTATGTTTCTATGTGTTAAGATGAAGGTTCCAATGATTGGAAAGCTGAATTTTACCCTATAGAAACATAGATTTGTGTTTAATAATCTGTACTGATTGTTTTTGCAAACGCACTACAATACTCTTTGATCATTTGTCTCACGGTGCGAAACTCCTGCATAATTTCTTCTTCTGTTCCTGTTGCTTTGGCGGGATCCGGAAAATTGTGATGCAATTTTAATGCGTTTGAAGGAAAGAAAGGACATTGTTCCTTGGCATTATCACAAACCGTTAGTACAACATCAAAAACAATGTTTTGATACTCATCTATATGATTAGAGGTATGTTTTGCAATATCGATACCGTCTTCTTTCATAGTAGCGATGGCTCTGGGATTTACGCCGTGAGTTTCAATACCGGCGCTGTAAACATGGGCTTTGTTGCCTAGAAAATAGCGTAAATAGCCTTCAGCAATCTGACTTCGGCAGCTATTTCCTGTGCAAAGCACGAGAATATTTTTTGTCATAATTTTAAACGAGTAACCAAATGATATTGATAATGCAAAATTTAGGTTCAAAGCCATAAATCAGTTGCAGTACAATAACAGCTGTAGTGATTATAATTGGTTTTTTGTATTTAAGAAAAAAAGTACTCATAGCTTAACAGCAACCTGAATTTGGTGAGCAGGAATTTGCTTTGTCTTTGTTTAGTTCGATAAAGCCGGATGGTGATGGAATTCCGCATGCATCCTTTGCCAGACAAGCTGTGACCTTATTTTTCAATACAAAATGATTGCCATTAAACTCTAAATCGTATCGACCTATAGTTTCGTTTTGGTATTCGACTTCTACATTCAGGTCTTCGATATTAAGCTGCTCCTTTGAAAGCTTAATGATGTGTAATAATTTGCCGGGTTTCAAGCGATGTTCGAAATCATCTGCATTCCAAAGTTGGAAGTTTACACTTTTTTCCTGACGAATTACACCGCCGCAATCAATAAAATTCTTGGTAATCATTCCCACTTCAGTAACGTGAAAATGCTCCGGAACAAAAGTTCCGTTTTCTAGTTGAAATGCTACATTTTCAAGAGTAGGCAAAACGTTTTTAATGTCTGATAGTTTCATCTTTTTTGTTTTATAGTTATAATGCAATATTGCGATATAGATAGCTAAAAAAAGCCTTTAACAACATTTTTGATTTTTTGTAACCGTAATAATAGCGGAAAAATAGGTATTTAGAAGATCAAAAGTTTCTTCGTTGATACAGTAACAGATTGCATTTCCTTCAATGCTTCCCTTGATAAGTCCTGCATTTTTTAGTTCTTTCAGGTGTTGTGAAACGGTAGGCTGTGCGAGTGGCAATTCATTTACAATATCTCCGCAAATACATTCATTTACTTTAAGCAAATATTCAATAATAGCAATTCTCGCCGGGTGTCCCAATGCTTTGGCGATAGTAGCGATCTGATTTTGTTTGTCGGTAAAATGTTCCGTTTTAGAAGCTCCCATGTGATTTTAAATATAATATTGCAATATTACGATATTAATTCTAAAATCAAAGCATCTATTTTATAATTTTTAAATATCAGAAATTAAAATATTGATTCCGAAGTTGGAATGCTAAAATTATGAAACACATAGAAACATAGATTGTATCGCTAAAGAGCATACAAAAGAGAAATACATTTCTTTCGTCCCGATGCATCGGGACATTTTATTTGAAGTCAAACGCCTTGTTCTGCTTTATTGAACTATGTTTCTATGTGTTAAAATAATATTTTGAAGTTGAGACAATCCCCTTTAAAAGGTTTTTTTTCTGTTGTTTTTGAAATTCATCCAGCCCAAACCGACTAATAACAGATTGAAAAGCAATAAAGGCAAAAAAGCTCTCGTATAATGAATTGGAGAAGGGTCTGTAAAAGTTTCTACTTTAAACTTCGACCAATTTTCCTTAACCACCGGGGCATTATCAAATATTTTTGGATAAAAATACAATCTCATTTTTTCATGAAAATGGTTGGTTTCCTTCAAAAATAAAAGCTGGTTTCCTAAATCAGATTTTGCAATTTCATTCAGTTGAAGCTGTGCATGCAAAGTAGGAAGGAACTGTGCGATAAACTGACTTGCTTTGTTGCGCTGTTCTAATTTGGATTGCAGTTCCTGAGATTGCTGTACCGAATCGTCGTCACCCGCCTGTTGCATGGCGTAATACCAAAGCCAGTTAAACTCCGTATTTGGCAACGGATAACGTTTGAATTGCGGATAATGTTGGTAAAATTTATCCATTGTAATTTTCTTATCCATATCCCATTTTTCATGATAAGCATTGCGTTGTTTTACCGTTAACTCCAAAGCCTCGGGAATCGGATATTTATTCACGATATATGTATTGATTACTGCCGGCAGAACGATAATGAGGAACAGCCAGATCGTGAGTAAAATAACGGCATTGAAATTTGAATTCTTTTGAAGAGAAACAATAAAAAAGCAGGCTGCAAACCAAAACAAAAGGTATAAAACACCCAGTACGTAAAAGGTGAGGAGCGCCGCATCAAATGGAATCCCTAAGATCAAAACGGCTAAAAGAAGTAAAAGAGTCAATAATGCGATCAGACTTAAAATTCGGATGTAAAACAGCTTCAGAATGTATAAAAATGTATTTTCACTTTGTGTAGACACAATTTTCCAGGTTCCGCTTTCTTTTTCTTCTGAAACCAGATTGTAAGAGAATGCGATAATCAAAAGGGGGAAAAGGTAAATCAGCACAAAACTAAAATCGATGTTACCGGATAACAGATTGTTCGGATTATGAAGCTCTGCGTCGTATTTCTGAGCTTCCAAACCCCGAATCGTAACGCTTTGAATCGACGGATTTACATCGCGCTGACCAATCGCGAGACTGTTAACAGGCAATGTTTTATTGATCAGTGAAAATTTGATGTAATAGAGCAGCAATCCCATTTCGTCTTTGTGAAAAGCAGCATTTCGCGCAATGTGCTCTTTTTGGTACAGTGCAGCTTCGGCAATATTATTTTGCTGTTTTTGTTGGAATTGCTGTCCAATTAAAAGACTTATGAATCCGATGAGCAACAGGAAAACCAATCCAATTTTGGTACCTTTTGAGCGTATGAAATTTTTAAAAAGTAATGCTAACATATTAGAGGGCTTTAAGGTTTTTAGCTGCCATTCGCAGGAGAGCAAAAAGCAGGATAATCCAGAGAAAAATAGAGACTACAGAGAGGATTTCAGACTTTAAAATGGCCGGGACTTCTTTTGGCTCATAATGAAATTCTTCCAGATCAGCCCAGTGTTCTTTGCTGATGGATAAAGGTTTGTCGTTTGGTCCCGGCTTTTTATTACTGATGTATTTAACCTGCAAAGCATTCATTTTTTGCGCCATGGTATAGCGATAACTCTCTGCTTGTTTCTGAAAATCGACATAAGAACCATAATCGGTATTGGATAAGCCCATCGACAGGTTTCGGATCGCGATGTACGGATTCAGGAACGAAACGGTTTTAGAGAAACTATTTTGCTGATCGTAGATTTTTAAAAGGTCTTCCAGGTGTTTGTTGTAAATGCGCGAACTGATTTTCTCTCCTTCGGTCATGATAAATCCCGAATAATTAAAAGGCAGTTTTTGTACCGAATCGACTTTGTAAACGCTCAGTAAGGAATCTTTAATGGCTTTGTAATGCAAATCGTTTGGATTATGGCTATCACCTTGCTTGAGGATATCTTTCTCGATCGCACTGTTGAATTGTATTTTCGAGGGCGCTTCGTAAAGATATGCTCCAATTGCCTGAGTAGTTCGGGGTAAAATAATAGTAAGTACCAGCCAGATTCCGATTAAAGAAATCAATGCTTTCTTTGACGTTTTGCTTGAAGCAGAAATCAAAACAGCAATTACGCAAAAGAAGATCAGGTAAATAAAATGAAAGAGAATAAACAACAGCATTTTGATGGCTTCATCTGCTGAAATGGTAAAATCCTGTAACAGCAGCCATACCAATACAAGAACCAGTATGGTGGGAACAAAAAGCAACAGGATTACATTTACAATTCCTATTATCTTTCCGGTTAGGAGCTGTTTCCAGCTGATTCCCTGACTTAAAAGCAATTTTAGAGTTCCGTTTTCTCTTTCGGCTGCGACCGCATTAAATCCTAAGAAAAAAATTAGTAAAGGCAGTAAAATTTGCAAAACCATGGCAATGCTGATTTCTCCAAAACGAAGCATACTGTTGGAAAATCCTGCTTCAGAGAAATTGGCACTATTTTGTTTGTGCGCTTCCAGAAATATAGCATTCCCGAAAAAAGGCTCCATTCCAAATTCAAAAACACTCAAAGGAGTACTTTTTCGAAAGGCAAAATTTCCGTAATGCGCCATTCGGTGTGGGTTTTTGTCGGGATTGTTGAGCCAGTCTTCGCGTGATTCATGCTGGTATTTTTCACTGGTCTGATTTTGGTTGTTGTAATTTTCCCAACCCGAAAAAGCAGCATAAAGCAATAGAATACCAATAAAGAGCGTGATGATATAGACTGCTGTATTTTTAAAAACAGCATTTTTTAGATGTCTTGCAATTAAAATTTCGATGTGTAATGACATGATACCGTTTAAAATTTGTAAGTTACAGTAAGAGTAAAATTTCGCGGAGCTCCGGGAAATAGCCTTAAATAATTCTGGGCACCCAGCCAGTAGGTTTTATTGAATAAATTACCTGCATTCAGGGCAATCTGCATATTGCTTTTGTTGGGTTTGTAGTACAAAGCCGCATCAAAAACGGTAAAATCAGGCAGTGTAAAAGCTCTTGTAAACCAAGGTACTTTGCTGCTTTGATATTGCATTCCGAAACCAACACCCAGATCTTTTAGGGCCGAATCTGAATTGAAATTGTAGCGTGTCCACAAATTGGCGCTGTTTTTTGGTGTATTTTGTTTTCGGGCCCCAATTAATAAAGGGTCACGATCATTGGTAATTTCAGCATCGATATAACTGTAAGAGGCATTTATTTGCCAGTCTTCCGTAATAAAACCTGCTACATCACATTCAAAACCGCGACTTCTTTCAGCACCTCTGGTCACTAGTAAATCGGGATTTACAGGATCATTGGCATTCATTAGAATATTGCGCTGGTTGATTTCGTAAAGAGCAGCGTTGAAACTCACTGAATTGTTAAAGAAAGTAGCTTTTAGTCCAACTTCTTTCAGGTTGCTTTTCAGCGGATCAAACAAACTTCCCGCCGGCAGACTTCCTGTTTGAGGCATCAAAGACACCGTATTCGACTGTGGCTGGTAACCTTCAAGATAAGTCGTATAAACATTAATCTGATTGTTTACAGCATAAGTCACTCCAATACGAGGAAGCAAAGCCGATTTCTTTACAGTTAGTTCGTTGTTGGATTTGTAATTGGTAATGTCTTTAAACCATTCTTGTCGCAAACCCAGTAAAACGGTAAATCTTTCCCATTGCAGCTGATCCTGAATGTAAATCGCGTTAGTAGTAGTTAATGCTGGTGGTAATGCCGTACGGACATTGAGTGTATAATCGTCAGGACTTGTTAGGGTATAAGAAGGGTTGTTCAGATTAAAATAATTTACATTTGGTTTGGGTACAACTATCCCGTCGACTGTCATGGTTTGGTAATTGGCGGCATTGGCAGCCACAAATGAAGGGGCTACTGTTCCGTCTTTCAATACATAACCTCTGGCAGCATTTTGTCCGCCACCTTTAGTTTTGTTCCAACTGTTTAAATCGTAACCCGCTAACAATTTATGTTTGACTTTTCCGGTATTTACATCAAAGTTCAAATAAGCACTCAGATTATCAACGTCCCAATATTGCTGACGCTGTACAAACTGCATCATGGCCAGACTGCTGACAGGTTTATTGTTCATGTCGACCGCAAAAGCATTTGTACTTCTGTGTTCCTGAAGATCTTCTGTCCAGGTTTGTTTCATATAAGAAGCATTAAAACCTATTTTAGAGTTGAATTTATGAGCAAAATTCGTCATCAAAATCATTTCTTTTGATTTGTAGTAATCACTTGGAGCGCCTAAATTTAAGCTAATCGGAGTTTTGTTCAGACTGGTAACTCCCGCAACGGCCCCAAAAATGGGCTGTCCGCGATCCAGAACTCCGGTCATGTTGCTCAGAATCAATTCGGTATTAATGGCTGTTTTTTCATTCGGAATGTAGCTGAAGGAAGGCGAAATCAAAAAGGATTTGTTACGAACCAGATCCCGAAACGATTTGGCTTCCTGATACGTACCGTTTACGCGGTACAAAAGGGTTTTTGATTCGTTCAACGGACCGGTAAAATCTAAAGTTCCGCGCAATGTGCTAAAACTTCCTGCACTCAGGCTTATCTCTTTTCGGTCGACAGCCAGCGGTTTTTTAGTAACCAGATTGATGCTTCCGCCCGGATCGACAGAAGAGAATGTAGCACTCGAAGGCCCTTTAATCACTTCTACCCGTTCAATATTGGTCGTTAAAGGCTGTAAAAAGTAATGTTGATGCGTTCGCATACCGTTGATAATTTGACCTTCTTCATTTTGACTGATTCCACGAATGGTATATTGGTTGTAATAACTTGCCGGAATAACGCCACTGGCCATCTTGACAGCATCAGCCAAGTAAATGGCGCCTTTATCTGCAATGAGTTCTTTGGTGATCGTTGCTATAGATTGTGGAATATCTTTGTTGAGGGCAGCCGTTTTTGTTGCTGCAAAAGAATAATCACTATTGTATTTTTTGGTCGAACGGCCTATGATTTCAACCGTTTGCAATTCGGTGTGCCCGGCTTTGATTCGTAAAGAATCTTTAGGGATAGTATCGGATATTTTTTTATTAACAGTTTGCGATTGTGCCAACTGAGTAAGGATTACTAAAAACAGTGAGAGAATAAAATGTTTCATTTTTTGGATTGGATTGGATTGGAAAAATGTAATTTCCTTTTATACAGTTTGTAAATACAAATCTTCCAGTTCATTTGCCGAGATTTTATCGGCTTCGATAACTGTAACGAGATTTCCCTGTCTCATAATGCCAATATGAGAGGCAACTTCTCTTGCTCTGAAAATATCATGTGTTGCCATCAGTATGGCCGTTCCATCGGCAGAAAGCTCTTTTAATATTTGAGAAAACTCATTAGAAGCTTTAGGGTCTAAACCACTAGTAGGCTCGTCCAGTAAAAGAACCTTGGCTTTTTTGGCGATGGCAATGGCAATTCCCACTTTTTGACGCATTCCTTTCGAGTAACCGCCCAGGTGCTGATGGTGTGCCTTAAGCTGCAGCCCTGCTTTTGAAAGAAAATAGGTGAGTTCACCCGCTGAATATTTGAATCCTGCCAGAGAGGAGAAGAACTTTAAGTTCTCTAAACCGGTAAGATTTGGATACAACATCACTGTTTCCGGGATGTAAGCGACATACTTTTTGGTTTCCTGCGCATTCGTAATGACCGAGATGTCGTTGATTTTGAGTTCTCCGTCTGTTGGAGCAATAAAACCTAAAAACAAATTGATGGTGGTTGTTTTTCCGGCACCGTTTTGTCCGAGTAAAGCAAAGATTTCACCTTCTTTAATGGTTAAATTCAGTTTGTTTAAAGCAATATGATCGCCATATTTCTTTGTCAGATTTTCAGCTATAAGCATAGTTTTTATGTATTTGGATGATTTTTATTAGGAATCCTTACTGTCAATCATAGCCAAAGTCCAGCCTGCTGGTTTACAGCTGAGGCATCTTTAACGATGAAGAAAGTAAGGGGAGTGGTGTTTACGAGGATTGAAACCGAAAAAATAGTTGTATTGGATAAGCGGGAATAGGCTTACGAGTTTTATCGGACGCCATTCTATTGCAAATGGCCACAGATAAAACTACAAATGCGTTTTGCCTGACTTTAAAAAAGACAAGCAAGTGGTATTGTTATTTTTTCGGGTAAAAACGCAGTAAACTAACGAATTACTGGTGGAGCTCTGAGCGCAAAAAGACTGCCTCTGAAAAATACAGCAGTAGTTTTTACGTAAAAGAATGCGCAGAACGTTTCAATACTTGCTTTAAATAGGGAGTAAGATTGAAAGCTATCCGGAATAAAGGTGCTAAACGCAAAGTGGCAAATTTGGCAATTGGTATCAGCAGTATGGCTGTGCGTAATTTGCTTTTGCCCGTCAACATAAGTATGGTCGCAATGTTTGCTCGTAAGCTGTTTGTAAACGTGCTCGTAAGAATGCAGCGTCTGTAACAGCATTGCAAACAATACTGTTACAGACATAAAGAAATTAATTAATACAATTTTCTTTTTCATTCTTGATGGATAAAGTCCTGTTTTTAGCGGACTTTATAGCTTTTAAACTAACGCAACGTTGTTGCAAATATAGATATCTTATTTAAAAATGCATTAAAATTGTCGGTTATTTTATTGAAGAACAAATTCTGCCGTCTGATTATGTTTAAAAACACGGCTAAAGTAATCTTCTTCAAATAATTGTTCAAAAAACGCATTTGCATCTTCAAAAATACAAATTTACATAGTATTATTCCTGTTAATATGTTTATTTATTGTTACTTATGTCCGTTATGGCTAGTGATCTTGTTATATAATCTCTATTTTTACTAGAAGAGGATAATTATCAACTTAGATAATAATTGAATTTTTGATTTGACACGAACTTCAAAAAAGTGTCAATTTTATAAACGGGCGTTCTGCTCACTAAAAAAGTAAATTATGAAAATAGGGTTAATAGGATTCGGAAAAACAGGAAAATCAGTAGCCTCTGTGCTACTGGAAAACAATCAATTTTGCCTGGAATGGGTTTTAAGACAAAGTACCGTTTTAGAACACAGATCAGTTTCGGAATTTTTTGGTATTCCTTCAAAAGAACCGGGGTTAATTTACTCACGTTCTAAAACGACAATGGAAGAATTACTGGACAAACATCCGGTCGATGTAATTATTGATTTTTCTTCCAGTGAAGGTATTTATACGTATGGCGAAATTGCCGCAAAGAGGAAGGTCAAGATTATCTCGGCAATTTCTCATTACAAAGAGAAGGAGTTGCAGTTACTAAAGAAACTGGCTCATAAAACAACGGTATTTTGGTCGCCAAATATTACGCTTGGTGTGAATTACCTGCTTTTTGCGGCTAGATTTTTAAAGAAAATTGCTCCCTGGGTGGATATCGAGGTAAACGAAGAACATTTTAAGAAGAAAGAAGGCACTTCGGGAACCGCGGTAAAAATTGCAGAAGCCTTGGATGTAGATAAAGGCAATATCAATTCGGTCAGGGCAGGAGGAATAGTCGGTAAACACGAGGTCATATTTGGATTCCCTTATCAGACGGTTCGTTTAATTCATGAATCAATTTCGAGGGAGGCATTTGGAAACGGAGTTGTCTTTGTTGCCGAAAATTTAGAAGGTAAACCCAAAGGACTGTATAATTTTGAAGACATTTTAACGCCTTATTTTGCAGTTTGATACTTTATATAACAAACCCGACAGGTTTTTGAAACCTGTCGGGTTTAAATTTATAGGTCGGGTTTGTTTTTTAATAACACATAGAAACACAGACATTGTAGGGGCAAAAAGGCTTCGAAAAAGAAATACATTTCCTTAGCATAGTTTGTAAACCTGTGAAATGGTATTTCCGAGTTTGAAATTCCATGTTTCTATGTGTTTAATCCATTTGTTGTTCTATTTTTTAAAAATTAAAGCTTTGGTATATTCGGCATTCATTTTTGCGATGGAGAGAATCGAAATACCTTGCGGACATTCGATTTCACAGGCTCTGGTATCTGAGCAGTTTCCAAAACCTTCAGCATCCATTTGGTTGACCATGGTCAGTACCCTTTTTGAAGCCTCGACTTGTCCTTGTGGTAATAAAGCCAGGTGTGTGATTTTGGCTCCTGTAAACAAGGCTGCGCTGGCATTTTTGCAAGTGGCTACGCAGGCACCACAACCAATACAGGCTGCGGCATCAAAAGAGGCTTCGGCAGTTTCGTAGGGTATCGGAATGGTATTAGCTTCAGGCGCCTGACCGGTCGAGACTCCAATAAAACCACCCGATTCAATAATGGCATCAAAAGCAGAGCGGTCGATTTTTAAATCTCTCAGTACCGGAAAAGCTTTTGCCCGAAACGGTTCGATATAAATGGTATCTCCATCTTTAAAACTTCTCATATGAAGCTGGCAGGTGGTGGTATTTTTTAAGGGGCCGTGCGCTCTTCCGTCAATCATAACACCACATTGTCCGCAAATTCCTTCCCGGCAATCGTGATCAAATTCGATCACACGTTCTTTTTTCTGAATTAAAGATTCATTTAAAAGATCAAGCATTTCCAGAAATGACATATGTTCTGAAACTTCATCGATTTCATAATCTACCATTTTTCCTTTAGCAGAAGTATCAGACTGTCGCCATATTTTAAGATATAGTTTCATATTGCTTTAACTTTTGATTATTTATAACTTCTTACAGCAAGTTCAACCGATTCAAATACAAGAGGTTCTTTGTGCAATTCGGGCGGTTTTGCTGCTCCTTTCCATTCCCAGGCCGAAACATAACAGAAATCAGTATCATTTCGAACCGCTTCACCGTCGGCAGTTTGAAATTCTTCCCGAAAGTGGGCGCCGCAGGATTCTTCTCTTTGTAAAGCATCGTAACACATTAGTTCGGCCAACTCGATGTAATCGGCAATTCGGCCGGCTTTTTCGAGTTCACTGTTTAAAGTATCGTCTCCTGTAATCAATAAGTCCTTTTCAAACGAAACTTTTAAGGCTTTGATATCCTCAAGGGCTTCTTCGAGTTTTTCTTTGCTTCTGGAAAGACCACATTTTTCATAGAGCAATCGTCCAATTTTTTTATGAAAGTGATCGGCAGATAGTGTGCCTTTGCTGTTTAAAAAACGATCCAACTGTGCCCTTACGGCTTTTTCGGCTTCGTCAAATGCCGGATGGCTGATTGTTGCTTTTGGCGCGTTTAATTCTCCTGCCAAATAATTAGGAATGGTGTAAGGAGCAATAAAGTAGCCGTCTACACAAGCCTGAAGCAAGGAATTAGCTCCCAGTCTGTTGGCACCGTGATCGGCAAAATTGGCTTCTCCCAAAGCAAATAATCCGGGAATACTGGTCATTAATTCATAATCTACCCAAAGTCCGCCCATCGTAAAGTGAGCAGCGGGGGAGATTAGCATGGGTTCTTTGTAGGCGTTGATTCCGGTAATTTTTTCATACATGGCAAAAAGATTACTGTATTTGGCTTCAATTTTATCTTTTCCCTGTGCTTTTATAGCATCGGAGAAGTCCAGATAGATGGCATTTTTCATTGGCCCAACACCATGTCCGGCATCAATTCGCTCTTTTGCAGCCCGGGAGGAAATATCACGGGGTGCGAGATTTCCAAAAGAAGGATAACGACGTTCCAGATAATAATCGCGTTCTTCTTCGGGAATTGTATTGGGATTTCGCTCGTCTTCTGCTTTTTTAGGCACCCAGATTCGGCCGTCGTTTCGCAAAGACTCAGACATTAAGGTGAGTTTAGACTGATTGGCACCGTGTTGTGGAAGCGAGGTAGGATGAAACTGAATCCAGCTTACTCCCGCCATATAAGCGCCTTTTTTATGGGCTCTCCAAATGGCAGAACTATTACAGCCCATCGCCAGTGTAGAAAGATAATATACTTTTCCGTAGCCTCCGGAAGCCAGCACAACAGCATCGGCAACATGACGCTCTAAAGCTCCTGTTTCGAGATTTCGGGCAATAATACCTTTGGCTTTTCCGTCAATAACAACTAATTCCAACATCTCATGACGGGTGTGTGTTGTTACTTTTCCTAAGGAAACCTGACGTAATAATCCCTGATAAGCCCCTAGTAAAAGCTGCTGTCCGGTTTGTCCGCGTGCATAAAAAGTTCTTGAAACCTGAACACCGCCAAAAGAGCGGTTGTTTAGGTAACCAGCATATTCTCTGGCAAAAGGAACGCCTTGTGCTACAGCATGATCGATTAAATGTGCTGAGCATTCGGCCAAACGGTAGACATTGGCTTCGCGGGATCTGAAATCACCGCCTTTGATGGTATCATAAAACATTCTGAAGGTACTGTCGCCATCATTTTTATAGTTTTTGGCAGCATTAACACCTCCTTGTGCCGCAACAGAATGGGCGCGCCGGGCAGAATCCTGAAAGCAAAACGACTGTATGTTGTAACCTTGTTCGGCCAACGAAGCTGCACAGGAAGCACCTGCAAGACCGGTTCCTACCACAATAACGTTTAATTTTTTTCTGTTGGCAGGGTTTACAAGTTTTGCTTTTGCTTTGTAGTTATTCCATTTATCGGCTAGTGGTCCTTCGGGTATTTTTGAGTCAATCATTTCTATTTTAGTTTAAAATGAATTTATACACCAAGTCTATAAAGTGACTTAAATTTTAAGAAGGCCTAATTTACTATAAAAAAATGGTTTTTTGTAAAGAAAACGCTATTATTTGAGCTGTTTAGTGTAATTCAAAATAAGAATTAATAGATAAATTGCAGCTATTAGATTGATCCATTAGCTGCAATTATTTTTTAACACATAGAAACATAGCTCAAAATGCTTGTAAAGGGTATTTCACTCAAAATAAACCGCATAACGATGTATTTTGAACACAGCGTATAATCTCTGTGAAAGAAATGTATTTCTTTTCGACACTCTTTATTGCGCCTAAAATCTATGTTTCTATGTGTTAAATGTTTTTCATACCTGCTGTAAGTACTATTTGATGAGTTTTTCGACATTTGGAATTTTCTCCAAAGCCTTTGTATTTTCAACCAGAAGTTTGGCTGCGGCTTCATTTATTTTAGTTGCCGGAATTGCTTTCCATTTATTGATGTCTTTTTCGAAGTCGTTTTTGAAGAATACTCTGGATAGATCTCGTATCACACAGTAAGCCGCTATTGAATGGCCGTTATCGCTATCGTAGTTTCCGGTATTGATAAAAAACTGTACTCGTTTTATTAGGCCTTCTTCAGAGTACAGAGACAACTCGGTTAATTTTCCCCTGTATTCTAAATCGGCAGAACCAACACCTTTTAATTTCGGAAACAACTTATAATCGGCAAAGTGTCTGCCTTCGTGACCAATGTAGCTCACTCTGAAATTTTCCGATTTTAGATCATAGGCCTTTTTTACACAAAATAAAGCTTCCTTAGTGGCCCAGCCTGCAGGATAGTAACGTCCCAAAGTGGCGTATTCGCTCCAGCCCAGCGTTACAAAATCATCCATAAAAAAGATCTTGATTGGGGTTTCTTTTCCGTCATAATTGACTTTATAAATGGTGTCTTTTTCTGTTTTCCAAACCAGTAAATCATATAAACCTCCGGTTTTTCCAAATCCTGTGGTATGATAGCCTAAACTGGCGATGTATTTTTTTTGATACACATTGATGCTGTCTTCATTGAGCGGTAAGTTTTTGGCAGCAGGGAAATTCGTTTTAAGAAAATTAGAAACGTTTTTTATAATCAGTGAATCTGTTTTCTTTTCCTTGTTTAAGAAAGAGAAACGCCAGTAATCTCTGTAAATCTTTAGCAGCTGATCTATTTTTGATTTTCTGGTTTCGAGGAAATCGCTTTTGTCTTCTTCAAACTTAAAGCGGCTTTCGAAGTTGGTTTTGAATTTCAAATCCTTTTCCGCTATTTTTTTAGTCGGATCAAGCTCGAGTAGTGGCAGGGCCGATTTTGGATTCCCATCTAAAGCGAGAGAGTAGATTTTGGTATAATCCAGTTTTATACTGTCATTTTGGACGGACTGTGCGTTTGTTTTTGAAAATAAAAAGAGGTTGAAAAGGAGTAAGGTCGCAAGTTTTAGAGTTCTCATATAAAAGTGTTTGGGTTAATTTTTAACGGCTTTTATACTATAGAGACTTTTTTTTGGCTAATGTTACAGTTTTACTTTTTTATTTTTATTTCAATCCGTAAACCCGAAATTTTTTTAAAACCTGTCGGGTTTGCCGAATTGTTAATTGCTTTTTGTATCCTCATATAAATTTCCGATGATCTTGTTTCGGTGTAAGGATCCCCATTCGTGTAATGCTCCAATAACATTGTATAAAGTGTGGCTGTGCTCTGTTCTGGCATATTCAACCGTTGGTGGAAAAGTGTCATAAACCGTTCGGGTTACCAGTTTGTTTATCTCGAGATCTTTAAGCTCTTTCGAAAGCATTTTATCTGTAATTCCGTTGATGTCCTTTGAAATTTCTTTGAATCGCTTAGGCCGGTTCGATAATGCAATCAAAATAGGTAATTTCCATCTGCCGCTTAAAACTTCCAGAGCATCTCTGACGGGCAATAAGGCAGCCAGGCATTCCTCTGATGCAGAGCACATTTCGTTGTTTAGTTCCTTCTTTGTTTTCATATTTTATGCTGTTACTATCCTCAAGGATAGCGCTATCCTTGAGGATAGTACTATAATAGGTATAGCAAATGTAGATAAGTTTGTATTGTAAAACAAAAGTATAGTAAACATGAGTAAAAAGATTCTGAATATAGTAACAAGCATCAAAGGAGATGCTTCTTTTAGTAATAAATTATCAAATGCCGTTCTGGAAAAGCTTGTAAAAGAATATCCGCAAAGTACGGTACAAACCTTTGATCTTTCTAAAACACCATTGCCTTATCTTGATGAATTGCAGCTTAGCGCGTTTTATACTCCTGCGGATGCCTATTCTGATAGTCAATCCGAAGCGATTAAACTTTCTGATGATGCTGTAAGTGATTTGTTGGAGGCTGATATTATTGTTATCGGGGTTCCGATTTATAATTTTGGAATTCCCGCTTTATTAAAAGGGTGGATTGATCAGGTGGCCAGAGCCGGTAGAACCTTTAGTTATGATGAAAATGGACCAAAAGGTTTAGTAACCGGTAAAAAAGTATTTTTGTCTGTTGCGTCAGGAGCTGTATTTTCGGAAGGACCTTATAAAAGTTACGATTTTGCAGAACCGTATTTGCGTGTTGTTTTAGGGTTTCTGGGAATTACCGATGTAACGACTTTTCGCGTAGAAGGAACTTCAATTCCTGATTTTGCTGAGAATGCACTACCAAAAGCTTTAACCGATGTTGCCGAGTTTGCTTTTTAAGCGAAAAATAAACTGCGATTCTAAGGACTAAAGGTTTTTGAAACCTGTCGGGTTTGTTTGTTAAACGGAAAATAAATTGCGATAGTTGAACATTTTCGTGAGTAGTAAACCGGACAAGTTTTTAAAGGCTGTCCGGTTTGTCTTTTTTTACTTTTCGATAATCATTGTAACACCCTGTCCTCCGGCGGCACAGATTGAAATTAGTCCGCGTCCGGATCCTTTTTCATTCAATAATTTAGCCATCACCCCAATGATACGGCCTCCTGTGGCAGCAAAGGGGTGTGCGGCTGCGAGACTGCTTCCTTTGACGTTTAGTTTTTCGCGGTCAATGGCACCGAGAGTTTTAGAAAGTCCAATTTGTGTGCTTAGTTCGGGGCTTTCCCAGATTTTTAAAGTGGCTAAAACCTGCGCAGCAAAAGCTTCGTGAATTTCATAATAATCAAAATCCTGTAAAGTCAGACCGGCTTTGTCGAGCATATTGCTGACTGCAAACAGAGGAGCCAACAAAAGGTTTTGCTGATTTTTGACATATTCGATGGCAGCAATTTCTGCAAAAGTGATGTAGGCCAAAATTGGAAGTCCTTGTTCTTTGGCCCATTCTTCACTGGCCAAAAGTATGCAGGACGCACCATCAGTTAATGGTGTTGAGTTTCCTGCGGTTAGGGTTCCATTGACTTTATCGAAGGCCGGTTTTAGCTTGGCGAGCTTTTCAAGTGTACTGTCTTTTCGCAGATTATTGTCTTTATAAAGTCCGTTGAATGGTGTTATCATATCATCAAAAAAACCTTCGTCGTAGGCTTTTGCCATATTGAGATGACTTTTAAGCGCCAGATTGTCCTGGTCTTCACGGGAAATTTTATAATGTTTGGCTGTGATTTCGGTATGTCCGCCCATCGAAAGTCCGGTTTGAACCTCTTCATTTCGGGGAACAAGTGGTGCTAAATCTTTGGGGCGAATTTTTAAAAATTGCTTTATTTTTTCACCCAGTGATTTTGCATTTCTGGCGTTGAGCAGGATCTTTCTAAGCTTGTCGCTTACTGCCATCGGAATATCGCTAATAGAATCAACTCCTCCGGCAATTCCACATTCTATTTGACCTAAGGCTATTTTGTTGGCGATATAAATAGCACTTTCAATTCCGGTATCACAGGCTTGCTGTAAGTCACAGGCAGGTGTTGCGGGATCAAGTGCCGTTTTTAAAACACATTCTCTCATCAGATTATTATCGTAGGTATGTTTGATGACAGCACCTCCGGCGACTTCGCCTAATAATTTTCCCTTTAAATTGTATTTGTGTACAAGACCATCAAGAGCGGCAGTCATCATTTGCTGATTTCCAACTTCGGCATAAGCTGTATTAGCTCTTGCAAACGGAATACGGTTGTATCCAACAATAGCTACTTTTTTGATTGTGTTCGTATGATTCATATCTGAGAAGGTGTTTTTAGTTTTTTTCAGCTTAAAGGTAAGCAGAGTTATTTGTTATTGAATGATTTGGTGTACAAAATGTTTCGCTTTTTGAGTTTAGTGCTGAATTATTTGTTTTTTGAATTGTATTTATTTAGAATGATTAAAAATAATTTGCAAAACAGAGTTTTAGCGATTACTTTTGCCAGCGAATTCAAAACCAAATAATAATAGTGAATATCATGAGTATAAAAAAAGTTTTATTTTCTCTGATTTTCCTGAACTCATTAATGATGATGGGGCAGGGACTGGGAAAAATAACAGGAAAGGTTTCCTTAACGGGAAATGTGCCGGCAGAAAATGTTTCTGTTGCACTGAAAGGAACAAAATATAGTGCCATTACAAACGAACACGGGCAGTACGAAATTAAAAATGTTAAGCCAGCCAGCTATACCATTAGCATTAGTGCAGTAGGAATTCGTCAGGTTGAAGACAGAATTACAGTTGCCGCTAAGCAAACGACAATTAAGAACTTCATGCTTTCCGAGAGTCAGGAAGATCTGGATGAAGTTGTGATTACGAAGAATAAATACAAGCAGGACAAGCCATCCTTATCTTTACGTCTTCAAACTCCTGTGCTTGAAATTCCGCAGAACATTCAGATTGTGAGCGGTCAGGCGTTAAAAGATCAGCAGATTGTGAGTATGAGTGACGGTGTGATCAGAAACGTGAGTGGTGCGGTACGTTCAGAGCATTGGGGAGATTTGTACACGAACATAAAAATGCGTGGTTCTCAGGTTCAGGCGTTCCGAAATGGGTTTAACGTAGTTTCTTCTTCTTGGGGGCCGCTTACCGAAGACATGAGTTTTGTGGATCATATCGAGTTTGTAAAAGGACCGGCAGGTTTCATGATTTCAAGTGGTGATCCAAGTGGATTGTACAATGTAGTAACGAAAAAACCAACCGGAATTACAAAAGGAGAAGCTAGTGTAATGGCGGGAAGTTATGATTTTTACAGAGCCAGTATTGATCTTGACGGAAAACTGGATAAAAAAGGAAAGTTATTGTATCGTTTTAATGCGGCGGCACAAAAGAGAGGTTCGCATCGTGCATTTGAGCACAATGACCGTTATGTAATTGCTCCGGTAATTACCTATCAGGTTGATGACAAAACAAAAATTACTGCTGAATATAACTTTCAGTATGCCAACATGACCGAAGTAGGTTCTTATTATGTTTTTGGGCCTAAATCGGATGGATATGGAACTTTACCGGTTGGATTTACAATGACACAACCGGGTTTGCCTGATACAAACATTCAGGATCATAGCGGATATCTTATGTTTGAGCATAAGTTTGATGACAATTGGAAATTAACTGCACAAACGTCTTATTTCAAATACCTTCAGAAAGGATACAGTTCATGGCCTAGTATGGTTGGTTCAAGTGAGAATGCTCTTGGAAAAGGGAATATTATCAGAAATGTGGGGATTTGGGATGCCGAAAGTAATATGTATTTAGGTCAGATATTTGTAAACGGGAAGTTCAATACCGGACAAGTTACTCATAAAGTATTAGGTGGTGTAGATTTAGGTAATAAAGATTATATGGCAGATTGGGGACAATCTCATGATCTTGATACGGCTGCCAATCCGTTTAATGTTTACAATCCAAATTATGGAACACCTTCTAATGGCCTTCCAGCTTTCGATCGTACAAAACCACTTTCTGTGAGAGCCGGTGGTAAGCAGACTACTGAGTACGCAGCAGGTTATATTCAGGATGAACTTGGTTTTTTTGAAAATAAATTAAGATTGACACTTGCAGCACGATATACCTGGATTAGCCAAAACAGTTGGGGAACAGTTGAGGAAGACAGTCATATTACCCCACGTATAGGAGTTAGTTATTCGGTAACAGATAATTTGGCCCTTTACGGATTATACGATCAGGCTTTTTTACCACAAGCCGGAATTATTAAAAATGGAGATAAGGTAAAACCGCTTACAGGAAATAATTTAGAATTCGGAGTTAAAAAAGATTGGTTTGACGGATCATGGAGTTCTACATTAGCGGCATACCGTATTGTAAAACAAAACGAACTTACCGCTGATCCAACTAACGGACCAAACGACATTTATAAAGTTGTTTTAGGAGAAAAAAGAGCACAAGGTATTGAATTTGACGTTAGAGGAAAATTATTTGACGGACTTAACCTTATTGCTAATTATGCCTTTACAGAATCGGTTGTAACGAGTTCTGTTGTTACATCTATAGGCGTTGGTTCTGTTGTACCGGGATTTGCTAAACATAGTGCCAATGCATGGTTGAACTACAGCATTCAAAGTGGTAAACTAAAAGGATTAGGAGCTTCGATAGGAGGTACTTATCTGGCAGACCGTCAAACGGACAGCTGGAGTGTAGGAAATGTAAGATTACCAAATTATTTTAAATTGGATGGAGGTTTATCTTATGAAACAGGTAAATTTAAAATTACAGCCAACGTGTTTAATATTCTGGACAAATACCTATACAGTGGATCTTATTACGAGTGGCTTTCGGCTTACTACTGGCAAACAGAAGCTCCAAGAAACTTTAGAGTTGGGGTAACGTATAAGTTCTAATCTCTTTAGGTTCTGAGGCACTAAGATTCTGAGGGTTATTTAAAAGTAAACCCGACAGGTTTTTAAAACCTGTCGGGTTTGTTTGTTATTGAGAAATAAGAAATCTTTTTAATCTTTATAATCCGTGGTAAAAAACTATCCTTTTTGAACGAGCGGAATAACCTTTGTACCAATAAGCTCTATTGCATTCATTAGTTGTGTATGAGTAAGGCCTGCATTATCCATTTGAAATGTAAATCTTGAAATTCCGCCAAGTGATTCGCTATGACGCAAGAGTTTATTGGCAATGCGTTCAGGATCGCCTACAACCAAAACTCCCAGATCATCAATTAAGCCGTCAAATTTGGCTCTGGTAACCGGTGGCCAGCCGCGTTCTAACCCTAATTTTGTCCAAAGTTCAGCATAACCCGGATAATATTCTTCGATGGCTTTTGCGGTAGTGCTTGCTGCAAATCCGGGTGAATGTAAACCTACCTGAAGTTCTTCGGGCTGGTAACCAGCTGCTTTTCCTGCTTCACGATACAAGTCTACTAACGGACGGAAACGATGTGTCTGGCCTCCAATAACGGCTACCATCAAAGGCAAACCTAATGATCCGGCTCTTATAAAAGATTCGGGTGTTCCGCCAACGCCTAACCAAACTGGTAGTTTTTCCTGTAAAGCTCTCGGATAAACCGGAAGATTGTTCAAAGCGGGACGAAATTTCCCCGACCAGGTCACAAATTCATTGTCTCTGATTTGAAGTAAGAGCTCTAATTTTTCTTTAAAAAGTTCGTCATAGTCATTCAGATTAAATCCGAAAAGAGGGTAAGCTTCGATTGAAGAGCCACGGCCTACTACAATTTCGGCTCTTCCTTTTGAAATTAAGTCAAGAGTTGCAAAACTTTGATAGACTCTTACCGGGTCGGCAGCACTTAAAACCGAAACAGCACTTGACAAACGAATGCGTTTTGTTCGTGCCGCGGCAGCACTTAAGATTACTGCGGTAGCCGAATCTAAAAACTCTTTTTTATGATGTTCACCAATTCCAAAAACGTCAAGTCCGGCCTGATCTGCCAGCTCGATTCTTTGGAGTAATTGTTCCATTGCATCAACACTGCTTAAGGTATTGTGGTCTCCGTACATCGCCGAAGCGAAACTGTCAATTCCTATTTCCATTTTTTTTAGCATTAGGCTTTAAGCCTTAAACAATATGCTTTTCCAGAAAGCCTACAGCTCAATGCTTATCGCGGTTACGGTTATTAGAGTATTATCGCTTAGTAAACCTGATAGGTTTTTAAAACCTGTCGGGTTTGATTGTTATTAAGTAATATGTTTTTTAAGAAAGCCTATAGCCTATAGCTTAAGGCTTACAGCTTATAATCAATGAGAAAATCCAAAGGAAACACTAATCAGAATAATCACAATAACAATTAAGGTGATGCCTACATACAGATAATCCTTTTCCAGTAAAAAAGAAAATAGTGACAGTAAAACACGTAAAACCGGGGTTAGAAAAAGCAGGATGATCCCAAAAAAGATCAATGATTCACCATTTCCCTGAATTACGCCCTGATAAATTGCTGAAACGACTTCAAAAATATTGCGGTCATTTTCATGAAATACCGAGTAATCTTCAATAGCTGTGCTATGCGCCATCAAATAAACAATTCCGCCAATAAAAGCGACTGATAAGGAAATCCAAACGCCATAACGCAATAAGTTTCCAATAATGGTTTGAAAATCCTTTTCTCCAAATTTTTCGTGTTGCATAGTCTTAGATTTTTCCATTAATTCCGTTATAGATCATATTTACCGCAAGTATAAAAATGAGACAGGCAAAAAAGATACGTAGCTTTTTAGGATTCGTTTTAACCAAAACTTTGGCACCTGCCATAGCACCAAACAGCACTCCAATTACTACGGGCATACAAATTCCGGGTTCGATGTATCCTTTTTGAATATAAATAACAGAACTTGCCATTGCTGTAACGCCCATCATAAAATTACTGGTTGTGGTAGAAACTTTAAACGGAATTCTCATAATATTGTCCATGGCAATGACTTTAAAAGCCCCGGAACCTATTCCTAATAATCCCGACATCATTCCGGCAATCCCCATCATACCAAAACCACCTACGACGTTTTTGGTTCCGTAACGAATTATTTCACCGTGATGCGACGGATAAGTACCTTCTAATCTCAGTTTTTTAGCCAGAGGACTAGATTCTAAAACAATATGTTCTTCTTTTTTTCGAAGAGAATTGATAGCCGAGAAGATTAAAGTAAGTCCGAATAAAACGGCAATAAAGGAAGTAGGAGCGATGGTTGAAAGTAAGGCTCCGCAAACGGCCCCAATTGTGGTGGCAATTTCGAGAAAGATACCCAGTCGCATGTTGGTGATTCCCTCTCTGACATAAGCGGCGGCAGATCCTGAGGAAGTGGCAATTACCGAAACCAGTGCCGCACCAATTGCATAATGAATGTCGACGCCAAGAATGACTGTTAAAAGTGGAATTATGATAATCCCGCCACCTAAACCTGATAATGAACCAATAAAACCTGCTAAAAAAGCACCAAGAATCATAATCAGGGTAAACGTAAGTACTGTCATTCGAATCAATTTTGTTACCGCTAATTTACGAATTGATATTGGGAGGGAAAATGTTTTATTTCATAATTAAAAACTAAAATAGCTTAGTTCTAAAATTTAAAGGGTGAAAAAAAACACAAAAAAGGACTTAACTGGTTGATTATAGGAGAAAAACCAGAGTTTAAGAATGAAGTGCTAAAAAAGAGGTACTTACAGGTTGTCGTCTATTATTTTTTGGACACTGCTGATAAAAGTCTCTGTATTTTTGACATCTTGCTTGATGTATAAATCGTATTCGGTTAATTTATACTGATCGATCATGTCTTTTTTTAAGTATTTGATGATGGATTCTAGAGTCCGGGTATCCTCCTCATTCAGTTTCTTTAACTCCCGTTGTTTGCTTTTGAGATAATCTAAACTCTTTTTTAATCTCTGAACCATTAATTTTTCCAATCTCTTCCTTCGTTTAAAAATTATTAAAACAAACGATAATCCGGAAGATTTTAAGCTCAATATGCCCCAAAAACCATTTCCATTTGAGCTTAATTCCTCCAGAGTATCGTATTCCCTTACATACGTTCAAATTGAGAATTTAGATTTAAGAAATGTTATAAAATTTTCAAAGTGCCTTATAAAATTTGCACGCGAAGAAGTCAGGTGTTTGAAAACCTGGTATTTAGGTGTTTTGTAGGTTGAAGAATACAAAAAAGCAGTAGATGACCCTGCGGATTTTTTTTGGTGTAAGGATTAAAAAAATCTTATTTTGACTGATTGTCTAAAGCAAGATAAGTTTTGTCTAAGGTCGAAAGCAGTAAAGCAGCTGCAGCACTTGTTAGAACCGAATAATCAAAAGGAGCTTTTACCGAAACCGAAACCGCCATTGAAAGGGCAAAAAGCAGCATTAAAGCGGAAGTTCCCAAAGCAACGTGACGGGTTTTAAATCCTAGGATTAAAAACAAACCAAACACAATCTCGAAAAAAGTAGCCGAAGCTCCTAACACTTCTGCTAAGGATTTACTGGCAAAGGAATTTAAGGTTTGGGTGTAAAGAATAAAATTGTCCCAGTTTCCCCATGCAACTCCGGGAGCACCGGGTGCACCCCAAAGACCAAAACGGTCGGCAACGGCAGAAAGCATCGTAATTCCCAAAACAATTCTTAAAACGAAACCTGCCTGTGCTGTACCTATTTTTTTCATCTGGATCTTTTTAGGTAAAGATAACAAGATGTTAGGCTACTTTGGATGATTATTTTTGAGATTGGACTATTTTAAGAATTCTTAAAGCCATCTTCCTTATCCTTGAAAGCCCATGTAGCCATAGCTTCGATAACAGGCATTAATCCCTTTCCCGAAGCACTTAAGCTATAAGTTACAAAAGGAGGTACAACCGGTTTGGCTTCTCTAATGACAAGATGATCGGCTTCGAGCTGTTTTAAATGTTGTATCAGCATCTTCTCAGTAACAGCCGGAATGGCCCTTTTTAGTTCACTGTAGCGTTTGCTTCCGCCTGAAAGATGGTAAATGATAATGGGTTTCCAATAGCCTCCAATTTTTTCCATTACATAAGTTACAGGGCATTTGTCTAAAGCATATTGCTTGTTTTCCTGAATAGTTGATGATTCTTTGATTGCGGTCATAGTGCATACTTTAGGGTAAGTACTTGTATAAAAGTAAGTACAAATATACCTTTGTTACAGAACATAAAAAAATAAACAGAGATGAAAATTACAATTTCAGGATCATTAGGAAACATAGGTAAACCATTGACCAAAAAACTTATTGCCTCAGGACACGAGGTGACAGTAATCAGCAGCAGCTCAGACCGGGTAAAAGCGATTGAAGCAGCGGGAGCCAAAGCAGCGATAGGTTCTGTAAGTGATGCCGCTTTTTTACAAAGTGCGTTTGAAGGAGCTGATGCTGTATTTGCAATGACTCCGCCTAATATGGGAGGTGTTAATATCATTGCCAATACTACTGACGCCGGTAAAGCACTTGCAAAAGCCATAACTGCTGCCGGAGTAAAACGTGTTGTAATGCTGAGCAGTATTGGTGCAGATTTACCCGGAGGGAATGGTCCAATTGCAGGGCTTCATAACATCGAGAAATTGTATGAGTCATTAGATAAGGTATCGGTTACGTATCTTCGTGCCGGTTTTTTCTATACCAATTTATACCATGATGTTCCAATGATTAAAGGAGCGGGAATTATCGGATCAAATTACCCTTCTAACAGTACAATTCCTTTTGTACATCCTGAAGATATTGCCGCAGCGGTGTCAGAAGAATTACTAAAAACGATAGCGGGAAAGAACATCCGTTATATTGTTAGTGATGTACGAACTCCAAATGAGGTAGCCAAAACTTTAGGATCAGCCATTGGAAAACCGGATTTGCCATGGGTAGAATTTACCGATGCGCAATCTCTTGACGGAATGAAGCAAGCGGGACTACCGGAAGAAATTGCTGAATTGTATACCGAAATGGGATCAGGTTTTAGAAACGGTAAGATCGCAGCACATTTCTTAAGCGATTATAGTGCTGTTGAGGGACAAATTAAACTGGAAGATTTTGCAAAAGAATTTGCAGCTAAATTTTAAAGAGTAAAAGTGAGAAGCTGGTTTTAGGATCAGCTTTTTTTGTATTTGAGAATTCGAAAGGAATATTGAATTTTGACAAAAATATACCAGTTTATCATAAAAATATACCGTTTGTAAAATTTGAACTGCGTTTATCTTTGTAGTATTCATACAACTTAAAAAGTATAAAGATGAAAGCCATAGGATTTAAAACATCGTTGCCAATTGCTGAAGAAGAGAGTTTTATAACATTTGAAACTCCAAAGCCAGTTCCCGGAGAACGTGATTTAGTAGTTAAAATTAGTGCAGTATCCGTTAATCCGGTTGATTTTAAAATTCGTCAGAATAGTGCAAAGGATACCGTTTTAGAAAACCCTAAAATTATAGGTTGGGATGCTGTGGGTATTGTAGAGGCAATAGGAGAGAAGGTGACTTTGTTTGAGGTAGGTGATGAAGTTTTTTATGCCGGAGACATTACCAAACCAGGCAGCAATGCCGAATACCAAAGTATTGACGAACGAATTGTGGGCAGAAAACCAAAATCCTTAAGCCTTGAAGAATCGGCTGTGATGCCGCTGACCGGTTTAACGGCCTGGGAAATTCTTTTTGACCGTATTCGAATCAATCCGGAGAAAGACAAAGGCAAATCAATTTTAATCATTGGAGGTGCCGGAGGAGTAGGTTCGATCGCCATTCAACTGGCTAAGAAAATTGCAGGTTTAACCGTTATTGCAACAGCATCGCGTCCCGAAACTATTGCTTGGTGTAAAGAGCAGGGTGCCGACTTCGTGGTCGATCACAAAAACCTGATTGCTTCGGTTCAGGAAGCCGGGTTTCAACAGGTCGATTTTATTTTAGATTTTGTAGACACTAATTCCTATTGGGATATTATGGTGGAATTGATTAAACCCCAAGGTCATATTGCTTCTATTACCGGCAGCAGTGATCCGGTTGCGTTGAATAAACTCAAAAATAAAAGTGCTTCTTTCTCCTGGGAGCTGATGTACACACGATCTATGTTTGAAACCGATGATATGCAGGAACAACACGTTATTCTGAATAAATTGGCTGATCTCTTAGATAAAGGAATTCTAAAATCGACACTCAATGTAACGCTTAATGGTTTAACCGTCGGGAACTTCAAAAAAGCACATGAGCTTTTAGAGTCAGGGAAAACGATTGGTAAGATTGCCATCAAATTTTAAAATTAAGAAGAAGGTGAGTCACTAGGAGTTTTTCAATATTTTAAAAACATATTCTTTATAGCTCGCTCCAATTGGGATTTCGATCGTTCCAATTTCAACATCATAGGTGGTAAAGGCAGTAATGTTTTTTAAATTAATAATATAAGAGCGGTGTACCCGAAGAAAATCTTTTCCCTGAAGTTCCATTTCGATATCACCGATCTTGTATTTTGCGGTCAGTTTTACCCCTTCTTTTTGATGAACCACAATGTAATCTTTCACGCTTTCTATAAATAAAACGCTATCCGTATTTATTTTATGAAACTTAGATCCGTTTCTGATGTAAATAAAATTCTGCAGAGGCGGAGTTATAATCTTATTGTTAGTAGGGCCACTGATGCGTAAATAACGATCGGTGGCTTTAAAAAAACGATCAAAAGTGATGGGTTTGAGTAAATAATCTATAATATCAAGTTCGTAACTCTCCAGCGCATATTCGCGATAAGCTGTTGTGAAAATAATGGAAGGGGGATTTTTTAGTGTTTTCAAAAAATCTATTCCGGTTATCTGCGGCATTTTAATGTCTAAAAACATAAGATCAACAGTCGTTGTTCTTAATACTTCGGCGGCTTTTAAAGCGTTTGGGCAAGTGCCTACAATCTCAAAATAATCCAGCTTACTGATGTGGTTTTGCAGCAGGTTTATGGCCAAAGGCTCATCATCGACTAATAAACATCGTATCTTCATCTTTCTTCGCTTAGTGGTAATCGTTTTGCAGGTTGACTTCTAAATGAGCCGTAAAATGCGTATGACTCTTTGTAACCTTAAAAGTATAATTTTCCGGATAAATTTTGTCCAGTTGCTGAACGATATTGTTCAGGCCAATCTTACCGTTTTCAGATTCAGTTTCGCTTTTTCCAATCGTGTTTTTCACGGTAAAGCTAAAACGATTGTTTTCAACTTTTAAATCGATGGCAATGATCGGAGAATTCCCGGTATCTTCACCAGCGCCATGTTTAAAGGCATTCTCGACTAACGAAAGTAAAATTAAAGGCGCAATAACACCATTATGGTCTATATCAGTGGTAAAAATCACGCTAAGTCTTTCGTCATATCTCAACTTTTCAAGTGCAATATAATTGTTAAGCAAAGTGACTTCTTGCGAGATGGGTACATACGTTCCGCTGCAGCGATACAAAATGCAATCTAATATCTCAGACAAAACGGCAATGGATTGTGAGGTAATAGGAGAATTAATCAGCGAAAGCGAATAAATATTGTTTAGCGTATTAAATAAAAAATGAGGATTTAACTGGGCTTTCAGAATCTTTAACTCCGTTTCGGCTTTTTGTTTTTCCAGCAGTAATGCTTTTTTCTGAACGACATACTGATCTTTTATCAGTTTTATAAAGACAAAAAAGAGCGAAAGAGAGAATGTATGCAAGAAATAGGATTGAAACAGCTTTGGCAAATCGGTCATGATTTCAAAAAGAGATTCCTGCTCAAAAGGCGGGGTTCTAATAATAGGCTCCAACACGTAGATCACCATAGTTCGGGAGAAAGCCGAGATAAGATAACTGCCCACAATAAACTCGATCCATACCATAGTATGTTTTTTTCCCTTCATCAAACGCGGCAAAATCCGATAGGAAATAAAATAAGCAGCAAGCATAGAAAAGGACAGGTAAAATGCCGTTTCCAGCATTTCGTAGTGAATATAATTAATGGGGTCACGAAAAGTATTCTTGCTGATAAACATGATGTAAACACAAGTCCAGAAAAGGACATGAGCTGTGACCCGATGGGCTGAAGTATAGTTGATGAGTTTCTCGAATGGTGACATAGTGGATCAAAGTTAGTATTTATTTGGAAAGAGAAACCGACTGTCGACAAATAGGCCCAAAAAAGACATTAACGCGCAATAAACGACGATAAACAAGGTCTGTAATGTCAATTAGATTGTTTGTAGGTCTCAAAGAACTGTATGTCATGCGGGTTATTTTTGCAAGTGATTAAAGAAGAGTTTTGGTGAAAATTATAAACGCAACCAAAAATGAAACAGCTCTTCTTACTTATCATCCTTTTTCTAGGCTTTGAAGGAATGACACAGACCAATGAATTCACACTTAAAGGAAAGGTAGTGGATTCAAAAACCAAGCAATCCCTGCCTTACGTTACTGTAACACTGCAATCGTCCAATCAGGATAAGAGAACGGTCTCTTCTGACGAAAATGGAGTTTATGTTTTTAAAAGCCCTCCAGGAAGTTACCAGTTACGAATTGAACTGATGTCCTACAAATCATTGGTTGTACCTGCATTTTCACTTCAGAAAGACCTTATTTTAAAAGACGTTTTGCTGGAAGAAGAAGTCAATCAGCTCAATGAAGTAAATGTGGTAGCCGAAAAATCGGCTGTAGAATTAAAACTGGATAAGAAGGTATTCAATGTGGGAAAAGACATTCTTTCAAAAGGCGGATCGGCTAACGATATTCTGAATAATGTTCCTTCGGTAAATGTTGATATTGCAGGTGTTGTAAGCCTTAGAGGCAATAATGGTGTTACGGTTTTAATTAACGGAAAACCATCCATGCTGACGGCAAATAATGGCTTGTCTCAAATTTCGGCCGCAAATATTGAAAAGATCGAAGTCATCACAAATCCGTCAGCAGCTTACGAAGCACAGGGGAGTGCGGGGATCATCAACATTGTACTGAAGAAAAACAGTATGCAGGGTTTTAATGGCTCTTTGCAGGTTGGGGTAGGGAATCCGGCGAATCATAATCTGAATGCCAATGTGAGCTACAAAACGGAAAAGGTCAATCTGTTTTCGAATATCGGATACCGTTATTTTGATGTTTATGCTTCAAACAGACAGTTTCAGCAGAATACAAACAACAATGTAGTAACTACGCTGAATCAATACGACGATAACAAGCGCAATAACAGCATTTACAATATTTATGTAGGTGGTGATTATTATATTAATGCTAAAAATACGCTGACGGGAAGTTATTATCACGATAGAAACAACAACAATTACAAAACGGCTTACACCTATCGTTATGCCAATGCAGCGCAGACAACTGACAGTATTATCAACAGATTTGAAAATTATAAGGAACCTAAAAATTACAATGCTCTGGAGCTAAATTATGTAAAAACATTCGACAAAAAGGATAAAAAATGGACAACCAGTTTACAGTATGATTTTTGGAATGATGATGAAAACCAATACATCGATCAGCAGAAAACATTGCCTTACGAACCGGAGGTTTCCAATTTGTACACAAGAGATATTGAAAGCAGTAATGATATTTTTATAAAATCGGACTTTGTAAACCCGATAGGTGAAAATTCTAAAATTGAGATGGGAATCAGAAGCGATTTACGGGCATTACGAAGCGATTATCATACGATTCTTGATGAGGTACTGCAGGATCAGTTTACCAATAAACTTAAGTATGATGAAAACCTATACAGTGCTTATATTCAGTTTGGAAGTAAAATTAAAAAGTTTAATTATCTGGTGGGCTTACGAACAGAGCTATCGGATATAAAAATTGCCGACACTAAAAACACATTCAGCAACACCAAAAACTACATCAACTTATTTCCAACCCTACATTTGGTGTACAATCTAAACGATAAAACCGATTTACAGCTTAGTTACAGTAAACGTATTAACCGCCCGAGATTCTGGCAGTTGAATCCATTTTCTGGACTTTCAGATTTGCGTAACCTTACCGTTGGAAACCCCGATCTAAATCCAATGTTTACCAATTCTTTCGAACTGACGCTATTGGCGAAGCCTGGTAAATTTAGCATCAATCCGTCAGTATACTATCAGCATACTACCAATTTCTTCGAATATATCCTGCAGCGTACGGCTGAGAACTATTTTGTGACAACACCGGTAAATCTTGACACCGAAGATCGTTACGGAGTTGAAGTTTCGTCTACCTACAGCCCGGCAAATTGGCTACGACTGTCTTTGGATTTTAACTATTACAAATTTAAACAACAAGGCACTTATGAGACGGTAGTATATGATGTGGAAGATCAAACCTGGCTGTCTAATTTTCGCTCGGTTGTTAAGTTTCCTAAAATTATTTCGGGTGAATTTAGTTTTAAATACCGGGGAAAAAATCAGGGAGTGCAGTCGCTGACAGAGGCACAGTACACCGCCAATATTGGTTTGAATAGGGACTTTCTTAACGATAAAATGTCGGTAACATTAAACGTAAACAACCTTTTTAATTCGCAAATAACAAAACAGGTAGTCAGTGCGCCGCTGTATTACTTAGAATCGGAATTCAGAGCGCAGGGAAGATATATCAGACTGACCGTGATTTATCGTTTCAACCGCAAAAAGAACGAGGCGGACAGATTGCCGGACTCTATGTAATTCTACTATTTTACTGGCTCGGTTCATTGAATTAGATTTCTATGAATCGAGCCAGTTTTTGAAGTTATTGATTTCTTTTTTGCTCAGAATGATTGGCTCAGTATCGGGAACGGCAACCTTCAGCAAAATCTCTATTTTCTGACTTGAATGTTTGACGATTTCCTGAATATAGTTTCGGTTGACACTATATTTTCGATTGATTTTAAAGAAAAGAGCCGGATCAAGTTTATCGATGAGGTCTTTTAAATTATTGTTGTACAAATAGCTGCTGCCGGAATTGGTGTAGATAAACAAATGTTTTCCGGTGGCAAAAAAATAGGTAATCGAAGTATCATTCACAGAGATCAGTTTGTCTCTGTGGTTCACCAGAAAATGATGCTGAATAGGACTTTGATTTTCAATCTCCACCAGAGATTCAACAATTGAATTGCTGTTAAACGTTTCTTTTATGTTTTTGTATTTGTGTAAAGCCTCCAGTAATTCCTCTTCTTCATAAGGCTTGAGAAGATAATCGATCGTAAAATGCTTGAAAACTTTGACCGCATAAGAGTCATAAGCAGTAATAAAAATAACGGGACATGAAACAAGAGTCTGCTCAAAAATGTCAAGACTTTTACCATCTCCTAAATGGATGTCCATAAAGGCCAGATCAACCGTATTTGCTGCAAAAAAAGCAACAGCATCCTTTACAGATTTTAGTACCGTAATTTCTCTGATCGGAATTATACTTTGTTGCTCTAATATAGATTTCAGATAGCTTGAAGCGAGATGTTCATCTTCAACAACGACTATTTTCATTTCAGTTATTTTTTTGTAAAGTTAAAAAAAAACAGCATGCTGTAAAGCGTTAATGTTTTGTAATGCGCAATGATCAAAGATCGTTGCGCATTTTTTATGGATTTCTACAGAGGAATTTTACTTCCTCACCTTGATTCAAAATTTCAGATTTATTGAAAGGAAGTTTTTTGCAATACTCGCAGTTATTATGTTTTTAGATACGCTTATTGCATTAATACTCTCGAATATTGATTTGTTTATTTTTGTAAGTTTTATCTGTTTAAATTTATTTAAGAATTACTGTTGGAAGTCACCGATTGCTTTATTGGGTCTTAAGTTGTAAAAGCGACTGGATAAAGTGTTAGAAAGGAGAAACAACTCTGTTAGCATGTAATAAAACAGTTAGTTCAAAAAACTTTTTCTCCTGTATTCATAAAAAAAACAATTTATTATATGTCTTATGTTTAAATCTACGCTATTAAAAGTATTCTATTTATTGGTTTTAGTTACAAGTTCATTACTGGCGCAAGCCACAAAAGACTTACCTAATTATTTTCCGGTGAGCCCTAACGCGGCTTCATTTGCCAAACAAGGTTTGTTTCCTGTAGATTATTCAACGGGAAAAATAAACATCAGTATTCCGCTTTATACTATTAAAACAAAAGAATTAACAATTCCAATTGCACTTAGTTATAATAGTGCCGGAATACAACTGGATGAGCTTGCTTCCTGGGTAGGACTAGGATGGAATTTAAACGCAGGTGGTGCTGTAGTTCGAAATGTAAAAGGAATTGTTGATAATGGTAGTCCTGTCCCCGACATGCAAAATCTGACTTTTACAGCAGAAAATTACGACTTGCTGTACAAGCAATATAACCCTTACAGATCTGGCGAAGTTGATACAGCATATGATGAATTTATTGTTAATGCACCTGGTTTATCCGGAACTTTTTACTTTGTAAATAACAAAGCCATCTTTAGAGATTTGCAAAATACAATCGTTAAAACTTCAGAAAACAATAATAACTTATTGTCTAAAACCCACACATTAGAAATAACTAAAGCAGACGGAACTGTTTATCGTTTTGGAAAGGCGCTTGATGGTTATGATGCAACAGAAACTATTCGTAATAATTCAGGTACCTATAAACCAGATTATAATTTAACATGGTATCTAACAGAAATTATTCCACCTAATGATTCTACTACCAATGGTATAATATCTTTTAAATACCAACAACTACAAGAAAACACATTAGATTATCCGGTTGTAATTGGAGAACAATTAGCAGACAATAGAGTACGTAATAATCTTCTTGCGTTGCAATCTGTTTTTCCTAATCCAACGATATCTAATAAGCTATTTTTGACCGCTATCAATTTTAATAGTGGTAGCGTTGAATTTACTGCTTCGCAAGACAGACAAGACTTAGCGGATGATTTAAAACTTGATAAAATTAGTGTATTTAGTATAAAAGGAAGTACAAAAACAGTAGTGCAGGAATATGGTTTTGCCTATGATTATTACCTAAGAAGTGGTGGGAATACAACTTCGCAGCCTCCTACTCTCAGTGATAATGTTCCTTATTCATATATCTCTGCAAGAAATATTGCCAGTAGAAATAAGTCACTAAAACTAACTCAACTTACCAATAATATTCTAAACACAAAACATTCTTTTGAATATGAAGGGACAACCTTGCCTCTTAGAGGTACAACAAAGAAAGATTATTGGGGATACATTAACGACAATAATGGAAATCTCTCTCCTCCAACTTATATTAAGCGATTAGTACATTCTGAGCCTTCAAGTCCTGATACTTATGTAGGAAATGGTAATAGGAGCTCGAATGAAAATTTAATGAAGTCTGGTATTTTGCAAAGAATTAATTATCCGGAAGGAGGCTATTCAGTTTTTGAATTTGAAAGTAACCGGTATTATGAATATGTTTCAACTCCTATTGTAGTTTATAGATCTGAAACAGCAAGGGCATATGGTAGTGGTTGTACTTATGATTCGGGGCCGTCATCACAATCAAAAACTTTTACACCATCTTCAAACTATATCGGCGGAAGTGGCAGGATAACTTATGGTTTCACAAATGCAACTCAGGAACATGGGCCAAATACTAAAGTGACCTATGATTCAAATACATATTTCAGACCTGCTCCGGTAGGATCAGGTTATCCTTCGGGTGGAGGAAGTATGGCGGTAAATTTTGGATTAGGGACTCATACACTTGGGGCATACGAGTACCGTACAGGAAATGTAGGGGCTAGTGGATGCCCGATTACTTATATAACAGCAAGCTGGGAGGAAAAGAATGGTGAAGTTACCACTTTAACACCTAAACACATTGGCGGATTACGAGTAAAGTCGATCAAATCATACGACGGAAAAAATACTGATCCTGTTTTATCAAAACAATATTCATATGAACAGGAAAATCCATTAATTAAGGAAGGGAATGGAAGCTTTGTTCGCTATGTTTTCGATGGAATCAATACTACGGGGGCTTCTTTACCTATTTTTTCAACGACGTCCCTTTTTGATAATAATACAGGAGGGTCACCTGCTATATCCTATGGGAAAATAATTGAAACAGAAAGCTCCGGTTTGAACAATGTTCCTAATGGAAAAACAGAGTATTACTATGAGAATATTTCTTCTGAACGTATGTTAGATAATGATGTATCCAGCAGTCCGATTTTCTTTAAAAGTCCATTTTTTAATGCCGATGGGACTACCAATCCAAACGCTTTTCATATTGGTTCAAATTTGTCTCTTTTTTCATTTGTGTTTTTTAAAAATGAGCTTTGGAATCAAGGCTCTTTATTAAGAACAGCTGTTTATAAAAATGGCGATACACCAGATACTTTTAAAATCATAAAAAGCACTGTTAATAAGTATGCTATTCTAAAAAAATCAACATTACCATATAACATTGTTTTTAATAATTTTTCTGAAACAGATCAAAGGTTTCCAGGAGATTATCCGCAAAGTTTTGTTTTACCTTATGATCAAGGCAGCGATTATCATTCGTATCAATTTTATTATGGCATTAGTAAAACTTCGCAAGGTAAAAAAGTTCTTACTAAGACAACAGAAACAGATTATGATAGCAATGAAGTTCCAACGATAGAGAAAATCACTACTTATGGTTATGAGAATCCTGACCATAATCAGGTAACAAAAACTGAGACTACCAATAGCAAGGATGAAATTTTAAGAACCCAGCTAAGTTACCCTCAGGATTTGATTACAACAGGTCAGACTGCTGAAATGCAAAAACTGGTTGCCCAGAATAAAATTGATAGACCTATTAAAACAGAGACTTTTTTAAACAACGTGCAAACTTCTGAATCTATAACAAAGTACGAAGAAAGCACGGCTACAGGAAATGTTCTTTTGCTTAAAGAAATTCACTCCTCAAAAGGTGTTGTTGAAACTTTTCCTTTTAACGCTGCCAATAGAAAAATAAACTTCAAATTATATGACTCTGAAGTAGTAAATGATGTTACAGTTGGAAATGGAAATGTATTAGAATATGTTCTTGAAAATGATACTCCTGTAGCGATTATCTGGGGATACAATAAATCGCAGCCCATTGCTAAAATAGAAAATGCAACTTATAGTCAGGTCACTGCTTACGTCGAAAATTTGCAAAATCTTTCCAATACAGGAACAGAAGCGGATCTAATTTCAGCCTTAAATGCGCTAAGAGCAGCTCTTCCGAATTGTATGACGACAACCTACACTTATCTTCCGCTTGTGGGAGTAACTAGTATAACCGATCCCAAAGGAATATCGACTTACTATGAATACGATTCTTCTGGAAGATTACAATATGTAAAAGATCAAAATTTAAATATTTTGCAAAGATATTGCTACAATTATTTGGGACAGCAAACGGATTGCAGCCTGGGTACAAGTACGGTAACAAGGTATAAAAATGTTTTTAGAAGTTCCACTTTTACCAAACAATCCTGTGGCGCGGGTTCAGTGGGCGTAACTTATACCTATTCAGTTCCTGCAGGTATTTATTCTTCGATCCTCTCACAGGCAGACGCAGATTCACAGGCCGATAGCGAGATCGCTTCAAATGGTCAGAATTTTGCCAATATAAATGGAACATGCCTTTTTTCAAGTGTAAGTATAGAAGGAAATTTCACCAGGAATAACTGCGCAGCAGGAGGTGTAGCTCAGGTAGTTCGTTATACTTTACCGGCGGGTTCAAAAACATCTTTTTCTTCTCAGGCCGATGCAGATGCTCAGGCAATAACTTTGTTCAATACAAATGGGAAGGCAAATGCGAATACTATTGGAACCTGTACTTTTTCCAGTGCAAGTATGACAGGAAATTTTACCAAAAATAACTGCGCAGCAGGAGGTGAAGTGCTGATAGTTGGTTACACTTTACCGGCAGGTTCAAAAACGTCTATTGTTTCTCAGGCCGATGCAGATATGCAGGCCACGATTTTGTTCTATACAAATGGGCAGGCCAACGCAAATGCTTCCAGTATTTGTACTTTTTATAATGTAGAAAAAAGTGCATCATTTATGAGTAAACGCTGTTATGTAGACAAAAAATCAAAATTAAAATCAAAAAGACCATTACCAATAACCTATACAGTTCCTGCACGAAAATACAGCTCTACAATTTCACAGCAAGATGCGGATGCAAAAGCCCAAAAAGACATCGATACCAATGGACAAAAATATGCAAATGAGAATGGTTTATGTTTTTAAATTCGGCTAATCAACCTTTAAAAAAATGATATTTTATGAAAAAATATAGACTACTATTAGTTTTGTTCTTCTTGATAAGCGGGATAAGAGCCCAGACCTTTAATAATGAGAATTTCATTTACACAGAAGCACCACAAAAGGCGGTGCAAAGCAGTAATTATAATACTTTGTCTAAAACAGATATTCAGAGAAATATAAGTTATTTTGACGGATTAGGCCGCCTTAAACAAACCATTATACTAAACGGCGGAGTCAATAAAGTAAACCATAATTTATTAGATTGGAAAAATAACTGGACCCTCGGAAATAGCGCAGTCAATTCTTTTACTGCAAACGGGCAACTCGCTGAGAATCTCAGAATTAATGGTCTGAATCCGTTTGAAAAGACAGATCTCTTGTGGAGATGTGTTAATGATGCCGTAAGCGATGCCGATGGCGGCTGGAATACGGCTTCGATTCCTATTGATAAAACCAAAGGATATCAATATGCGGTTTGGGTAAAACGCACGGGTGGACAAAACGGTACTACGTATCATGGCACACAAAATGTTGTCAATTTAGACGGCAGTGCTAATGATAATCCTTATTTCTGGTACGGGAACGTACCGGCACTTGATACCTGGTATCTGATGGTGGGTATGATTCATCCTTCGACTTATACAGGAGAATATTCCGGGATAAGTGGAGTTTATGACAGGACTGGGAATAAAGTACTAAGTGGTACCGATTTTAAATGGAGCAGTACGACTGTAAATTCGTACTTCAGGAGTTATTTGTATTATGCGACAGATGTAAATGTAAGCCAGTATTTTTACAGTCCTGTTTTGCAGGAAATAGACGGTAATCAGGCTAGTATTTCAGGTTTACTAAATGGGTTTGAATCCAGTGATATCGTGTCTCACATAGCGTATGATGCTTTTGGTAGACAGGCCAAAGAGCATCTGCCTTATGTAGTATCGGGTACTGCAGGTCTTATGCAGAATACTGCTCCAACGGATGTTTTGAATTATTATAAAACACCAAAATATGAGAATACCCCAAATCCTTTCTCCGAAAAAGCATTTGAACCTTCACCCTTAAACCGTGTTTTAAAACAGGCTGCTCCGGGCACTTCCTGGGAAATGGGTAAAGGCACTGAAATCAAAATAGATTATCAAACCAATACTGTCGCCGATACCGTAAAACGGTACCAGGCCAACGCTGACTGGGAAGCCGCCTTAGGACTGTACAACATTAGTTTTTCAGAATTAGGAACTTATGCTGAAAAAAAGCTTTATAAAACCATAACCTACGACGAGAACTCGGGTGTAAACCCAAGCGAAACTGCCGGTTCTACAGTAGAATTTAAAAACAAAGAAGGGCAGGTCATCCTAAAAAGAACCTACGATTCAGAAAAACGACACGATACCTACTACGTTTATGATAGTTACGGCAATCTGACCTATGTATTGCCGCCAAAGGTGACCGGTACGGTTAACGATGAGGTTTTAAATGGTTTGTGTTACCAGTACAAATACGACGATCGCAATCGTTTGGTAGAGAAAAAACTGCCCGGAAAGCAATGGGAGTTTATGGTCTATGACCAGCTCGATCGTCCTGTAGCTACCGGACCGGCTTTTTCGCCTTTTAAAGACGAAACTACCCAAGGCTGGCTCATTACCAAGTACGATGCTTTTGGCAGGCCCATTTATACTGGCTGGAGTAGTAGCCAGACTCTGGATTCTGCCACTAGAAAAATACTACAGGACGCCCAAAATGCAGCCACCGTTTTGTTTGAAACCAAACAAACCTCCGGAACCATAGACAATATCTCCGTATTTTATAGTAATACGCTTGCTCCAATAGATATTAAACTCTTAACCGTCAACTATTACGATGACTATAACTATCCCGCTGCACCGGCCAGACCTGAAACTATCGAAGGTCAGACTGCTTTAAGCAATGCCAAAGGTTTGATTACCGGAAGCTGGACAAGAGTGCTCACCACCGCATCGGAAACATTGGGAGAAACGACAACCATCTTTTATGATACCAAAGCCAGAGCAGTGAGCACTCAAACCCAAAATTACTTGGGGGGCTATACGAATACCAACAGCGAACTTGATTTTATCGGAAAACCGATTCGTACCGTTACCCAACACAAACGTACTGCTGTAGACACAGAGCTGACTATAAGCGAAAAATATACCTATTCGCCTCAGAATCGTTTGCTGACGAAAAGCCACCAAATAAACAACGGTGCTGCTGAAGTTTTAGTTGATAATATTTATGATGAATTAGGACAATTGATTACTAAAAAAGTAGGCGGCAATACGCAAAAAATAGATTATACTTACAATATCAGAGGATGGCTTAAAGAAATTAATAAAGTTGATGCTTTAGTTCAGGGAACTGACCCAAAAGATTTGTTTGCTTTCCAGATCAATTACAACAATCCTACCGCGGGAGCAACGGCGCTGTACAATGGAAACATTTCGGAGACACATTGGACAACAAACTCAGATCCTGCCGGGATCATAAGATCGTATGGATATAGCTACGATAACCTCCACCGATTAAAAGAAGCTGTTTATAAAAAAGGGACAACATTAAGCAATGCCTATAATGAAGCTTTAGGGTATGACAAAAACGGAAACATTATAAAACTTACCCGTAACGGAAACAGTGAAACACTCAGCCAGATTGATAATTTGGCCTACACGTATGCCAATAGCAGCAACCGGTTGATGAAAGTGATGGACAGCAGCGATAAAACAATAGGCTTTAAAGATATTACAGAGACAACTGAGGATTACAGTTATGATGTCAACGGCAATATGACTAAAGACAATAACAAAAATATTACTGCTATTACATACAACCACCTGAATCTACCAAAGAAAATTACCTTTGTGACGACTGGAAATATTGAGTACATTTACAATGCTAATGGGATAAAACTTAGTAAAACGGTAAATAAAGGCACTTGTTTTACTACAATTACGGATTATTTAGGAGGATTTCAATATGAAAGTATGGCCAATAAATGTTCAAGACGTGGCAGGGGTTATACTGGAGTACTGAGTTTTTTCCCAACGACCGAAGGTTATGTGGAGCCTTCGGGAAGTTCTTATAACTATATTTACCAATATAAAGATCATCTGGGCAACATTCGTTTGAGTTACGATAAAACACTTGCTATTAAAGAAGAAAACAGTTATTATCCGTTTGGACTCAAACATCAAGGGTATAATACTGTGGTAACTTCGACTAATAATGGGTTAAAGTATAAATACAATGGCAAGGAACTGCAGGACGAGTTACAGCTTAATGTTTATGATTACGGAGCACGTAATTATGATTCTGCACTTGGTCGTTGGATGAATATTGACCCTCTAGCTGAAACATCGAGACGTTTTTCTCCATACACTTATGCGTTAAATAATCCTGTTTATTTTATTGACCCTGATGGAATGGAGGCTAAAAATTCGTATGTTCATGATAGCCAAAACATAAATGGCAGGCATCAAATGTGGTCAGACAGGCATTCTGGCTCTTTTGCGAATGAAAGTAGTAATTCTTCTATGTTTACTAATCCTGAATTGCCAATGGATATATTAGAAACCAATAGTAAGCAATCTAGTGTAACTGTAATTTAGAAGAAGCTTCTACTCAAGTAGGAATACTTCCAGAATCTTTCGATTTTCAACAAACTACAAGTAATTGGCAAGCGGCTGGTGTTACTGGATTAAGCTTAACTGTTACCGATTTTAAAACTAAAAGGACTGCAGAAGTTAAATTTGAACTTGAAGTGGGTGTGCCTTTGAAACTAGCAAACGGTACAATAATTTCGGAGCGTATTGCCCAATTAGCAAGTGCAGAAGCGGCAAATGAAACGGCGGGTGTGATTGGAACATCTGCATTACTGACAAATGGTAAATTTTATAATGCTCCAGCACTAGTAAAGCTTACATTTGCACTCTTAATGCAAAGAAATCTTGATAAATCACTTAAAAATATGTTAGAGTTGTCTAACAATACAAAAATTGGTTCAAGAGTAAATTCAACTATTCAAAGCAACATAAAGACTAAAGAGGCTGTTTGGTCGAAAGTTACGGCTTTAGAAGCAGTAAAATTAATATTTAAAGGATTTTTCTAAAATGAAAATGAAGTTATTAATTTCGAGTATATTTTGTATATTCTCTATATTTAAAATTATGAGTCAGACAAACAATAGTGCTTTTAACAATAGATGGATTGTTTATAATACGCAAAACAATGCATTAACAGGATGGCATTCATTTATGGACAACTACATCTTAGATTTTACAGATGTTAAGAATTTAAAAATTAAGACACTGGGAGAGTCAGAGGTAACTATTATTCCTTATTCATTTAATAGTGAAAATGGAAATATTTATGATGATAGACGTGAATTATTATACAGTGTATTAAAAGTAGATAATACAAAGTTATCTCTTAAAATGGGAGAAAGAAGCACTATTACTGCAAATTTTGTTAGAATTGAGGATAAGAGTTCAAAATTACCTCTTGATGAGATTGCCAAATTACTTAAAAATGATAAATGGATAAAAGATTCAAATAGTATTCAATTCACTAATGAACCTTATAAAGTTTTAAATCAAATTGAAACTAACTTTAAAGTTTTTATTGAAAAAGACGAAAAGTCTAATAAAGAATTTAAAGGTGCTTGGCTATTAGACTCATACAATGGTATAGTTTTACTAGAGTTGTATTCTGAACGTTTTAATCTTAAAGCAATTTACCAGATTAACCATATTAGTAATGACTTTTTAAAAGCGATATCTACAAATGATAAAGGTAAGTCCTTATTATTAGAATTTAAGAGATAAAGGTAACGGTATCCCATGCTGCCGAATTCTATGATAAAAATTAAGAGCGGTATTACAGTTTTTCCCAACAGCCGAAGGTTATGTAGAGCCCTCAGAAAGTTCTTATAAATACATTTACCAATACAAAGATCATCTGGGCAACGTTCTCGTTTGAGTTACGATAAAAAAAAAGGCTATTAAAGAAGAAAAAAAATATTATGAAACAAATTAAAGTCACTCCAGTTCTTTTTATTGTATTGTTAGCTCTCACTGCTTGGAAAAAAGAAAAAAAAGATGATGAAATAATTATAGAAGAAAATTCAGCTAGTTATTTTCAAAAGAAATTGAATAATATAGAACTGATGGATTCCTTGAGTAAAAGAGTTATAGAACATGGAGATGCAAAAGCCTATTTTGAAATCCATTCGATATATTATATTGCCGAGCAAAAAGAAACATCAGCATTGTATTATGCCCTCATAATGGCTAATAAGTACCATTATAATCAGGCTTATTATGATGTACATAATATTTTAAATTCACCAAAAGCCGATCAAAAAACAAGAGAAATGGCCAACGAATATCTAAAAAAATATAAGAAAGAGAAATAAAAAGACTTGCTTTATATTGGGGGCATCGAGACATTTTCCCTCTCATGCTCCACGAAGTGTTCATGTAGAAAGTAATGCCACCAATTGGCAATTTTATTTATTCATAGATTTTTGTCATTTTCATACCCCCTTTGAAAGAGGATGAAATTCCACTTTTTTAGAAATAGTTTTAAAGTACGGGAAGTTCTGCAACAACTACGACTGTCAGTAGAAGATGTTATTGCGTTAAAAAGTCTTCAATTGTTTTGGTATATAATCCTGGTTGTTCTGCAAAAATCTGATGTCCTGCATTTGGAATTAATTTGAACTTGTTATTACTAAACAAGTCAAGATATTCTTTCGTGTAGCCCCAATCTATATTATCGCATTGTCCTTTCATTACTAAAACAGGAATTTTATTGTTTTTCAGTTTTATTCTGGGGTCTTTTAAACTACCATAACTTACGCTGGTATTTAAATTACAATAACTACCGGCACCACCTTCTTCTTTCAATACATTTGTTGAGTCGCAAACAAGGCCTTTCGTAAAAACGGTAGCCATATTAGTTAAATAACCATCAGCTTCTCTATCAGTAGCCAGCTTTTTTCCAAAGAATCTTGCCCAAATTCCTATAGAAACGTACCTCGGATTAAGGACGATTGGAAGTATTTTTGCATTTGGATTGTATGGTTCCTTTAAATTCAGACTGTCGGGTGCTTTAATTTTTTCTAAAGCTTCGTTTGCAGGTTTAATTGCTCCCGGACAAGTAAAAACAATTTTGTCTATTTTGTCTAAATGGTCAGCAGAATATAGTACAGCCAATGCTCCGCCCCAAGATTGTCCAACAAGAATTACTTTTTCGACACCTAATAATTTGATAATTGCTTCAAGGTCGTTTATATGTCGTACCGCAGTGTATTCTTTAACTTTTTCTAGTCTTTCTGAAAGTCCACAACCCACTTGGTCATATAAATAGACATCATAACCCGATTCAGAAAGTTTTCCTAATGTTTCAATATTTTTGGTATATACGTATCCTCCAGGACCACCGTGCAAGTAAATAATCGGATAGGGTTTTTTCTCCCCTTTGGCTACAATGTGTGTGTATGCAATTTTTGAACCTGTAGATAAATTCCAGTATTTGGTAGTGGCACGAGGTGTAATATAAGGCACATCCAATGTGGTCGGAATACATCCTTTAACGATGAATATTGCAAGACAAATTAGAATTGTCCATTTTGTAAATTTGAGTATAATTTTTTTCATCAGTATGCTTTTTACATTTGCTGCTAACGTTCTCTGGCTTTGTGCAGCTGGTTTTTTTGTTCTTTTATAGCTTGTTTTATAGCGAAACCAAAAATATACAAAAAGACCATTCCATTATACACGGTCCCAAAAATTTCTTAGCCCCCAGCCGGCGCAGACATTGAGCGGATAATGTTTTAGATTAGGTGTTCTTATAAAAAGGTTGTGTAACTACTTGAAAAAGAATGTGAAATTGTAAATTTTAATTGTTTAGAGACGACCAATAGGTTGTCAGTAATGTATCAGATGTGTTGTTAATTTACTAAATTTGTGGATTGTATAGCCCATTTTGAATCGTACAAACTATTAATAATGTGTTTTTATTAGCGGTATAAATAGGTCCTTAAATATTATATTTTGATGTTTCAGTCTGTAACATATCAAATTTTTCAAAGCAAGCAGAAGTCAAATCTTATTATTACTGCTTGTATACTGCTGTTTATTTTTACGAACGTGTTATTGGATTATTCATTTACCCGGTTTCAGAATAGTGCATTCTACATTTCGGAATCTTTATTATTCAGTTCGTACTGGGTATTGTTTCTTCCTTTGCTAACGGCTGTTTTAAAGCTGACAAAGAAATCAGAAAATCTGATGATAAGATTACTGGTAATTAGCGCAGCAATTGTACTTCATTTGTTCTCTTATCCTATCTTGGTTTGGATTATTTCAAAAGTGTTCTACTATCACACTTTCTCTTATTGGCAGACTTTCAATTTTGGCCTATCGGCTTATTTTATAAAAACGGTAATCATTTACGGGTTTTCACTATTGGTAGTGATTTTATGGAATAAAAAAAGTCAGTCCTTACCATTAAAAGAAAAAGTTGATGGACAAACTAACGAGCAAAATTTTATCCGCTCTATTTTAATTTCTGATCGTAACAACACAAAGCAGCTTTTGGAAGTAAATGATGTTCTTTATTTTGCAGCAAACTCACCCTACATCACTATTTACCATTCTTCAAAAAAGTACTTGCATGCTGAAACGCTGAGGTCTTTAGAAACCCAATTAGACGGGAAACAGTTTGTCCGTATTCATAAATCACATATTGTGAATATAGATAAGATTTCAGCTATCCAGTCCCGACAAAATGGCGATTATGATATTACACTTTTAGAACATACTACTTTAAGGGTAAGTCGTAGTTACGCTAAAAATTTCAAGTCAAAATTTTCAGAGCACAATCAGCTTGCCTTAAAATAAACTCGTCTTACGATATTTCATTTGACAGTCAACTATTTTCAGGCTGATATTTGCAGAAAAAAGCTTTACCATGAAAAAAGTCACCATTTGCAAAACGGTTTTTATAGCCCTGTTATTTAGTAGCTGTAACGGGCAGAACAATCCAAAACCTCAAGTTAAAAATAGCGGAATTGTGGGAGGAGGTTGTGATGGCTGCGAACTGATGTACATAGGAATGACGAAAGAAATTCCTTCCGTTAGCACAAGTCCCGGATGGAGTGAAAAAGGACAAAAGCTTATCGTAACCGGTACCGTTTTTCAATTGGATGGAAAAACAGCTGCTCCAAATGTAATTATTTATTATTGGCAGACGGATAACAACGGCTACTATTCTCCCAAACCGGGAATGAATGAAACCATTAAGCGGCACGGACATATTCGGGGCTGGATAAAAACGGATGCTAATGGAAAATACACAATAAAAACGATTCGTCCGGCACCGTATCCCAACGATGTTTTACCGGCACATATTCATTTGTCGATCAAAGAACCTGATGTTAAAAAGGAGTATTATACGGATGAGATTAATTTTGATGATGATAAATTACTGATCGCTTATAAAAAGAAGCACCTTCCCGAAAACCGTGGCGGAAGCGGTATTGTAAGGGTTTTGTTAAAAGACAATTTGCAGATCGCAGAACACGATATCGTTTTGGGATTAAACATTCCCAATTATCCAAAGAAAACAACGGCTTTAATTCATTCAGGATTGAATATTGGAGAAGATCAGCCCTCATTTATGCCCTTTCACGCGTTTGGTCCCGACAAAGGAACGCAAACCTGTCCCGTTTGCAAATATGGACGTTATCATGGAATTATTTACTTTACAGGTAACAATCCTGATTGGGAAGCCATAAAAAAATGGCTGTCGTTTTTGGAAAAAGAAAGTAAAAAACGTAGCCATTATCTCAAAGTTTATTTTGTATACGGAAATAGTAAAAATTATACTAAAAGTCAACGACAGTTTGAGTTAGAGAACTTAGGGAAGCTGCTTAAGATTAAAAATACAGCTTTAACCTTTGTCCCTTCTTTTTCAGATAAAGGAACGGAGGCCTGTTTAAATAAAATAAATCCAATAACAAAAAACACCTTTATCATTTATAAACACAGAAGCATTGTAGATAAATACATCAACCTGGAGCCAACTGATGTAAATTTCAAAATGATTTCAAATGTCTTAGACAAAACACAAGGAGAATATTTTGATTTGAAGGAACCTGAACACGACTAGACCGACCTGTATCTAAATGCGTTGGCTCTGAAACATTGAGCCGAGCTTGTATTGGATATGAATCATTTTACGAACAGTAAATTTTAACAGACTCATTATCAAATGCATTTTGTTATGGAGGTTGAAATTTTTTACCCGATTTTTAGATATATTGTAATAGATAAAATCCTACTTTATCGTTTTTTTTATTAAATTAGCTAAAGCTTTAATGGTATAGTTCGTCAGCTTTTTGTTAAAAATTGCTGTACGATGAGATTACTATTTTACTCATGTACAGTTTTTTTCGCTTTTGGGATATAATAATGGAGCGCAACTATAGTGCACCAAAGTCTTTTATCTGAAAGCCATTATTCATTTACTGAAGCGAAGAATTAATGAACATACTAAATAAGCATACAACTGCTTTTCTTGTCCTTTTTTATTCCAGATTGCCTTTACTTTAAAGAGTATCGCAATTCATTACCAAATTGAAAAAAGTATGAAAGAAAAAATCGAAAATCTGGAACAATCTAAGAACATTCAGGAATTTCTTTTGGCAATAAAAAGGAAATCGGATAATTTAATTAATTACTTTCTGGCCGTTTTTTTTATTATAGGTTTATTACTAGCCTTTTGTTATGATACCTGGGAGATTGGCATTGGAGTGGGAGGAATATTACTGATTGCGTATTATTCTTCAAAATTAGCGTTGCCCGAATCCGACTTCTATCAGTATGTTCTTAGTACCGTATTGGGGATTTTCATGTGCCAGTTTATTTATCAGATGCATGGTATGTTTGAGATGCATTTTACGGCATTTGTTGCAAGTGCTATACTTATTACGTATCAAAACTGGAAACTGCAAATACCGCTAACATTAGTGGTCATAATTCATCATGCACTATTTGGTTATTTGCAATATATTGGTGTCAGCGGTATTTATTTTACTCAGCTGGATTATATGACACTGCGCACTTTTGTGATTCACATATTGCTGGCTACAACTATTTTTGGGCTTTGCGGATTGTGGGCTTATCAATTTAAAAAATATAGTGAGGCTCATATTAATCAGACCTTTAAAAAGAGAGAAATTGAAAATCAGGAGTTAAAAACGGCAAATTACGAATTGGATCGTTTTGTGTATAGTACCTCACATGATTTGCGTGCCCCATTGAATTCGATGCTTGGCCTTATTGAAATAGCCAAGGATGATACTACTGAAGATTTAATGATTGAGCATCTTGAGATGTTAAAAGAAAATGCCGAAAAATTAGATAACTTCATTTGTGATATTCTCGATTATTCAAGAAACTCACGAATGGAAATTGATAAACAGAATATCAATTTTAAAGAACTTCTGAGCGAGGTAACCCAAAATTTAAAATTCATGGGGGATACCAACAGAAGAGTTGATTTTGGAGTGGATATTAGTGGTGAGGCTACTGTTTATTCCGATAAAAACCGTCTTACCACAATTCTGAACAATCTGATTTCAAATTCGATTCGCTATCAAAATTTTCAGGTTCCAAACCCATTTGTCAATATCAAAATTGATATTTCCAACTTTGAGACAAGTATTATTGTTAAGGACAATGGAATTGGAATTCATGAAGATTTGCATCCGAAAATATTTGACATGTTTTATCGTGTTTCCCGAGAATCGGTTGGTTCAGGACTGGGGCTTTATATTGTAAAAGAAGCAATTTATAAGCTCAATGGAGATATAAAAGTTCAATCTAAAATTGGTCATGGAACCACTTTTACTATTAAAATTCCAAACAAATAAATCCCTTAACCCATGGAACAGACAGAAACACAACCCTCCTTTAAAAAAATCCTTGTAATAGATGATAGTGCTACAGATCGTTATATTGCAAAGCGAATGGCCGAAAAGTATTATTTTGCGGAGGAAATTGTTTTAGAAGAGTTGGCCACAACAGCACTTGAATATTTACGTTCGTTAGAAAATACACCCGATTTACTTCCACAATTCATCTTTCTTGATATCAATATGCCTGAAATGAACGGTTTTGAGTTTCTTGAGGAGTATGCGAAATTTTCGGAATCAATCAAATTAAATTGTATCATAATGATGATTACTTCTTCCACCCATCCGGAAGATCTGAAACGGGCAGAAAGTAACCCCCTAGTGATAGGCTTTCTGAACAAACCCCTTAGCAAAGAGAAGTTTGAATGCATTAAACAGGAGTTTCAATTAAAAAATCATTAAAGATAGGATAGTGAAAATTAAATTTTATTGGGGTAAGGAATGAAGTATCGGAATGAATTTAATGTATTTTAGTGAAGAAAATGAAAAACAGGAACTAAAATAAACAAATGAAATAATGGGTTTTTATGACTTACCAAAACAGGAAAGAGAGGAGCTAGTCAGTAAAATAAAAGAGGATATTCACAAGGATTTAAGCAATTCTAAAACTCAAAAAATAAACCAGTACTTTTCAGACGAAGATACTTATATCCGAAAGGCAGCGTACTTATCGATTGGCAGATTGTATTTTGAAAATAAAGAACTGCAGGCTGTTGTTATCGAATGTTTAGAAAATCTATTGGACAGCGAAAATTTCAAGATTCGCCAGACGGTGATCAATTCAGCTGGTGAGATTGGTAAACAGGATTTTGAAATGGTGCAACGGTTTTTTGATAAAGGACTATTCGACAGCCATCATTCTCCAAGGAATGCGGTAATTGGCTCGATAAAGAAAATGGGGGAGGTTAATCCAAAACCTGTTTTAGAATGGGCTAGGAAGTTTTTACATCATGAGGACAAAGAAATCCGACGTGAAATTTGTCACGGAATAGAATTGCGGGGCAGAACCCATCCTCAGGATATTTTGCCTTTGTTACAGGAATTGCAGCACGATAAAACAACCAGAGTACGAAAAACTTTAGTTCATGTTTTGGGTCAGATTGCTTACAAAAAAGGCTGTATAGAGACTGTTGTTGCCAATCTGAAAACCTGGGAAAACAAAGAACTGGTAGCCGATGCATTAGAAGAAATTATAGATGTGCATCATCGTTATCGGAATTTTTCGGTTTTAACACAAGAAGAAGTAAGGTCTTATATTGAAGAAAATTACGAATGATTCAGATCATAAAGAACCTACTATAACCCAAAAAAGCAATGAGCCCGATTTTACATCGGGCTCATTAGTATCAAATTGTAAGTATAAAATTCTCTAAAGTTTTGGGGCAACTTTACCTTGAAGTTATTTTAGGGACTTACAATTCTGGATTGTTTAAACGCGCATCCAGAGGGAATGGCAATGTATAACGCGGATCATTTTCAATAAGCGTATAATTTTCTCCGTTTATGGTATGTATGATTTGTTTTTGCGTTGTTCTTCTTAAATCAAACCAGCGATGACCTTCTACAGCAAATTCACGTTGTCTTTCCTGAGCTATAAAATCGAGAAGCTGAGTTTGTGTCATGGCATCAATCGATAGGCTTAACTGATCAAAAGCCGTAGTTTTATATCTGTTTTTGATGAAAGTGATTACCGTTGTTCTTGCTGTTATCAGATCGTTTAATTGTGCCGATGCTTCTGCTTTTGTTAGGTACAATTCAGCTGTTCTGAACGTACATTTTTGAGCGATATCACCACCTTTTCTAAATCTGAATCTGCTTCCGCTTGCCTGGTAATATAAAGCAAAACGTAAATCGTTTGTTTTATCATAAACGCCTGTTAAAGTTGGCGCTGCATATGATGTTCCTTTCAAAAGATTAATAAAAGGATCCTCAAGTGCTAATATAGATTCCGGTCCGTTGTAAAGATTAGGTAAGGCAGCAGTAGTGTTTAAGTTGATTAAAGTACTTTTGTATGTCATTGCTTTATCTGCAGCAGCAATAGCTTTTGCCCATTCTTTTCTGTAAAGGAAAATACGGGATTCCATTGCATATAAGGCAGCTTTAGAAAAACGGTAGTTGATACCCGTTGTTTGCGTGTCTAAATTCAATAATCTTTTTGCCTCTTCATTATCAGATAAAATCTGATCGTAAATAACAGCAACACTTTGAGGAACATAAGCTTGCTCTAAATCTATTTTTAAAGCCAACGGAACACCTCTGTCAGTTGCAGCTGTTGCAGCATTGTAAGGTTTACTGAAGATATTTAATAGATCAAAGTAAGCAAATGCTCTTAGAGCGTAAGCTTCTCCTATTAGTTGATCTTTCTCTGCAGAAGGCGCTAATTTTACGGTTGCTTCATTGATGATCACATTGGTATAGAAAATTCTGTTGTACAAAGTAGCATAAGGAAAACTGTTTGTAGTTTTATCAGGATTGGCATCGTTCCAGATATAATGATCTCTGTAGAAAGTAGCATTATCATTAGATTCATCTAAAACCAATTCGTCTGCTCTAATAGTAGATAATGCTTTATGAATAGCAGTTGTAGAGTAGCCACTTGTCATTACTGCTCTATAATCAGTTAAAGTTTCCGGAATTACTTTACCTACTGGCTCAACATCAAGATAATGATCACAGCTTACAGTAGTAATGGCTACGCCGGCAAAGAATACGTATTTTAATATATTTTTCATTTTAAATCAGATTAAAAAGTTAGGTTACATCCTAAAGATATTGATCTTGGGATTGGTTGTGCATAGATATTTCCGAACGTTTCCGGGTCAAAGTAGCCTTTATAATCAGAGCTGATTACAAATAAGTTTCTTCCTTCGATACTAAATCTTACACTATCCATAAACAACGTTTTTGTCGCTGTTTTAGGCAATGAATATCCTAAACGAACGCTGCTTAAACGCATATAGCTCATTTCATGAACCCAAGTATCTAAATAGTTGTAAACATTAAGTGGTGCTCCTGCTGGTGAAAACCATTGGTAAGCCATCCATGAATCTCCTGTTCCTGAAGTTGGACTAGTAATTCCAGGTATGTTTGAACCTGTATTAGTAGGTGACCAGGCATTAAGTACATCTGTAGTGTAGTTTTGACCACGATCTAATTGTGTACCATTAAAATTTGGTTTTTCAACAACAGTTTGTTTAAGATTGAAAGTGGTAGCAATAGTAAGATCAAAATTATGAACTTTAAAAGTGTTGATAAAACCACCGGTAAATTTAGGATCTGCATCTCCGACATAAGTAAACAAATCTCTTGTTTCTTCATTCGTAAGTTTTGATTGCGAGAAAACTCCCGGAAAAAAATCTGCATAAGGATCAAAAAGACCAAAAAGAGTTTGCGTGTTTACAGTTTCTCCTTTCTTATTTACAAATAAAGGGAAACCACTTTCATCAATTCCGTTAGTTTTTAATGCAAATACGGCATTAACAGGTAATCCTTGTCTTGAAGGTAAATAGGTGTTAGATCTTGTCTGGATGCGATCAACAGTACTCTTATTATGAGCAAAATTAATAGTCGTGTTCCATTTAAAGTTCGGACGGTCAATGTTTCTTGTAGACAAAGAAATCTCGTATCCTTTATTCGTTACCTGAGCCCAGTTAGCGTTTGTATATTCAAAACCGTTTTCAACAGGAAGTGATTGTAAGCCAATTAAATCAGTACTTTTTCTTCCGTAAATATCGGTTATAATGTTAATACGGTTGTTGAATAACCCCAGATCCATTCCAAAGTTGGTATTGGTCGTCTTTTCCCATCTTAATTTATCATTTGGAGGAGAAGCTACACTAATAATAGGTTCTGATTGTCCCGGTAAAATAATAGTTGTTTGATTTGTTCCAACGACATACGGAGAAGTATTTTTATCGATATTTCCTTGTAAACCGTAAGACGCACGTAATCTTAAATTAGAAACTATTTCGCTATCTTTTAAGAAATTTTCTTCAGATACTGCCCATGAACCGGAAACTGCCCATAATGGTAAGTATTTGTATTTAGGATCTGCACCAAATAAATCTGAACCGTCGTAACGCACACTTCCAAAGAACGTATATTTTCTGTCATACGTATAAGATGCTGTTGCGAAGAATGATGCAAAGGCGTTTTCGTTTTCATTCTTTAAATACGTTCTATAGGTTGGATTAGATGCATAATTTTGAGTTGGAAAAACAATTTGAGTTGTAGTCAATGTTTTCGGGTCGAAACCAAAACCTTTTGTATTAATAGCTGTGCTTTTGTTTTTTCTTAACTCATTACCCACCATAAATTCTAACTCATGTTTCCCTCCAAGAGTAGTGTTATAGTTTAACATCGTTTTCCAGTTGTATTGAAAAAAGTCAGTGTTTGAATTTTGAATAATTCCGCCAACAGGAAGGAAATAAGTATAAGCTCCATTTGCAAATACACTTGTTTTTTCTCTTTCTTTTCTGGTGAAGTAAGTGTCTTTACCAGCATATTTTTCAGAAGCATTGTTATCAAACTGTAAACCAATTTGTGTACTTGCTTTTAATCCTTTTGTAATATTATAATCAACGTCAAGTAATGCTTTTATAGATCTTGTTGTCAATTCGTAATTAGTATTTTCTCTTTCTTCTAAGTAATTAAAAGGAATATATACACTTCCATTTCCATACCCGGTCATGTCTTTATCATAATTATAACTTCCATCAGCGTTTAATGGAGCTAGATATGGATTTGCGTTTCTGGAGTAATTAGCAGGATTTGTAAAAGTGTCCGTATCTGAAATATAAGATGATTTTTTACTTTGTGTACCAAAAATTCCAACGCCAACACGCAATTTATCAGTTACATCAAAGTTATTTTTTAAGGTAAGGTTGTATCTGTCAAAACCAGTTCCGATAGTAGCACCTTCTTCGTTGTAAGCTCCTAAAGAGAAATAGTAATCTGATTTTTCTCCACCACCAGATAAACTTAAGGTATATTGTTTGTTGATGGCACTTCTGTACAATAAATCGCCCCAATTGGTATTGTTGTTTCTTAAAGCATTGATTGCGTTTTGTGTTGTTGGACTTAGAGACGAAAAACCTCCCGATCTGTAGGCTCCTAATTCATTAGCCTGTTTAAGAATACGGGAAATTTCTCCGTTACCGTCTCTGTAAGTCAAATCTTCTCTTGAAGCCAGTGAAAGTTCAAGATCTACTTTTTGAGAAGAATTTAAAAGGTTTAATTTAGAAAAATCAGGTTTTTGAGTCACAAAAGTATTGACATTCAAATCTACCTTCATACTTCCTTTTTTTCCTTTTTTAGTCGTTACCACAATAACACCGTTTGCAGCTCTTGCTCCATAAATGGCAGTTGCAGCAGCATCTTTTAGTATGGTAATATCTTTAATATCTTCAGGATTTAAACCTGCGATAGAAAAATTGCTCAATAAGTCGATATTGTCCTTGTCGTAGTTTTGAGGAACATCATTTCCTTCTAATGGCAAACCATCCAAAACCCATAACGGATCCTGTGCACCATTAAGAGATGCTGTACCACGAACTCTGATTCTTGCAATGGAACCCGGAGCTCCCGTTTGTGGTGTTACCGCAACACCCGCAACCTGACCGATTAACATTTGATCTAAACTCGCCACACCGGCTTGTTTGATATTTGCCATTTCAACTTTAGCAACAGCCGAAGTCAATTTTCTTTTTTCGATCTTTTGGTAGCCCGTTACAACAATTTCTTTCAATTCACTAACATCTGATTTTAAAGAAACAGTGTATTGATTTTTATCGGTAATCTCAATAGTATAAGGCAGGTAACCCATATAGGTTACTCTTAGAGTTTTGATACTACTGTTTATTTTAAATTCAAAAGCACCGTCAAAATCGGTTACAGTTCCCAGACTGGCACTCTGAATAACACCTTTTTGTTCTGTATTGTTTGATATGGAAGTATTCTCGACAAAAACAGTAACTCCCGGTATTGGCAGTCCGTCTTTGGCGTCGAGCACCTTTCCTTTAATAGTCCTTTCCTGCGCGTAACCCGAGAGGGCCAGGAGGAAGCTCAGCATGTAAAATAAATTCTTCATTGGTTGTTTTGGATTATGTTAATTATAGTGTGTTGTTTAGTGCTCTTTCGATACGTTGGATCAGGTCAAAATAATGATTCTTTGTTTCCTGATTTCCAATGTTTCTTTTCGTTTTCAATAGTTGCAGAATCTGATTCAATTCTCCTTTTTTATCAGAAGTCACTTCTGAAACTCTCTTCAGCGAAGACTGATTAATGTTACGTGCCATTTTTGATTCATTCAGATAATCACACAAATGCGGCATGTTTAAGGTTTCGCTTAACTGAATTCCTTTTTTTGAATCTGTTTTCTCAAAAAGTTTATTCGTTGAAACGATCAGGATGTCTACATAATTTTTCTGTGTCATGCGTTCCATAATCGTAAGCGATTTGTTTTGGATCGTAGGTGCAAAAATGTTTTGGTGAATTGTTCTGAACAATTGTGTTACCGTGAATACATTTTCTTTGGCTTCATTACGCTGAAACAATTCGTTTTCGGTCATGCGCAACAAACGATCATCACTTAACAGGTTGTACAGTATACCGTATTGTAATTCTCTTGCCAAAGTGTACGGAGTGTACTCGTAAGGCCCAAGAGGAGAGTCTTTCAACGGATTTGTTTTGTCGAGGATCGGATTGAAAAACAACCATTCCGGAAGTGCAATACTATTTTTTAGCAAATACGAAACAGCTCTTTTTTGAATTGCTGCCGGAACCGGAATATAACTTGCTTTGTTATCACCATGAACCGTTGTATTCAGATAGATTCCTCCAACATTGGTTAATACGTGGTAGTTGTACAAATTCCACTGACCAATCGCACCAATGTAAAGTTTCCCTGTTTGGTAGTACGACTCGTCTTTGTCATACGTCCACTCCAGAATTTTACCCACCACTTTTTTAAGGTTTTTAAGTCCGTATTCGCTGGCTTTCATCGCGTCATCCCCTAAATCTTCAGACTGCGAACGCGGGTCGATGGTACTGTCACCGTCTTGTTGCTCTCCGTAGAAATAGATTGGGTCGTCCTGGTGTTTTGTAATCAGATTGTTAAGCGCAGTGTGCTCTTCGTTTTGGTCTGCATACCATTTGTAACCCCATTCGATAGCATATTTATCGTATTCACCAATTTTTGGTGTAATCGCTTCTACATGATCTTCGGGTTGGGCAATATAGTTGTAACGGGCATAATCCATGATTGATGGTGCTGTTCCGCCCATTTTTGCCGTGAATTCTTTTGATCTTAACGATTCTACCGGATAGGCAAATGAAGCCCCCATATTGTGTTTTAAACCAAAAGTATGTCCTACTTCATGAGAGGAAACAAAACGAATTGCTTCTCCCATATGTTCGTCACTAAACTTGTTTCCTCTGGCTTTCGGATCAATAGCACCCGTTTGAATGCGCATCCAGCTTTGAAGGGAAGTCATGACATTGTGCCACCAGATAATATCCGATTCTATAATTTCACCGCTTCTTGGGTCCACAACTGCAGGTCCCATAGCATTAGATTTTTGCGAAGCCACATAGGTAATCACCGAGTAGCGTACATCGTCGATATCAAAATCGGTATCCTCTGCGGTAGGTTCTTTGGCGATTACGGCATTTTTAAATCCGGCTCTTTCAAAAGCCACCTGCCAGTCGCGAACCCCGTCAATGATATACGAGCGCCATTGTTTTGGTGTCGAAGGATCGATATAATATACAATTGGCTTTTTAGGTTCTACCAGTTCGCCTTTGCGGTATTTTTCGATGTCTTCCTTTTTAGGCTCCAGTCTCCAGCGTGTAATTAATTCTTTTTCCTGCATGGCATGCTGGCTATCGCTGAAGTACCAGTGTTTTTCAGAGAAATACCCCACACGTTTGTCTGCAAAACGCGGCTGCATAGCAACTTTATCCAACAAAATAATATTGGATGTTACCCCAAATGTTACCGAAAGGGCAGGGCCGCCCTCGCTTACCGATGTCGTAAGCTGTGATTTTACTACGATATTTTTTGGAAACGTTTTCACATTTTCGATATACGACAGTTCTGATTTTACAGATCCGCCAAAGCCGATGTTGCTTAATATGTCGTTGAAACTCTTTTGTTTACCGTCAAAAACCTTGTTGGCTTTGATGACAACTGAAGTAGAGTCGTTATTTTTGGTTTCGATATCAAAAACTTCAATAATAGATTCTGAGAAATTACTGTTTACCGAAGCCGTAATAGCATCTCCAACAGGGGAGGATACCTTTGGAACAGAAGATTTTACCCAAACTTTTTTGGCAGTTAAATCTTTGTGAAACGTTATAATTTTATTCTCGTAATTCATTCCTTTATTCAATCCGGCATCATTAACAGGTAAGGGAACATTGGAGATTTTATTAACTACTAAAAACTCTCTTTGGAAAAGAGAATCGTTAATTTCTAAGTATAAATCTGTTTTGACCTGAATGGTATTGAAGAGTCCTTTTTTGAAAGTTCCCTTTTTTACAAGATCATCATACTTTTTTCCTTTAGAATCTTTTAATGAATCTTTAACTTGTTCTGTTTTGTCTTCTTTATTCTTTTTATTCTTTTTTTGAGAAACCATAGTGCTGGTACTCAATACCAGTACTAATAAAACGATATTTTTTAGGTTTATCAACAATGCCTTTTCTCTCATTGAAAGTTAAGTTTAGGTTAATTTTTGGCTAAAAATATTGCAGGGCTAACGTTAAAAAAAACAAAATGGAGTGAGTGGCTTTTTTTCGGGAGTGAATGTTTTGTTTTATCCAATTAAAGGCAAAATGCAAGTAAAATCGCCGTCTTTTTTGAAGACCTTGAAATCGTCTTTAGAATAATATTTGTAAATAATTTCTAAGTATTTGTGACCAAACTTGGATTCTTTTCCGAAGTTTTGCTTTTCGTTTAAATTATTGGTAATAATTACAACGTTTTCTTTAATGTCAATTGTTATTTTTAAAGGGGTTTCTTCAGAAGCTATATTGTGTTTTATGGCGTTTTCCACCGCGATCTGAAAAGCCAGATAGGGTACTTTTTTAGCCAGATTATTTTCGTCTTCAATGTGAATTGAAAAAACAAATTCTTCAGTAAATCGGGTTTGCTGTAAAAAAATGTACTTTTCAATAAAAAGCAGTTCTTCTTGTACCGTAACAATATTGTTTGCGGGCGGGCTAATCAGGTACCGGTATATTTTAGACAGATTAAGGGTAAATTTTCGTGCGACAGCCGTATTGCTTTCGATAAGCATATAAAGCGAGTTCAGGGAGTTAAACAAAAAGTGTGGATTAATCTGCTCTTTTAATTGTTGCAGCTGAATAAGTGCTTTTTCTTTATTGATCGTTTCATTTTCGATCAGCAGGTTGTTTTTTTCCTGTGCAAGCACTTCTTTTTCCTGAAAAGTTTTGCGTGTAAATAGGGTAAACAGATAAAAGAATACAATTAAAATTGCCGTGGTTACGATGTAAATTAACGAAGCATACTTTTTTACTGTATTGACGTCTTCATTTGATATTTTCTCCGCAAAATTAACGCAGACGTACCAGTTGGTTCCTTTAACATTGAGTCGTTTGGTATAACGTACGATGTCCAGTCCTAAATATTCGGAAAGCGCAATTGTTCGGCTAAAGCCATTTTTATCCGTAAAAGTAGTATCACGCGGGCGAAGGTTTGTGATTTTGAAAATGTTCTTTTTCAGCAGTTTTACTTCCGGATGGTACAAAATTGTTCCATTTTTATCGAATACAAAAGCATAATTGAGCGCTTTCTGATCGATAGTAGAGAAATAGGATTGAAGGGCTTGTAAGTCAATATCATACCCGTATCGAATTACCGTGCCATTTGCAGCCGTGTATTTGTAGTAAATGCGCCAGAAAAAGTTTTTATCGTCTTCAACGATGCAGTTGTATTCACTGAGATTCCCGTTTTGGACAGCAAAATTCTTTATAGAAGCCTCGAGATTGGGGCTGTTCTTGGCGGTTACAAATGTAATGTGCTGGCTGTTAATCTGAAACCAGTTGTTTTTTATTAGGCTGTCATTGGCATGAATGGTACTCAGCACCTTTAAATTATCAGATAAGTTATGTGGATTACTCATCTCGACAACACGTTTTAACTCCTTTTGAGTTTCTAAAAAGCGTGACAATTCCTGCGCGAGTACTTCGTGTTTTTTTTGAAAGCCGCGTTCTTCTGTTGCCGTATTTGATTTTTCGGTAATTTCAGTTATAAAGCTGCTTAAAATATAGATCGAAAGCAGTGTAAGAACAATGAAAATGATTCCTAAAATGAAGAAGTTCCTGCCGGAAAAGGTATTTTTAAAAGTAAATTTCAACGATGTAAATTAAAATATAAGGCCTTATTTCAGTCCTTATAACAATAAGTTTTATTTTTTTCAGGGTGCAAATATAAAACTTTTTGATTGATACTGTTTAAGTTAGCAAAAGTTAACAGTATTTTGAAGGGTTCGTTTAGTAAAAATCCTGTTAAGACAAAAAAGTTTCAGGTTTAAGTTTCAAAATAAACGCAAGACCTATAAAAAACAAAGTTCGCAAAGCTATACTTAAACTTTGCGAACCTTGCGTAAACCTTTGCGAACTTTGCGGTAAAATCAACTAGTAGTTCTAATTTCATTTCAAACCTGAAACCTGAAACTTGAAACTTGAAACCTGAAACAAAACCTACGAAATCTGCAGATGCTCCATCGTTTTTCCCACCAAAGTTTTAGTGCCCACTATTTTAAAGCCTAATTTTAAATACAATTTTTTCGCACTTGGGTTGGCTTCTTCCACCAATAAACCTAAAGTCTGGTGGTTTTGCGTTACATATTCCTCAATTAAGAATTGCAAAAGTTTAGAGCCAATCCCTTTTCCCTGATGATTTGGACTTACACCAACCGAATCAATATAAAATTCACCGCTTTGTGTTTCGTCTTCAGGATTAAAATCAGAATTGAAATTCAAACGGACATAATCTACAATCGGTTTTCGCAACGGATGCAGCTGAGCCCCGTCATAAACAGAGACCGCTCCTACAATTTCGTTTTCATCTTCCGCTACAAAACAGTTTTGATAGGAGTATTGATTATTTTCGGTTTCAACAAAATGAAGCAGGAAATAGTACGCTGTCTTGGGGTTCTTTTCACCGATAAATTTATAGATAATGTCCTCCATTGCCAGCAATAAAAGTGCTGCAATATTTTCTGAATCTTCAATTGTTGCTTTTCTGATAATCATGATAAATGCGTTTAGTCTGCAAAATTACGCCAACTTTTACAGATCAATCATTTTTACGCAAAATTTATACTGAAAAATTGCAGTTTCTTTAATATTTAGTAAAATGGTCGGTCGTGTACTGCATATTTGTATTTGTGTTAAGTGGTTTGTTTTTAATGGATTAGGTGTGTTTCAAAGTGTGTTTTTTTAGAAGGTTAGGTAAAACACAGAAGTTTCAAAATTGAAGTAGTCAGCGTTTTTCTTTTGGAGGAAAACAATCTGTATTGTAGTAAAAAGACTAAAATTCAAAGTAGGGTTGTTGATAACTGTTGACCAACTAAAGCCGTTTTTTGCCTCTTTTGCTGTTGATAACTCTATTTAGATTTAGTATAAATAACTGAGATTTCGCCTCTTACCGTTTATTTCCCAACTGTTGATAAAACGCAAAAAAGAGGGAAGATTTCGGGGAACCAAACTGTTGATAATTGCGTCGTTTTTTAACATCAAAAAAGGGATAAAAGAAGATCTCCGGGGTAAATTTGTATTTATAGAAATGTCGTCAAAACCTCCCCAAATACGAAGCATTTTTATTCGAATTCAGTCAACATTTAATACTTATACATATGTCTATATTTGATAAAAGAATCAATTATAAACCTTTCGAATACCCGGAGGTTTTGCAGTTTACAGAAGCCATAAATAAAGCGTATTGGGTTCATACAGAGGTTGATTTTACTGCTGATACACAGGATTTCCATTCGCATTTGAATGCGGCAGAAAAAACAGCCATCAAAAATAGTTTACTGGCAATTGCACAGATAGAAGTAGCGGTAAAAAGCTTTTGGGGTAATATCTACGAACACTTTCCAAAGCCGGAATTCAACGGACTGGGGACTACTTTTGCTGAATGTGAGTTCAGACATTCTGAGGCCTATTCCCGTTTACTGGAAGTGTTAGGATACAATGATGAATTTGAAAAACTTTTGGACATTCCTGTGATCCGCAAGCGTGTCGATTATCTGTCAGACGTGCTTAAGGATACCAAATCGCAGGACAATAAAAAGTATGTTATTTCCCTGATCTTATTTAGCATACTGATCGAGAATGTGTCGCTGTTCAGTCAGTTTGCGATCTTGTTGTCCTTTACGCGATTCAAAGGGTACATGAAAAATGTGAGTAACATTATTGCATGGACCTCTATTGACGAGCAAATTCATGCCAATGGCGGAATTTTTATCGTAAACAAAATCCGTGAAGAATTTCCGGATTATTTCGACGAAGAAACACTAAATCTCGTTCGCGAAACCGTTAAAAATTCGATTGATGTAGAAGCCGATATCTTAGACTGGATTTTTGAAGAGGGAGAGATTGAAACAATCAATAAAACTGATTTGGTTAATTTCATGAAGTTCAGAATAGACGAGAGCCTGGTTCAAATTAATATTCCAACTATTTTTAATGTTGAAGCAGACGATTATAAGGCGATGGCCTGGTTTGAAGAAGAAGTTTTTGCCAACAGTTTGGATGATTTCTTTGCAAAAAGACCAGTAGAATATACCAAACACGACAAAAGCATTACGGCAAACGACCTGTTTTAAAAAGCAAATTACAATTATGAATACAATAGATACAACTTCAGCAAACAGCCTTCCGTTAAGTGGGGCCGATAATAAAATGTGGTGGAAAAACTCTGAAAGTGAGCAAATTTTAAATCGTGGTTATCTTTTAAAAGGAGAAACTGTAGAAGGTGCAATTGACAGAATTTGCACGGGTGCAGCCAGAAGATTATACAAACCCGAATTGAAAGAATCTTTTGTAGAAATGATCGAACGCGGCTGGATGAGTATCAGCTCTCCTGTTTGGGCGAATATGGGAACCGAACGCGGTTTGCCAATTTCGTGTTTTAATGTGCACGTTCCGGATGAGATTGAAGGAATTACACATAAGCTGGGTGAAGTGATTATGCAAACCAAAATTGGTGGAGGAACATCGGGGTATTTTGGGGAGTTACGTGAAAGAGGAAGCGCTGTTACAGATAACGGTAAGAGCAGTGGGGCAGTAAGTTTTATGAAGCTTTTTGATACTACGATGGATACCATTTCTCAGGGAGGAGTACGCCGCGGAGCATTTGCAGCTTATTTAGACGTAGACCACCCGGATATTGAGGAGTTTTTGAAGATTAAGAGTATTGGAAATCCAATTCAGAATTTGTTTACGGGGATCTGTGTACCGGATTACTGGATGCAGGAAATGATTGATGGCGATAACGACAAAAGACAAATCTGGGCTAAGGTGCTAGAAAGCCGTCAGCAAAAAGGATTGCCGTATATCTTTTTCAGTGACAACGTAAATAAAAACAAACCACAGGTTTATAAAGACAAAAACCTGCGCATTAATGCCAGTAATTTGTGCAGCGAAATCATGCTGCCTTCAAGCCTTGACGAATCATTTATTTGCTGTCTTTCCTCAATGAATCTGGAACTTTACGATGAATGGAAAGACACAGAAGCGGTAAAATTAGCCATCTTTTTTCTGGACGCTGTATTGCAGGAATTTATAGAAAAAACGGAAGGCAACTATTACCTTTCAGCAGCCAATCGATTTGCCAAAAGGCACCGTGCGCTTGGACTTGGGGTTTTGGGATGGCACTCGTATCTGCAAAAAAACAGAATTCCGTTTGAAGGAATGGAAGCCAAGATGAAAACCACAGAAATTTTTAAACATATTAGTGATAAAGCCGACAAAGCGACTCAGGATTTGGCCCGAATTTATGGCGAACCTGAATTGCTAAAAGGATATGGAAGACGTAATACGACGACTATGGCTATTGCGCCAACAACTTCATCATCGGCTATTTTAGGACAAACTTCACCTGGTATTGAGCCTTTTAGCAGTAATTATTACAAAGCAGGACTTAGCAAAGGAAATTTTATGCGTAAAAACAAATACCTTAAAATTTTACTCGAAGAAAAAGGACTCGACAATGAAGAGGTTTGGAGAGAAATCATGCTAAATGGCGGAAGCGTACAGCACATGACCCAGCTGACAAAGGAAGAAAAAGATGTTTTTAAAACCTTTAAAGAAATCAGTCAGTTGGAGATTGTACAGCAGGCCGCAATACGTCAGAAATTTGTAGATCAGGGGCAAAGTATCAATTTGAATATCCCTGCCGATTTACCGATTAAAGAAGTAAACCGACTGCTTATTGAAGCCTGGCAGCTTGGAATCAAGAGTTTGTATTACCAGCGCAGTCAAAGTGTGTCTAAAGAACTAGTAACAAGTTTGGTAAGCTGCAGCAGTTGCGAATCATAAACAAAAAGGCCGGATGTATTATCCGGCCTTTTCTGTTGATGTATTTGTTTGATTTTGATTATTTGTGAGGGTATTTTTTTAGTTCACTAAGTTTTTAAGAGTAATAAAATAATGGCCGTATTCATTTTCATAATCGGTTACGGTGCATTTGTACGTTTTTAGATTTTTTTGCAATTGAAAGATGCTTACATTCACTTTAAAAGCGGTATGTACAGGCATCGCTCTGTTTAAAAAAGCTTCTACGTTTTCTATTTCTACCCGAGCTGCTTCAGGATTACCGGCAGGAGTTGCTTTAAAGACATTTTTTAGAATGCATTTCGCAATATATACTGCAGGTACAATTTGATAGTTTTCAAAATGTCCTTTGCATTGATTTCGGGTAAATCCATTTACAGTGACGTTAAATTCATTTTCATTTAAATATTCAAATGAAGTTTCGGGCAGGTTACACGAGAAAGTATGATCTGTTTCGTCATTGTAATGCGGCTCAAATATTTTCCGGAAGGAAGGTTCGTTGAAAATATAATAATCAACTTCCATTTGAAATAAGGTATTCATGTCGTCTCTAATTTCAATTAAGGACTTTCCTTTTTGATTGTTTTCTAATTGAGGGTTTATTTTGGCCACTAATAATCCGGAAGGGCGTTTATGCGAAATTCTTCTTATTCGGAGTTTTTCCGCCAGAAAATAATTTTTTTCTTCCGTTTTCATTTCTTTTGCCAGGTTCAGACTTCCCATAGTGGTCAGTATTTTAATAAAATCACTAAAATTCTCCCGATCAAAAGACTCAAAGGATTTATGAAGCGGAAACTCAGTAGGATTGTCTTTAATCGTAATTTTGTCGGCATTTTCAAATAAATAGGGCGAAGTCTCCCCAATTAATTCTACTATATTTTTTGTGGGTTGTGGTATCATAGTATTAAAGTTGTTTAATGTTATACACCGATTTGATTGTAAAGTCCTCGTTGGTTTGTTCAAACGTATAATCGATCTGACAAGGAATGTTTACCATTTCTTTAATTCCTTCTACAAAAGGTAAAAATGTAGGTATAGTAATGTGTTTCTCAATTCCCAGCTCCGTTAAAACTTTTAAATACCGATCGACTCCGGTAAGTTCTACAATTGTATTTTCCGGACTGTACTTTAGTATTCTGAAGTGGTATTCGGGACTTGAGTTGTATATCGTATAAATAACAACCGCGGCAAATGTCCTTGTGTCTTTTTCCAGTGCAGGATGTACCTGAAAAGCCTGCATGGTTTTTAGTTTTCCTAATTCATAGAATAATTTCTTCGAATGCTCATCCATTTTATCATTTCCAAAAGCGGCGCCAATATTCTTTAATAACAGGCCATAAAAAGCCGCAGTCACACTCGATAAATTTTGAGTGAGTGTTAATGTGTCTTCCGGAAAAAATGCGTTGACTAAACTTTCTTTCACTTCTTGCGATGGAAAAATATCCCTATTTCTGCTCTCGCCTAAATTTTTAAATAACACTTGTTTCATAGTACTCAATTTTAAGGGGTTAACTTATATTTAATTTGTTAGGAGCGTACTTGTTTGTCGTGATAAATAATAATAAAATGTAGTGTTTTTGTTTTGTAATTATTTGTTTATCATTGTTTTATGTGTGTAAAAATAATATTTTTTCTGTTAAAATTTAAACTGTCCAGATTTTTTACTAATAAAAATATAGGAGGTTTCATTCAAAAGAGACACGCGTTTGTGGTGTTGTGTTTTATTTTCAGTGGATTTAAATCAGTTGCTAGAAAGCAAATCGTTCCCTCGGAACTGTTTTTGAGAGCGTTTTTTGTGGGAAGGAAAGGATATAAACCTTTGCGACTCCGCGACTTCGCGAGATTTATTTCTCCCGCAGATCTGGCAGATTGCTTCGCCTGTTCGCTATCGCTCGGGTTAGCGGATTAATAATCTAAATAATCCTTTTAATCTGTGGCAAGAAATGCTGTTGCCTGTAATTTACATGTATCGTTCCTACGGAACTTTCCGGTGGTTGTGTTTTATTTTCAACGGATTAAAATCCGTTGCTATAAATAGGTCGTTCCTACGGAACTGTTTTATTAAAAAAAAGGCCGGATAAATGATCCGGCCTTTTGATAAAGTAAACGTTTAAAATTGATTTCTAGTGACCTTTGCTGTTTTCAAAGCCCAAAATCGTAATCATATAAGGGGTGCTCGAAACCTTTATTTTTTTAGCAATTGCCATGGTAGACAAATTCAGTTGTAGTAATTCTCCCGTAGACGGAGAAGTAAGGTAAGCAAAGTTCTCTGTTAGTTGAATTTGTGGTTTTAAAGCCGCATCAGTGGCGGTTTCAGCAATAACTTTTCCTTCTTTTTCAAGTTGCAGACTGGTAAGATTGTAAAGTTTGAATTCACCCGAATGCAGCAGAATTCCCAGTTTAGTAGCATTGAAACTCACTTTGCATTGCATGATCGTCGTATTTTGCAAGATAGGTTTAATGGTTTCGCTCGCCACATCGATAAGATAAGCTCCTTTTGCAGCGGTATAGCCCACAAATTTTCCTTTGGCTTTGGTTTCTAAAATAGTTCCAAACCAGGCAGTTCCAAAGTCAGCAGGAAGCGCAATAAGTTTTTGTTTTCCGGTACTTTCCACTACAAGCACACCGCTTGCCGATCCAAAAACGGCATAAGTTCCGTCTGACGCATTTCCGTGAATTCCTTTGGTCGTAACAGTAGCATTAAAAAGGGTTTTACCCGAATTGTCGATGATTTTTACTTTCTCAGGAAGCGTCCCTGCTACCGAATTGTCTTTTTCGGTAATGGCATAACTTCCGTTAGAAAAAGTAGCCATAGCACCATGATGGGCTAATAAACCTGCATTTATGATTTTAAATTTAGCTCCTGCAGTATTGACTTCAGATTCTTTGGCGACAGCCAGTGTTCCGTCTCCGTCATTAAAAGTCATCAGTTCTCCGCTTTTGCTTTTAAAATGGGTAGGCATAGGCGCCTGACCAATTAAAGCACCAAATTTCGGGATTCCGTCTACATCCACATGATCGCCATGACCTTCAAAACCACTGTCGAAAGTTTCAACCGTATTACTGGCTCTGTGAATGATTCCTGCATATCGTTTAGATTCTGTGGTATATAGGGAAGATTTTGCAAATTTGGCATTAAAAGAACTTGTTTTAGCCTCGACCGGATCGACCAGTGTAATCTCGGTTGTTTTTTCATCAGAAAGTAAAATTCTTAAGAATTTATACTCGGTTAAAGCCTCTTTAGGGGTTTCAGGAGTATTGTCGTCGTCGTTGCTACAAGAGAGTATAGTGGTAGATAAGGCGAATAGGAAAATGAGTTTGTAATACTTGTTTTTCATGGTAAAGGTATATTAAAGTTGATATTTAAAAGTTAATTGTAATAGGCATCGATTTGTAGACGCTCATATTGTAAGTGGTGTTTTTATAAAGCACGACCCAGTTGTATGTTCCGGATTGCCAAGCTTTGTCTGCGGTTATTGGAGTTCCTTCGAAATCTTTATCTGCACCAATAGTGATGCTTTGACCGCCCAAAACACCATTTATTTTTTGAAGTGTAGTAATTTTTGAAGCAGCCGCCAGACCTTTATGTTCGACTTTTGAAATCACAATTGCCTTCTTGAAATCAAGTTTGTCGATACTTTCTGGGTGATAATTGGCGCTTTTTTTTATCAAAACAGAATATAAAATTCCATCCCCCATAATTTGACTTACTTGCGCATGCGCAGTCAGAAGATCATTTTTTTTGAAAATAAGTTCCGGTTCAACCCAGGTATTTATATAGTAAATCAGATCATCGTTTCGCGATAGATTATCACGGCCAATCATAGGATCAACGGGCATATTCGCAGGATCGGTAATGGTTACTACTTCTTTAATTTCGAGTTTCGATCCGTTTTCATCCAAAACAATAAAAAGGAAATCAAACTTGCCTTCCGGAGCATCGGCCGGAATGTTGAAGTGCTTGTGTACGTTGGTGTTTTTGGTGCCTTTGTATTCTGCCCAGGACAACTCAAACTTCCAGTCTTTGGTATAGGTTTCGCCTTTTATAGGAAGGATTTTTAATTGTACATCGGCAATTTTATCCCCGGCAAGTACATCGGCGTTAAAATGAAAATCACGGCCAATCAGGGCTTTTTTGTTATTGGCAGTACCAATTTCAATATTTTCAGCTTTGGGTTTTGAAACCTCTTTGTCGTCGTCGTTATTACAGGCTGTAAAAGCCACACTCACGGCTACAAAGAGCAGTATTAATTTTAGTTTTTTCATTAGGGCCTTGGATTGATTAATTGAATTCATATTGTATTTATTTGTGTATTAAAAATGGAATTTTGAGCGATAGAATAATGTTTCTGCCAGCCTCAGGAAGTTCTATTAACCTGTAAAAGCTGGTGTGATTAAGGTATTTTGTATTGAACAGGTTTTGTACCTGCAGGCTTATAATAAAAGTTTGCTGTCCGGTTTTTAGCTGGGTTCCCATAGCAAGATTGAAGACGCTGCTGCTTGCCGTTTTCTTTTCCGGAGGAACGATCTGGTTTTGTTCGGCTGTAAAACGATAATCAAGGGAGAAGTACGTTTCTTTTAAGTTTTTTATTTCCGGATTGTACGTAATCCCAAACAAAACAGAAGGAGGAGGAGAGAAGGGCAGTGTATATCCTTTTTTATCTCCAGACATTTGTTCACTGTAAAGGTATTCCGCCAGCATTTCACCACTTAAATATTTAAAAAACTGGTATCGTACTTGTAATTCGCCGCCATAACGCAGGACTTTACTTTGCTCGTATTCAAATACCTGATTGCCTGCTCCGTAGTATATATCATGTTGTGAAGTGGGGTTGAGATAAATGTAATTCGGAAAATAATTGAAAAAAGGGCTCAACTGTACCGACCATTTATTCTCTTGCCATTCCATACCAAGATCTAACTGGTACGAACGTTCGGGTGATAGACCTGGATTGCCTTTTTCAAATCTGAAATAATGATAATTAACACCATTTGAAGCCAGTTCTTTTGCGATTGGCATTCTGAAACTCGTCCCCAGATTGGCTTTTAAAGACCATTGGCCGGGAGTATAGTTAACACCTGCTGACCAGTTAAAACTCTGAAAGGTTCGGGTCAGGTCTTGCGAACGTTTTAAATATTGGGGTGTTGTTTGCCCATTTTCAGTGACTTCACTTGGAAACCAGTCGGTGTACTGCTTCATTTTGATTTTGCCGTAATCCAGTCGTACGGCGGCATGAAGCAGCCATAATTCGCTGAGCTCAATTTTATCATATACAAATGCTCCTGCATTAAATTGTTTAAAAGCAGGAATTAAAAAACTCCAGCCGTTAATACTGTTTTGTTGCTGTTCGGCATTAATTCCTGTCGTAAACTGATGCTTTTGAATTGTAAATTCATCCTTAACAGCAGCAGAAAACACTTCTTTATCGTATTGTCTTTCCAGATGATTCGGAGCATACATGTCAACAGGATATAGCGGCGGCATATACCCATGATTGACATAATGGCTCCATTCGCGACGGAAGTTTTTCTGAAACCCCAGTTGTGTTTCCACCCGATGTGAACCCACCGAAAAAGAAGTTGTATTACTGATTTTTGTATGAGTCACTTCCTGAAAAGGCATTAAAATATCCCTGTTGGATCGGTCATGGAGTTCGGTATCCACATTTCGGGGTTCGAGTCCGTGAGCGTTGGCAAAAAAGCCGCTTTTGGTATAAATGTTACTGAAATATAAAACCGACCTGAATTTATCAGAGACATAGCCGGTGCTGGCGTGTAAATCGAGTTCACGTCCTGCCGTGTTGCGCAAATGATTTTTGTATAAGGGAACAGCATAATTGTAAACCTGTACCGTATCGGTAGGAACGCGATAATCTCCGTAGTCCATGGCGGTAACTCGGGTATCAAAGAACCAGTTTTCATTCCGTCCGTACAGGTTCATTGATCCTCCAAATTGCGCATTGTTGCTTTTGCCTGTAAAATCAGCACTTCCGCCTAAAACATGCTGAGCAGGAAAGGGTAGTGGCTGTATGTTTATGGCACCTCCAATCGCATCAGAACCGTACATAAACGATGAAGGACCTTTGATAATTGCCACGCGATTCACTGCATACTGATCGATTTCTAAACCGTGATCGGCGCCCCATTGCTGGCCTTCATGCTTGAAGCCGTTTTCGACCACAATAACCTGATTGAAACTCAGTCCGCGAATCAAGGGTTTTGAGCTCCCAGAGCCAATAGAAATGGTTTTGACTCCCGGTAGTCTTTGTAAAGACTGCATCAGACTTCCGCCAAGGTTTCGCTGGATAAAACTGCTGTTTACAATTTCAAGATTAAGTGATTCCTGTTTTTTACGACGCGTTTCATAACCTTCGCTAATCACGACTTCGAGTAATTCATTTACTTCCGGTTTTAAGAAAATGTCAGGAAGTACCATCGTATTTTGATCTATAAAAAGAGGTATTTCATATAAAGAATATCCGGAATAAGTAACCGTTAACCGTTTTGTGTTTTTAGGAACCTGATTCAGAAAGAATTGTCCTTTTTTGTTGGTAACAGTGCTTATATGAGCCGGATAAAGGGTAACGACAGCTCCTTCTAAAGGCTTTTGATCTTTAGAAAATACAGTGCCGGAAACACGAACAGATTGCGCTGCAGCTTTTGTAACCACAACCAAAGCAAAACAAAAGAGCAGCACAAAATACGTTCGCAAGGGACTAGAATTATTATTGTTCATTAAAATCAACTTATAAAATTTTAATGCTTAAACCTTTAATCGTTTGCCAGCCTTCCTTATCCGTTAAACGAATCATGAAATGATAATCTCCCGAATCAATATCTGCCGGAATACTGATTTCCTGAACAGCTTCGAACGTTTTTTGTCCGGAAGGAATCGTAACCGAATTGATGTAAAGCATTGGTTTTACAGGTTTTTTGACAGGATCAGCAGTACAGTCCATTACCTCAGTGCTGTGAGTATGATGGTCAAAATTGTGGTGAATGTCCAGACTGTACGAACCTAATTGCGAGTTGTCTGTAAACTTTGCCCTGAAAGTAATTTTTTGTCCGCGGCTAAGTGTACTGCATTGTATCGGAAATGCATTTGCAGCCGAAATATCAATTACGGGATATTCCGTATCAATTTCGTTTTTGTCACTGTCACAGGCTGTGAAAACAAAGCCCGTTGCCAAAAGAGCCAGAAAAATTTTGGGAGTTTTCATTCGGTTTAATTTGAGTTTAGCGGTATTCATATGTAAAAAATGTGGATTACGGAAGGCTTATTTCGCATAAGAAATAGTGAATGAAGAACCATTTTACGGCATAACAGGATGTCGCAAAAGCATGGCTTTCATCGGTGCGGAATTCGATAAACTAAAAAGTAAGAGGTGTGTGACCAGCTATAAACAATACTTGATTACTGGTATTGAATTGCATAGTAGTAGATCATTGGTTAACGGTAACAATTGTTTTGAACCGATAATCTCACCAAAGTTTTATCCCAAAAAGAATAAACTCGTCAGACAGTAGGAATCAAAATGTTTCTTGAACAGTACCAATAAATAGAAAACAATCAACGCCCTTAAAAAAAGATGTTTTTTGTATGAAGAATCTAAAACATATAGTGGCACACCATTCCAAATGGAAATGATTTACTTTTTATTGTTTTAGAAAATAGGAGGTGCTCTAAGAGCGAATAAAGACCCTTTGAAAAAAGGAGCATACGATTTAGAATAAAAATGTACATAAGGAATTAGCGTACTATTTTTATAAAACTGAAAAGTTACGAAGCTAAAAGTACCAACAGGACTAAATTTAAAATGACAAATGGCACATTCGTCACTGGAGTGATCCTGTACTTTAAATTCGCTTTTGTCGGTATGGTAATGTGCTGCTGTTTTGGGAGCAGCATTGTGATTTTGTATGTGTTCATACGAATGTATCGCCGGAAATAGTATCGAAAATACTACCACCAACGGCATCAAAAGATTTAGTAATTTAAATTTCTTTTTCATTCTAATGAATCGATAACTTATCTGCAATGAAATACAAATATAGAATTCTTATTTGTAAATGCAACATTGTTTCATTAAAAAAAATAAAGAAAAAAATAAAGAAAAAAATAAAGAAAAAATTAGAAGGATAAATCTTAGGTGGTAAAGAATAAATCTGGTTTTTTGTATCAGTTCAAGGAACGAGTAAGCACATTAGGTAATATTACCCCTGTATGCTGAGTGTTTGCGCTATTTCGTTCCTTGAATTGACAATTGAATTTGAAGTAACTATCGTAAATGTTGTAGTTCGATTAGTGTGATACCGCTTTAAGTCCGATAATAGAACTTACCAGGGTAAAAAGAAAGAACAATCTCCAGAAGGCAGCAGGTTCTTTAAAAACAAAAATTCCCATCAGTACCGTTCCAACAGCTCCAATTCCGGTCCATACCGCATAGGCTGTTCCAATAGGAAGTGTTTCAGTAGCTTTAATCAAAAGCAGCATGCTTACGGTTAGTGATATAAAAAAGCCCGTGTACCATAAGTAAACATCGGTACCAGTTGCCTCTTTGGCTTTTCCGAGACAGGTTGCAAAAGCAACTTCAAACAGTCCCGCAATAATTAGAATAATCCAGTTCATAATCGTTATAATTTTATGAGGCAAAGTTCCTTTAACTCCTGCAATAAAAATTTAACATATGATAAAAAATGAATTTATTTCAAGTCGGCTCTTATTCTGCTTAGGCTTACTTGTGTAATGCCAAGATAGGAAGCAATATGCCCCAGTTGAATTCTTTGAATCAGTTCGGGATGGTGTTTCATAAGTTCCAGATAACGATCGGTTGCGTTTCGGAATTGCCTTGAAATTAACCGTTCTTCTGTTTTAATGAGTTCCTGTTCGGCAAATTTCCTGCCCCAGTTGGCAATATTAATATCGGTTTCAAACAACTGCTGCAAATGCGCTTTTTTTAATTCATAAAGTTCACAGTCTTCGAGAAGTTCTATCGTTTCATAACCCTTTTGCTCTTCGACATAACTTTTCATGGAAAGAATAGTTTGCCCTTCTTTTCCAAACCAGAACGTAATTTCACTATCATTCTCATCCACATACGCCCGCACAATTCCTTTTTTTATAAAATAGAGCGCAGATTCAATCTTTCCGGCATTTAACAGTATATGTCCTTTAGGATAACTTATCTCACTAATACCTAGTTTTAATGCATTTTTGGACTCCTCGGGGAGTTGAAATATGTCGTCAAGAATTGTATCGATGTCCATTGTTGTGAGATGTGAGATGTAAAATGTTAGTTGTGAAATGTAAAATGTGAGATGTGTGGTTTGAAAATTAAACGGAAACTTTCGATTTCAGTCTGCTCAGGGTTTCCTGCGAAATATTGATATACGAAGCTACAATTTTATTGGGCAGCCGTTTTACAATTGCCGGATTAATTTTAAGCAACTGACTGTATCTTTCTAAAGCATCCATAGTAGTAAACGACATCAATCTGTTAGTGTTATTTACGTAGGCCTTTTCCAAATACGAACAATAAAATTCCCGCCATTGCGGAATAATCTCCATCAAATGATTGAAATCTTCGTGACTGATGTACAACAACTCCGACTTTTCAATAACCTGTATGTATTCTGTCGAAGGCATTTTGGTGATAAAACTGACCAAAGCCGTCGCAATTTGGTTTTCGAATGCAATATAACGGGTAACATCTTTTCCCTCTTCATTGATAAAGTAAATTCTCAAACAGCCTTTAGTTACAAAATAGGTATGCTGACTCGTTTGCCCTGCCGAAAGCAGCAATTCATTCTTGCTTTGTTGTAAAGGTTTAAAGTAAGATAAAATAGTATTGAGATTTTCATCAGAAACAGCAATACGTTTTTTTATATAAGCAGCTAGTTGTTCGTAAGGCATTTAGATAATTAGTTATTGGGTAATCAATCATTAACAATTAATAATCAACCATTAACAATTAAAGATAGTCTTTTACAAATTTTCGGTAGTAAATGATATCTTCAATAGATAGCACTACCAAATCGTGTTGTATTGCAAAGCTAATGATTTTGTCCAGTTTGGCCATGGTTCCGTCTGCGTTCATTAACTCGCACAAAACGGCTTCGGGTTGTAAACCTGCTAATTTCATTAAATCTACACTGCCTTCCGTATGTCCGTTTCGTTCGAGAACACCATTGTTTTTGGCTCGTAAGGGGAAAATATGTCCAGGTCTTGCCAGATCCGAAGCTTTGGCATTTACCGCAGATGCCGTTTTAATGGTCGTAATTCGATCTGCTGCCGAAACTCCGGTGGTAACCCCTTCTTTTGCTTCGATCGTAATGGTAAATGGGGTCTGGAAACTACTGGTGTTTTCTTTTACCATATAAGGTAATTCAAGCTGATCTGCTTTTTCATTGGGCAGGCACAGGCAAACGATTCCGCTGCATTCGCGTATCATGAGGGCCATGTCTTGTACGCTGATATGTTGTGCCGAAAAAATTAAATCGCCTTCGTTTTCGCGGTTTTCGTCATCAGTTAGTAAAATTCCTTTTCCGTTTCGCAGCTGTTGTAATGCATTTTCGACACGCTCGATGCTGGTTAAACCAAATTTTTCTAAAGGATAAGGTAAGGTGCTGATCATTTTTAGTTGAGTTTTTTGAATTAAAGAGCAGCAAAGCTAGACTTGTTTCCAATACAAAAGTTTGATATAGGTCAATAAAATCAGTAACTTTCCAATCAACAAACCCGACAGGTTTCAAAAACCTGTCGGGTTTAGATTATAGAAAAAGAATTGAACTCATTTGTAAAGTAGGGCGTAGTAATACCATTTAAAATTAGTTTAGAATTGAAAAGCGATACTTAATTACCCGTATCTTCCAATAAAGCGGACAGGTTTCAAAAACCTGTCGGGTTTGGAAAACATTTTAATTTAAAGTCAAATCACTACAGAACGGCATACTTCTACTAAAAGGCGTATAAATACGCATTGTAGAGTCTTTTTTTATTGTTATATCTTTCCTCTGAAAATTTTGTATCTTAGTCTTTAGTAACTTGATTTTATTTTGATTACCGCTTCTTTTCGGGATCAAAATTGATTGTAAAATAAGAGAACAATGCCTTGGAATCCGGAAATCTACAATAAGTTCAAAAATATTCGATACCAGCCTTTTTATGATTTGGCGAGTTTTATTCAGCCGGTAAAAGGGATGAAGGCTATTGATTTAGGCTGTGGTACGGGAGAGCAAACGGCAATTTTGGCCAATAAATTTACAGAAGCTGATTTTCTGGGAGTTGATTCTTCGGAAGAAATGCTGGAACAGTCAAAAAGTTTAGAAACAGACCGGCTGCATTTCAGAAAAGCCACTACAGAAGAAACCTTAGAATCGGGTGAAAAGTGGGATTTGATTTTTAGCAATGCGGCTTTGCAATGGTCGGATGATCATGAGACATTATTTGCCAAATTACTAGAACTGCTGAATCCGAAAGGACAGTTTGCAGTACAAATGCCGGTTCAGCCGGAAAACAAGCTTAATAAAATTCTTTTGGAGCTGGTTCAGGAAGAACCATTTGTATCTTATCTCAAAGGTTTTAAAAGAGAATCTCCGGTTTTGGACATCGATGCCTATGCGCAAATTCTTTTTGATGGCGGATTAGAACATCTTGAAATCCAGCAAAAAGTATATCCCATTATTGCAAAAGACCACGAGACGTTTTTCAGTTTTATTTCGGGATCGGCTTTGATTCCGTATACAGAACGTCTGGAAGGAGAGGAGAAAGCCCTTTTTATCGAAACGTATAAAAAAAGAATAGCGGAAGGCTTTCCCAAGCTTCCCGCTATCTATTCTTTTAAAAGACTGTTGCTTTATGGCCGTAAAATCTAATCTTATAAAGTTCTATTCTTTGTACAGGATGATAGTAGCTTTGTAGCCTTTCCCCACATTCCACTGACTTGCTTCTATCACTTTTCCTTTATCGTCGTAAACCTGAAATTCGGCTGTATTGGGCGAAGCAGAACCTTCGTTTAAAGCTTCAAAGTCAATTTTATTCATTCCTTTTACCAAAGTAATTTTAAAGCCCTGATAATCTCCATTTAGACTTACTTCAGGTTCTATTACTTTGTCATTTAAGTACACTCGTATTTTATCGCCGTCTACAAAAGCAGCATCACGGTAGCGAATAGTGGATACCGCAGTATTGGTAACAAAACCTCCCAGATATTCGTTTCTTCTGTAAAAAATGCCTTCCACATTGGCCTCCGGTTTATAGAGGCTGTTGTTTTTGTACAGATCCTCGGGATTTATTTTTAAAACGGTTGGCTCTTTTGGCAAAGGTAAATCCGGATTTTGCGGAGTTTCTGTTGGAGGCGGTACGTCTTTTAATTCAACATTTTTTGAATCAATGGGCTTGTATTTGCCATTCACTTCTTTCTGCGCATATCCATGTAAGGAAGCACCAATTAGTATAAATGTCAATAGTATCTTTTTCATATTGTTTTTAAAGTGTTAATTCAGACATCAGATGCATGTATTGCTGTCCGGATAGATAACATTTAATGATAGGTATTTATTGCATTTACCGAAAGTTAATTATTCTTTAATATTTCTTAAATTGCAGAATATCAGATATAAAGTTACGATTTTTTTAGCTATTCCTGTGCGTTTTACCAGGATAGAATCCTCTTTTTTGTCTTTCAATTACGATCTTTTTAAGAGCTAAAAAAATAATTGTCTAAAAAAAGCAAACCAAAATCTTTCGTTTGGTGAGCAGTGAAAGTTTTGATTGAGCCCTTATAATCAGTACAGAGTTTGATAATTTTAGGAGTGTATTATAATTTAAATTTATAATGATATAAAATTATCAATTTGATTTATGAGAATGCCTGCCATAAATTTGTCTCATCAAATCAGAACAACGGTTTGAAAATTAAAATTGATAACATTAAAAACTTTAGTCATGAAATTTACAAGAAACGCAAATGCAAACTGGAAAGGTACAGGAATGGAAGGAAAAGGAACCATTACTACACAAAGTACTACTTTACACAATGCTCAACTCTCTTTTAAAACCCGTTTTGCTGAGGGAGTAGGAACTAACCCTGAAGAATTGATCGCTGCTGCACATGCAGGATGTTTTACAATGCAATTAAGCTTTTTATTATCGGAGGCAGGTTTTGTTCCCGAAGATCTTAATACGACTGCCAAAGTAACTTTTGAAGACGGTACCATCACTTTAATTACTCTTGAACTTACAGGAGCTGTTCCGGGAATTACCGCAGAAAATTTTGAAGCAACAGCTCAAAAAGCAAAAGAGATTTGTCCAATTTCAAAAGTATTGAACACAGAAATTGCTTTAAATGTGTTTTTATTGTCTTAAAAAATAACGAGGAATTTAAATCTAACAAACAACATCTTAAAAAATAAAAAAAATGAAAACAATTAATTTAAAAAGACAATTGAATCGTGTATTCATGTCTGCCGCTTTAATTTTAACTTTTTTAGTATCAACAAATTCAGTTGCGCAAACAGCGCCAACAAAAATTAAAAATGTAGTGTTGGTTCACGGAGCATTTGCTGATGGTTCCGGATGGAGAAATTTATACGACGTACTTTCAAAAAAGGGCTATAAAGTAACGATTGTTCAAAATCCGTTAAGTTCGCTTGAAGACGATGTAGCAGCAACCAATGTGGTATTAGACAATCAGGACGGCCCAACGATTCTGGTAGGACATTCCTGGGGAGGTGCTGTAATTACACAGGCCGGTAACCATCCTAATGTGGTTGGATTGGTATATGTGGCAGCTTTTCAGCCAGACAACGGAGAATCGGCTTTACAATGGCTGCAAACAGCCGCTCCTGCTCCCGAAAATGGTGTGTTGCCTCCAAATGATAAAGGTATAGTGTATTATGATGAGGCTAAGTTTCATGCCGGATTCTGCGCAGACATCAGTAAAGAAGAAGCAGCTTTTATGTATGCCTCACAAGGTGCTTTTTACGCAAAAGGTTTTATAACACCAATCACCAAAGCAGCATGGAAAGATAAACCGGCCTATGCAGTAATTGCGACACAGGACAAAAGTATCGACCCATCTATTCAGCGTGCGATGTACAAACGCTCCAAAACTAAAGCGACTGAAGTAAAAGGAAGCCACTGTGTTTTCATGTCACAGCCAGTAGCCGTTGCCAATGTAATAATTGGCGCTGCTAAAGATCTAAGCGGAAAATAAAGAAATCGTAAAGAATCTGCACAATCTGCGAGAAAAAAAGATTTGACTATTTTAATTTGATTGTGAATTTTTTTGTTTCTCACAGACTTTAATACCAGCAACATTGTTTTGAACACAAAAAAGCCAAAGTACTGCAAGGTATTTTGGCTTTTTTTGTATGGATTGCTGATAGCTATTTAGCGAGTAGTAGCTTTAATAAAATACGGAGAGTCGTTCCATCTTATTTTGCGGTAAGCAAAGTTTTGCTGTAACGATTCCGGCAGGCAATTCCAGATCGCCTCATTCATTTTTTCCAGTAATAACTTTTTAGAAAAGGTATCCGACACCACCAGACTTATCTCGCGTACCGGTTTTGGGTCTTTAAAATGTTTGAAAAGCCCGGTTTCGGCATCATTAATCATCGAAAGTTCGGGAATTATGGCAAAACCTAATTCGGCTCGCACCAGATTCTTTAGGGTTTCAATCGAGCTGATGTCATAACTGAACTGTTCTTTTATTTTGCCCGTACTTTTAATATCACAAATATCCAGAAGCTGAGCATTGTAACAATATTCGTTTTGCAGCAAAAGTAATTCGGCACGATCTGAGGGCTGTAATTCGTAGTGCGCTGCTGCAGCCATGGGATGTACTGTATTCAAATAGGCTACAAACGGTTCCTTAAAAACAGGATGTTCAATCAAATGCGGATTTCCGGTAGGGGTAGCCATTATGGCCACGTCAAGAACTCCCGTCATAACATCATTCATCAATTGGCCTGTATTGGCTTCTTTTATAATGAATTGCATTTTGGGAGTGGCTTTTTTCATCGCCTGAATAAACAGTGGAATCAGATAAGGTGACAAAGTTGAAATGATACCAATTTTGACTTCACCCTCTAGTTTATTTTTCTCATTCACGACAAAATCTCTGATTTCGTCGGCTTCCCGAAGTATTTTTCTGGCACGGTTTATAATTTCAGTTCCCAGAACGGTAGGAGTTAAAGGCACTTTGTTCCGATCGAAAATTTTAATTCCAATTTCTTCTTCCAGATTTTTTAACTGAATCGTTAGCCCGGGTTGTGATACCATACAAACTTCTGCAGCTCTGGCAAAATGGCGCTCGTCGTCTAGTGCTACAATATATTTTAACTGTTGAATTGTCATTTGGATTTGTATAATTGATATAAAGGTAAAAAAATATCGCGGTATAACATCAAATTACACGATGCAGGCACTTTTACTTTTTCAGTTGATAAAAGGAGCGGGGAATGAGCAGCACCGGACAAAAGACCGAAAATTTGCAGGATATGTAAACTAGCCGACATTAACGAAAGAGGAGAGTGAGTAAATTCGATTTCTTAAACGATACAAAATGAGAAAGATACTTACTGTGATTACTATTTTAATGTTTTTTGGTTGTGAATCAGAAGGCGAATTAACCCGTGAGAAAATTGGTTCAGGACAGGTTTCTTCAGAAGCGACTTTACGGTTTACGGGAACTTTAGAACCCGAGGCAGGCAACAAAGTTACGGGTACCGCTAATATCTATAAAGAAGGAGATCGGTACAAATTGTCTTTGAAGGATTTTAGTATTTCGAGTGGCCCCGATCTTAAAGTCTATCTTTCTAAAACCAACAGACCGGACAGTTTTATAAACCTTGGAAGTCTGGGATCCGGAGCTTCACAAACCTACACCGTTCCCGAAGGAGTCAGTTTTGCAACCTATCCCTATGTATTAATTCATTGTCAGCAATTCAATCACCTTTTTGCCACTGCTGCTTTAAAATCCAACTCATTATGAAAATTAAGTTTTTAATTGTTTTAGCCTTGTTGTCTGTGTTTAATCTCTCTAAGGCACAAGGCTGTAGCGATGCCGGTATTTGCAGTATCGGAAGCGCGGTTAATGAAACCGACAAGAAGAAAAGCAACAGTATTGAATTTGCTACTATCGTGGGTAAAGGAGATGCCGATGTGAAGTATGTGTCGGGCTATATTGGCTACAACCGAATTTTTAATGAAAAATGGTCTGCCAATGCAAAAGTAACGTCCTCTTATGCAAATGGAAGTTTTGGAAGCAGAGGTTCGGTTGGAGATGCCTTTTTAACCGCAAACTATCGGCCGGTTATGAAGGGTTCTTACCAATGGAGTTTTACTTCGGGGGTTAAAATTCCCTTTAATCAAAGTAATCTTAAAATAAACGATCACCCGCTTCCAATGGATTATCAGAGCAGTCTTGGAACTTTTGATTTTTTGGGAAGTGTTAACTTAAACTATAAAAACTGGGATTTTAATTATGCCGTACAGCTACCTGTAATTGACATAAATGCAAATTCGTATTTCAGCGAATATTCAGGTACAGCCGATTTTGTGACCACCAATTTATTTGAAAGAAAACCAGACATGCTTTTACGCGGAACCTATACGATTACTACATCCAATCATAAGTTTTCGTTCAAACCCAATTTGCTTTTGATTTACCATTTGGGAGAAGACACTTACGAAGATATTTATGGACAAAGAAAAAATATTGCAGGCTCTGAAGGACTTACGGTTAACGGGAATCTTATTGCGGGCTATCATTTTCCATCCGGTAGCAGTATTGAAGTTTCGGTCGCGACGCCTTTTGTGGTGCGGGAAGTCAGACCAGACGGACTTACCAGAGCATGGACCGCAGGTTTGAGTTATAAAATGTGGTTTTAAAAGATTTTTGGATGCTGACTGAAGTATAAATAGGCTTAGAATATCAAGTACAGTAAAGAAATTTATTGTGTTAAATAAGTAACGCAAATTTTTTCTTACATCAATTTTAATTATTTTGCGCAAACCATGATCAGATGAACTGAAAAAGAGCTATGCCCGTCCTTTGAAAAAGATGCTTCTAAGGAGGAGGAATACTTATACCTTCAACTGATGTGGAATAAAATATATACCCATTACTTTAAATGCCGAAATCAAAAATGATGAAATCTGTACACGCTCAACTTTTACACTTACTATTATTATTTATTGGAATTGCTTCCATAAATGCTCAAAACTACAAACCTACTGATGCCTTAATTGGAAATAAAACTCTTAAAAAAGGAGTATTATCCAATGGAATGACATATTATATTTATCCAACAGCGGTAAATAAAAACACAGCAAGTTATTATATTATTCAAAATGTAGGCTCTGTTTTAGAGAATGACAATCAGAAAGGATTGGCGCATTTTCTGGAGCACATGGCTTTCAACGGAACTAAAAATTTTCCCGGAAAAGGAATTTTGACGACTCTGGAAAAACAAGGGGCTGTTTTTGGAAATAATATAAATGCGTACACCAGTTTTGATGAGACGGTTTATAATTTTGACAATATTCCATCAACAGATCCTAAAGTCATTGATACAGCCTTGCTGATTTTGCACGATTGGTCGCATTCATTGTTACTAACCAATGAGGAGATTGACGCCGAACGCGGTATTATTGTTGAAGAATGGAGAACCAGACAAAACGCATCAACTCGCATTTCTAACTTATTCAATCCTTATTTGTACAACCATTCGCTGTATGCAAAGCGTACTCCTATTGGGGATATGGATATTGTAAAACATTTTGATTACGCTTTGTTACGAGATTTTTACAAAGAATGGTACCGTCCCGATTTGCAGGCAATTGCAGTTGTTGGGGATGTGAATGCGGAAGAAATTGAACAAAAAATAAAAACGTTATTTGCGGATATTCCGAAAGCTAAAAACCCGAAAAAACGTTTTGAGGTAGCGATTCCGGATCATGAGGAACCTTTTTTTAAGTTAGCCCTCGATAAAGAAATAACGAGTTCGGGTATATCTTTTAAAATCATTCAAAATGACGCTTTTAAGAGTCAGACTTTTGCCGATCTACAGCAGTTGATCACAAGGGTAATGGCATTTTCAATGCTCAATGACAGATTGAATGAATTAGCACAGAAAGAAAATAGTCCGTTTAAAAATGCGGAAGTTTACTATTCTGATTTTACAAGAGTGAACGATGTCATGGGAATGGAAATTGCTCCAAAACCGAATAAACAGGCAGAAGCTTTCGCTGCTGTCATGGACGAGTTTATACGCGCCGGAAAATTTGGTTTTTCGGAAGGTGAAATTCAAAGAACCATAACCGCCATTATTTCTTATTTCGAAAACTATATTATATCAGAGAAAGAAATTTCACATAACAGTATTATCAATAGTATAAAATCAGAATTTCTCTCACACCAACTGGCTACAGATTCTAAGAGCAAGTTTGAGATGATAAAAGTTATTCTGAAAAATATCGATTCAAAAGCTTTTCAGGCCGAATTAACACGTGGATATACGACAAAGAACAGGGTAGTGACCGTTGAAGGTATGGAAAATGAAACCAATCTAACCAAGGAGAGCGCGTTTGCTATTATTGCCAAATCAGAAAATAATCCTGATTTAAAGCCTTATGAAGATAGTTTTAATGGTAAATCACTGCTGACTGATGTTACGATTGTTCCGGGAAAAATTACTGCTGAAAAGGAAAGTAAAGAAATCGGTGCTACTACCTATACTTTGAGCAATGGTGTAAAAGTGCATTACAAATTTGCAAATAAGAATGTAAATGATGTACAGCTGCTTGCGGAAAGTTTCGGGGGATCATCTTTGTATAGTCCAAAAGATTTACCATCGATATTTGCACTCAATGGTTTGGCAGATGCTTCAGGTGCGGGAGCATTCTCTAGTATTGATCTGGAAAAAATTCTGGCAGGAAAGGTTGCCGGTACTGGAGTAAGTGTGGGAGATTTAAGCGAAACGGTTTCAGGAAGCGCTAAAGTAAAGGACCTTGAAGTAATGCTGCAATTGGTACACCTGCGTTTTGCAAAACCACGTTTTGACAAGGAAATTTTTGATATTAAGAAGTTAAATCTTCAAAATTATCTGGAAAACAAAGACAAGGACATCAATGGAAAAATGACCGATAGTATTAATGCAATCGTTTATGGGAAAAATAATCCCAGAATAAGAGTTTTGGACCAGCAGTTTATTGATGATTTGTCTTTTGAAAGAATAAAAGCAATCTATAAAGAACGATTTTGTGATGTTTCTAACTTTGAGTTTTTTATCGTAGGCGACGTAAAACCGGAAGTTTTGAAACCGTTATTAGAAAAGTACATTGCCAGTATTCCCGGCATAAAAAGGGAAGAAACCTTCAAAGACAAAACACCGGTATGGAATTCCAATAAAATCAACAGAGAGGTTTTAATTAAAATGGAAACGATCAAAAGTACGGTCAACATTCAGTTTGAAAGCGATTTTAAATACACTTCCAAAAATGCTGTTTTGACCGATATGCTTAGCGATATTCTGACTTTACGCTATACCGAGAGCCTTAGAGAAAAAGAAGGAGGAACTTATGGTGTGCAGGTCAGTGCAGCAGCTTCGAGATTTCCAAAAAACACCGTAGCCCTATCGATCAATTTTGATTCAGATCCGGTCAAAGTGAACAGTTTACTTCCTATAGTTTACGACGAAATTAACAAAATTAAAAAAGGTATTTTGGTAAAAGAAGACCTTGCGAAAACCAAAAGCAACTACCTAAAATCGCGAGAAGACAGTAAAAACTTCAACAGCTACAGTTTGAGTTTAGTATACAATTTTTTTGAGTACAATATCAACTTGGAGGATCCTGCAACTTATATAGATATTGTAAATAGCATCACTGAAAAAGACATTCAGGAGTTTGCTAATGCATTTTTAAATAAAGCTAAATCCTACGAAATTGTCTTTAAACCATTGCAATAATCGGTGAAGTCCTGCGCATAACAATTAACAAGATCATATAAAATCTGCCCAATCTGCAAGATCTGCGAGAAAAAAGACATGTTGAAGTGCTAAGCACAGTGTAGTTTATAAATTCTGCGTAGGAAAAAAAGATTAGGTTAATGAGGTGGGCGAGTAACCAAATTGCTTTTTAAAGGCATGCGAAAAATGAGAAAGATTTTCAAAGCCCACTTCGTAGCAAACATCAATTGTTTTTTTCTGGTTGTTGGTTAATTGGTAGTGTGCCAGTTCCAGTCGTTTTCTCGTGAGCCATTTTTGAGGAGTCGTATTAAAATATTTCCTAAAGTCCCGGTTAAAAGTAGAAAGACTTCGTCCGGTGAGATAGCCTATTTTGTCCAGAGACATATTAAACATAAAGTTGCGCTCCATAAAACTTACCAAATCAATTTTGCCGGGTTCTTCAAAGTTGGCCAGAACATCGTCAATGTTTTTGTCGATGGTTCGAAGAATACTAATCGCCTCTGTAATCTTTAGTGCGGCGATATTTTCGGGCAGCTCTTTCATATCAAAGTACGGAATCAAAGAGGAAAGACAGCTTTCTAACAAAGGATGATTGTTGTAGTGTTTTATTTCAGAATGTGTGATTGTTTTTGGTTTGACATCTAGTCCGGCATAAAATTCCCTCAGTTTGGCTGTCGACAAATGCATTACTACAGTTTTGTGTGGCTGACCGTCTTTTGGATAGTTTATAATAGTGGCCAATTGATTTCGAGGGATCAGAAAAATATCTCCTTTCTTAAAAAGATGAACGCCATCTGCCTGTACAATCTTGGTTTCTCCTGAAATAAACCATACAAGCATGTGCTGATCGAACATGATATCCGATTTAAAAAAGCCGTCCGAATAACAAGACAGTTTAATATCCGGGCTTATGTATTTTGCTTCAAATTCCATAGAGGTCTACGATTATGTTTTCCGGTCGGTTGTAATTCCTTGCTTGGAGGAAACAGACTTTCAAATTTAGTAAAATTATGCGGGCAATGATTCTTTACTTTCTTGCCCATTCCTTTTATACAGAAGTTACCGCGGGTTGATTGCGGTAACTTCTTTTGTTTTTTATACTCCGACATTAAAAGAAATTTGAGTCATTTTTTCGCTGAGATCCCACAAACGTCTGGCGTTAGCTTCGTCTAGAGAATATAATTTTACTCCGGGAGTTACAGAGGGTTCATGGGCAATTGTGGCTATTTCTACGTCTTCACAATACACCCCTCCAATTGAATCCAGCTGCGAACTTGTAGCACACCATACAGTCGTAGCAGCTCCCTGCGGAATGGTTTTTAAATGGGCAGCGATTTCCGGCAAAATAGTTCCTTCATCATCACAAAAGCCCATTTTTTGAAACAGCTCTAAAGAGGCTTCGCGGGCAAGTTCTGTTCCGTTTATAGATCCCGGATGTAACGAATAAGAGCGCACACCAAACTCTTTTCCACGATTATCTAATTCCAGAGTAAATAAATTACTGGCCGTTTTAGATTGCCCGTATGCCTGTAAAGTTTCGTATTCGCTGGAAAGAAAATTAGGATCGTCAAAATTAAAAGGAGCAAACTGATGGCCCTGAGACGATACCTGAATAACTCTTGCCGATTTGGCTTTTTTTAGTGCGGGCCACAACTGTGCCGTTAACTGAAAATGCGCCAGATAATTGGTTGCCAGCTGTGATTCGATACCCCGATGGTCCCGACGAAACGGAACCCACATGATACCGGCATTATTGATTAGCAAGTGCAACGGTCTGTTGGATGATAGGAATTTTTCGGCAAAAGCAGTAATAGATTCAGGTTTCATCAGATCCATTACTTCCAATTCTACATTGGGTACACCCGCCAGGTTTATTTTTGCTTTTTCAAGATCTCTGGCCGGTACAATAACGGTTGCTCCTGCCAGGGCAAGAGTTTTGACTGTTTCTAACCCAATTCCGGTATTTCCGCCTGTTACGATGGCAATTTTGCCTGTAAGGTCAATGCCTTTGATGACATCGTTTGTGGTTGATTTTGCATTAAATCCTGAACCAATTGGTTTTTGCAAAGCGCCCTGATAATTGTTCTGTTTCATTTTTAGTGATTTTTAGGTGAATGTTACAAGGCAAAATTACCAGGAAGTGGGATAGTGAACTTTGTTCAGAATGTCATTTTACTTTGTTCAGAATGTCATTCAGCCAGAACGATCTTAAAAGCGAAAGGGTATGTGAATTTAAAAAGTAAGATTATATTGATTTATGGGCTAGGAGAGGGTTAAATACCTTGTTAATTTATCAACTTCATAGGTTCGTAAGGGATGATGACCCTTTTCTTTTGATTAAAATCATTTATTTTAAGAAATAATAGCAATTCATTAGGTTCTTATTGATAATTTTGCCGCTGTAAACTTTAAATGGATGTGGGCTGAGTTGTGAAAAGATTTACTTTTAAAAAAATGTAAGTTAGTTTTATAACTGCAGGGAATTTGTCGAAACACATCGGGGAGTAGTTTTTCTTCTTAAGGGCGTTTTTTGAATTTCTTTGTTTATTCAACTCTCCGTGACTGGTTCTGGAGCAGGGTTGTAAAATTGACTGTTGCCTTGTAATAATAAGGTGCAAACATTACATCTGAATAACGACTTTAATTCATTAATTTTTTATGTCTTCACGCTGCATTTCCAATAATTGTATAAAGTACTTCATTCTTGCATTTTTATTAGTTTCATTCCATTCCCAAGCTCAGGAAGTTACACCTCAGATTAAACAATTAGATGAAAAATTAAGAAGTTTAGACAACCGAAATCAAACAGACAGTATCAGTTATTTAATTGATAAACATTTGGCGAGACCCAATTTAAATCAATTTGAGCTTCAGTTGTTGTATTTTTTTAAGGCGAATTATTACAAAATAATAGGAAGATCTTCGGATGCGATTGTTTATTTGAATAAATCTATCGTACTGAAAGGCGAGGGAAAGGAATCACAGAAAATCTATAATAAAAGTCTCTACATCTTATCGGATTTGTTTTTTACTCAAAAAGAGTATAAAAAAGCATTCTATTATGCCAATTTATGCCAAAGTAAAATTTCGCCAACCGATAGTCCCAGCAATTATATTGTACTGCATTTAATTATCGGATACTATTATTACATCAATTACGATCATAAAAAAAGCATGGAAGAATTTTTGCTCACAGAACGCGTGGCAAAAAAATACAATCCGTGTAAACTGGCAGAAGTGTATGTTAAAACAGCCCGTATTTACAGCAGGCAAAATCGAATTGAGAAAGCAAAAAAAGTAATCACCGAAAGTATCAGAGTGGCTGACAGCTGCAATGATCTGGAGAACAAAATCAATGCTTTACGAACGTTAAGAGAAATTATGGTAGAGCAGGGCGAGTTTGAGGCTGCTCACAAAACATTTGAAAGACTGGACCGACTGGTAGGCATCGAGGACATGAAAATTAGGAACAGCAGGATAGATTCGTTTGAAATTGCGAATAAAATCAAGTTGAAAGAGCAGCAGAATATTAATCTGAAAAAAATCAACGAAAGCAAAGAGGAACGTTTGCAGAAACAAAAAATTGCCCTTATTGCTTCGCTAATCGGAATTACGCTGTTGATCATATTATTGTATTCGATTGTAGTATTGACCAAAAAACAACGAAGTACCAATGAAACGCTGAGGCTGCAAAAGGAGCAAATTGAAATAAAGAACAATGATTTAAAACGTCTTAACTTACTGCACCAAAAGATTTTTACGGTCATCTCACACGATTTTAAGGAACCCATTACAACGTTAAAAATCTTATTAGACAAAGAGGACGTTCTTAAAAATGAAAATAAGATTGTTTCGACCTATGTGAAAGCAATAGGACAACAGTTAGAACAATCGGATGCCATGCTTACAAGTTTACTCGATTGGGCAAAGATGGAGCTGATTACCACGCAGTCGGGTTATAGCGAGATTATGCTGTACAATAGCATCAGTGCGGCCTGCAAGGAATTATCACATCAGTTAAAAGCAAAGAATATTACAATCGATCTTAAGGTTTCAAAAGGAACAACTGTTGTATTTAATTCTGCTGTTTTAAGTATTGTATTGCGAAACATTATCAATAACGCGATTAAATTTAGTTATCAGGATAGCATTATCACCATTGAAAATAACAATCATGAAATCATAGTAACAGATTTCGGTAAGGGAGTTGAACAAAAAAAGATCGACAAATTATTCAAGCAGAAAATAAATCCCGGACTAGGAACTAATCTGGAATCGGGGTTTGGAATCGGACTGTATTTGTGTCAGGAATTAATGTTGAAAAACGGAGGTACGCTTGCTGTTTTTAACAATGAATCAGCAGGTTGTACATTCAGAATTATCTTGCCTAAATAGGGAAAACCGCTATTTTCTTAACAAAAATTTTGTCGCTAATTTGTAGCATGATACATATTGCATTTTTTGAAGATCAGCCTATAGTATGTGGAGGTCTTACTAGTTTTTTTTCAAATCAGAAAGGGCTCGAAGTTCTTTTTTACGCTACTAACAAACAAGACTTATATCTTAAAGTTCAGCAGCATTCGGGATTAGATCTAATTATTGTAGATCTGATCGCAAATGATGTACAAGGACTTGAAGTCTATGAATACCTTCACAAAAATCACCCCGATTTAAGAGTGATTGCTTTTACCTCGCTTTCGAGCCCCATATTAGTCGAAAACTTACTGGCTATGGGCGTAAAAGGTTACGTAAACAAAAACCAGGACAGCGAAGAGCTTTTAGAAGCTATAAAATTAGTTTGGGAAGGTGGGATTTACCTGCCGGATGACTACGCATTTTTGTCCAAACAAAACAGGGTAGGTACAGCCATTACGCTAACGGCAAAAGAGCTTACCATCATGCAATACATCATTAGAGAATTTACTACAGCTGATATTGCCAGCGAATTGAAACTTTCGGTTAATACAGTCGAAAATCACAGAAAAAACATTTTTAACAAACTCGATGTAAGTAATGTTGCAGGTATGGTGCGTGAGGCATCAAAACTGGGGCATATTAACTAGAGTGCAGTGATGGTTTAGGTCGGTTCGGCCTGAATGCAATCGCTACAATCTTTGGATATCAATGGATATTCGAACTAGCTTCTTATGGAATTTTAATTATTTATTATATGGTGAACTTTACTTTTTTTAAAACACGGTTTTTTGTTAGAAGAAGCGCTCTGGAGGAGGGTTTCTTAATCTCTTTTACGTCGCTTGATTTTGATGCTTTTATCCGAAAAAGTAATCGTTTTTCATCCGATAGATTTATTAAAAATCTTTTTTTTAAACTGATGCATGCGCTACAGCAACAGGAATTAAAACTGCACTCAAGTTATTATCGGTCGATAAATACTATACCAGTTACTAATAATCAAAACTATTAAAATGTTGAATAAAATTACATTAAAATTAAGGCAATTGCAGCTGACCTTTATACTGTGTTTCCTTTCTCTTTTCAGCGGATTGAATGTCTTTGCTGAGGGGTCTAAGGATTTGTTCCCTAGTGGGGCAACGGGATACAGAATGTTGATGTCGAGTACCAATAGTGCAATTAATACAACAAATACCTGGGGCGTTGCCAACCGGGGAAAAATGTATGTTTATGCTAATGCCGGGGAAGTGTTATACCTGGGTTCTTCTGCTCAGGGTAAAACTGGTTCAGGTACTGGACGAATTATCTTAACCGCACCAGATGGTACTTCTTATAACAGCGGCACAAGTACGACTGTTGGATTAATTTCCAATAGAACGCAAGAATTAAATGGTCCTTCAGCATTGGTAGGAGCAGGTGGGTATAATGCCTATTCCAGAACTGTAGGTTCTGCTGAAAGTGGAATTTGGACTGTTGAATTTCTGTCAGATTCTCCTAATTTAGCCCCATCTCCTATGCCTGGAGGAAACGCTAATATAGGAGCAAATTCCAATTGGACACAAGCAACTAATACTTGTTATATTGTGGCCTGGGATATAACGGTTGCCGCTTCAGGTGTGGCTAAATCAGGTCGTGTTTATGCGAATGTTTTAACGGGACACTTAGGAGACGCAACAAATCAGTGGAACTCAAGTTTAAAGGTTTTAACTTATGACGGATTTCAATACAACATCCAAACAAATGGGGTACGACCTGTTTATTTTAATTTCTTTGTTAACAATAAAGGATTAAGATCGGGAGTTTCGGATATTGCCGCACCGGTTTACAGAAGTTCACCATTAAATAAAGTCAATAATTATTTAAACACCGCAACGGACTATTCTTTCCATAACCCGACTGCCCCGGATGACTTAACTAATTTTACACATAAGATTTTTTATAACACACCGGATCCTTCTATGCCTTCGGTCGCTAATATTTATAATGGCGCGGTAAGCACCACTTGGTTAAATAAACCCATTATAACGCAAACGATAAGTAATGTAAATTTAAGAGGAGTTGAAGGAAGTGCCTCAGGTATGGGAACCGCTCCTCTAGGTGGGTTTGTGACTTTTGATGCGAATACAAATGCCAATTACACCATAGAGATTGATGTTAATAATAATAACTCTATGGCCGATCCTGTAGACAGAATTCTACGCGGTACTGCCGTTGCAGGTTCAAATTCTGTTCGTTGGGATGGTAAAGACAATCAAGGTAATTCTATACCATATGGAGCAAAGGTAAAAGTGGCCGTAATTTTATTTAACGGAGAAGTGCATTTTCCTTACATTGATGCCGAAGATAATCCGCAAGGAATTATTATTGAGAGAGTTAATGGATCTAATCCTAATAGTAATATATATTGGAATGATTCAATTATAACAGGTGATCCAGGAGGTGTAGCCACTAGTCCGGTGGATGCTTCTTCGCGCACCTTAAACACCAGTAGCGCATCAGGCGCACATAGATGGTCTGGAGGATATGGTAATCTTGGTTTAATAGATACCTGGTCTTACGTGTATACAACGCCACCTACTCCCACAGAATTTTCGGTTATTCAGAATGCTGCCGATTTAGCGGTAACAAGTATTAGTGATGTGGTCAGTGGTAATGTGGGATCAAATGTTACCTATACAGTAGTTGTAAAAAATATTGGAGGACCAAACGATGTAACCGGTGCAAAATTTAAATTTTCAGATTTAGTTTCAGGAGCAAATTTGGCGGTACAATCTTTTACCTCGTCTTCTACTTTGGGAGGTGCTGTTACGGCACAAAATATTACCGGTGGAGTTCTTGATGCTACGGTTGACTTACCAAAAGATGCCACTATTACTTTCACAATTGTGGTAAAGGTATTAGCGGTCGGAGGAACTAATCCTACCGTTAAAGCAACGATCATGCGTCCTGCAGATTTAACAGATCCGGATGCCACAGCAGATACACATATCGGTACACCACCGGTAGATCCCGACGTTGAATGTGACGGAACGCCTAGTGGTGTTGGTTGTAATAATGCAAAGACAGATGCTTTAACGGTTATAGATCCTTTGCCATTTCCATCTACAACTAATTCTTGTTTAGGAGTGTTTTTGAGCGATGCACTTTCGTCTAATCCGCCAACAAGTATCTATAAACCGGCTACTTTTACCGGAGATTTTATTGGTCGTGATAACGCAATTAACTTTGCTGTTGGAGGGAATCTTACGATAACAAATGGTGCCGAGTATGAAGGGCGTACATTTGTTTACGGGGATTTTACAATGAACAAAACCAGCGCTTTTAATCTTGGAGTAGCAGGGGTAGGTTCGTTTATCGTGCCGGATAACAATAAAAATATTTTAACCATTGGAGGTAACTTTAATGCTTCAGCAGCTTCAGGTAATTTAATACTTGGAGGCGAAAGTGGTAATGGTCAATTGTCTTATGGAAATATAGTTTATAAAGGAACTAAATCTTCTAATGTTAAAATCACAGGAGATGCGTCTAAAGTTATTAATGAAGCTACTTTAGATTTAACACCTTATAATGATGCGTTTAATGCTTTACAGGTTTCAAGTACAGCCTGGAATCAATTGCCAAGTGATGCAAATGTTACTTTTGTAAATGATGGCTTCGGAACTTATACGTTTACGTGTTTGACACCCGCTGTTGCAAAAACCTATGTGATAAACATTCCAAATGTTTTAGCATCAAAAACAAATGGTACCATTAATTTTGTTGGTTTTCCAGATACTGCGAGTTTATTAATTAACGTACCTGGTACAACAACAAACTTTAATATTGCTACTTTTCAGTTTAATGGTGTAACTCAGGGCGTAGGTAGTGGAGGCAAAGTACCGGCAAATGAAGTAGCTCCTTTTTCATTGCGAATTTTATGGAATTTACCTACTGCAACTACTGTTTCTTTAAAAGGAGCTCAGTTTTGGGGAAGTATGGTTATCCCACAACGTACAGGTACTGTTACCAACGAAATGATTGGTATGAACGGTCGTTTTATTGTTGGTGGAAATTTAATTCAAAACATAGGCGGCTCAGAAACACACAATTATCCTTTTAAAGGAGAGATTAGTACGACTACCGCTCCGGTAGTTACGACACCTGTAACTTACTGTCAGGATGAAACAGCAACTGCTTTAACAGCAACCGGTTCAAACTTGAAATGGTATACTGCTCAAACAGGTGGTGTTGGAAGCGCAACCGCACCAACACCTGTAACAACTGCCGTTGGAACTATAACTTATTATGTAAGTCAGACGGTTGGAAATTGTGAAAGCACCAGAACCGGAATTGATGTTGTAGTAAAAGAAAAACCTGTAAAACCAACAGCAGGTACCGTAACGCAACCTACTTGTACGGTTGCTACGGGAAGTTTTGCTATTTCAAATTATAATGCAGCTTATACGTACTCCGTAAATCCATCAACAGGAGTTATGATTTCAGGTGCTAAGGTAACAGCTCCTGCAGGAACTTATACCGTAACGGCTACATTAGGAACATGTAGTTCAGTAGTTTCAGCTGATGTTGTGATAAACACACAACCGTCAACTCCGGTACAACCAACAGCAGGTACTGTAACTCAACCTACTTGCTCAGTTGCTACAGGAAGTTTTGCTGTTTCAAATTATAATGCAGCTTATACCTACTCCGTAAATCCATCAACAGGAGTTACGATTTCAGGCGCTACAGTAACAGCTCCTGCGGGAATTTATACCGTAACGGCTACTTTAGGAACTTGTAGTTCAGTAGTTTCAGCTGATGTTGTGATAAACGTACAACCAGCAACTCCGGTACAGCCAACAGCAGGTACAGTAACTCAACCTACTTGTACTGTTGCTACAGGAAGTTTTGCTATCACAAATTATAATGCAGCTTATACCTACTCCGTAAATCCATCAACAGGAGTTACGATTTCGGGTGCTACGGTAACAGCTCCTGCAGGAACTTATACTGTGACGGCTACATTAGGAACATGTAGTTCAGTAGTTTCAGCTGATGTTGTGATAAACACACAACCGTCAACTCCGGTACAACCAACAGCAGGTATCGTAACGCAACCTACTTGTACAGTTGCTACAGGAAGTTTTGCTATTTCAAATTATAATGCAGCTTACACCTATTCAGTAAATCCATCAACAGGAGTTACGATTTCAGGTGCTACAGTAACAGCTCCAGCAGGAACTTATAAAGTGACAGCCACATTGGGAACTTGTAGTTCAGTAGTTTCAGCTGATGTTGTGATAAACGCACAACCAGCAACTCCGGTACAGCCAACAGCAGGAACTGTAACGCAACCTACTTGTACTGTTGCTACGGGAAGTTTTGCTATTTCAAATTATAATGCAGCTTATACCTACTCCGTAAATCCATCAACAGGAGTTACGATTTCAGGTGCTACAGTAACGGCTCCTGCGGGAACTTATACTGTGACGGCTACATTAGGAACATGTAGTTCAGTAGTTTCAGCTGATGTTGTAATTACTAGTGAATGTGCTGCTATTTCAGTAAGCAAAAAAGCTACTTATGTAGATGCCAATGGAGATGGAATTGTAAATGTTGGTGATAGAATTGATTACACCTTTGTAGTTAAAAATACAGGAAACGTAACCCTTGCTCCGGTAACGATTACCGATGCTAACGCAGTAGTAAGCGGAAGCTTAGCAAGTTTAGCTCCTGGAGCTACAGACTCCTCTAGTTTTACTGCAGTTCACACTATTACTTTGGCTGATGTCAATAATGGTCAGGTAGACAACGTAGCCACTGTAACAGGAACGCCTCCAACAGGAGCGCCAGTTACGGCTAAATCAACCGATCCAAGTCCTATTTGTGCGACTTGTGCGCCAAAAGACCCAGCGTGTACCACTTGTACAACAGTTCCTTTAACCGCATCACCAAAAGTAGAAGTAGCTAAAAAAGCCACTTATGTAGATGCCAATGGAGACGGAATTGTAAATGTTGGTGACAGAATTGATTACACCTTTGTAGTTAAAAATACAGGAAACGTAACCCTTGCTCCGGTAACCATTACCGATGCTAACGCAGTAGTAAGCGGAAGTTTGGCAAGTTTAGCTCCTGGAGCTACGGATTCGTCTAGTTTTACCGCAGTTCACACCATCACTTTAGCAGATGTCAATAACGGTCAGGTAGACAACGTAGCCACTGTAACAGGAACGCCTCCAACAGGAGCGCCAATTACGGCTAAATCAACCGATCCAAGTCCAATTTGTGCGACTTGTGCGCCAAAAGACCCGGCATGTACCACTTGTACCACAGTTCCTTTAACCGCATCACCAAAAGTAGAAGTAGCTAAAAAAGCTACTTATGTAGATGCCAATGGAGATGGAATTGTAAATGTTGGTGATAGAATTGATTACACCTTTGTAGTTAAAAATACAGGAAACGTAACCCTTGCTCCGGTAACGATTACCGATGCTAACGCAGTAGTAAGCGGAAGCTTAGCAAGTTTAGCTCCTGGAGCTACAGACTCCTCTAGTTTTACTGCAGTTCACACTATTACTTTGGCTGATGTCAATAATGGTCAGGTAGACAACGTAGCCACTGTAACAGGAACGCCTCCAACAGGAGCGCCAGTTACGGCTAAATCAACCGATCCAAGTCCTATTTGTGCGACTTGTGCGCCAAAAGACCCAGCGTGTACCACTTGTACAACAGTTCCTTTAACCGCATCACCAAAAGTAGAAGTAGCTAAAAAAGCCACTTATGTAGATGCCAATGGAGATGGAATTGTAAATGCTGGTGATAGAATTGATTACACCTTTGTAGTTAAAAATACAGGAAACGTAACCCTTGCTCCGGTAACGATTACCGATGCCAACGCAGTAGTAAGCGGAAGCTTAGCAAGTTTAGCTCCTGGAGCTACCGACGCTGCTAGTTTTACCGCAGTTCACACCATCACTTTGGCGGATGTCAATAACGGTCAGGTAGACAACGTAGCTACTGTAACAGGAACTCCTCCAACAGGAGCACCGGTTACAGCTAAATCAACCGATCCAAGTCCAATTTGTGCGACTTGTGCGCCAAAAGATCCAGCGTGTACCACTTGTACCACAGTTCCTTTAACAGCATCACCAAAAATTGAAGTAGCTAAAAAAGCCACTTATGTAGATGTAAACGCAGACGGAATTGTAAATGCTGGAGATAGAATTGATTACACCTTTGTAGTTAAAAATACAGGAAACGTAACCCTTGCTCCGGTAAGTATTACAGACGCTAACGCAGTAGTAAGCGGAAGCTTAGCAAGTTTAGCTCCTGGAGCTACCGACGCTGCTAGTTTTACCGCAGTTCACACCATCACTTTAGCAGATGTCAATAACGGTCAGGTAGACAACGTAGCTACTGTAACAGGAACTCCTCCAACAGGAGCACCGGTTACAGCTAAATCAACCGATCCAAGTCCTATTTGTGCGACTTGTGCTCCAAAAGACCCAGCGTGTACCACTTGTACAACAGTTCCTTTAACAGCATCACCAAAAGTAGAAGTAGCTAAAAAAGCAACTTACGTAGATGCCAATGGAGATGGAATTGTAAATGTTGGCGATAGAATTGATTACACCTTTGTAGTTAAAAATACAGGAAACGTAACCCTTGCTCCGGTAACGATTACCGATGCTAACGCAGTAGTAAGCGGAAGTTTGGCAAGTTTAGCTCCTGGAGCTACGGATTCGTCTAGTTTTACCGCAGTTCACACCATCACTTTAGCAGATGTCAATAACGGTCAGGTAGACAACGTAGCCACTGTAACAGGAACTCCTCCAACAGGAGCGCCAATTACGGCTAAATCAACCGATCCAAGTCCAATTTGTGCGACTTGTGCGCCAAAAGACCCGGCATGTACCACTTGTACAACAGTTCCTTTAATCGCATCACCAAAAGTGGAAGTAGCTAAAAAAGCAACTTACGTAGATGCCAATGGAGATGGAATTGTAAATGTTGGTGACAGAATCGATTACACCTTTGTAGTTAAAAATACAGGAAACGTAACCCTTGCTCCGGTAACGATTACCGATGCTAACGCAGTAGTAAGCGGAAGCTTAGCAAGTTTAGCTCCTGGAGCTACGGATTCATCTAGTTTTACCGCAGTTCACACCATCACTTTGGCGGATGTCAATAACGGTCAGGTAGACAACGTAGCCACTGTAAGCGGAACTCCTCCAACAGGAGCACCAGTTACAGCTAAATCAACCGATCCAAGTCCAATTTGTGCGACTTGTGCACCAAAAGACCCAGCGTGTACCACTTGTACAACAGTTCCTTTAACAGCATCACCAAAAGTAGAAGTAGCTAAAAAAGCCACTTATGTAGATGTAAACGGAGATGGAATTGTAAATGTTGGTGACAGAATTGATTACACCTTTGTAGTTAAAAATACAGGAAACGTAACCCTTGCTCCGGTAACCCTTACAGACGCTAACGCAGTAGTAAGCGGAAGCTTAGCAAGTTTGGCTCCTGGAGCTACAGACTCCTCTAGCTTTGCCGCAGTTCACACCATCACTTTGGCGGATGTTAATAACGGTCAGGTAGACAACGTCGCCACTGTAACAGGAACTCCTCCAACAGGAGCACCAGTTACGGCTAAATCAACCGATCCAAGTCCAATTTGTGCGACTTGTGCTCCAAAAGATCCAGCATGTACCACTTGTACAACAGTTCCTTTAACCGCATCACCAAAAGTAGAAGTAGCTAAAAAAGCCACTTATGTAGATGTCAACGCAGACGGAATTGTAAATGTTGGAGATAGAATTGATTACACCTTTGTAGTTAAAAATACAGGAAACGTAACCCTTGCTCCGGTAACCCTTACCGATGCCAACGCAGTAGTAAGCGGAAGCTTAGCAAGTTTAGCTCCTGGAGCTACAGACTCCTCTAGTTTTACCGCAGTTCACACCATCACTTTAGCTGATGTCAATAACGGTCAGGTAGACAACGTCGCTTCTGTAACAGGAACTCCTCCAACAGGAGCACCAGTTACAGCTAAATCAACCGATCCAAGTCCAATTTGCGCGACTTGTAAGCCAATTGATCTTACTTGTTCAACCTGTACTGTAGTAAGTTTTATTGATGCAATAGATGAAACACCAGCTGTAGTTAATGGAGTAAGTGGTGGTACCACAGCTTCTGTATTGTTAAATGACAAATTACACGGTACAGCTATAGTCGCTTCGGATGTGAATTTGAGTGCGGTTTATGTACCAACAGGGTTGACATTAAATACAGATGGAACTATTAAGGTTAACGCCGGTACTGCGCCGGGAGTTTATACTGTGATTTATAGTATATGTTCAAAAGCGATGGCAGCTTTGGGTACCCCTATGTGTGATCAGGCTGAAGCCAAAATTACGGTAACGGCAACAGTTGAGCCAATATTAGAAAACGGAAGCATTCCATCAACAGGTGGTGTAGTTTTCGCAAACATTGCAAGCAACGATAAAGTAAATGGAGTTCCGGCAGTATTAGGAACAACAGGAAACGCTACCGTTGCGGTATCAGGAACATGGCCAACTGGAATTATTTTAGATCCGTTAACCGGAAAAGTAAGTGTTGCGGCTGGAACCACACCGGGAACTTATAATGTAGTTTACGAGTTATGCGACAAATTAACTCCGACAACCTGTGCTACGGTTTCAGATGAAATCAAAGTAACACCAATTGTTGAGCCAATATTAGAAAACGGAAGCATTCCGTCAACAGGAGGCGTAGTTTTCGCAAACATTGCCAGCAACGACAAAGTAAATGGAGTTCCGGCAGTATTAGGAACAACAGGAAACGCTACCATTGCAGTATCAGGAACATGGCCAACCGGAATTACCTTAGATCCGTTAACCGGGAAAGTAACTGTTGCGGCTGGAACCACACCAGGAACTTATAACGTAGTTTATGAGTTATGCGACAAACTAACACCGACAACCTGCGCTACGGTTTCAGATGAAATCAAAGTAACACCAATTGTTGAGCCAATATTTGAAAACGGAAGCATTCCGTCAACAGGCGGTGTAGTTTTCGCAAACATTGCCAGCAACGATAAAGTTAATGGAGTTCCGGCAGTATTAGGAACAACAGGAAACGCTACTATTGCGGTATCAGGAACATGGCCAATTGGAATTACTTTAGATCCGTTAACCGGAAAAGTAAATGTTGCCGCTGGAACCACACCGGGAACTTATAATGTAGTTTACGAGTTATGCGACAAACTAACTCCGACAACCTGCGCTACAGTTTCAGATGAAATCAAAGTAACGGCAATTGCAGGGACACCAATAATTGCAAATGATGATAACATTTCGAACACAAATGGAGTAACAGGAACACCAAATGCGGGGAATGTATTAGTGGGTAACCCAACAAACCCTGATACTTTAAATGGAGTACCAGTTGTTATTAGCCTGGTTGATTTAAAAGTGACCACACCGGCAGTTCCAAAAACATCTGGAGCAGCAGTTCCGGTAATTGATATTTCCACAGGAACAATAAGTGTTCCTGCTAATACACCGGGAGGTACTTATACAGTAACGTACAGTATTTGCGAGAAATCAAATCCTTCAAATTGTGATGCTGCAACAGTAACCATATTGGTAGCAAGACCAAGTATTGCTGTAGTAAAAACAGTCCATTTCAATGATGAAAACGGTGACGGTAATGCAAAAGTAGGAGAGACTGTTACGTATAATTTCGCAGTAACCAATACAGGAAATGTAGCCTTGACTAATGTGTATATAGTAGATCCGTTAACTGGAATTACGATGAGCGGAGGTCCAATAAATTTAGCGGTAGGAGAAGAGGATAGCACTTCCTTTACGGGAACTTATTCGATAGTACAAGCTGATATTAATTCAGGAAGTATATCCAATCAAGCTGAAGTTTTTGGAACAAGTCCTGATCATATTGTCGTAAAAGACAAATCAGATGATAGTAGTGTATTGGGGGATAAACCAACAGTATTATCAATTACAGGATGTGTTATAAAAGTATTCAACGCCGTTTCTATAAATGGAGATAACAAGAACGATAGATTCTACATCCAAGGTTTAGAATGTTATCCTGACAATACGGTTCAAATTTTTAACCGTTGGGGAGTTTTGGTTTTTGATCGTGATCATTACAACAATAATGACATTGCTTTTAGAGGTATCTCTGAAGGACGCGTTACGGTCAAAGATTCAGATGGATTACCGGAGGGAACGTATTATTATATCATTAAATATAAAGACAGCCAATCTAATCCACATCAGGAGGCTGGGTATTTGTACCTGACCAAATAACATTCTGTACTAATAAAATGGCTTAGTCAATAGGCTAAGCCATTATTTAAAAATAAAATAAATGAGAAAATTAGTTTTAGTTTTATTGTTTTGTTCTACTGCAGGTTTTGCTCAGCAAGATGCGCAGTTTACACAATACATGTATAATACCATTAATATAAATCCAGCGTATGCAGGTTCCCGTGGAGTGATGAGCATTTTCGGAATGTATCGTACCCAGTGGGTTGGGCTTGATGGAGCACCCGAAACCAGTAGTTTTTCATTAAATACACCCATAAACAATAATGTAGGTTTGGGAGTATCAGTAGTCAATGATAAAATCGGACCAACAAATGAAAACAATATATCAGCTGATTTCTCTTACTCAATACCAACATCAGCAACTGCAAAACTTTCTTTTGGTATTAAAGGTTCGGCGAACATCTTCAAACTAGATCCTACGAAGTTAAGCCCGGAACATCAGGGAGATACTCAATTTCAGGATTTTCAGAATAAATTTGCTCCCAATATCGGAGCAGGGGTTTACTGGCATACTGATAAAGCTTATGTGGGATTGTCAGTTCCCAATTTTATTCAAACTAACCGCTATGACGATAACGATTATTCAATCTACAAAGATCGTATCAACTATTATTTCATAGCAGGTTATGTATTTAATCTGAATCGTTATGAAACCATAAAATTCAAGCCGGCCTTAATGACTAAAATGGTAGAAGGCTCACCATTGCAGGTAGATGCTTCGGCCAACTTTATGTTTAATGATAAATTTGTTATTGGGGTTGCTTACAGATGGAGTGCGTCAATTAGTGCCTTGGCAGGATTTCAGATAAGCGACAGTATGTATTTAGGTTATGCTTACGATCGTGAAACTACGCGATTGGTAAATTACAACTCCGGATCGCACGAGATATTTTTGCGTTTTGAGTTCCTAAACAACTACAGCCGAATTACTTCACCAAGATTCTTCTAATACTTCAACTATGAAAATTAAAAATTTAGTTTATAACGTTTTTTTAGTGCTGTTTGTTTGCAAGGGGATTGCACAGACAGGCAGTATCGCCAGTGCTGATAAAAAATACGATAAATATGCTTATATCGATGCAATTGCTACTTACGAAAAGGTAGCAGAAAAAGGATATAGAGAGGAGAAAATGTTCCAGCGACTGGGTAATGCCTATTATTTTAATGGCGAGTTGGTGAAGGCCTTAAAATGGTACAAAGCTCTTTTCGGAATGAATGATCAACAGGAATTTGAGTATTATTACCGATATGCCCAAACACTAAAAGCAACAGGAAATTATGCCAAAGCCGACAAAATATTAGAGCTTTTCAATCAAAAAGCAAGTACGGATAAAAGAGGATTGTTATTTGAAAAGAATAAAAATTATTTGGAGCAGATAAAAAACAATTCAGGTCGATTTGAAATAGCCGATGCCGGAATTAATTCAAGATATTCAGATTACGGAAGTTCTTTTTTAGGTAACAAATTGGTGTTTGCGTCTGCGAGAGATACGGGCGGAGTTGCCAAAGTAAAATTCAAATGGACCAATAAATCTTTTACCAATATTTATTCGGCAGAATTAAACGCCGATGGTAGCGTTGGAATTCCGAAGCGATTTGAAAATAAGGTCAATTCAAAATTTAATGAATCGACTCCTGTTTTTACAAAAGACGGATTAACGATGTATTTTACCAGAAACAATTTTCTGAACGGTACAAAAGGGACAGACGACAAGAAAGTCACTTTGTTGAAATTGTACAAAGCAAGTTATATCGAGGGTAAATGGACGAATATCGTTGAATTGCCTTTTAACAGCGATCAATACAGTGTGGCACATCCGACATTAAGTGTAGATGAAAAAAAGTTATACTTTGCTTCAGACATGCCGGGTACTTTTGGACAATCAGATTTGTATAGTGTGACTATTAATACCGATGGCAGTTTTGGTAAACCTGAAAATCTGGGAGCCGCAATTAATACAGAAGGAAGAGAAACTTTTCCTTTTATATCAGGAGATAATGAACTGTATTTTGCCAGCGACGGACGACCAGGGTTAGGAGGACTTGATGTATTTGTTTCGACTATTAAAAAGGACTTGACGTTTAGCGAAGTTCAGAATGTTGGAGCTCCTATTAATACAAAACTGGATGATTTTGGTTTTATAATAGACAATAAAAGCAGAACCGGTTTTTTCTCATCCAATAGAGATGGAGGACATGGTTACGATGACGTCTACCGTTTTTCGGAAACCAGAAAATTACCTTGTGAGGAGATTTTATCAGGAACGGTTATAGATGCCGAAACAAATTTGGTACTCGAGAATGCTAAAGTAAACTTACTTGACAATCAGCTTCAGATAATAGGAGAGGTAATAACCGGAGCCGATGGGAAGTATAGTTTTAAAGTAAATTGCAATAAAGAATACTTTGTTCGCGCTGCAAGACAAGATTATGATACTAACGAATTACCTAAAGCAATCGATAAAACAAGTTTGACATTACCTTTGAAAAGAACGCCTCAAAAAGTGGTTGAAAAAACGATTGAAAAATTGATTATTGGCGATGATTTGGCGAAAATTTTACACATAAAAATGATTTACTTCGATTTGGGTAAATCGATTGTTCGAAAAGAGGCTGCCATTGAGTTAGAGAAAATCCGTCAGGTGATGCTTCAAAATCCAAACATGAAAATTGATGTTCGTTCGCACACCGATAGCCGACAAACTCATGCTTACAATGAAAAACTATCCGACAGAAGGGCTAAAGCAACAGTGGCATGGCTTGTTAAAAAAGGTATAGCCGCTGATCGCATAACCGGAAAAGGATATGGAGAAACACAATTACTGAATAAATGTGCTGATGGCGTAAAATGTACTACAGAAGAACATCAGGCGAATCGAAGAAGTGAGTTTATTATTGTTTCGATGTAATAAAGAGTTAGCTTTTTTAATAAAGTTGAGTTAATTAATTGTTATGAAGGCTGCAGGGTAATCCTGCAGCTTTTTTTGTGCCGTACAAAGAGATTTGTTTTTTAATGATAGAGATAAAAAATGATTGTATTTAATTTCTTAAATTTATTCTATTAAATGATTTAGAGAAAAAATTAAACAGAAAAAAATCTGCTAAATCTGCAGACCCGAGCGATAGCGAACAGGCGAAGCAATCTGTGTGAAAATATAAACCCAACGGTATCTAATTATAAAAAACAATAACTTTGAGTACAACAGAATTTCTAACCCGACTTATAATTGCACTGTTTGCCGGACTAATTATTGGTTTCGAAAGGCAGTGGCACCACAAAGAAACCGGTTTAAAAACCAATATGCTGGTAGCAACAGGTGCAGCAGCATTTGTTTTGTTATCGATTAAAGTGGCGGCAACAGCGCCCAATATTGATGTAACCCGTATTACAGCTCAGGTGGTCATGGGAGTTGGTTTTTTGGGAGCCGGTGTTATTTTTAGAGAAGGCCCTAATGTACACGGGCTGAATTCTGCGGCCACAATATGGTGCAGTGCGGCTATTGGATGTATTGCCGCATCGGGGTATTTTATCGAAGCCCTGATTTGTACCTTTCTCGTTACCTTTGTCAATACCGTTTTGGAACCAATTGAAAGATGGCTGCGAAATCGAAAGTAAAAGCAAGCCTTTCAATGTTGTACAACAATAAAGTCCTTAAGGTACCCGACCTGTTTTTCTCCTAATTTTTATAATTTGATTTTTCCAAAAGACTCCTTCTGTTTGTATCAGATACCGGGACAATTGGAGGCTTCGCTATGTCTTGCTGTTTGTCGTTACTCGAACAGGAGATGGAGCCTGATTTTCTGTGAAGCAACAACAATTATTTTCTGATCCCGCTTTTACCGTTTATACAGAGTACTGTACCACTTATTACGTCTTTTAATCTGTCTGTCTAATATTGCTAATATGCAGTAAATGAGTGTGGTAAATTTGTGTCTGAATTTAAAGGTTAAGCTTAAAGATGAGAAAGATAATTTTGTATGTTATACTATTAGTTCCTATCGTTGCACTTTGCCAGACAGGCACTCAAAAACAAATGTCAGATGTATCATCCCGTTTCGATCTAATTTGTAAAAATAAAGAAATCATGATTCCAAGAGCAATATTAAAAAGTAGGTTTGACAAGTCGACAGTAGTAGATAAGGATACCCGATTTATTTTGGTTTTTAATACAGTAAGTAGCGTAAATCTTTTATCTGGTTATTATTATTGGTACAACAATAAATGGAATAATCTAAAAAACATGACCGAAGAAAATGGTATTCCAAGAGACAACGGGATGGCAGGAGACATTTTTATAGATTTCTCTACAAAAGATGTTTACTTTTGTAATGGAACAATGTGGCTTTCGATGACAACGCACAACGAAACTTTTATCGGAGCAGTATTTGAAAACAAGAGTGGTATTTTGAGTTACAAGAATAGTGCTGGTGAGGATATTGTAATTCATCTTTCAGAGATAGTCCCTTACTTCAATTACCCGAAGACAATTTCTCTAAATGCAGATAAGGAAACGGTTAATTATATTGACGAAAACGGGAGACAAACCGTTTTAAAACTCGATATTTTGTTGGAAAAGAGCAAAAGTACCCATCTCACCTCGGCATTTTAGGGAAAAGAGATTCACATAAATATAAAATGACACCATCATACCCGACAGTTTTTGAAAGCTGTCGGGTATGATTTTTAAAAGGATACAGTGAAGTTTTGTTCTCTAAAACGGTTTAGTTTCGTGATGTTCGAGTAATGAATTGATAATCATTTGATTTTGTTTTGCTGTTAAGAATAAATGTATTAATTTTGCAGTCCTTTTGGCAAAGAAGAGTTTCCATTAGGTATCAACTATTTATGTAAAACAACTTCTGTTTTTTCTACTGCTTTATGAAACTCGAGAAAAACAGAATACAAATTTTTTATCAGCATGTCTGAACAATTAAAATCACAAGAAGAGTTTTTAGCAAATTTTAACTGGCATAACTTCCAAGAAGGAATTGATGCAGTAGATGAGAAAAACTTACAAGAGTTTGAAGAACTAGTATCAAAAACTTTCATCGCTACAGATCAAGAAGAAGTAGTTGAAGGAGTTGTTGTTAGAATTACAGATAGAGACGTTATCGTTGATATCAATGCTAAATCTGAAGGTGTTATTTCTTTAAACGAATTCCGTTACAACCCAAACTTAAAAGTAGGTGACAAAGTAGAAGTATTAATCGACATCCGTGAGGACAAAACAGGTCAATTAGTATTATCTCACAGAAAAGCACGTACTATCAAATCTTGGGATAGAGTTATTGCAGCTAATGAAACTGGAGAAATCGTTAACGGTTTTGTTAAATGTAGAACTAAAGGAGGTATGATCGTTGACGTATTCGGTATCGAGGCGTTCTTACCAGGATCTCAAATTGACGTTAAGCCAATTAGAGACTACGATGTATATGTAAACAAAATGATGGAATTCAAAGTGGTAAAAATTAACCACGAATTCAAAAACGTTGTTGTATCTCACAAAGCACTTATCGAGGCTGATATTGAAGTACAGAAAAAAGAAATCATCGGTCAATTACAAAAAGGACAAGTATTAGAAGGTGTTGTTAAAAACATTACTTCTTATGGTGTGTTCATTGACTTAGGTGGTGTTGACGGATTAATTCACATTACTGACCTTTCTTGGAGTAGAATCAACCACCCAAGTGAAGTTCTTGAATTAGACCAAAAATTAAACGTTGTAATCCTTGATTTCGATGATGAGAAAACAAGAATTCAATTAGGATTGAAACAATTAAACGCTCACCCATGGGATGCTTTAGATGCTAATTTAACAATTGGTGATAAAGTAAAAGGTAAAGTAGTTGTAATCGCTGATTACGGTGCATTTATCGAAGTTGCTGAAGGTGTTGAAGGTTTAATCCACGTTTCTGAAATGTCATGGTCAACTCACTTACGTTCTGCTCAGGACTTCGTGAAAGTTGGAGATGTTGTTGAAGCTGTTATCTTAACTTTAGATAGAGATGACCGTAAAATGTCATTAGGTATCAAACAATTGACTCAAGATCCATGGACTGATATTACTTCTAAATACCCAGTAGGTTCTAAACATACAGGTATCGTTAGAAACTTTACAAACTTTGGTATTTTCGTAGAATTAGAAGAAGGAATCGATGGATTAATTTACATCTCTGACCTTTCTTGGACTAAGAAAATCAAACACCCATCTGAATTTGTAAATGTTGGTGAAAAACTTGATGTAGTTGTATTAGAATTAGATGTTGAAGGACGTAAATTATCTTTAGGTCACAAGCAAACTACTGCTAATCCTTGGGATCAATACGAAGATTCTTTCGCTGTAGGAACTATCCACAATGGTGAGATTTCTGAAATCGTTGACAAAGGAGCTACTGTAGAATTCGGAGATGATATCGTTGCTTTCATTCCTACTCGTCACCTTGAAAAAGAAGACGGAAAGAAATTGAAAAAAGGTGATACTGCTGATTTCAAAGTAATCGAATTCAACAAAGAATTCAAAAGAGTAGTTGCTTCGCACACTGCTATCTTCCGTGAAGAAGAAGAGAAAAACGTGAAAGCTGCAACTGAAAATACTTCATCTGCTTCTTCTACAAATGCACCAGCTGCAACTTTAGGAGATAACAATGATGTATTAGCTGCATTAAAAGCTAAAATGGAAAAAACTGAGAAAAAATAATTCTTAGTTTCCTCTAAATAGAAAGTCCCACAGCAATGTGGGACTTTTTTTTTGTTTCATTATTTTTCTTCTTTAAATTTTAACAGAAAAAGTTGTGTTATTGTGTTAAAGAGTTGTTTTTGTGTAAAAATACCACTTATGAAGAAACTCTACTTTTTAGTTTTATTGTTATGTTTTTATGGTGCTAATGCACAGGTGATTACTTTTGGAAGTACTCCTTTTAAAGAAAGATTGCTCTCGGCAAATGCAACCAATGGATTTGCAAAAGATATAAACGGAAATAATATTGTTGTCGATTCCAATTTTGATAAGGAAATTAATGCTGTGGAGGCATCAAAAGTTTATTTTTTGGAACTGGGAGGAACGAAATCGACGATTTATAATTTAATGGGAATTGAATTTTTTGTCAATTTAAAGACTTTGAATTTTTACGGACAAAGAGTAACCGCCGATTTGAGACCGTTGAAAAATTTAGAAAGAATAAATTGTGGAGGAGATTTAGTTACAAAAGATCTCAACATTAACGGGCTTAATTTAAAAGAAATACGCGCAGAAAGTAGCCTTTCAATAATGCCCTATTTATTGGATAATGGTCCGACAGGAATTTCTCAGTTTACCAATCTGGAAACTTTGTTTTTAGGGGGAGATCGATTAGAATCAATCAACCTTCAAAGCCTAAAATCGTTAAAAACACTGATGATTACGAGATCAAAAATAAAAAGCCTTGATTTAAGCAATCAGACTAATCTGGAGTTTTTGTATTGCAGTAACAATCTATTGACAGATCTGGATTTAACCAGTTGCAAGAATATTGTTGGTGTAGAAGCTAATTTGAATAATTTCACTACAATCCTGGTGAAGGACCTGCCTAAACTGGAGTATCTTAGAATTAGTGAGAATAGTACATTAAGCGAATTAAGCCTTGTAAATACCCCAAATCTAAAATCGTTAGATGTTTATAAATGTAATTTAACCGATTTAAATTTATCTAATTTGGTCGCTCTGGAGTCGATTAATTGCAGCAATAATAAACTAACAAATTTGAACATCAAAGGTTCTATAAACTTGTTGAATATATCTTGTGACAATAACTTAATAAAAGAGCTTGATTTGTCTTTATGTAAAAAGTTTGAGTCTTTATATGCTGGTTATAATAAGTTTGAAAGTTTAGAATTTTATGGTAAGCTAGGATCCTATTTTAGTATTTCAAATAATTTAAATTTAAAATATCTTTCCATTAAAAATGGGATCATTAATCAATCCAGTATGGAATTTGCCAACTGTCCCAACTTGAAATACATTTGCGTAGATGAAAATGATAATGAAATTACTACAGTTCAAAATTTAATCAAAACGTATAAATATACAGACTGTCATGTAAATTCCTATTGCAATTTTCATCCGGGAGAGGATTATTTTGTAATTCAGGGGTCACAGAGAATTGACTCGAATAAAAATGGCTGTGACAATTCGGATCCGTTTTATCCTAATTTAAAATTTAATATTGTGGGAGCTTCTTCCGGAACATTTGTTAATAATTCATCGGGTAATTATTCTATTCCTGTTTTAAAAGGAACGCACAAGATAACTCCTGTTTTAGAAAATCCGTGGTATTTTTCTGTGACACCGGCAACCGCAACGATTGTTTTTCCGGCGCAGACAAGTCCATATACTCAAAATTTTTGTATCACTCCAGTTGGTACTTATCGGGATTTAGAAGTTACGATATTACCAATTGATGTTGCAAGGCCCGGTTTTGACGCTAAGTATAAAATCGTATATAAAAATAAGGGTAATGTAGTGCAATCGGGTTCGATAAAATTTGGGTTTGATGATGCCATATTGGAGTATGTCTCTTCCAATACTGCTTTTTCTTCTAAATCAGTTAATGCTATAGAATGGAGTTTTGTTGCTATTCAGCCATTTGAAAGCAGAGAAATAGTATTTACTTTAAAATCAAACAAACCAACAGATATACCTGCTGTAAACAATGGCGATGTTTTAAAATTAACAGCAACTATTGCTTCTCAGGACAAAGACGAAAGCCCAATCGACAATGCTTTTACACTTAATCAGGTAGTGGTAGGTTCTTATGATCCAAACGATAAAACCTGTTTAGAAGGCTCGGTTATTACACCAGAATTAATAGGAGAGTATGTGCACTATATGATTCGTTTTGAAAATACCGGAACATTTGCTGCAGAGAACATTGTGGTAAAAGACATGATCGATTTGTCTAAATTTGACCTTACAACTTTAGTTCCAACCAGTTCAAGTCATCCTTTTACAACTAAAATTGCAGCAGGGAATAAGGTAGAATTTATTTTTGAGGGTATCAATCTTCCCTTTGATGATGCCAATAACGACGGTTATGTAGCGTTTAAAATCAAAACAAAATCAAACTTAAGAGTTGGAGATACCTTTACGAACGAGGCCAATATTTATTTCGATTATAATTTCCCGATCTTAACCAACAAAGCGACTTCAACTTTTAAAACAGTAACATTAGGGACTCCCGATTTTGAGTTTTCGAGCTATTTTACGTTGTATCCAAATCCGGTAAATCATACTTTAAATATTAATGCAAAGGAAGGCATAGAAATACAATCTCTATCCATTTATGATATGTTAGGGCAATTGGTAATTGCAGTTCCAAATGCAAAATCGGCTTCTAGTATTGATGTTTCAAGACTTACTGCAGGCAATTACTTTATAAAAGTAAAATCGGATAAAGGAAGTTCGGCTATGAAATTTATCAAATATTAAGAATGTGCTTTAAAAATAAGAAGTCCCACAGCAATGCGGGACTTTTTTTATGTCTAATATTTAGTTTAAGAAGCTGTTTCCTGCTGTTCGCTCTATCTTTTTCTGGCTAAAGAAGCCAGAAAAAGGATGCCGCTACCATCAGGGCTAAAGGCAAAACTTTTCAAAAGAAGTTTTATTTTGCAGCCAGTAGCTTGGTTTCTTCGGGAGTAAAATCGTTTACAATTGCATAAGTATCAATTTTAGCAATAGCCATCTCGTTCAGAATATCAACAAGGTTTTTAAAATTGCTTTTTTCGCTGGGTTTAATAATTACGATCGTACCGCTTTTTGGTCTTCCACTTTCTGTCAAATATTCTTTGATTTTTCTATTTGTTTCAAATAATTCTTTTCTAATTCCATTTTCTCCATAAACGATACTTTTTGGATTTTCATACAGAGAAAGTAATCCTGAATACGTAACAATTTTGTCATTATCATCCAATAATATGGTATAGATACGATTAATATCAACATCATAAGTAGGTCCGCAAACGAAATCATCTGCATCATGTGGCAGACTTAAATCAATACCTTTTGGTTTGGCCAATTCGATCGTTACCATAAAAAAGACAATCAGCAAGAATGAAACGCTGACCATTGCAGTTAAATCGACTTTGGCACTTAACTTTTTACTCCTGATTTTTTGAGGTAGATTTTTCATTTCAGTCAATTTATTAATTGGAAGCTAATAGTTTTGTTTCTTCGGGAGTAAATTCTGGTATAATAGCATAGGCCTCAATTTTAGCAATAGCCATCTCGTCCAGAATATCAATTAAATTTCCATAATTTGAATTTTTGCTGGGCTTAATAATTACTGTAATTCCTCTTCCAGGTTTTCCTAATGCAGCTGAATATTCTAAAACTTTTTTATTTCTTTCAAACAGCACTTTTCTAATTCCATTTTTCCCATATTTTGTTGTTTTGGGAGCATCAATAGGAACGTATGGCAATCCTGTATAAGTAATGATTTTGTTGTTTTTACCTAACATTATGGTCATTGATCTATTTTCTCCATGATGAGGAGGAGGGCACTCACAACAACCTCTATCTCCAGTATCATATACTATGACTTTAGGTTTGGCCAATTCGATGGTTACCATAAAAAAGATAATCAGTAAGAATGAAACACTGACCATTGCAGTTAAATCAATCTTTGTACTTAACTTTTTACTTCTGATTTTTTGAGGCAGATTTTTCATGTCAGTCAATTTATTAATTTGAAGCCAATAGTTTTGTTTCTTCAGGCATAAAATCATTTATAATAGCATAGGAATTGATACCTGCAATTTTCATCTCATCTAAAATATCTACGAGATTTTTGAAATTAGATTTTTTAGATGGCTTTATAAAAACAATCACGCCATTTTTTGGTTTCCCTACAGATACCATATAATCACTTACTTCTTTCTTTTTTAGAAATACTTCCTTTCTAATACCATTTTTTCCAAATTTAACCTTTTTAGGCGCTTCTAAAGGATAGGATAACACACCCGAATAGGTTATTATGTTATCATTATCATCCAGTATAATGGTGTATAAACGATTTCCTCTAATGCATCCCCTTCCTCCACATGTATCTGAATAATCTGGCAAACCTAAATCAATACCTCTTGGTTTGGCCAATTCGATGGTTACCATAAAAAAGACAATCAGCAAGAATGAAACACTGACCATTGCAGTTAAATCGACTTTGGTACTTAACTTTTTACTTCTGATTTTTTGAGGCAGATTTTTCATGTCAGTCAATTTATTAATTTGAAGCTAATAGTTTTGTTTCTTCGGGAGTAAATTCTGGTATAATAGCATAGGCTTCAATTTTAGCAATAGCCATCTCGTCCAGTATATCAATTAAGTTCCCATAATTTGAATTTTTGCTGGGCTTAATAATTACTGTAATTCCTCTTCCGGGTTTTCCTAATGCAGTTGAATATTCTAAAACTTTTTTATTTCTTTCAAACAGCACTTTTCTAATTCCATTTTTCCCATATTTTGTTGTTTTGGGAGTATCAATAGGAACGTATAGTAAGCCTGTGTAAGTAATTACTTTATTATTGTCGTCTAAAAGCACCGTCATAATTCGATTTTCATTCGAGATATTGCAAACTGAGCGATATTGTTCATCAATACAATTAGGCAAATAATAATCCAAAACTTTTGGCTTCGCCAATTCGATCGTTACCATAAAAAAGATAATCAGCAAGAATGAAACGCTGACCATTGCAGTTAAATCGACTTTGGTACTTAACTTTTTACTTCTGATTTTTTGAGGCAGATTTTGCATAATGGTTCGATTTATAGTTAAAGTTATTACTAAAAATAAAACAAATTGTGATAAGATTTTAAAAATAATCAAAAATAATTTGAAGTACTAAAAGCTTGTTTTACAGTGCTAATTGAGGATATTTTAGTTTTTTCTAAAAAATTTTCAATTTTTGCTAAAACCAAAACAAATATTCCAGCGTAAATGAGCTTATAACTTAAAATATTAATTATGAAAACTAGAAAATTTTTAGCCGTAGCAATCTTAGCATTGGGATTTGGATTTACATCATTTGCACAAAAAACAGTAATGGTTGGAGGAGCTGCAATGTATCCCAATAAAAATATTATTGAAAATGCTGTTAACTCAAAAGACCACACTACATTAGTAGCAGCCGTAAAAGCCGCCGGCTTAGTTGAAACACTAGAAGGAAAAGGACCATTTACCGTTTTTGCCCCAACAAATGCAGCATTTGATAAATTACCAAAAGGAACCGTTGAAACATTATTGAAACCAGAAAACAAAAAAATGCTTCAAAATATTTTGACTTATCATGTTGCAGCAGGAAAATGGAATGCTTCAGATATTGCAAAAGCAATTAAAGCCGGTAAAGGTAAAGCTGTTATTAAAGCTGTTAACGGAGGAACTTTGACTGCCTGGATGAAAGGAAAAGATTTATACCTTACTGACGAAAGCGGAAACAGTGCTAAAGTAACTATCGCAGATGTAAATCAGTCAAATGGGGTGATACACGTAGTGGATACGGTATTATTACCAAAAAGCTAATAGAGCTCTTAAATCTCAAAATTCAAATTCCAAATTCCAATTTAAAAGTTGGGATTTGGAATTTGGAATTTGAATTTTTCAAGCTTTTATCTCTTTGCGGTTAAGGTTGATCCAACCGAAGCAATTACCACACAGACTATCGCCAGAATTTCATAAAAATTTAAATGCTCCTGCAAGAAAATATAAGCGCAGACTGCCGCAGCGGCAGGTTCCAGACTCATTAAAATACTAAAGGTTCGGGGAGGCAATTGTCCCAATGCCTTCATTTCGAGTGTAAACGGAATCGCACTGGATAAAAGTGCCAGAGCAAAGCCCATCCCAAGGAATTTAGGAGTAAGATTTGCCAGTCCGTTTTCGTATAAACCAAATGGTAAAATCAAAATAGCTCCAAATAACATTCCCGTAGCAACTGCTTGACCGTCATGCATAATTTTAGATACTTTTCCTCCCAGAATAATATAAGTAGCCCATAAAGCACCAGCCAAAAGAGCAAATATAACTCCTACTGGATCAATACTATCATTGGACCAGGGCGCTATCAAAACGATTCCGATTGCTGCCAGTAGTACCCAGCAATAATCAAGTAGACGTTTTGAACCGATAATAGCCACTAACAACGGACCTATAAATTCAAGTGTTACGGCTAAGCCAATCGGGATTCTTTCAATAGCGGTATAAAAAACCAAATTCATGGCACCCAGAGTTAAGCCATAAGGGAGCACTATTTTCCATTGTTTTGGAGTGATTGCTTTTAAATTTGGTCGGTATGCTAATAGTAAGAGGATAGCTGAGATTCCGATTCGCAAAGAAGCAGTTCCGGCAGCACCTATGGTTGGGAATAAAGTTTTGGCAATTGCCGCTCCACACTGAACGCTTATGATGGCTAAAAGCACCGCGTAAACAGGAGGGATATTGAATTTTTTGTTTTGCATGGAAATGTAGTGGAAGGGGGAAACTACCACTCAGAGCGGTAGCTTATGTTGTATACTAAGAGTTTAGTATTTTATTTTGGAATAGGGTATCGAATTATTCTAATGCCCGTTTGGTAACAAAAGCACGATAACCGATGACCGCCATCTGCCATTTTTTTGCTTTCGAAATGTCCAGTCCTTGTCTGGTAAAACTCGGTAATAGGATTTTGTTGATTTTGGCTAAAATTTTATACATGAGCGGTAGATTTTTTGCAAAGATATAAAAAAAAGACTTTGCGGTTAAGCAAAGTCTTTGTTGTTGATTTTTAGGTGTTTATTTGGTTTTTAAAGATATCCCGAATTACGATTTTTTGCTCTCTTTCTCAAGCTTTTTCATTTCTTTCTCGTATCTCTTCATTTCTTTTTCATGTTTCTTCATATCGGCTTCATGCTGCTTCATGTCGATCTCATACTGCTTCATGTTGATTTCGTATTCTTTAGAGTCTTTACCGTATTTTACCTGAATGTCCTGCGTATATTTGTCCATTTCGGCAGTAAATTTATCCATAGCAATCTCGAATTTTGCCATCTCCTTTTCGTAAACCGCTTCTTTTTGTGCCATCACAGTGTTTATCTGCTTTTCATAAGCTGCTATGCTAGGTTCGATAGATTTAATCTTCTTTTCATATTCAGCCATTTCTTTTTTAAACTTAGCCATTTCAGTTTTGCTGTTTGGATTTCCCGGAGGCATTGGTGGCATCGGTACGTCCATCGAAGGAACTTGTGGCATTGATTCAATAAGGAATGCAGGAGGAGTTGGCGGAGTCGGTGGAGTTGGAGGCGCCAGGGATGAATGATCGCTGTCGCTATCGTTATCATCGCTTTCGTCGTTTACTGTAATCTGATTTCTACTTACATTTCTCTTGTCTGGAGCAGGAGCATCATCCGTGATTAATGCTATGCTTTTAGAGCCGTTGTTTTGGGTTGATACCACAATTCCACAGCCTTTAATAGGTTTGTTGCTTTCGATGTGGATGGTTTGCGTTTTTCCATTTTGTCTTTTTACATCTACTTTAATAGCAGTCAGCTCATTTTCGCTGTTTCTTTTTACATCCGAAATAACAACATCAATATTATGTTTTTGTTTTAGATCTTCTGTGATTTTTTTAAGTTCCTGATCGGTTGTGTTTTTCTGAATTTTAATAAGATCAATAGGATCCGTTTTCTCGGCAATTGCTTTAGGTTCTTTTGATTCTTTTTCCTGTGCAATTACTTCAATTTGGAATAAGAAGACAAAACCTATAAGAGCAGGAATTACGGCATAGTACTTCCAGTAGTTTCGTTTTTTTGATTGATTTTTGTTTAACATGACAATTCGTTTTTTGATTAATGATTGATAAAAATGATTGGTGATTGCAACACAACTTTCATGTGCTGTTATTTTTAAAAGCGTGTATTGATACGCTTTTTTGTCGGTTATTTTTTTAGAAGCTTCACTATCAGCAATAAATTCAAGGTTTTGAAGGATTGCTTTTTTGTACAGCCACATAAAAGGATTGAACCAAAATAAGACACAAAAAACTCTTGAGATCAAAACATCTATGGTGTGGTTTTGGTCGCTATGCACTTTTTCGTGTTCGATAATACTCTCTAATTCCGAAGGAGTATACATTGATGAGTTGTACACGATGTAATCAAAATAGGAGAAAGGAGCAATATTTTCGTTGATATCGACAAATTTGAAATCGGCCTGTTGCAGTACTTTTTTTCCTTTTAGTACTGTATTCAGACTGTAGAAATCAATCATGAATTTGATGACCAAAGCCAGAAAACCAAGAGCATAAATAGCAAGTACAACATAATTCCAATCGATCTCAAAGGCGTCTTTTTCTACAACCGGTGAAAGATAGGTTTTTGAATTATCTAAGGCTGCGGCAGTAGCTTGTGCTGTAACTGCCGTTGGAGCCTGAACAACAGGAGTGGGCTCGATCCATACAATCTTGGTATAAACCAAAAAAGGTAAAATGACTGAGGTGATGAGTCCGGCCAGTAAAAACCATCGGCTGCTGTTAAAAAAAGTCTCCTTGCGCAGTAAAAAATAATACGCCACATAAAACAATACCAACAATCCACTTGATTTTGCGATAAAAATGAAAATAGCTTCCATATACAAATTATATTACTTCTTTAGGAGTTTCGATCATGGTTAAGATTTCACGCAGTTCAGCTGCCGAAATTTTTTCTTCCTTGGCAAAAAAGGAAACCATACTTTTATAAGAGCTATTAAAATAATTGTCAATAGCGGTATTCATAAATCCTTTTCGATATTCTTCGATACTTACCAGAGGGTAGTATTGATGTGTGTTCCCAAAAGCACTATGATTAACATAACCTTTTTCCTCCAGATTACGAACAATTGTAGATAAAGTGTTGTAATGTGGCTGATCTTCTGTAATCTCTGCCTGTATTTCTTTTACAAAAGCTTTTTTAAGCTTCCATAAAATGTGCATGATTTCCTCTTCTTTATTGGTTAGCTTTTGCATTTTAAGCTTTCTTAGTTATGCGTTTCGATATCGATTACACCATGAGATCCTTTTTCGCCATATTTGGCAGTTGCTTCACTTCCTTTGTAAACGCTCATTTTTTTAATGTATTTCGGTTTAAGGTCGTTAAGGTTATAATCAGCAGGCATTTCGACTCCATCAACGATGATAAGTTTAGGCTCTTTTGTGCTAGCTTTACCAGAAGTTGAAATAATAATTTTGCCATCATTATTTGTCGTAGACACACTGGTTGTGCCATTATCATCTGTAACTACAGTAGTAGTGCTAGTATTTGTATGAGTATTGCCAGTAATTTTTGTGTCAGTACCAGAATTAGTGTTAACATCTTTAGTTTGTTTAAGGATTACTTTTTTACTTTTTACTTTTTTGGATTCTTTGTGACTTTCAGAATCATTATTTTCGTCAGCAGTCTGAATGCCAACTTTTTTGCTGCCATTCGTATCCGTTGTAACAATTAGCCCAAAATCTTTAATGGTTTGGTTCCCTGAAGTCTGAACAGATTGTGCTTGCTGTGTGCCATTTTTGACATCAATTTTAATTGATATTAATTCGTTATCGGCATTTCTTTTTATTTCGGAAGCTTTAAATTCAATGTTATGAATTGATTTCAATTTTTCTCTGATTTCCTTTAATTCAGCATCTGTAGTATTTTTTTTGATTTTGTAAACGTCTACTGATTCTGTTTTTCCAGAAATTACCTTTGCAGTTTGTTGTTTTTCTTTGGCAATTACTTCTATTTGAAATAATAGTACAAATGCAGCCAGTGCCGGAACTATTGCTCCAAATTTCCAGGAATTCCTTTTCTTTGATTGATTTTTGTTTAACATAATGATTCGTTTTTTGATTAATGATTGATAAAAATGATTGGTAATGGCAACACAATTTTCATGTGTTGTTATTTTTAAAAGTGTGTATTGATAGGCTTTCTTGTCAGAGATTTTTCGTGCAGCTTCACTATCGGCGATGAATTCCAGATTTTGAAGAATTGCTTTTTTATACAGCCACACAATAGGGTTAAACCAAAAGAGAACGCAGAATACTCTGGATAGTAAAACATCTATAGTATGATTTTGTTCACTGTGCACCTTTTCGTGCTCGATAATACTTTCTAATTCTGAAGGTGTGTACATTGATGAGTTGTAAACGATGTATTCAAAATAAGAAAAAGGTGCTATGCTTTCGTGGGTATCGATGAATTTAAAATCGGCCTGTTGCGTAACCTTTTTATTTTTTAGAACAGTGTTCAGGCTATAAAAATCAACAGCAAATTTTAAAAGAAGTCCCAGGAATCCAATGATATAGACCCCAAGTACTACTAAATTCCAATTGATTGCGGAAGCTTCATCTTTAATAAGCTGTGGTTGGGAACCGGTAACGTAACTTAGATTGGATATTGGAGAAGCGTCTACCCAAACCGTTTTAGAATATACCAGAAATGGCAAAACTACCGAGGTAACCAAACCAGCCAGCAAGAACCATCTGTTGCTGTTAAAAAAAGTTTCTTTGCGCAGTAAAAAATAGTAGGCACAGTAAAACAAGGTTAATAAACCAGCTGATTTTGCAATAAATAAGATAAGTGCTTCCATAAACAATTATTTTTCTTCTTTTGGATTTTCGATCATGTCTAAGATTTCACGTAATTCTGCCGCTGAAATTTTTTCTTCTTTGGCAAAAAAGGAAACCATATTTTTATACGAACTATTAAAATAGTTGTCGATTGCCGTATTCATATACTTTTTGCTGTACGCCTCTAAAGTAATAGTTGGATAATACTGATGTGTGTTTCCAAAAGCATTGTGAGCGACAAAATCTTTTTCTTCCAGATTACGCACTATCGTCGATAATGTATTGTAATGGGGTTGATCTTCGGTTATTTCTGCCTGAACTTCTTTTACGAAAGCCTTTTTAAGCTTCCATAAAATATGCATGATTTCCTCTTCCTTGTTCGTTAACTTTTGCATGTTTTCTAATTTTAAATCAAACCTACAACTATTTTTCTAGTTATGCAACTATAAAAGTAGTTATTTAACTAAAAAACACGTTTAGGATGATTTTTTGATTTAAAAAAGGATGATAAATTTAACTATAATTTATTGAATTATAGTTGTTTATAGGTTGTTTTGAGAGTTTGTAGTAAAAAATAAACCCGACAGGTTTTTAAAACCTGTCGGGTTTGCTAAATGATAAACGATATAAGGAAAGTAAGATTTTAAGAAACCTTCTCTCTAACCAATGCTTTTTTGATCCAAAAGCAGCATAGAGTTGCAAAAACTCCAATAGAAGCCATGAAAAGCCAGTTGATTTGGTATCCGAATCGGGAGATGATTTCGAAGCCTACTTTTGCACTCACAATATGTGCAAGACTAAAGCTCATGGTATAAAGTGCCATGTAACGGCCTTCCTGTCCGCGTGGTGCTCGGCTTAGTGCAAAAGCATTCGAGAAAGGGAAGTTGAGAATTTCTCCAATCGAGAAAAGAATCATGCTTATTGCCAGAATCCATGCCCAAACATTAATCAATAATAAAAAGAAACTCAGGGCTATAATGGAAGATCCAAGTGTGATAATTTTTATTTTAGGAAAGCCTTTCCGCTCCATAAAAGCAACAGTTGGCATTTCCAAAGTAAAAATAAGCAATCCGTTTAGTGTCATTAATAGTCCTGTTTGAAACGCACTTAAACCAAATTTTTCATTGTGATACAGCGGTAAAGTGGTAAAAAGCTGGAAGAATATGATAGCCGTCGCGAAACACACAAACAAGAAAACCCAAAAGATTTTGTCCTGAAAAACCGATTTTTTAACTTCGGTACTTTCGATTTTGTCTTCGTGTATTACTTTTTTCTTCTCTTTAACCAGTAAGGCAAATATCGAAATGGCGATGATACATGATGCACCGTCTACCCAAAATAAGCCCGAATACCCCATACCCATAATAATCAAACCTCCTAATGCAGGTCCGGCCGCAAATCCTAAATTAACAGCAAGACGCACCAAACTAAGGGCGCGCGTTCGGTTTTCAGGTTTAGAATAGGCCCCAAGCGAAACATACATCGCCGGGCGAAACATATCGGCAATAGTCATCAACGAAAATATTGCGATGCAAAGCGTCCAGAAATGTGTAACATATTGAACAAGGAAAAGGAAAACTCCACTCGTAAACAAACTAAAAATCATGATTCTGTAAAACCCTATTTTGTCTGTTAATTTTCCACCCAGCCAGGAGCCTAACATTGATCCGAAACCAAAAGCCACCATAATCCAGCCTACCTGATTGTACGTAAAATGCAAATCTTCTTTTAAGTATTTGGACAAAAATGGAAGTACCATTGTTCCGGCACGATTGATAAAAGTAATAATAGCAAGAATCCAAATTTCTCTGGAAAAACCTTTAAAATTATTGATGTAGCGGCTAAAAGCGGTCTTGAGCATTATAAATAAGTTATTTGCAACAAAGTTAGCAAACTTTGTACGGATGAGCGGTTGCTGCTTTGTTACTTTTAAACTATTTTTGCTCAAAATTTCTAAGATGAAAAATAGTGTGGTTTTTTTAGTGCTGCTAATGGTTAATTTTTGCTTGGGACAAAATAAATTTGATCAAAAAGAAAGCGAAAAATTTCAGAAGACCATAAATTCAGAATATGCTGATGCTAAGACGAGTACGTTAATGGAAGAAGATTTGAAAACGTTTAAAAGTTTAGATTTTTATCCTATAAACGCAAAGTATTTTGTCACGGCAAAATTTGAAAAAGCAGAAAACGAAAAAGTTTTCGAAATGAAAACCACAGGAACAAGAACGCCGAAATACATCAAATACGGAACATTGTATTTTACGATCGACGGAGTTGCGCTTAAATTGAATGTTTACAGAAATATCGAACTTTCGAAAACAAAAGAATACAAAGACCATTTATTCCTGCCATTCTCAGATTTGACCTCAGGTAAAGAAAGTTATATTGGAGGAAGATATATTGATTTGAAGATCCCGAAAGGAAATACAATTGCAGTCGATTTTAATCAGGCGTACAACCCGTATTGTGCTTACAATCACAAATATTCGTGCCCGTTAGTTCCTTTGGAAAACGATCTGAATGTAGCCATCAAAGCAGGGGTAAAAGCATTTCATTAATGGAATTCTTTAATTTTCATACCCATCAGTTTAAAAACCAATCCAATGTACTGGAGCTGGTGAATCAATATCCACAGGAGTTTGACGCTTCGATTCCGTTTTATTCTGTTGGAATTCATCCCTGGTACATAAAAGAGGATCAAATAGATGCTGAGCTGAAAATTATAGAAGAAAAATTACAATCTAAAAACTGTCTGGCTATTGGTGAATGTGGTTTAGACAAGCGAATCGAAATTCCGTTAGAGCAGCAAATAATCGTTTTTGAGAAGCAGCTGGCTTTGGCCGAAAAGTATCAAAAACCCGTAGTCATACATTGTGTTGCCGCTTTTCAGGAAGTGATTCTTCTTAAAAAGAAAATGAAGATTTCAGTTCCGATGATCGTTCATGGTTTTTCCAAAAACGGTCAGATTGCCGCACAGCTAATCAAGGAGGGGTTTTACATTTCGTTTGGAAAATATCTCCTGCGAAATCCGGATTTAAAAACGGTTTTTCAGACGGTTCCCAATGATCGCTTTTTTTTAGAAACCGATACCATTGACGAAAGTATAGAGCAGGTTTATGAATTGGCATCAACGTACAAAAATATAACGCTTAAAGAATTACAGGATCATATTTTGGGAAATTTCAACAGTGTTTTTCAGAAATAAACCTGAAACCTGAAACCTGAAACAAAAGAAACAATTAAAAACAAAAGAAAATATTATATATGGCAGAGTGGACAGAAAGAGCCGAGCTTTTATTTACTAAAGAAGGATTACAAAACTTACAAAACTCAAATGTTTTGGTGGTAGGTTTAGGAGGAGTTGGATCATTTGCAGCTGAATTTTTGGCAAGAGCAGGAGTAGGAAGTATGACAATTGTAGATGGTGATGTTGTAGATATTACCAATATTAACAGACAATTACCGGCTTTGCACTCAACGGTTGGTCAGCCAAAAATTACTATTGTTGGAGACCGTTTGATGGATATCAACCCGGAATTGAAATTAACCAGAGTACAGGAATTTTTATCTCCGGAAAGAGCTTTCGAAATTGTCTCTCCTGATTTTGATTATGTTTTGGATTGCATCGACAGTATCACCCCAAAATTAAACCTAATTATTGCTGCCAAACGCAAAAGAGTAAAAATCATCAGCAGTATGGGTGCAGGTGGAAAAATGCTGGCCTCTAAAGTAAAAGTGACCGATATTTCTAAAACAATAAACTGTTATTTTTCAAAAACAATCAGAAAGCGTTTAAAAGCTGAAAAAATAAACAAACTCAAAGTCGTTTTCTCTTCTGAAATTCAGGACGAAAAAAGTCTGAAATTAACAGACGGAAAAAACTTCAAAAAGTCATTCTACGGAACCAACAGTTACATGCCGGGCTTGTTTGGTTTGCATGTTGCAGAAGCGGTGATAAGACATTTGTTGAAAAAAGAGTAGGGAAGCTGCTAAGGTTCTGAGGTACTAAGTCTTTAATCGATAAGTCTCAGAAAAAAAACTCAGAACCTTAGCCCCTCAGAACCTTAGTAACTAAAAAGAAATGATAAAAACAGTAATTTTTGATATGGATGGTGTAATTGTAGACACTGAACCTGTACATCGTTATGCCTATTACAAACAATTCTCTGAACTAAATATAAACGTCACAGAAGAAATGTATACTTCGTTTACCGGATTTTCGACACGAAATACGTTTCAGACTTTAAAAGGACTTTTTCCTGCGATTGAGCACGAAGTAGAAGATTTAATTCAGCGAAAAAGAAGCATTTTTAATGATGCTTTTGATACCAAAGAAGATTTGTATCTGTTAGAAGGTGTTGAAGATTTGATCAAAGATTTGCATGCAAACGGAATACAGCTCATTTTGGCTTCGTCGGCTTCCAAAGTAACGATTGAACGTGTGTTTACGAGGTTTAATTTGCATCAGTATTTTACCGACATCGTAAGTGGTGAAGATTTTCCGCAATCCAAGCCAAATCCGGCTATTTTTGTGCACGCAGCTTCACTTTCCAAAGCTCCAAAAGAAAACTGTATCATCATCGAAGACAGTACAAACGGAGTAAAAGCGGCCAAGGGAGCAGGTGTTTTTTGCGTGGGTTATAACAGTCATCATTCAAAACTTCAGGATTTATCAGATGCCGATTTGATTATCAACCACTTTCACGAATTAAATGCGCAAAAAATATCGCAGTTAAAAGGTTGAATTAAGTTAAATTTAACATTTGTTCGCTAATTGAATTTGTAAATTTGAGGGAACAAAATAAACTAAGAAAATGAAAAAACTACTTATTGCATTGGCCATCGTTTTGGCTCCTTTTGCTTCAGAAGCACAAATAAAAACGCCACAGGCGAGTCCGAAAGGATACATCAAGCAAACAGTTGGTCTGACTGATGTTGAAGTTACGTATTCAAGACCAGGTGCTAGAGGCAGAGCCGTATTTGGAAATTTAGTTCCGTTTGGAAAATTATGGAGAACCGGAGCTAACGAAAACACGATCATTAACTTTAGTGATGATGTAGTGATTGACGGAAAAACTTTGAAAAAAGGGAAATATGCAATTTATACCATTCCTAAAATCGAAAGCTGGGAAGTTATTTTTTACCTTTCTACTGACAACTGGGGATTACCTGAAAACTGGAGCGACTCTTATGTGGCTTTGAGAACTACGGTAAAAGAAGATGCATTGCCAACTCCTGTAGAGACTTTTACTATCGGAATTAATGGTTTAGATCCAAATTACGGTTATTTAGAAATGTCTTGGGAAAATTCTCATGTAGCATTAAAATTCGAAGTGCCAACTGCAAAAATCGCAACGGCAAGCATTGATAAAGTTTTAGGCGGACCAAGTTCAAACGACTATTTCTCAGCTGCTACTTATTTGTTCCAGGCTAACGGAAATATCGAAACAGCCAGAACGTATGTAGATAAATCATTAGATTTAAGCACTGATAAACCTTACTACATCCTAAGATTAAAATCGCAAATTCAGGCGAAACAAGGAGATAAAAAAGGAGCTATAGAAACAGCAAAAGCTTCTCTGGCTGCTGCTGAAGTTGCTAAAAATCAGGATTACGTAAAATTGAATAAAGACAGTATCGCTGAGTGGAGCAGATAATGATTTGTTAAATTACAAAATTTAAAATTCCAAATTCCAATGTTTAATTGGAATTTGGAATTTTTTTTGAAAACACGTGCCTGGTAGACAGAACATGCACGAGTGGTAGGGCATTAAAAGGTAATTATAAAAAATATACAGACAGACTGGTCTGTTTTTGTAAAAAATGCATATATTTGTACTTTCAAACAAGCTATATACATGCAACCCAAAGAACGAATTTTAGATAAAGCTTCTGTTTTGTTTCATACCCAGGGATATAATTCTACCGGGATAAATCAAATCATTGAAGAAGCGAAAGTAGCAAAGGCAAGCTTTTATCAGCATTTTAAATCAAAAGAAGATTTGGGTGTTGCTTTTTTAAACCAACGGCATGAGTATTGGTTTAATCAACTGGAAAGTTTCACTTTGGATAAAAAAGATAGCAAGCTAAAGGTTTTGGCTTCTTTTGACTTTTTGATCTTTATGAATCAAAAGGAAAATTTCAGAGGGTGTAGTTTTCTGAACCTGCTTTCGGAAATACCGGCAGACAATGTAAAAATGCTTACCGTAATTCAAAATCATAAATCAGATTTGCGAAAGTATTTCGAAAGAAACATCGACAATGAGCTTGTCGCAGCTCATGTTTATTTACTTTTTGAAAGTTGCATTATCGAAAGTCAGCTTTTTAAATCCAATCAGCTTATAGAACAATCCAAAAAAATAATTCAAACTTTAATTTTATAGTTATGGAACAGAAGTTACCACTGCCGCCTTTCACTTACGAAACGGCTTTAGAAAAAATCCAATTGGCAGAAGATGCCTGGAACAGTCAGGATCCGGAGCGCGTTTCAAAAGCCTATACGGTTGACAGCGAATGGCGCAACAGAGATCAGTTTATAAACGGCAGAGAAGCAATCGTTCAGTTTTTAACCCGAAAATGGGAAAAAGAAAGGCATTACAAACTTAAAAAAGAATACTGGGCACATACCGAGAACAGAATCGCAGTGCGATTTGAATACGAATATCAGAATCCGGATGGAAACTGGTTCAGAGCATATGGAAATGAAAACTGGGAATTTGATGTCAATGGACTGATGCAAAAGCGATTTGCAAGTATCAATGATTTGCCTATTAAGGAAGCGGACAGGAAATTGAAATAATAGATAGTGTTAGTTTTAATGTTGCTATATACTTTGGCTTTACTTTGCACGCGGATTACACAGATTCGTTTCACGAAAACGCGGATTGACGCGGATTTTTTTATTTGTACCCTTGCCTAAAATGGAATGAGCTCCAGAGGAGCAAAATATCTATAGCGCAATTACCCTCCACAACAAAAAAACTCCGGAGGAGTGTCATAATTTATAAAAGGAGAATGTCGGTTAAAAAAAAGAGATCTGCGAAAATCCGCGTTTTCGTGAAACGAATCCGCAAAATCCGCGTAGGATATCCGCAAACAACATTACTTCAACTAGTTTAAACTTGGCGGCTCCGGAATTTTGATGCTTTTTTTGATTTTTTTGACAATCAGTAAGTAAAAAGTGATTCCGCCCAGAATAATCAGTAAGGCAATCTGAAGCTGCCCAAGGCTATTGTTTTTACTGTACATGGCGTTTGCACCTGCCAGTTTTGCTTTTCCTTCCTGAATTTGGATTTGCGACAGGGCTTCGAGAGTTTTTAATGCCTGATCGCTTGAAACCGCAATTTTATTCCAGTTTTTGTTCGTAACCTGATTGTTTATTTCTTTACAGGAACTTAAAAAAGCGTCAAAATATTGTTTTTCGGTATTGGTTAAAACCGTTTTGGCATACAAATCATCAATAGTGTGAATGACGTTTAGGGTCTGAATAATTTCGTCTTTTTTGATCGTATCGCTCAAATCCAGCTTTTCGGCTTCCGCTTTTATAAAATGCAGCTCTTTAGAATATTGAAAAATGTAATGTGCCACAACCAAACGGTCCTTGTAAATGGCGTTTATATTTTCATTTACATTTTTTGAATTTTGAAGTGTATTGAAATTCCCCAGTAGAATCAGAAGCATTACAATCAATAAAATAAAGGCAGCTTTGGTTTTATTGCTGTATTTTTTAAGGTCTTTCATAGTGCTTATTTAAGGGGTAACTTTTTCAAAGATAGAGAATTTGTAAAGAATTCCCAGTCTTTTAAAAACTCAAATGCAAGACCGTATATTTGAATTTGATGGATTGTTTTTTTGTAGCTATTCCTGCTGTCCGCTGTATCTTTTGTGCCGAACCCCAGCACAAAAGGATGCCGCTTCCATCAGGGCTAAGTCATCCCGTTCCAAAAAAAAATGTTTGGATAAAGATTAGTTTATCCAAACACAATTTTTTTAATCTTTATTTCTTTTGCTTCAACTGAAACACATTCCCTTCAGGATCTTCTCCATCACAGAGCCAGTAATCGTAAGTCTCAAAAGTATTGACTTCGCGCATCACTACATTTTGATCCAAAAATACTTGTCTCAGTGCATGAATGTCTTCATTAATTTCAAACACGATTTTGGTGTTATTGTCAAATTTATAACCGGATTTAATTTGAGCTAAATAGGGAGCACCAATTTTATGAAGTCCGATTTTAGCGTTACCTGCATTCAGAAGAACCCATTCTGCTTCGTATTCTTCCAGTATTTCAAAACCAAAAATTGTAGTGTAAAAAGATTTTAGTCGGTTTACATCCTGAACAAATAGGACAATGGTATCTAAATTCAGTTTCATTTTTTTTGGTTTTAAATTAAACTATTCTAAAACAACTTCCTCAGCGTCGGGCTCGTTTCTAAAAAAGGCAAACTGCATGAAGAGTGCGAGGACAATGGTTAAAATGGCTCCGATAAAATTCAGCCACAAATATCCCAATTTTTCCTGACCGCTTGGATAAATAGCAATCATAAAATAATAGATGATAAATATGGTAATCTGACTGATAATGGCACTGAAAAACATGGCTTTGGCCTTTACACGGCGCAGGTAAAAACCAACGAGGAAGATTCCCAAAACCGTTCCGTAGAAAATAGATCCAATAATATTAACCAACTGAATTAAGTTTTCGAACAAGGTTCCCACACAGGCAAAGAGTATCGCTACAATTCCCCAGAATAAGGTGAAAAACTTAGTAGCATTCAGATAATGTTTTTCAGACTTTTCGGTCTTCAGATTTCGTTTATAAATATCGATAGCTGTTGTAGAGGCTAAGGCATTCAATCCGGAAGCTGTTGAAGACATGGCAGCCGAAAGAATTACGGCTAACAATAAACCAATAAGCCCTTTTGGTAAATAATGCAATATAAAGTGGAAAAAGACATAGTCTTTGTCGTTGGTTTCGCTATTGCTGTCTGCTTTCGAAATGATCTCTTTGGCACGGTCTCGCAGGTCTTTTTCTTTATTCGATAAAGTAACCAGTTCTTTACGTAAAATCGGATTGTCGAAATCCTGATTCAACTGATCGATGTACAACAGATTAATCACTTTTTTATCTTCTGAAAGATTGCTTAGTTTTTTCTCGAGAGCATGATATTCCCCTTTATAGGCCGACTTTTCAATCACAATTTTATTGTTGGGATTAAAGTTTAAAGGAACGGGATTGAATTGAAAAAAGACAAAAACCATCACTCCTGTTAACAGGATGAAGAATTGCATAGGTACTTTTAGAAGCCCGTTCATGATAAGTCCCATTTGACTTTCGCGAACTGATTTTCCGGATAAATAACGCCCCACCTGTGACTGATCGGTTCCGAAATAGGCAAGCGCCAGGAAAAAACCACCGGTGATTCCACTCCAAAAAGTATATTTTTCCTCAGGATTAAAAGAGAAATCTACAATATTCATTTTGTCATTGGCACCGGCAATATGCAGGGCACTTGTAAAAGTCATATCGTTTGGCAGGTAGTGCAGAATTAAGAAAAAAGTAATAAACATTCCCGACATGATCACAAACATTTGTTGTTTCTGCGTTACGTTTACTGCTTTTGTTCCTCCCGAGAAGGTATAGATAATAACCAGTACACCAATCACGATGTTCATTATCGTTAAATTCCATCCCAAAAGAGCCGAAAGGATAATCGCCGGAGCGTAAATGGTTAATCCGGTTCCTAAACCTCGTTGTACCAAAAATAAGATAGCAGCTAAAGAACGGGTTTTTAAATCGAAACGTTTTTCCAGAAATTCGTAAGCTGTATATACTTTGTTTTTATGGTACAAGGGGATAAAAGTCACACAAATCACAATCATGGCAATCGGCAATCCGAAATAGAATTGTATAAAACCCATTCCGTCATGATAAGCCTGTCCGGGAGTTGACAAAAAAGTAATGGCACTGGCCTGAGTAGCCATAACCGAAAGTCCAACAGTATACCACGGAGTTTCGTTGTTTCCGAGAATAAAATCCTCGACGTTTTTACTTCCTTTGGTTTTCCAAGAGCCGTACCCAACAATAAATAAAAGAGTAACAATCAGTACGATCCAATCAAATAGTTGCATAGGTTATGAGTATAATTTCATGATTAAGAAAAAAATCAGAATGTAAATGGCATTGGCTACCAAAACGTAGGTGTAGCTTTTTTTCCATTTTTTTATTTTTTTAGCGTCCATATTGGGAATGTTTTATTTTTTTAATTCTTGTTTAGGAGCTTCTATGGGCTGTTTTAATGAAATCATATTCGATAGCAGTCGATAAGCACCGGCAACACCTTCAGGCAATTCTCTAAAGAAGCTTAGACCGGTGTAAATATAGTATCCTTTTCCGTAGGGAGCTACCAATAAAGCACCATTTTTAGCCGATTCGCCTTTGTCGTGTGAAGAGAGAATAGGAGTGAAGGCAGGATCATACTGATCCGGATAATACAAACCTTGTTCTTGTTTCCAGCCTTCAAAATCTTTAGTGCTAATTTTGTTTGGCGTGTTTAAAATAGGATGATTGGGCGCCAGAAAAGTAATTTTAGCATTTTCTTCTGTAACGCGATCGTTTGATATTTTTAACGGATAGGGTGCAATCTGATCGGTAACGGTTTGGCCATAGGTATTGTACTGTACGATCATGTTTTTACCGCTTTTCACAAAATTAAAAAGGATGTTTTGTTTGTGTGCCAGAGCATTTACGGTATTGTAGGCACGTACTCCGGTCATTACCACGTTGAAGGAATCCAGTTTTTCAGGCGTGATTTCTTCTGGTTTTATGATTGTAACTTTGTACCCCATTTGCGCTAAACTTTCAGGGACTTCGTCACCCGCACCCATAATGTAGGCAATGGAGTCACCATTTGTTTTTAACTCAATTCGAATACATTTTGACTCCGCAGGTTTTAAGACCATCTGTTTGGTAATATGACTGTAATCAATAATAGTTTGGTCTTTGTCAAAACGTTTGTTGTCGACAATAGCGATGCTTTTCGCAACGGCTTCCTCCGGATTTACAGGAGGCGTAACTTCAAAATAAAAGATCTGCTCGTTTCCTTTTTTCTCCAGGGTGAAAGGAATTTCTTTTGGAGAAACGCTCCAGCTTTTTGGTAATTCCAATTGTAAATTTCCTTTGATGCCGTCTTTTCCCGCACGTACTTTTACCGGAACCAATTTGCTTTGGGTGCTTCCAAAAATTAAAACTTTTTCGAGAATTGAAGTCGTAACTTCGGGAACGATGTCCAGAAAATTATACATTTCGCCTTTTACACCGTCGTTGTATTTGTAAATGACAGTGCGTTCAAACGGAATTTCTACTCCATTGATTTTAACATTAAAAACAATTTTTACTTGTCTGATGATATCGGGAATCCCAATGTTTTCCTGATTGGAAACAGTATACATTCCTTCAGTTGCTTTTTCTTTTAGCCAATAAGGCTGCGTATATTCCAGTGTAGTGGGAAGCTGAAGGGCCAAAGTTATTTTTTGATCCTTATTGTTTTTCAGCAGTATGTTTTGTGCGGTGTTTTTTTGGTCCGGCAGCGAAGTCACGCTGCTCAGCTGCATATCAATCGAAGATCGGTTAATGGCTTCCAGAGTTACTTTTATGGTGCTTCCTGGTGTTGCCTCCTGTTCGATAGCGGCAGCTTCGAGATACAATCCGGTGCAGGAAGCGATAATGTTTTTAAGGGCAGCCGATTTTACGGTTTTCCAATGATCGTCTTCCAAGGCCTCAATCATAGCATAAGCTTTAACCAGATCCGGAATACTGGCCGATGGATTGCTGAAATCGTATTTGGTGATAATAGAAGAGATCAGATCTCCAACAGGTTTACCATTTTTAACACGATTCCACGAAGTATCAATTCCCTCAAATAAATTAGCTTCTGTAGGACGATCTCCGTTAATAAGCTCTAAGAATTCCGTTTCATCTCCACGGGCTCCGGTACTTCCAAAACCTTGTGATTGGTGACGGCTACGGCTTAAAGCAGCTATTTCCTGATTTGATTTTCCAATTCCCGGATAATAAACGCCGGTTTCCAATTGAACAAAGTTTGATTTATTGGCTGCGTTAAATCGCTCCTGGCTTCCGTAAAACCACCAGGATGTATTGAAAAACTGGCGCTTAACCTGCCACGGTTTTACATATTTTAATTGTTCCGGATATATTTTCGGATCGTTTGTGAGCTTAAAACTTTCCACACTTAACATCGCCGAGGAGGTGTGATGCCCGTGTGTAGTACCCGGTGAGCGATGATCAAATCGGTTGATGATCACATCAGGTTGAAATTTTCGGATCGTCCACACCATATCCGCCAGTACTTTGTCTTTATTCCAGATTTCTAAAGTTTCATCAGGAGTTTTAGAGTATCCAAAATCATTTGCACGGGAGAAAAACTGCTCACCACCATCAATTTTTCGGGCTTCAATTAACTCCTGAGTTCTGATAACTCCCAATAATTCACGCAATTGCGGTCCAATTAAATTTTGCCCTCCGTCGCCACGTGTTAAAGACAGATAACCTGTTCGGGCGTTTACTTCGTTGGCCATATAAGAAATTAAACGGGTATTTTCGTCATCCGGATGTGCCGCGATGTACAATACGGACCCCAAAAAGTTTAATTTTTTAATTTGATTGTAAATTTCGACAGAACTTGGTTTTTGTGGTTGTTGTGCAAAAGATAGCGTAGTACCTAATAAAAAAAGAAGAAGAACTTGTATCTGAATTTTTCGCATAGTGTGGTTAGGTGTTTTTTGATAGAAGTTCAAAAATACTAATTAAATTATTGTACAGTATTTAAATGAAATGTTAATGTTTGGTTATTGATTTCCTTTTTTAAGAAAATTAACTCCAAAAAAAAGCTGCCAGATTAAATCTGACAGCTTTAAAGAAAATTGATCTAACACCTTAGATCATGTGGTATTTCTTAGGATTACAGCACTTATTTCAACTTGTTTTCTGTGTCTTTATAGTTTCCTGTAATGGTGACATTACTGTTCTTCGTTACTTTTCCATAAATTGTAATAGAAGAATTATTTCCTGTGAAATGGATCTTCGCACCACTATTTAATCGTAAATCTCCCCAAATCACTACAGTACCTTCAATTTGTAATACGGCGTTACTGTTAATAATAAATTCTGTTGGGTTAGACTGTTGGTATTTCCCCTGAGACAGCGTTCCACTCATATTAAAAGTTCCTCCGCTATTTAAAGTCAGACCGTTTTGAATGGTAATTGAACCACAATGGGTTAATACTGCACCTGAATTAACAATAGCAGTGTTAATAGCTGTAGCACCCGAATAAGATTTCACTTCATTTGAATTTAAAATCAGATTTTGTCCCTGATTGTAAGTTCCGTATCCGGTACATCCGGCGAAAGTGGTATTTGGTTTTTCCATCTTGATGATTTTCAAACCACCTTTTCCGCTCGCCACATAAATAAAATCACCGCTGGATTTTACATAGTTGGATGAACCTAAGATATCGACAGTTCCCAGTAAACTTAGTTGTGAACCTGTTTTGTATACATTTAAACCTGCAGCACCATTGGCTACAAACGCATATCCGTCATTTACAGATACGGCATTGGTTACATTTTCTTCACCGGCAGTTGTCAGTGAGATGGTTTGCAGTTTAGAACCGCTGTTAAGGTCATAAACACCTAAACCGTTATATCCTTCTGATACTAATAATTTGGTACCATCAAAATCCATTGTTCTTTTTGCAGCTTTTACATCTGTTGTGGTTGTAAAGCTTTTTTGCAGATTAAGGGTAGATTCATTGTAAATATTTACTCCTTTTGTACCGCTCAAAGTCACAACTTTATCTCCGCTGATCGCTACAGAACGTAAATCTTCTATCGCAACTTTGCCTGAAACCGCTTTGGAAGCCGTATTGATTTTAAATAAACTTCCCTTATCTCCTGTAACGGCAAAATAAGAACCCGAATTTGAAGCAATGTCAGTAGTTACTTGACCTTCAAGATTAGTTATGGTATATTTATCAGTCAGCATACCTGAATTTAACGTCATGTTAATTACAACTGCCGGACTTGTTAGTGTCGGATTTTTATCAACATCTGCCGCAGCGCCAATAATTAAACTGCCATTGGAATAGGTTAATGATGTAATATCAGTGTTTGCAATCAATGCAGACGTAATCAGTTTTGGTTTGTACGGATCAGAGACATCGATAACATCAATAGCTCCCGAATAGACTTCACCACTCATGGTGTAAGCAACATAAGCATAGTTTCCGTTTACCGCTACATGATTGGCCTGTAACGTTCTTCCGTTGTTATCTTTTGGTGGATTGATCTCGGCAATTTGTACTAATGGTAAATCAGTCGTAGAAGATGGACTGCTTTTTGAAAATTTAGCTGTTGATGCAGATGAACCAGTGATGGAGATTACTCCCGAATTGGTATAATCAAGTCTCTTGCTTAAAGCGGCAACATCATTATTGATTTCGATGTTGTTATTTTTAGCCTGATCATTGGTAGCGGAGTCTTCGTGATTGGTACAAAATGTAAAAAGGGACAACGCTAATAATGAAAATAAATAAACTCTCTTCTTCATAAACTCTGTTTTTTAGTTTAAATTTCGTGCAAAATTACGATTATTTAAAACATTTTTAAAAACGGTTAGGAATACTTTAACTTTTTCAATCGTTTTAGTGATTATTTTTAAATTATCTTCAATAAATTAACTTTTTCCTTATTTAGTATGCATGCATAAAAAAAGAGTATCATGATTTTGATACTCTTTTGTGTTGAAAATTAATGATTTAGCAAATATTAGCCTCTTCTGCGGCCGTAGTGACCATCGTGATCATCATGATCGTCATCGTCATCATCGTCTCTGTCGTGTTTGTTACGCTTTTTATCATAGTGTTTATGGTTTCTGCGCTCATAACGATCGTCATTATATCCATAAGCCGGTCTTGGTTTGTAACATCTTTGAGGTGCACCATGATATCCTTTGTAATACTTTACCCTATGGCGATCAAAGTAAGTATAAGGTGTTCTGCCGTGGTAATCGTTTAAAACTACTTTGTAACCTCCGTACAAATCATAGTTTCTATATTGTCTTGGTAAGTAATTTGTTCTAACCCATCTTCCTCCTCCAAAATAGATAAACTGGGAAGCTCTTACATCATAATAAGCTTCGATGTCGGGTAAGTAATAGTACTCCATTTCTGCATATCCTGCAGGTCCCCAAGCCGGAGGTGCTCCGATGTTAACATTTATAGATACCTGCGCTTGCGTGGCATTTGCAACCAGGAGAAATAGTCCTGCGATTGCTAATTTTATTGTTTTCATTTTTCTAATTTTAAAGTTATGGTTGATCCTGTTTAGGGATATTCATATACTGTGCCAAAAATTAAAGCACTATGCATTTCATCGGATAAATTATGCATTTTAACGATTTTGTAAAACAAGAAAGTTTGTTAATGTTTTGGTAGTGAAGTAGTTTTGGATTTTTTGTTTTTTGAAAAAAAAGTGAAATAAAATGTATTTCCATTATTTATATTCCACAACCCTTGGTTTGGCCAGCTCAAAGTTTTGCAAACCAAAATCACTGGTCTCAAAAGTATTCGTTTTAAAAACACTATCTCCCTGATAAGGAATGGTAGGGTAGTAGGAGAGCGAAAGCTGAAAGGAACTGAATACCAGATAATCATTGCTGATCAGCAAACCTAAAGTCACTTTTTGGTAGCCTTTATTTCTTCCTATAGCATCATTTGGATTTCCGAGTACCGCAACCGAGTAATTAAAGAACGGATTTAGACGAAATCCCCAAAGCGCATAAGGAGAATAGGTTTGTGTTTGAAGCGACAAAACCATTTTATTTGTACCGTATAAAGCGGTATTGAACCCGGCTAAACCATTTTGATTATTAATATTAAGTTGATCCCCGATGATATTTTCCCGATTGGCACCAATAACCACAATTGGGTTCACAAATTGACGCAGTTTCCAGTTTCCAATACTGAATAGTTTTGTAAAATAAGTAGATTCAAATGAAAAGGCTGTTTGATACGTTTTTGAATCATGAAAAAACGTACCCACCTCAAAATTCATACTTAAAAACCCCCAACGATAGTAATTACCAAACGAAAACTGACCTCCGGCATAAGGTCTCCATTGGGCATTTTTGTACTGATAACCTAATGTAATCCCATAAATTCTTCCAATGGGAACGTCTTCGGTCTGACCATTTCTGAATATATAGTTGTCTTTTATAAATTTACGTCGGTTTAAACCAATTCCGCTTAAAAACAGCTTTTCATCTGAATAAAAATGGGTAGGATCATAGAGATCAGCGGGAGCATCGGTGTAGTTGACGTTTAGGAAACGTGCGGTTGCCACCAAATTGGTTATGCCATTTTCATCTTCAAATACATTACTGGCATGCCCTGCCCAGAAATCCTGAAAGTTATTCTTAAAGGGCTGAAAGGCATAAGACTTATCGGGTGCCTGCAGACTGTCTTTTCTATAGTTTTGACCTGTAGAAACACCGCCTGCCCATTTGGTCAAAGGGGAATAAAAGAGGCGTTCAACGTTGATACTTTTGCTGTAATTATTGTCAATATCGATTTTATAGAACAAGGTGGTTCCTATATAAGTGTTTTTGATGTTAGGAATGGTATAAGTTGCTTCATTTGCAGTGCGGCCATCATTAAATCTGCTGGTATGTTTGTATTCCAGCTGCTGTCCCCATCCAAAAAAGTCTTTTTCTTTAATACCAAAAGAAACCTGATTGCTCGAGATCGCAAATTTAGGAATCGTACTCCAGGAGTCCAGAACCCTAATCGTTACATCAACTGAATCGGAAGCCATTCCTGCCACTTTATTCGTGATTCGTACGGCTGTCACATATCTTTGAGATCGTATCAAACGTTCAGATTCCTGCACTTTGTAAGTGTCGTAGGGAGTATTTTTTTTAAACAGGAGCAGATTGTAGATTGCAATTTTCTTGGTTTTTAAATGCAGTCGGTTTCCTGTTCGTTCGCCCCAGTTTTTGGGAACCTGAGTGGTGTCCGTAAGCGAGTGTCCGAAAGGATCCAGCGTGATAATGTTTATGTTTCGAATTATTTTTCCGCTAAAATCGGTAGTGTCATTTTGCACCAGGATTTCTTTTTTTTGAGGCCTGTTTCCTCTAAAGAATAATTTGTGCAGGGTTTGTGTAAATTTATTCTTCTTCGAATAGTTTTTGATTCTCTGATAGACTTCGGTGCTGTCCTTTTTTTCTTTGGGCTTTTTTTGAGGTGGAGCGACCTGAGCATAAGTGCCTTGTAAACAAAAGCATAATAAAATAAAGACTACTATTTTTCTGATTACGGACATTATATAATTTTTGACTGGCTTAAAGGTCGATTTGGAGTTGAATATAAGAAATTATTGCGATTCTATTCTGAATTTACAGTACTATTTAATTTTCGACCTTTAGTTTTCGGATTCTCCAGCTGAATTTTTTTGGCATATGATTGCCCATAAGATAACCCCAAGGCGCTAAGGATTCAATTCTTTCGAATATAATTTTTAGAATGGCTAATAGCGGAATGGCCAAAAACATTCCCGAAATTCCTGCAGCGGCACCTCCAATAATAATTCCCATAATCGAAACAAAGGCATTAATTTCAACTTTCGAATTGATAATCAAGGGTACAAGTATGTTGTTGTCAATCAACTGTACAATAATGTTTACAATCAGAATTCCAAGAATAATAGAATTTTCGGGTGTTCCTGTTAACGATGCAATTACGGTGATGATACCAGCGATCAGGATGCCAATATAAGGTATCATGTTTAAAATTCCGGTAATCAATCCCAATAAAATAAAGTATTTAACCCCAATGATCCACAGCCCTAAACTTGTCAGTATAGAAACGACTATCATTTCAAAAATCAGACTGACTATATAATTATTAATCGAAACTTTTATTTGTGAAAGAATGTCTTTTAAAATCGCATGGTCTTCATTAGGGACTAATTTAGCGAGAAAAAGAATAAAATGATCTTTATACAGTAGAAACAAAAAAGTATAAATAGGGATGATGGTGCAATCTAACAGCAGATCGGTTATAGAGATAATAGCAGAGCCTATGGAGCTTTTTCCATTCTGAACCGAGTCCTTGGCGACATTATCGAGGTATTTTTTTTGTTCGCCGATGCTGACGTGAAAATGATCTTTTATAAATTTATGAATGTCGGTAATAAAAGCGTTTGCATTTTTCTTTATCGCATCAAAATCGTTGGCGATATCACTAATCTGATAAGAAATAAAGACTAGGATGCCAACAATAGATAAAGCAAAAAGCAGAATACAAGCTGCGGCAGCAAGGTGTCTGGGAAATTTTAATCGGGAATGCAAAAAAGTGAAAATCGGAACCAGTAGGACCGCAAACAAAAATGCCAGTAAGACCGGAGTAATAATATCTTTTCCAATACAAAAAATAAAGGCAAAGCTTATAAAACTTACCAGAATGAAAGCAAGTTTAGCATAAAAAGGCAATTTTACAGAGCGGTTCATTGTTGCGGGAATTAAATAAAAACTAAAATTTAGTACAACAAATATTATATTTTATTACCAATAATACGTTTTACCTTTTTAGCAATACTTTATAAAATTCCCATTCTTATTTAATCGAAGAACTCTTTTTCTTCGTATTGTATCGGCATGATAGAGATCCCTTTTTGCAGCAATAAGTTATTTGGAAAAATGATTTTTTCACCGTCTTTTGTTTTCAGATTAACATGAAAGGCGCTTATATCCTCAATTTCGGCTTCGATCGGAAAGTCTTTATCATGAATTTTGATGGTATCTCCAATTCGGAAAGGAAAGGAGAAAAACAAAATCATTCCTGAAGTTATATTGCTCAGAATGGACCATTGAGTAAACATAGCCACTCCGATAACAGTGGCAATAGAAGAAACGGTTATGAAAATATCTTTAGTTTCAACACCCCAAATTACAATTAGGCTAATCAAAACCAGTATGTTCATGAGTAAATGAATGTACTTGATGACCAAATTGGTTCGGTGTTCTAATAACTGACTTGTACTGGCATAACGGCGAATTAGTTTCGCAACGATGATGCGCAAGACTACAAGAATAAAAAGTAGAATTACGGTGGTTAAGATTTCCTCGCTATATTCTTTAAAAGAAAACATAAATAAAATTTTACACTAAAGTACTCAAATATTCATAAACTTTTGCGGTCGGCAATCCCATAACATTGGTATAAGAGCCTTCTACTTTTGCAACTGCCATAAAACCAAACCATTCCTGAATACCGTAAGCTCCGGCTTTGTCGTAAGGTTTGTAATTTTGGATGTAATACAAAATAGCCTCGTCGGATAAATCATTGAAAGTAACCTTTGTAATATCGTTCAATAGCGTTGAAGAATGGTTTGTTTTAAAGCAAACCGATGTTATGACTTCATGGGTCGTATTGGATAGCGATCGGATCATTTTAAAGGCTTCTTCGGCATCTTTTGGTTTTCCCAATGCTTTGTTCTGATGCCATACAATAGTATCGCTGGTTACTAAAATTTCATTTTCGTTAAGTTCGCCCTCAAATGCATTGGCCTTTAGATTTGCCAGATAATCGGTTATTTCGACTGCTTTTAATTCGGGTGGGTAGATCTCCTCAATGTCTTTTAACCTAATTTCGAAGTCAAGATCGAGGTCTTTAAAAAACTGTTGTCTGCGCGGTGATCCGGAGGCCAGAATTAAAGTATATTTTTTTAGTTTTTCTTTAAGCATTGTATTTGATATTTAGGGTGATAACGAGAATCGATAAAATTCCGAAGAATAAAATGAGTTTTAAAATGCGGCTTAAATGGTGAAATTCTTTTTGATGTTTTGCACCAAATATTTTTACAATAAAGTAGAGCAGAGGCGCTAAAACAAAGGCAAAAGCATAAAAAGTAGCAATAAAGAGCTTATTTTCGACAAAATAGGTGTTGATGTAAAGCAGACAGGCGATAAAAGGAACGATGGCAAAACCTAACGCTATTTTTGACGCTCTGCTAATTCCGATTGCAATAGGAAGGGTATTCATTCCCTGATTGTAATCACCATTCACATCTTCAATGTCTTTGACTATTTCTCGAATAAAATTGATCATAAAGGCAAATAAAGCATAATCGGTTAAAATCGAAAACATACTCGCCATTTGTGCCTGATTTTCAGAAGTTGTGGCAGGAAAGATGTCGAAAACCCCAATAATCAATACACTTGCAGAAAGCAGTAACGCGACAACAAAATTCCCCAGTATCATAATTTGCTTTAAAGTAGTCGCATAAAAATAAAGAAGCGAAGCAATCAAAATAAAGAATGAAGCAAACATGGGTCTAAGAATGATATTAGACAAAAGGAATCCAATAGCAACACCGGTAATGTTTAATCCGATATAAATGTTGTAGGCGGTGGTTTCAGAAATTCCTTTACCAATTACAACATCATTGGGCTTGTTGATGCTGTCGGTCGCAACATCATAAATATTATTGATGACATAACCCGCTGCAGCCAGTAAAACGGTACTTAAAACCAATAGCCCATATTGCCAGTCGGCCAAAGCCAAAGGGATATTTTGTTGTTTTAAGAAAGCATAGCGAAATAACAGCTGCATAAAAGCAAGCATCAGTAGGTTTTTATATCGAATGAGTTTGAGGAATTTCATTTTTTCTGAGGTACTAAGGTTCTGAGGGGCTAGGTTTTTTTTGTGAGATGTAGATTGTAAAATGTTATATGTGAAATGTAATTCGCAATCTAAAATCTGCAATCATTAATCGTGTTTCCCGCTAAAATGTTCCATCCATTTTCCCTGAACTTTCATTACTTGTTCGATTACATCACGAGCGGCACCTTTTCCGCCATTTACATGTGAGATGTAACGGCAAATGTTTTTGATCTCCGGGCTTGCATCTTGCGGACAGGTTGGCAAACCTACTAATTTCATTACGTGAAAATCCGGTATATCGTCACCCATATATAAAACCTGTTCTGGTTTGATGTTGTAAGTATCGGTGTATTCTTTAAAAGTTTCTACTTTATCAGGAGTTCCTAAATGAATGTCTGTAATTCCTAAATTACACAAACGAACACGGACTCCTTCATTGCTTCCGCCTGAAATAATGCAAACATTATAGCCGCTTTCAACTGCCGCTCTCATTGCATAACCATCACGAATATTCATCGTACGCAGGATCTCTCCTTCATTGGTTACAAAAACCGAACTGTCTGTAAGTACGCCATCAACATCAAAAACAAACGTTGTGATGTCATTCATTATTTCTTTATAATTTTTTGCCATTATTCTGTATAGATTGTGTTAGTATTTTATAAATATTCTTTTGATTTTCATGGGTTAAATACTCCAAATGCGCTTCAATTGTGGTAGAATCTTTGCGCTTTGCAGGTCCCGTTTGCGCATCCGCCGGGGCTAAAGTATTTATTTTTTGAGCAGTTTCCTGAATTAAAGGTTTTAAAACTTCAAAGGGTACCTGATGTTCTTTGCAAATCTCCTGTCCGATTTGATACAAATGATTGGTGAAATTATTGACAAAAACGGCTGCAACATGCAATGCCTTTCTTTGGTCGGAATTTATGGGATAAACGGCTTGCGAAATGCTTTTGGCAACACTTTCTAGAACGCGATAATCAAATGTGTTTTCGGCCTCCAGACACATTGGAATGATGGAGAAATCAACTTCCTTATTTTTTGAAAATGTCTGAAGCGGATAAAAAACACCTTTTCTGTTCTTAGCGTCCAAAACATCAAGTGAAGCTGCACCTGAGGTGTGAACGACAACCCGGTTTTGAAAAGGCAGTTGTTTTGAAACCTCTGAAATCGCATTATCTGAAACAGCTATAATATAGAGATCAGCTTCAAGGAGGGAGTCAAAATCATTTACAATTTTTTCAAAACTAACTAAAGAAGCAAGAGCTTCTTTTTTTCTGGAAAACACCTGCACAATTTCTACCGCTTCGCTTTTAGAGAAAGCTTTTATCAAATGTTGGGCAACATTTCCGGAACCAATTATTGAAATTCGAATCATAGTGCAAAATTAGCATTATTTTTTTTAAAGAGTAATCCTTTTAAGCAAAGAGGTTTAAAAAATCGAAATTCTATTGTTTCTTAAAAAAATGCATTATGTAAGATAATTACTAGTAATTTATTAATGAAGAATGTCGTTTTTTTAACTATTTTTGAAAAAAAATTACATCATAAATAAAGAACACATGAAAAAGACATTGACGACACTTGCAATATTATTTGTAGCAGGAGTTTCCTTTTCGCAGCAAATAGGTAATGGTTTAGCACCTGGTATCAGTGATTATACAATTCCGCTAACTTCCGGAGTTTATAGTGGTTTAAATGCAACTGGAGGAATTCCTGATCTAACACACAATTGGAGTCACTTGTTTGCGATTAGACATGCCAATTCAAACAATAATAATCAATTACAAATAAGTTCTTCCTATGTAGAAAATGACAGATTATTTTTTAGGAAAATTGCTGGTACGGATGTGTCCCCAAGAAACCCTGCATGGTTCGAACTCGCAACAAGAGGAGCTAATACTTTTGCAGGAAATCAGTTTATTAATGGTTTGGTTAAAATTCAGACTGCAAACGGTGATTATAATGAAAATTTAAGATTATTGCCTTCTACAACAGGTGATTATTCTAGTATCGCATTAGGGGCTGTTTCTGGAGATTCTGGGACAGGAATAGGGCAATGGACTATTGTAAGATATCCCGCAATTAGCAATTATATGTTTAGTTTAAGATACAATACCACAGATTATTTTAATATATTAAATAATGGAAATGTTGGTATTGGTGAAGTAAATCCTAAAAATAAACTAGATGTAAACGGCACTATTCACTCCAAAGAAGTAAAAGTAGATATGTTAGGCTGGTCCGATTTTGTATTCAAAAAAGAATATGCTTTGCCTACATTGGCGGAAGTGGAGAAGCATATTAAAGAAAAGGGACATTTGGAAAATATTCCTAATGAAGAGGAAGTGCTTAAAAACGGAATCAATTTAGGAGAAATGAATGCCAAACTTTTACAGAAAATTGAGGAGTTGACACTTTATATGATTGAAATGAAAAAGGAGAATGACCAAATGAAGACGGATAATTTAGAGATGAAGAAGAGATTGATCAATCTTGAAAATAAATAAAATAATATAATATAATGAAAAAAATAATTACTTCTTTCGGTCTGCTACTTGTTACGACAATTGCTTTTGGGCAGCAAATAGGGGATGGTTTAGCGCCTGGCATCAATGATTATACAATTCCGAGAACTTCTGGAGTTTATAGTGGATTAGATGCGATTGGAGGAATCCCCGATCTTACGCACAGTTGGAGTCACTTGTTTCTAATTAGGCATGCCAATTCAAACAACAATCATCAGTTACAGCTGGCTTCTTCATTTACACAAAATGACAGATTGTTTTTTAGAAAGATTGCAGCTGATTTAAATCCTTCAAATCCTTCCTGGATAGAACTTGCAACAAGAGGAGCTAATACTTTTGCCGGAAATCAGCTTTTTAACGGTTCGGTTAAGATTCAGACTGCAAACGGTGATTATAATGAAAATTTAAGATTATTACCTTCTACAACAGGTGATTTTTCTAGTATTGCATTAGGAGCTGTTCCTGGAGATTCTGGGACAGGAATAGGACAATGGACTATGATAAGATATCCAGCAAGTAGTAATTATATGTTTAGTTTAAGATACAATACCACAGATTATTTGAATATACTAAACAATGGAAATGTTGGTATTGGTACTACAGCCCCAAACACGAAGCTGACAGTTGTAGGTAATTCAGCGACACAGCTTGTCTCTTCTCTAATTGGCGGGGTAGTTTCTCAGAATTTTAAGTATACAGCACTATCTATTGGAGAATCCGTAAGTGCAGGTAGTTCTTCAAACATAGGTTATATGTCTCATCAAACAGATAAATCTTTGAGCGGTTTATACTTGACAAATTATGGAGATAGTGAACATAATGCTAGTTTGTTTGTAAAAGTCGGTGGAAATGTAGGCATTGGAGTAACAAACCCGCAAAACAAATTAGATGTTAAAGGTACTATTCGTTCTCAGGAAGTAAAAGTTACTCTTGACGGCTGGTCTGATTTTGTATTTAAAAAAGAGTATGATTTGCCTACGTTAGCCGAAGTTGAGAAGCATATCAAAGAAAAGGGGCATTTGGAAAACATTCCTAATGAGGAAGAGGTCCTTAAAAACGGAATCAATTTAGGAGAAATGAATGCCAAACTTTTACAGAAAATAGAGGAGTTGACGCTTTATATGATTGACATGAAAAAAGAAAATGATCAAATGAAGAAGAGATTAGTAAAACTTGAAAATAAATAAAAGATGAAAAAAATAATAGTATTCCTTCTTTTGATTTGTGCCTCAATCCATCAATTAGAAGCGCAAACTGCAACTGATTTATCAATAAATGATACAAGAGCCATAAATGATTTACCCAATTTTTCAATGCGTAATGTAAGAGCTGATTTTAAAGAAAGGAGTGTAATAGGAGTTCCTGGTGATGGAATTTATTCTACAAACCTAACGTTGTCACCTTGGGCTAATAATGAAAATAGTGGCGGAAAAAATCATCAATTAAATTTTAATAATGGAGGTGCTTTTTATAGAAATGCACTGCCCACAGACGCCCAATGGGGAGCATGGCAACAGTTTGTATTAGCAAATGAAAATGGTAAGGTAGGTATTGGAACGACAAACCCAAATTCCAGACTAGATTTAGGATCTGGATATGGAACTAGTGGAGCTAAATTACTCATTTATAATGACGATACAGCATCTGAATTATCCGGTACTAAAATGGGGTTTTATATAGATAACTTTACAAGTAATAATTTGAATTTAGTTTTTCCAGAAGCAATTAGTTATCCTGGTTTATTTACTATTTCTGCAAAAAACACCTCCAATACTACATTAAAACCCTATTTTGCAATTGCTGGATTAACGGGTAATGTGGGTATTGGAACAACAAATCCACAAAACAAATTAGATGTTAAAGGTACTATTCGTTCTCAGGAAGTAAAAGTTACTCTTGACGGCTGGTCTGATTTTGTATTTAAAAAAGAGTATGATTTGCCTACGTTAGCCGAAGTTGAGAAGCATATCAAAGAAAAGGGGCATTTGGAAAACATTCCTAATGAGGAAGAAGTCCTTAAAAACGGAATCAATTTAGGCGAAATGAATGCCAAGCTTTTGCAGAAAATTGAGGAGTTAACCTTATATTCCATTCAGCAATCAAAAGAAATAGAATTGCTAAAAGAAGAGAATAAATCATTTAAAACACTTTCAGAAAGGCTTTCTAAAATTGAACAAAAAGTAAAATAAAATTGAGCCACAGCTTGTATGGATTTTAAAGATTCAGTTGGTTTGTTTCAAAAGCTTTATTTGAAATGAAGTTTGCTTAAAGAACAAACCCTTCTTAGTCCTATAAACTGTGGCATAAAAAGCAAATTTCTGATATCGGATTATAGCTTTGTAAAGTTTAGTGTACGCTTTTGCGAAATCAATTTAGTTTGATGGGCATTTTTAGTTTTTATTAACAAATCACAAATATTGAGAGTCAACATTTTTAAGTACTTTTGTGGCACTTTTATACAATGTAATTCCTTAAAAATGGATAAAAAAATATTCTCTTTTTTGTTTTCTACACGATTAATGGCTGTTCTTTTTTTAACATTCGCAATTGCAATGGGTGTTGGAACTTTTATCGAAAGTAAGTACAACACAGATACAGCCCGAATTTTAATTTACAATACCTGGTGGTTTGAGGCGATAATGGTCTTTTTCCTGATCAATTTCTTCGGAAATATCAAACGTTACCAACTACTAAAAAAAGAAAAATGGGCAACGCTGTTATTGCACCTTGCTTTTATCTTTATTCTTTTGGGAGCTTTTATTACCCGCTATATCAGTTACGAAGGTATGATGCCTATTCGTGAAGGTGCTGCCGAAAATCAAATTTATTCCGATAAAACATTCTTAACTGTTTTTGCAGATGGAGAATACAAAGGCGAAATGAAACGCAGAGTTTTTGAAAAAAACTTATTGTTTTCGCCGGTTACCAACAATGATTTTACGCTTTCCGGAAAATTCGACGAAACTCCTTTTGAAGTGACGTATGTGAATTATATCATGGGAGCTACCGAAACCATAAAACCGGATCCAAAAGGAACTTTATACCTTAAAATGGTAGAAGCAGGATCTGGTGGACGTGAAGAACACTTCTTGAAAGAGGGTGAAGTACAAAACATTCATAACGTATTATTTGCTCTGAATAAACCAACAGCCGGAGCGATTAACATCAATACTACAGGTGAAAAATATACCATTCAAACGCCTTTTGAAGGAGAGTTTATGCGAATGGCCGATAAATTAAAAGGTGCTGTAACCAAAGATAACGTACAACCATTGATGATGCGTTCTTTGTACAGTATTGGTGATATTAGAATTGTATTTCCGGACCCTGCTGTCAAGGGAGTAGTAGATTATCAATCGAATAACGACTTTAGAGCAAAATCACACCATGATGCTTTGATTGTAAAAGTTAAAGCGGAAGGACAGGAAAAAGAAGTAAGACTTTTGGGTTCTAAAGGTAGTGTAGGGGAACCTCAGACCGTTAAAATCGGAAAAATTGAATACAGTTTATTCTACGGAAGTAAAGCATATATCTTGCCTTTTAAAATAAAACTAAACGATTTTATTGCTACAAAATATCCGGGAACAGAGAAAAGTTACTCTTCTTTTGAAAGTAAAGTAACCGTTCAGGATTCTACAGAAACATTTAATGCTGATATTTATATGAATCACGTTTTAGATCATAAAGGATACCGATTCTTCCAATCATCTTTTGATCCGGACGAGAAAGGAACTGTATTGTCTGTAAATCACGATTCATGGGGAACTAACATTACTTATTTCGGTTATTTTATGTTGTACATTGGTTTAATGGCTATTATGTTTACCAAACATTCGCGTTTTGGCGATTTGAAACGCAAATTAGAAGGCGTGAAAAAGAAAAAAGAAAAATTGATCACGATTTTGGTTTTAATGATTGGTTTAAGTGGTTTTGCTCAGGCACCGCATGTTCATACACCGGGTCATGAACACAATCACAACACAGATCCTAACGATCATGCCAATCATGCGACAGCTCCGCCAAGTCAGAAACAATTAGACTCTTTATTGACAATTTACAAAGCTCCGGAAGCTCATGCCGCTAAATTTGGTCGTTTGATCATTCAGGATGCTGGAGGTAGAATGAAGCCTATTAATACTTTCTCATCTGAATTACTTAGAAAAGTAAGTCAGAGCGATACGTATAACGGAATGAATTCTGATCAGGTATTTTTGTCTATGACACAATATGCTCAGGTTTGGATACAGGTTCCACTTGTTTATTTGAGAGCTGGAAATGACAGTATTCGTAAAATTATCGGGGTAGAGAAAACTGCTAAACACGCTCCGTTTGTAAAGTTTTTTGATGAGAATGGAAATTATAAACTTTCACCATTTTTAGACGCAGCATACAAAGTAGGAAATCCAAATCAGTTTGAGAAGGATTTTATGGATACGGATAAAAGAGTTAATTTGATGGAATCTGCTTTAAGCGGTAGTATTCTGAAAATATTCCCTATTCCGAATGACCCAAATCACAAATGGGTTTCGTATCTGGAAAGACAGCAGGGAGGATTTAAAGGAATGGATTCGACTTATGTTACTCAGATTCTGCCAATGTACTTTAGTGCCTTGAACAATGGTTCAATTTCTAAAAACTTTACTACAGCCGATCAGTTGGTCGAAAGTATTAACGGTTTTCAAAAGAAATTTGGAAGTAAAGTACGACCAAGTGAGGAAAAAATTGATGCTGAAATAGCCTACAACAAATATGATATTTTCAAAAAATTACCGTTTTGGTACCTCACCGTTTCGGCTTTCATGTTGATTTTTACCATTGTAAATATCTTTTTTGAGAAGAAATGGCTTCGCATAACGATCAACGGTTTTCATGTATTGGTAGGATTACTATTTGCTCTGCATACTTTAGGGCTTGTAGCGCGCTGGTACATCTCAGGTCATGCTCCATGGAGTAATGCTTATGAGTCTATTATCTATGTGGCCTGGGCAACGATGTTCTTTGGATTGGCTTTTGACAGAAAATCGAAACTTACCGTAGCTTCATCCGCTTTTGTGACAGCAATGATCGTAATGGCTGCTTATATGAACTGGATTGATCCGGAAATTGCAAACTTACAGCCGGTACTGAATTCTTATTGGTTAATGATTCACGTAGCGGTAATTGTAGGTAGTTATGGTCCGTTTGCGTTAAGTATGATTTTAGGTTTTGTAGCTTTGGTGTTGATTTTCTTTACCAATGAAAAAAACAAAACCAAAATGGATTTGAACATCAAAGAGATTACTTATATCAATGAAATGTCGCTTACAATTGGTTTAATCATGCTTACGATTGGTAACTTCCTGGGTGGTCAATGGGCCAACGAAAGTTGGGGACGTTATTGGGGATGGGATCCAAAAGAAACCTGGGCTTTAATCTCGATTATGGTATATGCTTTTGTTATTCATGCTCGTTTTGTACCGGCTCTTAGAGGAAAATGGTTCTTTAACTTAATGAGTATGTATGCTTTTATCTCCATTTTGTTTACCTATTACGGGGTAAATTTCCACTTAGTAGGTCTGCATTCGTATGCTACCGGAGAAGCACATTCTTTAAGCTGGATTTGGTATTCATTAGGAGTGATCTCAATTATTGGAGCAATCACATATCCTAAGCACCGCAAGCATTATAAAAGCAAGAAAAAATAAGAAATAATAATTTACATAAAAAAAAGATTCAGTTTTTGCTGAATCTTTTTTTTTTTTGCCTAAACGGAAGTATTTAGTTTTCTTTTTTTAGTCCATTGGGATACATGATTGCCAGCAGTACAACAATAAGTAGAAAATTATACTCCATACCGTTTCTTCCGCCACCCACTACAAACCAGCCTTCCTGAAAATGAACCAGAATTATTCCCATAATTAAGATCAGTATAGTGACAAATCCCGCCAGCTTAATGTATTTATTAAAAAGCAGAAGAAGCGCAGCCACAACATGCGACAATTTAATAGACCAAGCTAGAAAAACGCCAAAAGGCGCGAAGCCAATCTGATTAAGGTATAAATTTCCAAAATCGTTAATTCCGTTATTAAACATTCCAAAAACAGAATGGGTAAGGAGGATAAGAGCTACTGCAATTCTTAGAAGTAAAGTTCCGTTCATAATTTAACTGGTTTATTGGTAAGGTTTATATATTGAAAGTAATAAAAAAAACGCATATTGAATTGAATATGCGTTTTTTAAGTTTTGTAATAGGCTGTTTTAAACTTTTCCTAAAGTATACAATTGTTCCATAGTAGGGGTTAAGCTTCCTCCTGCAGGTTCTAAAGTAATTCCAAAAGCCTCTGCTGAGTCGGTTTGATTTACAGCAAATATTTTTTGATTGTTTCCTTCAAAGTTATCCAGTAAACCAATACTGGTAGGGGTTAGTACCGGACTTAGTTTTAAAGCCCAAACCTGATACACCATACCTTTTGGCGGTTTTGGTAAACCGGCAGCATCGATATAGGTAGTTTTGGTTTCTTTGTTCCAGTACACTTTTGCAAATGAACCTGGAGAAACCGCTTGTCCGCCAAGGGTTACACCTGTGTTTTTGATGTCTCTTACAATAGTTAGACTTTTTTCGGTTTGCTTGTTTTGCTGATCTAAGAAAGCATAATCTTTTTCAATTTTGTTTTTCTCCGTACCAACAGTTGCAATAGCCTCTTTTGATTTTGTCAATTCTAAAGTTTGATATCCAAAACCTAAGAGCAGCAATACTGCCGCGGCCCAGCCTACATATTGAGACCAGCTTGAAGCAGGTTTCATTTCGATTACTTTGCCGTGTTTCAGCTCTAAACGGGCTTTTATCTTCTCAAAGTTGGCTACCGAGTGAAAAGGAGAGAAACTTGATGATAAAGCTACAATAGCTTTTTCGATCGAAACAATTTCCTCTTCAACTTCCGGGTTTTTCTTAGCCAGCTCGGCTATTTCCAGATTTTCAGTTTCGGTCAATAAACCGTAAACATATAGTTCCAGAATTCCTGATTCTATGTACTCTTTTGCTTCCATTATATTTTTAGATAATTTCTTAAATCATTAATACAGTTTCTGTTTTGCGTTTTGATCGTTCCCAAAGGCAGTGCCAATTCTTCTGAAGCTTCTTGTTGGGTATATCCTTTAAAAAATAATAAATCTATAATCTCAATACATTTTGGTTTTAATTTTTTTACAAATTCTTGTATTCCAATAGTATCAATTCTATTAACGAGTTTATTACTGTCGTCTAACAGATTTACGAAATTATCTGAAGAAAGGTTTTTTTGACTGTTATTAAAATTTTTGGATCTTAACTTATCGATGGAAGTATTGCGGGCAATATTAAGGATCCAGGTGTAAAACCTTCCTTTACTTTCATTATAGGAGTCGATGTTTTTCCAGATTTTAACAAAAACTTCCTGCAAAACATCTTCGGCTTCTTCCCGGTTTTTGATCAGAACATTGATCACCGAAAATAAACTTTTCGAGTACATATCGTACAAATGGGTAAAAGCTCTTTCGTCTTTTTTGTAAATTAAAACTAATAATTCTTCCTGACTCATAAGCTGGGGTTTTTAAGTTGAAACAAAATTTTGGAAATATATTGTGTAACCTGAGATAAAGATAATTTATTTTTTTCTGAAATTTTACTTTTTTTTAACAGTCCAAAACCTAGTAAAATAAGGGATTTGAAAAAAATATCATTTTTTTTTGATTTTTTTAAAACCAAAAACAATCCAATTACGTAAATGCTATTATAACATCAGAATAATAATGACGAAAATAGCAAGAGGCTGAAAATGAAGATGATTTCGATTGTTTAAGAGTATTTCTGAGGACAGAAAGCCTGATAAAAATTAACATTTAGAAAGAATTAATTGTAAAGTAAATCTCAATAAATAAAATTGGATTGTCATGAACGGCTTAAACAAATTGAAAATACTGATTGTAGGTCTGACCGCAGTGTTAGCATTTCAGGGATTTAATAAGAGTGATTTTCGCAGACAGCTTACGCAATGTGATCATAAAGATTCAGAGATTGTAACAAACGATAATACATTATTTAGGAATTAGTAGATAAGTTGATGTCATCGGACTTCCACAGTAAAATTGAATTTAGAATTCCGGAAGCCCACTTCTTGCCCAGAATAAACATAAACGCCATAAAAAAATATACTCCAAAGGGACTGGAATTTTGAAAAGTATCCGCACTATAACCGGGACATCAACTGTATTTAATATAAAAATATAAAAGATAAGAACGATTAATTCATGGTTTGATTTGTTTGTATGGGGGGAAGCCTAACGTCTGATTAACGTTAGGCTTCATTTTTTTATTTAACTTATGTTTAGTAAAAATATAGCGGTCAAAGTCATTTGGAGAAGGAGAATTTAACTAATTTTATAAAAAATTAAACAATGAAAAAAGTCGTATTTATAGTCTGTAGTGTGGTTCTTTTGTTCGGCACAAATACACAGGCGCAAACCAGTAAAGAAAAATTATCTAAAACAGATAAAACCATGGCAAAAGAAACCATTTATCAATTTAAGGTGGAAGATTTATCAGGAGACACTTTTGATTTTGCTTCGCTAAAAGGAAAAAAAGTGATGATTGTAAACACAGCATCAAAGTGCGGTTTAACACCTCAGTACAAAGATCTTGAGGCAATCTACAAAGAGTACAAAGACAAAGGATTTGTGATTGTAGGATTCCCGGCTAATAATTTTGCATCACAGGAACCGGGTACAAACAAAGAAATTGAGACCTTTTGCCAACAAAACTACGGGGTAACATTCCCAATGATGGATAAAGTTTCTGTAAAAGGAAATGATATGTGCGAAATCTACAAATTTTTGACACAAAAATCTAAAAACGGCTTACAGGATTCTGAAGTAGAATGGAACTTTCAAAAATACCTGATTAACGAAAAAGGCGAATTGGTTAAAGTAATTAAACCAAGAACATTACCTACAGATCCGGAAGTAATTAACTGGATCAAGAGTTAATAGCACGATCTGAACCAATAAAAAAATCCACAAATCGAATTCTAGGTTTGTGGATTTTTTTTATGATATCCGGTTTATTTGAGTATCAGTTGCATGAAAACCAAATCGAGCCAATGGTCAAACTTGTATCCAACTTCACGAAGGGTTCCGGTGGTCACAAAACCAAACTTTTCATGAAAAGCAATACTTCCCGCGTTATCAGCATCAATTGCTCCAATCATCACGTGATAGCCTTGTTCTTTGGCCAAACGAATCAATTCTGACAGTAATTGAGAACCGATACCTTTTCCAATAACATGATCAACCACATAGACTGAATGTTCTACTGTGTATTGGTATCCAATCTTCTCACGGAATTGTCCGTAGCTCCCAAATCCAACAACCTCTCCCTCTAATTCTGCCACCACTACAGGCAGGTTTTTGGCCTTTTTATCTTCAAACCATTGGGTCTGAATTTCAAGAGTTTGAATCTCATAACTGTAGTTTGCGGTGGTATGCAGGATAGAATGGTTTACAATATCCAGAATCTGCTCTAAATCGTTTGTCGTTGCTGGTCTAAGGTTAAGGCTCATGGCTGTTTTTTAGATTATTTGGTATTGAGTTCTGTCAGTAAGGTATCAACTTCTTTGGAATTCCAGTTCATTTCTTTTGCAATTTCTTTGGCATCCCTGGCATATTGCAAGGCAGATTTTTTATCTTTTATTTTGTTATAAAGCCTTGCCAGTAGTAGATTTCCGTCAAATGAATCATTTAATTCTATAGCATGTTTTACCCAGGAAATCGACTTTTTCAAACTCTCTGTATCCGAAATATGTTTTAAATAAGTTTGTCCGATATCTTTTAGGGCACTGGCGTCGTTCCAGACTAATTTTTGTGCATTGTCGAGGGTGACTTTTTTGTAAAATTGCCATTTTTCGGTTCGTTCGGCAAGGGTTAAATCAAACTTAAAAACCATCGAATCGATCTTCTGCAGGCGTACCGATTTTGTAACTTCTCTTTGTTTGTAATAGTTTGTGGTGTCTAAATTATCAACATAGGGGCGAAGTGACTCGGATACTATACTTTCAATTTTGCGGTCGATACGACTTTGCGAAGCCACAGCGGCAAATTCTTTTTCATGGCTTAAAACGTACTGAAATTCTCTTGATTTTATATCGGTAACCCCGTTGGCAATCACACGCCAGTTGGTTTCACTAACCAATTGTGCATCCGATTGTGTATTGAGATAAATATGTGTTGGGATCGATAAATCGGTGCGGTCTTTTCCTTTTTTCAGTGTATTCAGATAGTTGAAAAATTTTACCGAATTACTAGGGTCCGCAAGAAACTCTTTTTCTAAGTAAGGCAATTGCAGTTTAGGGTTTAAGGAAGCATTTACCTCCGCCATGAAAGCCTCTTTTTTTAATTCTCCTTTCAAGGCATATAAAAGCGTTTCATTGGAAGGATCTATAAACAAAAAAGTGGGAAGCGATTTGGTATTGAATTTATTCTTAAGTGCAGTGCCTTCTTCTTTTTCAATGTTTTTCCAGACACAAACATAATTTTTGTTTAAAAAAGCCAGCACAACAGGATCACTAAAAACTTCTTTTTTCATCAGATTACAATGCGGACACCAATCGGCGTAAAGCATTACAAAAAGTGGTTTTCCTTGTGTTTTGGCATTCTCAAGAGCAGTACTGTAAGGGGTATCATCAGAAACAAACTGATTTTGTGCTTGTATAAACGGTATTGAAACAAAAAGAAAGAAGAGATATAGAAAACGCATAGCGGCTTTGTTTGATTGGAAAAAATCGTTTTTACAAATATATCCCCTTTTTCCAGAAACTCGTTTCAATATCTTCATATTTATAAGTTAAATCCAATGCGAAGTTCGTAACTTTGTGGGGTCAAAAAGAGCCTTAAAAACAGCAAGACTCTTTTCAAAAAGTAATACACCATAAGAATGATTTACCCCAAAATAGCGCTTGCACAAAGCATTATCGAAATTTGTTCAGGCAAAGGAATCACGAATATTATAATTTCTCCGGGATCAAGAAATGCGCCTTTGACCATAGGATTTGCCCAAAACCCTAATTTTAACTGTTACAGTATTGCTGACGAGCGTTGTGCAGCTTTTTTTGCATTGGGAATTGCGCAGCAAACCAAAATACCTACCGCAATTGTTTGTACTTCAGGATCAGCATTGTTAAACTACTATCCGGCAGTTGCTGAGGCATTTTATAGTCAGATTCCGTTAATTGTGATTTCGGCAGATCGTCCGCAAAGTAAGATTGATATTGGTGACGGACAAACGATTCGCCAGGAGAATGTATTTCAAAACCATTCTGTGTATAACGCCAATTTAACCGAGGAAGCTTCTGCAGAAAATGATTTAAAGATCAATAAAGCCATAGAAACCGCTATACTTCAAAAAGGACCTGTTCATATTAATGCTCCTTTTGAAGAGCCTTTATACGAAACGGTTTCAGAACTTTCTGTAGCACCAGTAATTACCAATTCAGAGGAAATTCTGGGAACAGCAATCATAGAAAACGAAGCAGAAGCTGTTGCTGTTTGGAATACTTCAAAAAGAAAATTAATTCTTATTGGAGGTATAAACGAAGTCAATTCTGTTGATAAAGAAATTCTGGAAAACTTCGCCAAAGACCCCTCAATTGTAGTACTTACAGAGACCACATCAAATTTGCATCATCCAAGTTTTATTAATAGTATCGATACTTTAATTACGCCATTTGACGATGCTGATTTTAAAGAGCTTGAACCGGAAGTTTTAATCACTTTTGGAGGTATGATTGTTTCAAAGCGCATTAAGGCTTTTTTACGAAAGTACAAACCCGAACACCACTGGCACATCGATACTTTGCGTGCTTATGATACCTTTAATGCTTTAAGCAAACATTTTGTAATGGAACCGGATACTTTTTTTAAAGAACTGCTTCCAAAAACAACATTTGCGACAAGCGATTATTTTTCTAAAATTGATAAAATTTACGATTTAAGAAAAATCAAAAAAGAAGAGTATCTGCGTAAAATTGCATTCTCAGATTTTAAAGTATTTGAAAAAGTAATCGGATCACTTCCTAAAAACAGTCAGCTTCAAATTAGCAATAGTTCAGCCATTCGATACGCACAGTTAATTGAGATCGATCCTTCAATCGAAGTTTATTGTAATCGCGGAACAAGTGGTATTGACGGCAGTACATCAACGGCAGTGGGCGCAGCGGTAGGAAACGATAAACAAACCGTTTTTATTACAGGCGATATCAGCTTTTTGTATGATAGCAATGCTTTGTGGAATGCTTATATCCCTAAAAACTTCAAAATTATTCTAATCAATAATGGAGGAGGGGGAATTTTCAGAATCTTACCGGGTCATGAAGAAAAACCGGTTTTTAATACCTATTTCGAGACATCACATCATTTAACAGCCGAACATCTGGCTAAAATGTATAAGATGAATTATTTTGTGGCTACTGATGAGGATTCTTTAGCCGAGGGAATTGAATCGTTTTACACAACTAATGATGCTCCTTGTATTTTGGAAATATTCACACCAACTGCGGAGAACGATGTTATTTTAAAACAATATTTTAAAGAGTTGGTTTAAAGCGAAAGAATAAATAAAAAGACGCAAAGAAATAATAATCTTTGCGTCTTTTTAATTTTTACAGCAAATTCGAAACTAACGAATTGGAACTGGGAATACCGGTAAACTGGCATGTCCTAAAGCATCGACGCTTTGCACGGCAAAAAAGTAATTGTCTTTAGAATAGGGGATTTCGGTTTTGGTATCTTTTACAAAAAAAGTTTTTTCCCAGTGTGGAGAAGAAGTTTCTCTCATTAAAATCTGGTAGCCAAAAGGAGCTTTTCCTTCGGGCACGCTCCACGCTAAAGTGGAAGAATTAGAAAGCTCTTTTACTTCGATCCCTACATTTAAAGGCGCTTTTGGTGACCATGCTAAATTGGCCAGCGTCGCTAAGTTGGAACAGGTATTTTTTCGCAGATATTCAAAATCCATAAACTCAGCAAGATCACCATATTGAATGCCATTTTCAGTTCTTAAATCCTGATGCTGGTGATTGAAATTTTCATTCATTTCGCAAAAACGAACAGCGGTAAAGCCATTTTGACTAAACGGGGTATGATCACCACCGCGCAGGAAACGGTCATTTCGATACACCAATTTCACTTTTAACTGGTCTACATATTGTTCGGTAACCGTTTTGATATAACGTGCCAATAAGCGCGACGGACTGTCGTTGTCACGGTTTGTTGCTTTGCGCATTTTAGCTTCCTCTTCGGTTTCTAAAAACGGAATGGTTTCGCTAAAAATTCTGATTTGAGTATTGTCTCTTAAATTAGTACCGCTGGAAAGACTGTTCCCGATCATGTCATTGTTTAACATGGCAACAATATTCCAATTGGCTGCTTTGGCTAGCTCTGCCAAATGACGGGCGCCGTACAAACCTTGCTCTTCACCGGTTACGGCAACGAAAATTATAGTAGCAGGAAATGCTCTTTTACTCATTACTTTTGCCAATTCGATAACGGCTGCAACACCGGAACCATCATCGTTGGCACCCGGAGCATCAGATTTTACATTCATAACGTCTGAAACTCTCGAATCCAGATGCCCGCTTATGATAAACACGCGATTATCGTTCGGATCGGTACCTTTTAAGGTTGCCATAACATTTCCAAGCTGGCTGTCTTTGGCAATTCGTTTTCCATCGGCTTTTACGTCAAAATAATCGATTTTAGAAGTTAGCCTTCCGTCAGATTCCAGAGCAAACCTGTCAAACTCGGCTTTTACCCATTGTTGGGCGGCACCAATGCCTCTGGTTTTGCTTTTGGTATCACTAAGTGTATGTCGGGTGCCAAAAGAAACTAATTTATGAATGGTAGCTTCCAGGTTTTCGGCTTTGATCTCGCTGATCATTTTCTTTATTTCGGGATCTTCGGCAACTTGTGAAGTAGAAATGTGGGTAAAGAACAAAAAGGTAAAAATGGAATAGAAAATGGTCTTTTTCATTGATTTGAGATTAATTATAGGTTCTCAAATTTAAAGAAAAGGAATAAACTACAGCGCGATCCGGAGGGCTTTTTTTAATTAGAAACATTTTTAGGATTACCATTTTCAAACTTCGTACATTTGCAGCTGGAAACTTAGCTGCTTAACAGCTTAGAATTTTAAGAATATGATTGAAATAGGAAAATACAACACCCTTACTATACTGCGTGATACCAAAGTTGGTTTATTTTTAGGTAACCCTGAGAAAGACCCTGAAGGAATTCATGATATTTTATTACCAAACAAATACGTTCCGAACGAATTCGAAATCGGGGAAGAATTGATTGTTTTTGTTTATTTAGACCACGAACAACGTCCGGTGGCGACCACTTTGGAGCCTTATATTTTATTAAATGAATTTGCTTTATTGAGAGTGAATTACATCAATAATGTAGGGGCTTTTATGGATTGGGGAATGGAAAAAGACATCCTTGTTCCATTTAAAGAGCAGGCCCGTCCAATGGAAAAAGGAAAACGTTACCTGGTGTATTTGTACATGGACGAAAAAACAAATCGTCTGGTAGCTTCAAGTAAAACCAATCAGTTTTTAAGCAACGAGCAGCTGACGGTTGAAAAAGGGGAGGAAGTAGAATTGATTGTTTCTCATATTACTGAGATTGGGATTAATGTGATCATCAATGAAAAGCACAAAGGATTGCTGTACAAAGACGAAGTGTATGATGATGCCATCAGAACCGGAGATAGAATGCGCGGTTATATTAAAAACATACGTCCTGACAACAAAATCGACGTAGCGCTTCAAGTACAGGGATATCAGAGTATTGAGCCGAATGCCGAAAAGATTTTAGACGAATTAAGAGCCAATCGTGGTTTTTTACGTTTAAATGACAACTCGCATCCCGAAGATATCAAAACGGTACTCAAAATGAGTAAAAAAACGTTTAAAAAGGCGATTGGATCTTTGTATAAAGAAAAACTGATCGAAATTAAGGAAGACGGGATTTATCTGGTAAAGGAATAAAAAAATCAAGATTCAAATTCCAAATTCCAAATTTTACATAGGGTGCATAGTCTTGGAATTTGGAATTTGATTTTTGGAGTTTAAAAATATATTGATATAACAGGAAAGGCTACTCATTACAAGTAGCCTTTCCCTTTTTATTCTAGTTTTAAAAAAAATTGTAATTAAAAAAAAACAGAAATAAAATAAATTCGAATCCATTCAAAAAGTAACAGCTTTAAAAATTTTAGAAATTACTTTCTGAAACGGTATGTCTTTTAAACAATCTATGCATCCATATTAAAAACAAAAACTCAATTTCACGGCTAGACCATTTGGTTTGATAAAATAACTTGTAGAAAGTTTTAGTTAGCATTTTTTCCTCTTTTCGTAATCAATTCGATACTAATTACTAAACAATTCCAGCTTTTAACCTTAGGTGTTACTATCTCCTTTTTAAAGTTTCAACAAACGAATAAATCATTTGCTCATTCTTCAGTGGTTTGTGAATAAAAACCGTAAAAAAATGAGCGACAAATTTTTTAAATTTTCTCAAAAAAATCATTTTTTAGGTTAATAAATCAGTGAAAGAAAATCAATCTTTGATCAATGAAATAAAATGTATCTCATTGATTTCTAGGGTGTAAAATTAAATATTATTTTTTAAAACTACTGTTAAAAAATATTATTTTTTGTAAGAGTATACCAATTGTTAACATTGCATATGATTTTAGTCAACACTAAAAGCAAATAGGGATAGGTAAAAATATAAAAATGCTTTATTTTTACACTATCAATTATTTAAAACTAAACAAACAGAAATGGATTGGATTACTGCCAGAGAATTTGAAGATATCACTTATAAAAAATGTAATGGAGTTGCGAGAATTGCTTTTAACAGACCAAATGTTAGAAATGCCTTCCGTCCAAAGACAACTTCAGAATTGTACCAGGCTTTTTACGATGCACAGGAAGACACTTCGATAGGAGTGGTGTTGCTTTCTGCTGAAGGTCCGTCAACCAAAGACGGTGTTTATTCTTTTTGCAGCGGGGGCGACCAAAATGCACGCGGACACCAGGGTTATGTAGGTGAAGACGGTCAGCATCGCTTAAACATTCTTGAAGTACAACGATTGATTCGTTTTATGCCTAAAGTAGTTATTGCAGTTGTACCGGGTTGGGCCGTTGGTGGCGGACACAGTTTACACGTAGTTTGCGATATGACTTTGGCAAGTAAAGAACACGCTATTTTCAAACAAACAGATGCCGATGTAACCAGTTTTGACGGTGGTTACGGATCTGCTTATTTAGCTAAAATGGTGGGACAGAAAAAAGCACGTGAAATTTTCTTTTTAGGTCGTAATTACTCTGCTCAGGAAGCTATGGATATGGGAATGGTGAATGCTGTAATTCCACATGACGAACTTGAAGCTACCGCTTATGAATGGGCACAGGAAATTCTGCAAAAATCTCCAACTTCTATCAAAATGCTAAAATTCGCCATGAACTTAACCGACGACGGTATGGTTGGTCAGCAGGTTTTTGCCGGAGAAGCCACCCGTTTAGCTTATATGACCGAAGAAGCAAAAGAAGGACGAAATGCCTTTTTGGAAAAAAGAAAACCAAACTTCGGAGAGAATAAATGGCTTCCATAGGGAGGTTGAAAAAAATAGTTTCAAGTTTCAGGTTTCACGTTCGGAACTTGAAACGTGAAACCTGAAACCCGAAACAAAATAATCTAACAAAATAAAATAGAATGAAACATTGGATCGAAGCCGCTCGTTTGCGTACATTACCTTTATCAGTTTCCGGAATCATAGTAGGAAGTATATATGCCTTATCCAACCCGACGGCCACCATTAACACACCGACAGAAGTATTCAGTTGGAAAATTTTTGGCTTTGCACTTTTAACAACGCTTGGTTTACAGGTTTTGTCCAACTTTGCAAATGATTACGGTGATGGTGTAAAAGGTACTGATAATGCTGACAGAGTTGGTCCGCAACGTGCCATTCAGAGTGGTGTTATTACGCCACAGGCTATGAAAAAAGCCATTATAATTACTTCGTTTTTGACGTTGTTGTCTGCCATGATACTGATTTATTTTGCTTTTGGCGAAAGTAATTTCGGGTATTCTATCTTTTTCTTATTGTTGGGAATAGCAGCGATAGTTTCGGCAATTCGTTATACAGTGGGCAATTCGGCTTATGGATACAGAGGATTTGGAGACGTATTCGTTTTTGTTTTCTTCGGATTGGTAAGCACTCTAGGAGTAAACTTTTTATACTCGAAAGAAGTAGATCCGCTTTTGATTTTACCGGCTATTTCAATTGGTTTATTAAGCGTTGGAGTATTGAATCTGAACAATATGCGCGATGAGGAATCAGACCGTAAATCGGGGAAAAACACCATTGTAGTTCAGATTGGTGGTGCAAAAGCTAAAATTTATCATTTCACTTTGATTATTACAGCGATGTTGTTGGTCGTTATTTTTGCTTTTTTGAGTGATTATAACTTCGATCAGTACTTATTCTTACTGGCTTTTATTCCGTTAACCAAACATTTAATTACCGTTTATAAAAACCAAAATCCAAAGCTGTTGGATCCTGAATTGAAAAAACTGGCATTGAGTACCTTTTTACTTTCGATACTACTAACGGTATGTATGATTTCATTGATCTCAGACATTATTGTGAACCTCTTTTTAGGAGGGAGATAAAACAAAGTTCAATTTTAAAAATCAATTAAAATGAAAATAACATTTTACGGACACGCGTCTTTAGGCATTGAAGTTGGTGGAAAACATATTATTGTAGATCCTTTTATTACAGGAAATCCGCAGGCAGCCGGAGTGGATGTAGCCACCCTGAAAGCCGATTATATTTTACTTACCCATGCGCATGGCGACCATATTCTGGACGTTGAAGCGATTGCAGGACGTACTAAAGCAGTGATCGTTTCAAATGCCGAAATAGCAGACTACTATGCTAAATTAGGCTTCAGTTCACATCCGATGAACCATGGTGGAAGTTGGCAGTTTGATTTTGGACGAGTAAAATATGTAAACGCTATTCATTCCAGCAGTTTTCCTGATGGAAGTAACGGTGGAAACCCGGGCGGTTTTGTCATCGAAGGCGAGCATAAGAATATTTACATTGCCGGAGATACAGCACTGACATGGGATATGAAATTAATTCCGATGAGAACCAAACTCGATTTGGCGATACTTCCAATCGGGAACAATTTTACCATGGATGTCGAGGATGCTATAATCGCTTCCGATTTTGTAGAATGCGACAAGATTCTGGGTTATCATTTTGATACTTTTGGTTACATTAAAATTGATCATGAAGATGCTATTCGTAAATTCTTCAATAAAGGAAAAGACTTGATGCTTCTTGAAATTGGAGAATCAATTGAATTATAATTACAATGACCGATATTAAATATATTTGCGACTGCTGCGGTCAGGAGCATGAAAGCTGGCCCGCAATTGCTTACAGTTCGCCTTCCGCTTACAACAAGCTTTCAGAACAGGAAAAAGAAGAAATAGCAGTTATTGATCAGGATTTTTGCGTCATTAAACATGAAGATCATATCAATCGTTTTATAAGAGTGGTTTTGGTTCAGCAGGTTAACGATCATTGTGAAGATCTGGAGTACGGTTTTTGGGTTTCTTTAAGCGAAAACAGCTTTGAAGATTATCTGGAAAATGGCGAAGATGAAAATCATGAAGCACAATATTTTGGATGGCTTTCCAATTACATTCCGCAGTATGAATTTTCAAATAGTATTCCAACAACCGTAGTCACCAAACCGGGCAATGAGAGACCTGAAATTTTTCCGCACAAAGATTTTGACCATCCTTTTGTGAATGATTATTATAATGGAATCACCAAAGCCGAGGCTGAAAAAAGAATTCGGGAAATCTTAAAAAAATAAGGCCCGAATTTTGTAAGTGATCTTTAAATAAATTTTTTAAAATGATTTTAAAAAAAATTGCCCTATTTCTTTTTAGCACCGTTTCCTGCAGCATTTTTGCTCAAAAAGACGGCTATTGGGACAAAGAACGTGCCACTACAAAAGAGATTATAGTTTCTGCCCGTGACAGAATTATTCTTAAAACAGAAGATTTGCCTGTTGGAACCACAGAAATCGTCTACAGAATCACGCTTCTCGATGAAAATCAGGAAATGGCCAACAGTTTGGTTTCCGTTTTAAAATCAATTCCCGATCCAACCGGAATTAGTCAGGGATCGGCCGGAGCTGTTTTTCTGATGTCTAAAATTTCAGGCGACGATACTTGTACCTATGCCTTGTTTACGTCGAATGAAGCAGCAAAAAAGTACATTACTGACGGGAAAACCGATAAAGCCTGTTACGATCAGAAAGACCCTCTGAGTAAAGATGCTAAACGATTGTCACTCGATAAATCGTCTTGTCTGGGACAAAATGTAAATACACTCTGGTTTGGTTTTCACAGTAAAAACTGGCTTTTAAATCAAAAAATAGTTCTGGAAGTCGTGCCATGGGTAGATACCAAGCTTAATCGCGGATGGAATCAGGACAATAAAAATGAAATTATAAGTCTTTGTAAAACCTCTACAATGGCTCAGAAAATGGCGAATTCTGATGATTTTTGCGTTTGTATTCTTGAAAAAATTATGAAACAGTACCGCTATACAGAATTTCAAAAACTGTTGCCAATGGAGAAAAATAAGGCATATAAAGACTTTGGGAACAGCTGTTATAAAGACGCTGATATTTCTAAAAACGTCTACAATGACTTAAGAACTCAGGCGGCTTCTTTGGTTAGACTTCAGAAATACAACGAAGCGATTCCAAAATTGAATACGATCATTAACGACGGTAAAGCAACCGCACTGGATTACAGTTCTATCGGATATTGCTATATTTTGACAAAACAATATGGCAAAGCCCTTAAATTCCTCAAAGAAGGAGAAAAACTGGACGATACGGAATTGCTGGTAAAACTAAATCTGGCACACGTTTACCTCATTAACGATGATTACAGTGAAGCCAAAGCCATTTACAAAAAATACCAGTCGCAGAATGTCACTGACAGCCTGAGCTGGAAAGAGAAGACAAAACAAGACTTCTTAGTTTTTCAAAAAGCGGGATTACCTTCAAAAGACTTTGAGAAAATCTTAAAACTATACAATTAAAAGTAAAAAACTGTATAAGTCTGCCGGCATACTTTGCTGTGGTATTACTTATGTAGTTGGAGTACAATATGAAAGCAACCTATCACAAATACATGCTTGAATTCAAACGACCTTCCGGAACTTCCAGAGGCGTTATGACGGAGAAAGAAACCTGGTTTATTGTTCTGGAAGAGAACGGTAAAAAAGGGATAGGAGAGTGTGGGATTCTTCGTGGACTGAGTGCTGATGACCGTGAAGATTACGAAGAAAAACTACAATGGACATGCCAGAATATTCATTTGGGAGAAGAAGCACTTTGGAATGCTTTATTAGAATTCCCATCCATACAATTTGGAGTTGAAATGGCGTTTTTGTCACTTAAAAATGAAAATCCGTTTGTTTTATTTCCTTCGCATTTTACAGCTGGTTTAAAATCGATTGTCATAAACGGTCTGGTCTGGATGGGGGAAGCTTCCTTTATGAAAGAACAAATTGAAGAGAAATTAGCAGCTGGATTTAATTGCATAAAACTTAAGATAGGCGCTATTGATTTTGAAAAAGAACTGGAATTGTTAGCTTTTATCCGCAGTCATTTTTCAGCAGAGCAAATTGAAATCAGGGTGGATGCTAACGGAGCTTTTGGTTTAGAAGAAGCTTTAGATAAGCTGAAGCAATTGAGTGCATATCAATTGCATAGCATTGAGCAGCCTATTAAAAAGGGAAATATTGCTGCAATGGCCGATTTGTGTAAAACAACGCCGTTTCCAATTGCTTTGGATGAAGAGTTGATTGGCGTTTTTTCGTTGGAAGAAAAAGAAAGTCTGTTGCAAAAAATCAGACCGCAGTATATTATTTTGAAGCCTAGTTTTATTGGAGGTTTCAGAGGTACAAAGGAATGGATTGATTTGGCAGATAAGTATCAAATTGGCTGGTGGATTACTTCGGCATTAGAAAGTAATATTGGTCTCAATGCAATTGCACAATGGACTTTCCTGCAAAACGCTGTAATGCCTCAGGGTTTAGGAACCGGAGGACTTTATACCAATAATTTTGATTGTCCGCTTGAAGTTTCACAAGGGCAGTTATGGTACAATACTACAAAATACTGGGATTTTGATTTTCTAAGTAATGCATAAAAAAAAACTGGCTTCAAGCCAGTTTTTAAGGTTATATTGATTTTGGATTTATTCTTTTCCGCCCTGTAAGTTGTCCTGCCAGTCTTTTAATTCCTGCCATTTACCCTGATAAGCAAGCAATGCTTGTCTCGCCCAGGTACTTGGATTGTGAATAGAATAATTTTCACCTCCCGCATCCAGTATGGATTGTAGCTTTTCGGTGGAAGCTTCTGATAATTCATGCCACGTTTTAATACCTGCAGCATTGAATAATGCTTCAATTTTTGGACCGATTCCTTCTACAACTTTCAAGTCATTCTCTTTTATTTTCTTACCGTAGACAGTTGCAGCCAATGCGCCGTCAAAAGGTATTAGAGCTGCTGCTGCTGTAGCGGCAAATGATTGTGGTGCTGCATTAACCTTAGCTTTTGCGGCCAATTCAGCTTCCAGCGTAGAAATTTTAGCATTCAGATTTCGGGTATTTGCTTTACAGGCATCCAGATCAGCTTGCAAAGACAACGCAAGTGAATCATCACCTTTAGAATTCATTTTTCCCAGTAAGTAACCCAAAATTCCACAGATTAATCCCACTAGGGCCGGTATTAAGATACAAGGTATATTCATGATAGTATATTTTGATTAGTTATTTAATTGTGATAACAGTTCTTCTATTGGTTGCTTTGCCTTCAGCAGTGGTGTTTTCACCTATAGGTTCATCAGGGCCTTTTGATTCGGTGGTAATACGGTTCCCGTCAATCCCTTTTTTGGACAAATAATTCTTAGAAAACTCGGCTCTTTTCTGACCAAGAGTTACGTTCGAATCCCGATTTCCAACATTATCGCTATGGCCAACGACCAGAATAACGGCTTTTTTTACGTGTTCCATATACTTCACTAAATCGGCTACTTTTTGTTCTTCGGCAGCTGTTAAGTGATCGCTGGATTTATTGGTATTGAAATGTAGAATGAGCGGATCGCCATTGATTTTTTCTTTCAAAATCACCCATTCATCGGTTACTGCCGGAGCAGCTTCGGGAGCATCAAATGTATATTCGGCAGGTCCTATTAGCGTGTCTTTTATCGTTTTCCATTTGTCGATCACTTCACCTTTTGTATTTAACTGTGCTTCAGCGATACCTTGTGATACAAAATACTTTTTGATTTCATTCGCTCGTGCCAGACCCAGATTTTCCGCAGCAGTTGTGTTAGTTTCATCTGAAGTTGCATAACCTGTTATCGTAATTTTTTGCTTCGGATTAGCGATCAAAAAGGTTTTAAGGTTTTGAACTCCAATTGATACAGAATCACTCACAGGCAGTACGACTGCAAAACTGTTTTTAAGGAACTTGAGGTTATCATTGGTATGATAGTCAATTCCCGAACCATTTAGAATAAAAGGGACAGAAGTATCGTCCTGAGCCACAACTGTCGATACTTTTTCGGTATCAACCGCAGGTGTTTTCATAGTACAATTGCAGCAAAATTTCAAATACAAAAAGGTACCTAAAATAATGGTTATTGCAATGCCTAGTAGATAAAGTGCTTTTTTAGACATAAGTGATGAAGTTAAGATTCTATCAAATTTAACAAAAAAATAAATACATAACCGATTAATAATCAGTTATTTTAAAGTTATTTCTCTAATTATGAGGGCGTTGTGTCAATGAAGATCAAAACGTAACGATTCCTGTAATTTCAATTCTCAGGCCAGATTAAATTGAGTAACTTGCATAAAAATTAAATTCAGGCATCAAAATGGTCGAAATAGAAAGAAAGTTTCTTGTAAAATCAGCTGATTTTAAAGAGCAGGCTTTTGCACACAATAAAATTGCCCAGGGATACTTAAGTGCTGTTCCTGAAAGAACTGTTCGTGTGCGTATTAAAGGAGAAAGAGGTTTTATTACCATAAAAGGAATCAGCCATCAGGGCGGAATGTCCCGTTTTGAATGGGAAAATGAAATCCCGCTGGATGAAGCACTGGAATTGCTTAAATTATGTGAAAAAGGAAAGATTGAAAAGACACGTTACGAGATAAAATCAGGTAAACACATTTTTGAAGTAGACGAATTTTACGGAGAAAATGAAGGCTTGGTGATGGCCGAAGTAGAACTGGAATCGGAAACAGAACCTTTTGAAAAACCGGATTGGCTGGGAGAAGAGGTAACGGATGATTCACGGTACTACAACGCTTATCTGAGTAAGAATCCTTTTAAAGAATGGAAGAAGTAAAGTTTATGGAAGTATACGATTTGATTATTGTAGGGGGTGGTCCAATTGGTCTGGCCTGTGCAATCGAAGCTCAGAAAAAAGGTTTGCGTTATCTGATTATTGAAAAAGGCGCTCTTGTGAATAGTATTTTCAATTATCCTTTGTATATGACTTTTTTCTCCACTGCCGAAAGACTTGAAATTGGAGATATTCCGTTCAGTTGTCTGGCACCAAAGCCAGGCCGTCAGGAAGCGTTGGAATATTACCGAAACATTCACCGATACTTTAATTTTTCGATTCAGTTGTTTGAAAGAGTGACCCAGGTTGAAAAGCAGGCTGATGCTTCTTTTAAAATTACCACCGACAAGGCTGTTTATGAAGCCAGGAATGTTGTGATTGCAACCGGTTTTTATGATATTCCGATTGAAATGAATGTAAAAGGGGAGCAGCTGCCAAAAGTGCGTCACTATTATAAAGAAGCGCACGAATATGCTTTCAGGAACGTTCTGGTTGTAGGAGCAAATAACTCTTCGGTAGATGCAGCATTGGAATGTTGGCGAAAAGGAGCAAATGTGACGATGGTTATCCGAAAAGACGTGATCAACAGCAGGGTTAAATACTGGGCCAAGCCCGATATTGAAAACCGTATCGCCGAAGGCAGTATTAAAGCTTATTTTGAATCTAATATCACTGAGATTCGTGAAAATGAAGTCGAAATAGAAACTCCTACAGGGAAAATTACGCTCGAGAATGATTTTGTACTTGCGTTAACCGGTTACAAGCCAGATTTGACTTTTCTGGAAAAAATGGGGATACAATTAGCGGAGGACGAACTAAGAACTCCAACTTACCATCCGGAAACCATGGAAACGAATGTAGAAGGTTTGTTTTTGGCCGGTGTAATTTGCGGAGGCATGTACACGCACAAATGGTTTATCGAGAACTCCCGAGTTCATGCTAATATGATTGTGGATTATATTACTTCAAAATAAATTTATAGTCCCGAATTCCCGAATTAAAATTTTCTTAAATTCTAAAGAATAAAATTCGTGAATTCGCGGCTAAAAAAAACTAAAAACCGCAGAAAAGCATTGAATAGCTGATCTGCGGTTTTCGTTTCTTCATAGGAAGATCATAAAATAAATTCGTGAATTCGGGACTATAAAAACTAAGAGCTACAGGAAAGCATAGAACAGCCCACTTTAGACCTTGCCCAATCCGGGCGTTTGGCGAACCATTTTTGGTATTCCGGCTGTTCGTCATAAGGCTTCTGCAAAAGAGTATAAAGCTCATCGATTAGCGAATAATCTTCTTTATCAGCTGCATCAATCGCCAGTTGCGCCATATAGTTTCGCAGTACGTACTTCGGATTTATAGTATTCATTTTTTCAGCACGCTCCTGGTCAGAAAGTGATTCTGTTTGAAGTCTTTCAAGATAGGCTGTAAACCAGTTTTGCCATGATTCTAAAACAGTACCTGAAATTTGTTCCGGAATATAAAATGCCTCCTTAATTTTTTCTATTGCTTTTTCTGCAGAATCTGATTTTTGAATGTTGCTCAAATTTCGAAAGAAAATAGTCATATCCGTCTCCGATAATTGTAGTGTATTTTCTAAAGCAGTAATTAGCTCGCTATCAGTTTCGGTTGAAGTGAATAATCCTAATTTGCTTAAAAACATTGTTTTGTAATCGGAATCAAAATCAGTAATAAACGATTCTAGTATTTTTTCTAAAGGTTCAGCTTCATTGATTAAAGGATAAATAGCATTGGCCAATTGGTACAAATTCCATTGTGCAATCTGGGGCTGATTCCCAAAACGATACCTTCTGTATTGACTGTCGGTTGTATTGGGTGTCCAGTTTGGATCATAGTTTTCGAGCCAGCCGTAAGGGCCATAATCAATTGTGATTCCATGAATCGACATATTATCGGTATTCATCACACCGTGTACAAAACCTACGCGCTGCCAGTGCAGAATCATTTCGCGGGTAGTATCGGCTACGGTTTTAAAGAATTGTAAATACTGTTCTTTAGGTTCTCCTTTAATTTCAGGGAAATAATGTTTGATGTTATACTCTACAAATTGTTTTAGATTTCGAAGCTCATTTCGGGCTGTCAGCATTTCGAAGCTGCCAAAACGGATAAACGAAGGAGCAACACGGCAAACAATGGCTCCTTTTTCATAAGCTGAATTTCCGTTGTATAAAATATCGCGTAAAACCTGATCTCCGGAGGTTATAAGCGAAAGTGATCGGGTAGTGGGAACGCCTAAATAAAACATGGCTTCGGCACACAGATATTCTCTCACAGACGAACGCAGAACAGCCAAACCATCGGCGGTTCGGGAATAGGGCGTTTTTCCTGCACCTTTTAACTGTAGTGTAAAAGATTCGCCATTGTGTTCGACTTCTGTTAAATTAATGGCACGGCCGTCACCCAATTGTCCGGCCCAGTTTCCAAACTGATGCCCCGCATAACACATGGCGAACGGACGTGTTTCCGGAAGAATTTTTTTTCCCGAAAAGACATTCAAAAACGATTCAGACTGAATTTCAGCAGTCGAAATTCCAACCGATTCTGCTACTTCTGCAGAAGCATGAATAAGTTTAGGATTTGATGGTTTTGTTGGATTTACATAAGAGAAAAGCGAATTGGAGACCTGACGAACTTCATTGGTTTCGTTTGGATCTGCAGGCAGTTCAGCGGTAAATCGATTATTTATTTTTAAATTTTTCATTAGGATTGTTTTCTTTGCCACAGCTTGGAATGACTTATATTCTTTCTTCTTTAGCAGCATAAAATAATGGAGATTCTCTTTTTAAGCTGTAGAAAAAAGGTTTATTTAGTCAATTAGTCTGTCAGCGTACATTTTTTTCAGTTTGTGTACTTTAGGATCAATTACAATTTGACAGTAACGCGCTTCCTGATTGTTGTTGTAATAATTTTGATGATCGGCTTCGGCTTCATAGAAAACTTCAAACGGAACGAGTTGTGTCACAATCGGATCTTCGTAGAAAGCTTTTACTTCCTCAAAAACCTGTTCTGCCACTGCTTTTTGTTCGTCATCGTGATATAAAACGATCGAGCGGTATTGTGTTCCGCTATCCGCGCCCTGACGGTTTAAAGTGGTAGGGTCGTGGCTTGTCATGAATATAAAAATCAAATCGTGGTATGAAATTATGTCAGGATTAAAGGTGACTTGTATGACTTCTGCGTGACCGGTTCTGCCAGTACAAACTTCACGATAGGGCGGGTTTTTAATAAAACCTCCTGAATACCCCGATTTTAAGGATTCTACTCCCTTTAAACGCTGAATTACAGCTTCAATACACCAAAAACATCCTCCACCAAAAGTGGCAACTGATAAATTTCCCATAAAATAGTATTGTTTAAATTTTTAATGCCTATTAATCCGATAGAATATTGTGATAAATTATTAGTAAAAAGATAATTTAAATAAAGAAACTAAGCAGTTATTTATCTTTTGAAGTTTACAATTGATAAATTCGCAATTCTATAAAAAAGCAATATATTTGCAATCAAACTCAGGCACACTAATGAACAGCAAAAATAGTACCATCACTTTAGAAACCTATTTTCAGGATTTTAGAAAGAATATTGTAGGAATTAATCAGGAATTTACCTCTCCTTACGGCAAAAAACAGATTATTTATACCGATTGGACTGCCAGCGGAAGGTTGTACCGACCTATTGAAGAGAAAATTCTCAATGAATTCGGGCCTTTTGTTGCCAATACGCATACAGAAACTACCGTGTCAGGTACTGCCATGACAAAAGCCTATCATCATGCCAGATCGATCATCAAACGTCATACAAATGCCAGTAACGACGATGTATTGATCACGGATGGTACCGGAATGACAGGTGTTGTCAATAAATTTCAACGTATTTTAGGTTTAAAAATCCCTGAGAATTTAAAAGATTGTACGGTTGTTCCTGCTGAAAAACGTCCTGTTGTTTTTATTTCCCATATGGAGCATCATTCCAATCAAACGTCGTGGTTAGAAACGATTGCCGATGTTGAAATTATCCCATCTTGTGAAAAAGGACTTTTTTGTTTGGATAATTTAGAGCAATTGTTGGAGAAATACAACGACAGAACGATCAAAATTGCTTCTATCACCTCCTGTTCGAATGTTACGGGTTTAAAAACACCGTTTCATGAGGCTGCAAAGTTAATGCACAAGCACAATGGCGTTTGTTTTGTTGATTTTGCCTGTTCAGGTCCATATGTAGAAATCGATATGCATCCCGAAGATCCGGAAGCGTATTTGGATGCTATTTTCTTTTCACCGCACAAATTTTTAGGAGGCCCTGGAACTTCGGGCGTTTTAATTTTTAATAAAAAGTTATACAATAATATGATTCCGGATTGTCCCGGAGGAGGAACAGTGAGCTGGACCAATCCGTGGGGCGAACATAAATATATAGATAACATTGAGGATCGTGAAGATGGCGGTACTCCCGGGTTTCTTCAGGTTATTAAAACCGCACTGGCTATTGAGCTAAAAGAGGAAATGGGAATCGAAAACATCCTACAACGCGAGCATGAGATTGTAGACTATGTTTTTAATGAATTAGACTCCGTTTCCAATATTAAAATCCTGGCGGGACAGCATAAAAACCGTTTAGGAGTTGTTTCGTTTTTTATCGAAAATCTTCATTTCAATTTAGGAGTGAAATTACTGAACGATAAATTCGGAATTCAAACCAGAGGAGGATGCAGTTGTGCTGGAACTTACGGTCACTTTTTATTGCACGTAGATCAGGAAACTTCCAATAAACTGGTAAACGAAATTACTATTGGCGATTTAATCAAAAAACCGGGATGGATCAGAATGTCAATTCACCCAACTACTACTGATAAAGAAATTGCTTTTGTGTGCGAAAGCATCAAAGATTTGGCTAAAAACCATACAGAATGGGCTTTGGACTATACTTATAACAAAAATACCAATGAGTTTGTTCACAAGGATGCTACTTCGTTTGAAGACGAGTTAGTGGCCGGCTGGTTCAAATCGTAAAACTTATATTCATAATAATTACTAAACCCGACATGTTTCAAAAACCTGTCGGGTTTGTTGTTTTTAAATTACATGATTAAGCGAACTCCGCCCAGATCTGAAATACGGTAGGAGAATTTGTTTCCGGGAGAACCAATAAACATAAAGTTTTTAGGGATATTCCATTTTATAGAAAGCTCATCGATAATTTCAGGGCCAAAAACTCCTTGTATTTCAAGGTATTCAATGTCAATGTCATCGTAGGCACGATCCAAAACTTCCAGGTCTTTGATTAATTCTTCGTTATTGGAAGGGCCATTTTTGACGTAAACGATTTTAAGTTTTTTGGTCGTTTCGTTGTTTTCAACATATTGTAAAACTTTGTTCAGGATGGCAATATCGTCTCCTTTGGTAAAAAAGACAAATTCCTGCGAGTTGATCTGTACACTCATTTTTTGTAAATACCGATTGCTGATGATCACCATTCGTCGTAAGGGCTGGTAAAAATACTCCAGAGCTTCGATCAGAAGTCTTATCAGAATGACACGATTTAACATGATGCCAATGAAGAGCAGGGATGGAACCATGTATTTTAAAAAGGTATAGAAAGCATTGATGTTGAGCTCCATATTTCCGATGAAGGCAGCAATAATGAAAGAAACAGCAACGACTACAGAAATACCTCGTGCACGCTCTGGTCGGGGTAGTTTTCGACGTTTGAATTTGAGTAGTAAGTTCCCGATTCCAAATAAAGCCATTACTGCCAGAAAAGAGAACGTATAAACTCCTGCCAAGGACTCTAAATGCCCATTGGTTGCAAAGAGTACCGAAATGCACAGTACTAAAAAGCTAATCACAATGCGATAGTGAGAACCTCGTTGGTTTTGTTTCAGGAAATAGTTGGGTAAAATCCGGTCTAAAGTCATTCGGTTTAGTAAGCCTGAAACTCCCACGAAGGAAGTCAATACGGCTCCGCATAAAACTAAAACGGCATCAATAGAAATAAGCCATGCCAGCCAGGAACCTCCTGTAGTTTGTCCTAAATGAGCCAATAGTGATTCTTTATTGGCACCCACCTCGGTTAACGGAATGATACTGATTAACAAAATGGCAATTACCGGGTTGAAAAAACTAACAATAGCCCACATGTTGCGCAACGTCTTCGGGAAAACCCCCGATTGCTGTTCTTCTACAAAGTTGGCGGAACTCTCAAAACCCGAGATCCCGAGCATAGCGGCTGAGAAACCTAAAAACAAAGCCGTTTTAATGTTTCCATAAGCGATGGGAGTCTGCCAGTTGATGTGAAAAGTTTCTAAACCGTTATTCAGGATAAACCAAAGCGAAGCCAGTACTAGTAAACTTAAAGTGACTAAATGGGTGATAAAGATAATTACGGCTACAAAAGCCGATTCTCCAATTCCCAATATGGCGAGCCCTGTAAAAAGAACCAAAACAATGATGGTTGCCACGGTCACATTTAAACTTTCGAAAATCCCGTGCAAATAGTGCATGCCTTCTGAAGCCGAAATCACGGCTGTTGCCATATAAGACAAAACAGTTAAGGTAGCAGCCAAAGAGGCCAAACGTTTGGTAGAAGTGTTGAGCAGAACATTGTAAGCCCCTCCGTTTAGTGGAATTGCCCCTACAACTTCCCCGTAAATTTTTCGAAATAAGAATAAAACAACCGCAACAATTAAAAGAGAAATCCAGGCGTACTGCCCGGCATATAAAATGGTAAGCGCTGAAACGTATAAACAGGAAGAACTGATGTCGTTTCCACAAATTGCTGTTGCCTGTAATTGATTTAATTTTTTGTGTACAATTTCTTTCATAGAGATTCAAGATTTACAACACGATTAACTCCAAAAAATAGTAACAGACAAGCGAATTCTAATAAAAGAGGCGGGTAGTTGAATAGAAACTAAAAGAAAATTTTAGCTAATGTGCATATTTGAATTTTCAATTTAAGAAAATTATTTGGATTCCTGAAACTTTTTTAGGGACAACAGCGCCTGTTCCTGAATTTTGCTTTGAAAAAATCCCGTCCAGCCCATTAAATATCCGGTTAAACCAAAAGCCTGTTTCGACCATTTCCAGACGTCAAAACTATCTGTATGTTTGATGATTAGACCGTCCTGAAAAGCAAATTCAGCAGAAATCCGATTGATTACTTTTCTATTGGTTTTACTAAAATTATAAGTCGCAACCCATTTGGCAGTACCTGAAAAATCATCTGCTTTAATAGCTGAAAATTCAATTTTAAGGTTGCCTTTGCTTTTTAAAATCAGCATTTCCCACATTTTAGAAACCTGATCTTCTTTTAGTAAACCAAAAGCAGGATCAATAAAATGAATTTTAGGATGGTAACATTCGCTCATGGTTTTAGCATCGGCATTGGCAAAAGCGGTATAGAATTTTGTAATTAAGGCTTCATTCGGATTCATGGAGGATACTGTTTAGATTATAAATATAAGATTTATTATACTAATATAAAGCTGTATGGGCTAATTAACAAAAAATGATTTAACAGATTTTAAGACTGACAAGAGTGTGAAAAAAGAAGTCTATTTGTTTCTCCTCAAAAAGGATGTTTTTTAATTAAATATAATCATTAGGTTAACCTAAAAATCTATAAAGCGCTAATTGCGGCTGCGGTATCAAAGGTTTTTTTTGACTTATCAAATGCTGTCGAAAAGTACGCCATCCTGTTTAGAGCCGTAAAATAGCCGGTTTGATCTCCAAACGTTGTAGCATTACCTTTGATGATAAAACGGATTGCTTTAATATCCGTTTTTTTTAGTTTATTCATTTCGGCAAGAGTGAAATAGTAATAAGAAGTGGTTTTCCCGTCAAGGGTTTCTTTGCTGTTTTTGTCTACGCAGGCAATCACATCGCCATTGACTAAATCAACGTATACGCCTCCTGAAATTTGAGTTTTATCGTTAGAAATTCCTATGCTTAGTTTTAAAACTCCTCCTTTGTCTGTTTTGGCAATCTGAACCTCAGTTTCTCCGGTAAAAACATACTTTTCACAAATAAAAGTATAAGCTGTTGTTGCCGGAAATGGTTTTGAGCCCTTTATACTTATGGTTTGCTGTGCGTTTACGAAACCGGTAATTAACAGTACTATTAAAAGAGGCAGTTTTAAATTCATAGTTTTTACTTTATTGTTCGGTTATTTTGGCATCAAATTTCTCGTCCCAATCCATTGATTTTATGGCCGAAATCAAATTGTCTTCGTTTACAAAAATGCGCAACTCTTTATTGGCTACTTTTTTGGAATACAGTGCATGATAGCGATAAATGACCTCCTGTTTGGTTCTGTAGACACCATCAAGTTTTAAATCGATAAAACTTCCGTAGTATTGTCTGAATCTCTGACAGGTTTTGGTCAAACGTTCTTCAGTCGTATTTTCCATAACCGACTTCGTAACTTCAGTTTCATTAAAAGGCTTAAACTTTGAGGAATTACAGGTTTCTAATACCCTTTTTCCCAATTCGTACGCTTTTTTCTGCTGATTGGAATTTATTTCGGCAGTAGTGACTCTTTTAATTTTTAAATCTTCAGTGTCTCTATTGATCGTTTTCGATTTACATCCAATTAACAATAACAAACATATAATCAATCCTGCTTTCTTCATAACTATTTAAGTAATTTTTAATAATAAGTTGGGGTCAGGGCAGTTTTCGATGTAAAAATTCAGGTCATTTGTATTGCAGACGCCGGGATAGTCGCCGGAATACGTTTCGATGTTTCGTATAATCTGAAAGTGTACATGTGGAGCGTAATCTCCATTAACAGAGGAGCTTCCTAAAGTTCCAATTTTTTGGCCTTTATGAAAAAATGTCCCAACACTAAGGTTTTCTATACTTTCTAACGATAAATGTCCATATAAAGTATAAAATTTTTCATTTTCTATGCGATGCTCTAAAATTATAGTCGGACCATAATCGCCCAAACCTATATTGTTTTTAAAGCTGTGTACTTTTCCGTCTAGCGGCGCCAGTACTGGGGTATTTACTTTTGTCCAGAGATCTAATCCGATATGGATGTTGCGTTCCGGTATCGAACTGTTTTTAAAAATGGTACTGCGCTGATAGATTGTTCGGCCTTCAATATAACCACCATAGGCTACTTCGGCATCATTTTTTTCTAAGTAAGCTGTAATAAAATCTTCAAATTCTTCGGTGTTAGCAGGTTTACATTCGGCAAGTTCCTGATTGGTTACAGACAGGTCTAAAGGAATGTATTTTGAAATGTCAATGTTGGAATCAATTACTTTAGTAGGTGGTAAGGCTTTTAAGATAGAGGCAAGAGGTTTCATAGGTTTAAACTACTTTTTCAATAATTATTAATTCGTTGTGAACTTCTACTCGTGGGAGCATTTTGGAAGCAAACAGTTTGGGGTTAATTTCAGAAATGTATTTTCGGTTTCGAACATTGTGCGCTTCGTCTAAAATCATGGTGTTAAACAAAACAAATCCATGACTTTGCAAAAGCGAACAAATCCGTTCGCTAAAAAAGCTTTCAAACAGAAAATTGGGCATCTTGATGTCTTCAAAAATATCAATAATAATTAGATTATATTTATTTTTTGTTTTTAAAACAAATTCAAAAGCATCATCAATTACAACTTCCAGTTGTTTAATCTGGTCAAGATTGAAATACTCGTTGGCAATTTTAATGATGTCGGGATCAATCTCTACACCGGTAATTTTGCCTTTGTACTGAATTTCATCTACCAGTGTTTTAATCACGCTTCCGCCGGCAACACCTAACAATAAAATATGATCCATTTTAAGAATGTTGTCATAACCGATATTTCGAAGTCCGTATCTTAAAATACGCTGTAAACTTCCGTAGGAATAATTGGTGTTTTCAGAATCAAGAACTAATTCGCCATTAGCCCAGGTAACTTCGATGATTTTGCTTCTTTGTGATTTTTTTTTGAATATTTTTATAGGAACAATATAACTGAACAATTTTTGGATCATTTTAAATGCTTTTACTCAAAAATACCACTTTAAATCTTTTATTTTGCAGGAAAAAACAAATTAATGAAAAAGCGATTGTACAAATTCATCTTTTTTAAGCTAATGGGCTGGAAAATTGTGGGAATCGAAAATGCTGAAGTAAAAAAATGCGTGATGATGGTGATGCCGCATACCAGCAACCATGATTTTTATTTGGGAATTTTTACACGCGGCATTTCCGGTTTGGAAATGAACTGGGTTGGAAAGAAAGAATTATTCCGTTTTCCTTTTGGTTATTATTTCAGAAGTGTAGGAGGAGAGCCTATAGATCGGACTGGCGGATTGAATAAAGTAGAGTCGATTGCTGCAATTTTTGAAAGAAAAGAAGTTTTTCGCTTAGCTGTAGCTGCTGAAGGAACCCGTAAAGGAGTAAAAGAATTAAAAAGCGGTTTTTATTACATCGCTCTTAAAGCAAATGTGCCAATTGTGCCGGTCGCTTTTGACTGGGGCAAAAAAGAAGTCAACTTAGGGAAACCATTTTCTCCAACCGGAGATTATGAGGCTGATTTGAATGTTTTAAAAAAACACTATGACGGGGTCGTGGGTAAAATTCCGGAAAACGGATTTCAGTTGTAATTTTTTGCTTTTGGTCGATTGTCCAGGAATCGCTTAAATGAAAAATAATTTTAGAAATTTTCAAATACGCGAAAATTTCAAATTTAAGGAACGTAAGTCTTAAAGGTTCCGTTTTTATAAAAGACCACTATTTTTTCAATTTCATTTTCTGCAGGACTTAAACTTTGAGTTTTAATTTCTGTAGAAGATGTGTTTTTGGATTTTTCATTTTCCGAAACAGAATTTTCTTCTGATGGGATAGGAGTAAGAGGTTTTGCAAATTCAGAGAGCGATTCGTTTTTTTTCAGATCAGTGGCATCTTCCGCTTTTGGAAAGCTCCCTTTGCCATTTAAAATCCAGTACAAATCAATATCGGGAAAAACCTCCAGAATTTTTAGTACAAAATCCAAACTGGGTTTGTTTCTGCCAGAAAGCAGGTGAGACATACTGGAACGCTGCACCCCAATTTTATCCGCAAAAGAAGAGGCGTTTAAAGCATAATAATCCAATATAATTTCAAGTCGTTTTACAAAATCATCGATGTTTACCATTGTAAATTACTGTTTAGAAAATTGCTGTTTACAAATGTAATCAAAAGCGGCCTCTAAAACAATTTTACAGTTGTAAATCGTAAATTTAACCTTTAAATTGTGTATTTAAGACTTTAGATGATTGGTTTTAACTTGTTGAAATATATAAAATTATATTTTAGTATTTCAACTAATAACAAATGTCAATTAGTAAAGAGTAGAATCAATTCTATTACCAGTAAAAACTGTTTACAATTCTAAATTTATTACTTTACAATTTATTTACAATTGTAAAAATAAAGATGTTTACTTTTGTAAACTAATCAAAACACGATGAATTTAGAAGAATTATTCAGCCAGCATAAAGAGCAAACAATAGAGGGACGTTATTTGACTTTGGATCATATTCAGCCTTTATTAGATAAATTAAATACAGACAATCAGGTAGCGATTATTGGTCGTTCAGTCTTAGGAGAACCGATCTATAGTTATCAAATCGGAACCGGACCAACGCGTATTTATCTATGGTCTCAAATGCATGGAAATGAAAGTACGACTACAAAAGCACTTTTTGATTTTATAAATGTCTTAAACAGCGGTTCTGAGTTTGCGCAGAAGATGCTCAAAACGTTTACCTTTTATAGTATTCCGATATTAAATCCTGACGGTGCAAGGCTTTACACACGTGAGAACGCTAATAAAGTAGATTTAAACCGTGATTCTCAAAATTTAACCCAACCGGAAAGTACTATTTTGAGATCGGTATTTGAAGCTTTTAAACCGCATTTTTGTTTTAATCTTCACGATCAGCGTACTATTTTTGGGGCGGGTTCAACCGGAAAACCGGCAACACTTTCCTTTTTAGCGCCTTCGTACAACGAAGAAAGAGAGGTAAATGAAAACCGTTTAAAAGCGATAAATGTCATTGCCGGAATCAATGATGTTTTGCAAAAATACATTCCGGGGCAGGTGGGGCGTTTTGATGACTCGTTTAATATCAACTGTATAGGAGACACCTTTCAGTTCCTTGGAGCTCCTACAATTTTATTTGAAGCAGGTCATTACCCGAATGATTACGAACGTGAAATCACACGAAAGTTTCTGTTTTTCTCACTTGTTTCAAGTTTCGACCTGATTAGCGAAAACGATTTAGTTGATAACAGAATTAATGATTATTTGAATATTTCACAAAATAAAGTGGTTTTTTATGATTTTATGTGGAAAAATATCAAAATAAATTATGATGGTATCGAAATTATTACGAATTTTGTCGCACAATACAAAGAAGAATTGATTGAAAATAAGATTCACTTTAATGCCTACATAGTTGAAGTAGGTGATTTGGAAAATTATTTTGGACATTACGAATACGATGCAAAAGGGGCAAGTTATTCGGATGACTTTGGTACTTTTCCGAAATTGAATCAAAAAGTAGATTTTTATTTAGATAAAAATGTTAAATTTGTTAACGGATTGATAAAAAGTTAATTTTTATGTGAATTTGTTGTTTTTTATATATATTTTTATACTTTGTAATAGCAATTAGTAATATTAATTAAAGAATTATGAGTAAATTTCGTTTAGATGAAGTAGATCACCAGATTTTAGATATGTTAATAGACAATACGAGAGTTCCGTTTACTGACATTGCTAAAAAACTATTGATATCTGCTGGTACAGTGCATGTTAGAGTAAAAAAGATGGAGGACGCAGGAATAATAATGGGATCTTCATTGGCCTTAGATTACGATAAGCTAGGGTATTCGTTTATTGCTTATGTGGGTGTCTTCCTTAATAATACGTCTCAAACAAAATTTGTATTAGAGCGAATCAATCAAATTCCATTCGTAACAGTAGCTTCTGTAACGACAGGTAAATTCAATATTTTTTGCAAAATTAGAGCAAAAGATACTAAACACGCAAAAGAAGTAATCTTCATGATCGATGATATCGATGGTGTTTACAGAACTGAAACTATGATTTCATTAGAAGAAAGTATAAACGATAAGAAGCGTTTGATGCATACTATTTTTAAAAATATGTAATATCTTCTTGAATGCTATATCAAAATATAACCTCAAGTTTATTCTTGGGGTTTTTTTATGACCAATTAACCAACCAACTACAAATAGATTATGTACACGTTACCAAAAATTGAACGTTTTAATCAGGATGTTCTTTCAAAATACCATATTTACAATAGTGTTTTTATAACACTGCCTTTTGATTCCATTGACAATACAGGAGTTCTGCTTCCTTTGTTTACAGAGACTTGTGAAACGGGATTTAAAAAACAAGAAACACCTAAGGAGATTGTCAATTTCTTCTCTAACAAATACCTGAATGATGCTTCTGAAAAGGATAAAATTGATCTTATGTTTCGATTCATTCAATACATTGAACGTCAGATCGTATTGTTTGATGCAATCGAAGATGCTGCATTTCCGGAAGTTAATAATATGGAAGGACGCGGTTCGTTGCGTGATATTAAAGAAAAATCAGATGCCAAGGAAAAGAATGATGAGCTGATTGAATTTTTGGAGAGCTTTAATGTCAGAACAGTTCTAACGGCGCATCCAACGCAATTTTATCCAGGTCCGGTTTTGGGGATCATCAATGATTTGACAGATGCTATTCGTTTAAATGATTTACTGAAAATCAAACAATTACTGGCACAACTCGGAAAAACTCCTTTTATTCAGAACGAAAAGCCCAATCCGTATGATGAGGCAGTGAGTTTGATCTGGTATTTGGAGAATGTATTCTATGCAACTTCCGGCGAAATTGTTCATTATTTACAAAAAAATATCCTTCAGGGGAATGCGATTCAGAACCAATTGATCAAATTAGGTTTTTGGCCAGGAGGGGATCGTGACGGAAATCCTTTTGTTACTACGGAGATTACTTTAAAAGTAGCGGAGCGTTTGCGTACGTCAATCTTGAAGTGTTATTATGTTGAAATGAGAAACTTAAAACGTAAGTTAACATTCTCAGGTGTAGATACTTTAGTGTCTGAACTTGAACATAAGCTTTATCGTTCGGTGTTCTACTCGAAAGGAGAAATTTACATTACTTTAGAAGAGTTATTGACGCAGTTAAATAAGATAAGAACCATTATTATTGAAAAACATCAGTCTCTTTATTTAGATGAATTGGAAGCTTTTTTAGTAAAAATTAATTTGTTTGGTTTTCACTTTGCCACTTTAGATATTCGCCAGAATAGTAAAATTCACAATGCTGTATTTAAGGATGTGGTGAATTATTATTTGAATTCTGGTTCGCAGATATTTCCGCAGAATTATTTTGATTTGTCGGAAGAAGAGAAACTGGGAGTTTTGTCAAAAGTAAAAGGAGACTTGAATCCTGCTGACTTTGAAGATGAAATTACAAGATCTACTTTGGAATCAGTTCAGACGATTAAAACAATTCAGCAAGGAAACGGTGAGTTTGGCGCCAATCGTTACATTATCAGTAACAATGAAAGTGCCCTAAATGTTATGGAAACTTTCGCAATGATTCGTTTGAACAATTGGGAAAACCCAACGGTTGACATAATTCCGCTTTTTGAATCGGTTGATGATTTACAGAATGCGCATCAAATTATGGAACAATTGTACAACAATCCGGAGTACTCTAAACACCTTGAATCCAGAGGGAACAAACAAACTATTATGTTAGGTTTCTCTGACGGGACAAAGGATGGTGGTTATTTAATGGCCAACTGGAGTATTTATCAGGCGAAAATTTCATTGACCGAAATTTCAAGACAATACGGTATCAAAGTAATTTTCTTTGATGGCCGTGGCGGACCTCCGGCTCGTGGAGGCGGAAAAACACATAAGTTTTATGCGTCTTTAGGTCCGAAAATCGAGAATAACGAAATTCAGATTACCGTTCAGGGACAAACGATCAGTTCTAATTTCGGAACTTTGGATTCCTGTCGTTATAATATTGAGAACTTATTGAGTGCCGGAGTCACCAACCAGGTTTTTAGCAAAGAAAAAAATGAGCTGAGCGCGGAGGAAACGAAAATTTTAACGCAACTGGCTGATTTAGGGTATGAAAAATACCTGAGTTTTAAGAATCATCCTAAGTTTATCCCATATTTGGAAAAAATGAGTACGTTAAAATATTACTCCAAAACCAATATCGGAAGCCGTCCGTCTAAAAGAAGTAAGTCGGAATCATTAGATTTTGCCGACTTAAGAGCGATTCCTTTTGTGGGTTCCTGGAGTCAGTTGAAGCAAAACGTACCGGGATTCTTCGGAGTTGGATCGGCTTTAAAATATTTTGAAGAAAGCGGACAATGGGATAAAGTACATGACCTGTATCAAAATTCTTTATTCTTCAAAACGCTGTTGGAAAACAGTATGATGTCATTGGCGAAATCATTTTTACCGTTGACCGCTTATATGAAAAATGATCCTGAGTTTGGAGAATTCTGGCAGATTATCTACGACGAATTTTCAGAAACCAAACGTCTTTTACTGAAAATTGCAGGACATAAAACACTGATGGAAAATTATCCTGATGGTATAGCATCGATTCAGATAAGAGAGCGTATCGTATTGCCATTGTTGACTATACAACAATATGCTTTGTTGAGAATTAACGAATTGAATAAAGAAAACATTGTAGACGAGGAGCTGATTAAAGTTTACGAAAAAATCGTAACAAGATCCCTTTTCGGAAATACAAATGCCAGTAGAAACTCAGCTTAAAAACTATAAAAAATGAACGTAGCCCTATTAACAGAAAACGAATATTCAGGCGGATATGCCAATTATATTAAAGCAGTTGGAAATGGAGATTTGTTTGAAGAACTCGAAATTTCACTACACGAGTTTATCAAATTTGTGCAAAATATTCCAATGGATAAATTTGACTATCGTTATGCAGAAGGAAAGTGGACGATAAAAGACATTATTCAGCACATTCTGGATTGTGAACGAATTTTTGCGTATCGCGCTTTGCGATTTTCAAGAAATGATCTAACGCCTTTGCCTAGTTTTGAGGAAGATGATTACGCAAATAGTACCGATTCAAATAGCAGAAGTATTCAGAGTTTGTTGACAGAATTGTCTGCATTAAGACATTCCAATTTGTTGTTTTTTAAGAGTCTATCTGAAGAACAGCTCAAAAGAATTGGGACAGCTTCCAACATTCAGATTTCTGTTCGCGCTTTGGGATTTGTAATTATTGGTCATCAAAAACACCATCAAAAAGTTTTTGAAGAGCGTTATTTGTAAATTTCTGTTTAGCATAAAACAAAAAAAATCCTGTGGAGTAAATTTCACAGGATTTTTTGTTTTATGTCATTTCGACCGAAGGGAGAAATCACATGCGCTGAATCCAAACTGAATTTCTACACCGTTTGTCATTTCGACCAAAGGAAGAAATCACATGCGCTGAATCCAAACTGAATTTCTACACCGTTTGTCATTTCGACCGAAGGGAGGAATCACATGCAAAATTTGACAAAGATTGAGATTGTAGGAGCGGAGTTTCTTGTGTGATTTCTCCCGTTGGTCGAAATGACAAAGTAGCGGGTTTTACTTGTTCTTCTCAACAATAGCAAGACCCAGACGAATTTTATCATATGATATTTTTTCATCAAAATAGTCAAAATACGGTTTTAAGCCGGAAGGGTATTCGAGTTCAATTTGAGCTTTGTGCAATTGTTTGACTTCGTCATTGGTTACAAACGAACTTAAATCGATTTCCTCGCCATCAAGATATAGTTTGGCTAAGTGTGATATAATGGTGGTATATCCTAAATTTCTTTTCCCTGCAATTTCTGTTACCGTTTTGCCATTTCTAAAAAGTTCTAAAGTAGTCTTATACGTATTGCTTTCTTTTTTGGCTTTTGTATTTGTTTTTTTTGCTTTTTGAAATGCTATAATGGTATTTATAAATTCGGAACCGTACTTTTCAAGTTTTGCATTTCCGACACCATCGATGGCAAGAAATTCGTCATCGCTCATCGGTCGTAATGTTTCCATTTGCCTTAAGGCGGCATCACTGAAAATTACGTAAGCCGGAACTTCTTCTTCCTGGGCGATTTCGTAACGCAGTTTTCGAAGAATTTCGAAAAGAAAATTTTTTGTGGCTTTTGTTTTGGTCTCTGCGATTTCGTTTTTGTCGATTGCTTTTTTAACGACTGTATTCAATTTTACTTTCTCTCCTTCAAACAGCACTTTTTTTGCAAAAGACGTCAGCAAAATTTTATTGTGCTGATGGAAAGCAATTTCAAGATAGCCCAAGTTAATGAGCTGAATTAAATACTGATTCCAATCGTACCACGAAATGTCGGAGCCAATTCCGTACGTTTTTAAGCTTTGATAATTTTTTTCGTAGATATATGCGTTTCTCGAGCCTCTTAAAAAATCAACAATTACAGCCAATGGTTCTGATTGCTGTAAACGGACAATTGCCGAGAGTGCTTTTTGCGCTAAAATAGTTCCGTCAAAAAAAGTGGGAGGATTTTTGCAGATATCACAGTTGCCACAATTTTCTTTTACGAGTTCGCCAAAATACGAAAGCAGAATTTTTCGGCGACAGCTTAAGGCATCGGCGTATTGTTTCATTCTTTCTAATTTGGCCAGCTGTACATCGGAGTTTAATCCTTCGGAGGCAAATTTCTGAAGTTGAATGACATCGGCATAACTTTCGAATAAAACGGTTTCGGCTGCTAGTCCGTCCCGGCCGGCACGTCCAATTTCCTGATAATAGCCTTCGATGTTTTTGGGTAAATTGTAATGAATGACCCAGCGGACATTGGATTTGTCAATTCCCATACCAAAGGCAATGGTAGCGCAAACGACCTGACAGTCATCATTGATAAACTCATCCTGAGTTTTGGCTCTCACTTTATTATCAAGACCGGCATGATAGGCTTTGGCGGTGATTCCGTTTTTCTTTAATTTTTCAGCCAGTTCTTCTGTGGTCTTTCGGCTTAAGCAGTAAACAATTCCGGATTCATTGGGTTTATTGGCAATGAAATCAATTATTTGTTTTACTCTGTCAAGAGCCGGGCGAACTTCGAGACTTAGATTTTTTCGGTCAAACGAGGCAACGAATGTTTTTGGATTTCTAAGTTTTAGCTGTTTGACGATATCGGTTCGGGTCGCCTTATCGGCAGTAGCCGTTAATGCCAGGACCGGAGTAGAAGGGAAGCGACTCTTTAAATATCCCAGATTGGTATAGGCCGGACGAAAGTCATGGCCCCAGGAAGAAATACAATGCGCTTCGTCGATCGCAATCAGGCTGATGGTCAGTTCGTTAAAAACCACATCCAGATATGAAAGGCTCTCCGGTGCAATGTAGACTAATTTGAAAGTATTTGATTTTAAATTGTCAATATAAAATTGCTGTTCCTGACTGGTTTGGCTGCTGTTGATGTAACAGGCATTAATACCATTTGTTTTTAAGCTGTCGACCTGATCTTTCATTAAGGCGATCAAAGGCGAAATGACAATGGTGATTCCGGGCAAGACTAAGGCCGGTAATTGAAAACAGATTGACTTTCCTCCTCCGGTGGGCATAATAGCTAAAGTATCCTGACCCGAAAGTATCGTATTAATGATAGTTTCCTGGTTGGGTCTGAATTTTTCAAATCCAAAATTTTCTTTTAGTTTGGCGTGTAGGATTTCTGAGGTCATGGCGTTGGCAATTACGGAAAAAGAATAAAAACAAATATATAGTATTTTTCCTATATTTAGATGAAGTAATTAGGGAATAATAAAAAAAGGAACCCGCATAGAGTTCCTTTTATTTATTTTGAAAAAGATTGCTTAATCTTCGTCTTCATCATCTTCGTCGTCAGCAATATCTTCTTTGTCTTCGTCATCGTCGTCGTCATCTCCACCGTCAACATCTGGTTTGTCCTGATTGTCATCGTCGTCGTCATCGTCGATATCATCATCAAGATCAAGACCTTTAACCGGTTCGATTGTATCCACGTCTACGTCGATATCGTCATCTTCATCATAATTTTCGATTCTGTCTGCAAGTTTAGTACTAATTTTTACCAAATAAATAGTGTCTTCAGTACGAACTTCAACGGCTTCTACTAATTCGTTTTTAGCATTTCTAAAACGGATTACATCCGAATCATCATAACCATCAGGAAATTTCTCTACCAAAAGGTTCAAAATTTCGTTGGTAAGTTTAGCGTAGTCTACTATAACTCTTTTCATAAATATCCTATAAATCTAATAAATAAGCAAAAATTAATGGAGCAACAATTGTAGCGTCCGACTCAATAATAAATTTAGGGGTTTTAATATCTAATTTACCCCAAGTGATTTTTTCGTTTGGAACCGCTCCAGAGTACGAACCGTAACTGGTTGTTGAATCTGAAATTTGACAGAAATAGCTCCAGAATGGAACATCGTGCATTTCCATATCCTGGTACAACATTGGTACCACACAAATAGGGAAATCTCCTGCAATACCACCACCAATTTGGAAGAATCCAATTCCGTTAGTGCTATTTTTTGGATACCAGTCTGCAAGGAAAGTCATGTACTCAATACCTGATTTCATCGTAGAGGCTTTTAATTCGCCTTTGATTACGTATGAAGCAAAGATATTTCCCATTGTACTGTCTTCCCAACCCGGAACAATAATAGGTAAATTTTTCTCGGCAGCGGCATACATCCAGCTGTCTTTTAAATCAATTTCGTAGTATTCTTCTAAAACGCCTGACAACAACATTTTGTACATGAATTCATGAGGAAAATAACGTTCTCCTTTATCATCGGCATCTTTCCAGATTTTGTAAATGTGTTTTTGTAAACGACGGAATGCTTCATGTTCTGGGATACAAGTGTCTGTAACACGGTTTAATCCTCTTTCTAATAAAGCCCATTCGTCTTCAGGTGTTAAATCACGATAGTTTGGCACTCTTTCGTAGTGTGAGTGTGCCACTAAGTTCATGATGTCTTCTTCTAGATTGGCTCCAGTACAAGAAATAATTTGTACTTTATCTTGTCTAATAATTTCGGCAAAAATTTTACCAATTTCTGCTGTACTCATAGCGCCAGCCATACTTACCATCATTTTAGCTCCGTTTGCCAATTGTTGCTCGTATGCTTTTGCAGCATCAACTAGAGAGGCAGAGTTGAAGTGTAAATAATGTTTTTCAATAAACTGACTGATTGGTCCTTTCATTTGTTCTTGTTTTTTTATTTTTTTTTGAATTAAAAGTTTAACCTTTTAGTGGTACTGCAAATTAATAATTTTATATTTATTAACTTTTATTTGGCAGGTTTTTTTTATACTTTTTTAGTGTATCCTAAAATCTTTAACACATCGTCAGAAGTTTGCTGTTCTGAGAAAACTTCAGTGGCTAAAATACCATTTTCGTCACGATCTATTAAGATATGTTTAGGTTGTGGAATCAGGCAGTGGTGTAAACCGCCATAACCTCCAATGGTTTCCTGATACGCACCAGTATTAAAGAAACCAATATACAAAGGTTTTTCTTTGTTGTATTTAGGCAAATAAATGGCGTTCATGTTTTGCTCTGAGTTGTAATAATCGTCACTATCACAAGTCAAACCACCCAATAAAACCCGCTCGTAAGTATCGTTCCAGCGGTTTACGGCCAGCATGATAAAACGTTTGTTTATAGCCCAGGTATCCGGTAAAGTGGTAATGAATGAGGAATCAATCATGTTCCATTTTTCCCTGTCATTTTGTTGTTTTTGATATAAAATCTGATAGATCGCACCACCGCTTTCACCTACTGTAAAAGATCCAAATTCTGTAAAGATATTTGGTACATCTACTTCAGCCTCATCACATGCAATTTTAATCTGATTGATGATTTCGTCAATCATGTACTGATAATCATATTCAAAGGCAAGTGAGTTTTTAATTGGAAAACCGCCTCCGATATTTAATCCGTCAAGGGTAGGGCATTCCTTTTTAAGTGCAATGTATACTTTGATACATTTTACCAACTCATTCCAGTAATATGAGGTATCATTTATTCCGGTATTGATAAAAAAGTGAAGCATTTTAAGCTCTAGTTTATCATTCTCCTGAATTTGTTTTTTATAGAACGAAACGATGTTTTTGTATCCGATTCCTAATCTTGACGTATAGAACTCGAATTTAGGTTCTTCTTCCGCTGCAATACGAATTCCAATTTTGAATTTCCCTTTGATTTCCGCCTGAAGTAAATCTAATTCTTCGTAGTTATCAATGATTGGAATAGTGTTTTTATGTCCGCTGTTGATTAATCTTGCAATATTGGTAATGTATTCGTCTCTTTTGAAACCATTGCAGATAACATAAGTACTTTTGTTGATTTTGCCATTTTCAAGTAAATTCTCTACGATATTAACATCAAAAGCTGATGATGTTTCGATGTGAATGTTGTTCTTGAAAGCTTCATTCATAATGTATTCAAAATGAGAGCTTTTTGTGCAATAACAGTAGTAGTACTTTGCATCGTACTTGTTTTTTTCCATTGATTTTCTGAACCAGGCTTTTGCCTTATTGATGTTCTCTGAAATCTGCGGCAAATATGTAAACTTTAATGGCGTGCCATATTGCTCTACCAATTTCATCAAATCGATGTTGTGAAATTGAAGATTGTCTTTGTTTAATTTGAATTCCGCTTGTGGAAAGTAATAGGTTTGATTGATTAGATCTGAATATTTTGTATTCATTTATTTTTTAATATTAAGGATGTGAATTTTATTTTATAGATGACAAATGTTTAATCTATAATTCAAACCCTAATATTAGCAAATACAATTTGCAGTTTTTCGTGTTCCGCTTTTGAGCACAAAAAAACATCAAAACAAAACGGACTTTTACTATTATAAAAACGATTCAACATTCTTAATAAAGAACTATTGAGCCGGTTTCTATAGGAGTTAAAATGTCTTTGTTTACTGTTTGTTTTCATCGTGGCAAATGTAAAAAATAATATATACCTAAAGCAAAGCTTTTTTATTAAAAAAAGTTTAATACTTATAATCCTGAAACGCGTCTAGAATTAATTTATTTTCAACCGATTGGTTAATTTTTATTTTTCCGATTCCTTCGATTAACGCAAATTGAATTAAACCGTACTCATTTTTTTTGTCGTGAATAAGCAATTCAAGGATCGGATCGATATCATTTTCTTCGATTTCTACATCGTCATAAATGCTTTTAAGATTGCTTTTAATTTCGGCATATTCTGTTTCCGTAATTAAGCCTTTTTGCAGGGATATGTAGCTTTCAAGGATCATTCCAATCGCTATGGCTTCACCGTGCAACAAGGTTGTTTTGGTTTCACTTTCCAAAAAGTAACTTTCAATAGCGTGTCCTAACGTATGTCCGAAATTCAATGCTTTACGAATGTTTTTTTCAGTTGGATCCTGAATTACAATGTTGTTTTTAATTTCAACAGAGCGATAAATCAACGCATCTAATCCGTCATATAAAATTGCTTTTAAATTTAAAAACTGTCTCCAGTAGGCTGCATCGTAAATCAAACCGTGTTTTAGCATTTCGGCAAGTCCTGAACGCATTTCGCCTTGTGGTAATGTTTCGAGATAGTTTATATCAATCAATACCATTTGAGGTACGTTAATTACACCGATCTGGTTTTTTAAATTGCCTAAATCTACTCCGGTTTTTCCTCCAACAGAAGCATCGACCATAGATAATAAGGTAGTAGGGATATTGATAAAATCAACTCCACGTTTAAAGGTTGAAGCGACAAAACCTCCTAAATCTGTTACAACACCACCACCCAGATTAATGATAAGCGACTTTCTGTCGGCACCAAGCTCTGTCAATACTTTCCAGATTTCGATACAGGTTTCAATGTTTTTATTGATTTCTCCGGCTTCAAATTCAATAATTTCTATCGTCAAATCAGTTTCAAGCAAAGGCAGGAACTTTGGTAAACAATACTCATTGGTTTGCGTATCAACGATGATAAACAAATTAGAATATTTATTTTCTTTTAAGTGATTGTTTAAAGCTTCGTATGCAGTTTGGTTAAAATGCACAAGATAATTATTGGCTTGGATGGATTGCATATGTCTGTAGTTAATTGAAAGCGCAAAATAAGGCATTTTTCACTAAATAATATCCAAAGTTTTGTTCTTATTTGTTTTAAAATGAATCATTCTAGATAAGGACGAGCGCGTTTGTTTCGAATTTTCTTTCAAAAAAAAGGAATCCGACAGGCTTCTGATGTTATAATTTACAGAAATGTAACAATGTTGTTGCCGATACTGAAAAATTGGGTATCGATTAGTGAAGAATATTCAAAACTCTATCTATATTTGCATAAAAAACTGACCTTAATGGAAAAAATATTTGATAACACTCAGGTTGCATTTTCACTAAAAAGTGATACGGAACTTGACAGAGCTTATTTTCTTTTTAAAATGATCGACAGCCAGCCCTTGGTGAGGATAGGAACCGCTGTTACCAATTTTGCAATTAAAGCAAATCTTCCGGTAGAAGGATTGATTCGCGCAACTGTTTTTGACCATTTTTGTGGTGGTGTAAACGAAGACGATTGTATTACAGTGGTAGACAAAATGTTTACCAAAGGTGTTTCATCAGTGTTGGATTATTCAGTTGAAGGAAAAGAAGAGGAAGAGCAGTTTGATGCTGCTTTAGAAATGACTTTAAAAACTATTGAATTTGCTAAAGAGCGTTTGGCGATTCCGTTTGCTGTATTTAAGCCAACAGGTTTTGGTCGTTTTGAATTGTATGAAAAATTAGGAGAAAAACAAACATTGACTCCGGTTGAACAAGCAGAGTGGGATAGAGTAGTAGCCCGTTTTGATAAGGTTTGTGGTGAAGCTCACAAAAAAGATGTGGCTTTATTAATTGACGGTGAAGAAAGCTGGATGCAGGATGCAGCCGATGATTTGGTTACCGATATGATGCGCAAATACAATAAAGAGAAAGCGATTGTTTTTAATACTTTGCAAATGTACCGCTGGGATCGTTTGGACTATTTGAAAAAATTACATGAAGTAGCTAAAAACGAAGGTTTCTTTATTGGAATGAAATTGGTTCGTGGTGCTTATATGGAGAAAGAAAACAAGCGTGCAGAAGAGAAAAATTATGTTTCGCCAATTTGTGTCTCTAAAGAAGCTACAGATATTAACTATGATGCTGCTGTACATTATATGGCAGAACACCTGGATATCATGTCGATTTTTGCAGGGACTCACAATGAATTGAGCTCTTATAAATTGATGGAAATGATGCAGGAGAAAGGAGTTGCCAAAAACGATACTAAAATCTGGTTTGGACAATTGTACGGAATGAGTGATAATATTAGTTATAATTTAGCTGAGAATGGCTATAATGTAGCGAAGTATTTACCATTTGGACCTGTAAAAGACGTTATGCCGTACTTAATTCGTCGTGCAGAAGAGAATACCTCTGTTGCGGGGCAAACAAGCCGCGAATTGTCTATGATTAAAGCAGAACGTAAGAGAAGAAAAGGAAAATAATAGTAAAAATTCCAATAAATTTAAAAATCCCAAATCCCAATTGTTATGATTGGAATTTGGGATTTTTTGTATTTGGAATTTAGGATCTCCTAATCGATCGCTTAAATCGGATAGGTTTTTAAAACCTGTCGGGTTTAAATCTTCAATAAAAAAAATCCAAATCCCAACTGTTACGATTGGAATTTGGAATTTGTATATTGGAATTTCATTTTTTTAAAAAGAGACCTGGCATTGCAACACGACCATGCCCAATCGATCGTTTTGTTTGTAAGCGCCTAGTAGTGTTTTATCAAACACCGCTCTGTTTTGATAGTTTAAACTGAATTTTGGTCCCAAAGTACCTGTAGTGTAATAATTTACGCCTAATTCGTACATAGTCATTGGTGTGTCTAAAGCTTCTAAATCGGCAATTTGTGTAGCGGCATAAGGCTGAAAACGGCCTTTCTGGGCTGGATTGTCTGATTTCCCAAAAAGATACCCTAGCTGTGCGTAATAAATATTTCCGGTACCTACACCAATAAACCCTGCGCCTGAACCATTTATTAAAGTATTGTCTCCAATAGCGGGATTCGGGGTGTTAACGGACTGAATGTAGTTTTTACCATAATTATTGTTGTTGAAAGCGGCGTAAGCTGTTATAGCAGCTCCTTTGTTATTAATCTGACTGTCGTAAAAAACATCAAGACCTAAGATTTTCATGTCGTCATACGCAACTGTTGCATCGGGTGTTAGACGCCACATGGCTTTGGCCTGGGTCATATAACCTAAGGCAACATTCAGGATTTTCTTTGTGCCTAAGTAAGTTCCTTTATGGTAGGCATCTTCAAGCGATTCTTTATCGAAGAAAGAATAAGTTAGAATCCCCGAGTATTGTGCTCTTGGTGTTTGCGTGCTTACCGAAGAATTTATTCCCAGATTGTCTGCTGTATTTCGATACGGATTTGTGATAGCCGCACGGTAATTAAACTTGCCCAAATATCCTTTAGCATAAATGCTTAAATTTCGATTTCCGAAGGTTGATGATATGTTTGTAAACTGCTGGTACATTGGAGTGTCCAGCGTAAGGTGTGATGAAGAACTGTTTGCCGAATAACGCGTGGTTCCTGCTCCCCAGGCTGTCAATCCACCACCGATATGAAGTTTTTCGTTGAAATGGTACTCTCCCAATGCGTCCATAACCGAAAGAGGTGCATTTGAAGGACCGTTATTTTGAGTAAAATTAATATTGTTCTGACCTAACTGAAGATGAAAGAAAATATTCTCAGTCAGCATTCCCATAGCCTGCAAACGCAAACGTCTGATTACAACATCATAAGTATCGCTAACTTCATTTGTGCCAATTTTACTGCCTTCGTTCAATTCTGCATATCTTCCCCAAACCTGAAGGTTCATTCCGAATTTGATGTATTGCGCTCCGTCTTTGGAAATGTTAACTACGTTAAAAGGTTTTTCCTGAGCCAGAACACTGATGGTATTTAAAACAATAAACAATAAAATTAAAACGATTCTTAAATGTGGCATTACTTTAAAATTAAAATGAGTTAGTACTATTTACATTTCGGTTAAGAGTTGCTGAATTGAAGATTACTTAAGTTTTTATAAGTTCCGTTCTCCAAATTGATTAATTCCTGGTGTGTACCTTCTTCTGTAATTTTTCCATTATCGAGAACCAAAATTTTATCAGCATTTCTAATAGTCGAAAGACGGTGAGCAATAATAATACTGGTTCTTCCTTCCATTAAAACTTCTAAAGCTTCCTGAACCAGTTTTTCACTTTCACTATCCAAAGAAGACGTGGCTTCATCTAAAATTAAGATACTTGGATTTTTAAGCAATGCTCTGGCTATAGCGATACGCTGACGCTGTCCGCCAGACAATTTAACACCGCGTTCTCCTACCAGAGTCTCGAATTTTTCAGGGAAACCTTCAACAAAATTAAAGGCATTGGCTTGTTTTGCAGCTGCTATAATTTCTTCGTTGGTAGCATCCGGTTTTCCGTATGCGATATTTTCTTTAATCGTTCCTCCAAACAGAATAACATCCTGAGGAACAATACTCATATTGCCGCGTAGATCTTCCAAATCGTAATCATAGATGCTTTTTCCATCCACAATTATTTCGCCTGAAGTTATGTCGTAAAAACGTAAAAGTAAGGAAGATATAGTCGATTTTCCGGCACCACTTGGGCCTACAATCGCAATTTTCTGACCGAATTCGGCTGTAAAATTCACATCTTTTAAAACCTCAATTTCCTTTCTTGAAGGATAGCTGAAGGCAACATTTTTGAAGGCAACATTTCCTTTGATTTTTTCGATAGGAGTAGTTCTCGCTTTTGCATTGATCTCTTCCGGAGTTTCTTCCAGTAATTCAAAAACACGTTCGGTTGCACCTACTGCTTTTTGAATCTGAGCATACATCTCGGCAATACCTCCAAAAGAGGCTCCGATAAATGTAGTATAAAGTACAAACGAAATTAAATCTCCAACGCCTTCAACTTCACCTTTAATGGTTAGGGTGATTCCGTACCAAACTACAGCAACCACACAGCCAAAAAGACAAAGGATGATAAACGAAGCAAAATAACCTCTGTACTGTCCGCCTTTAATAGCGATTTTTACAATTTCTTTGATTTTATTTTTATAACGCTGGATTTCATACCATTCGTTGGCAAAAGCTTTTACATTGCTGATTCCTTGCAGCGTTTCTTCTACAATCACCTGACTTTCGGCTACTTTATCCTGTGTTTTCTTTCCGTATTTACGGATGAATCTTCCAAAAACAACGGCCGCTACCGCTACAATTGGCACGATGGCCAACATCATCAGGGTTAGTTTCGGACTGATGTTTCCTAAAATAACAAATCCACCAATAATTAAAATCAGCTGGCGTAAGAACTCAGCGATAGTGGTGGTGAAGGTGTCTTGCAGTTGTGAAATATCAGCACTAATTCGGCTGTTTAATTCCCCAACACGTTTTTGAGAATAAAATGACATCGGTAATTTTACTAAATTCTCGTATAACGCAAAACGAATATTGGAAAGTGAATTTTCGGTAAAATTTACAAAAAGTGAAATTCTGAAAAAAGAGAAGATAGCCTGTAGTGTCAGGATAACCATAAGACCGACGGCAATTTCGTTGGCTCTGTTCAGGTTTTTATTTGTCACACAATCCACCAGCATTCCCATTAATTTTGGAAAGGCAAGGGCAGTGGCGCTGGTTAATAAGAGAAAAACCAAACCCAGAAAAAATTTCCATTTGTGGTTTTTACCGTATTTAAAAATTCGAAGTGCTTTTTGAAGTGAATTAGAGTCTAATTTAGCTTTAGGTAAATCGTTTTCTTGATATCTAGGCATTTGAGTATACTATTAAGGTATGCAAATGTATGATTCTAGCCAGTGAATACAAAAGAATATTCGAAATTACCCCTAGAGATTTCATTTTTTAACTAAATGGGAAAGAAAGCTAAAAAATATTTGTTTTTTAAGGGGTTGATAAATAGATTGCTAAGAAATATTTTGAAAAACTATTTCATTTTTTTTCAAAATAAGCTTGTAAATGCAAAATCTAACTGTATATTTGCACTCGCAATCACAAACGATAGCAACCTAGTAAAATAGGGCGATTAGCTCAGCTGGTTCAGAGCACCTCGTTTACACCGAGGGGGTCGGGGGTTCGAACCCCTCATCGCCCACAAAAATACAACCTTCAAAGTCATATGATTTTGGAGGTTTTTTGTTTTATGGAAGATCTATGGTGTTGTTGTTTGTAATTTATTTAGCGAAAGCGGGTAGGGGGTTTAAATCCTTGGTCGCCTACAAATAACACCACCTCTAAAGTCGTTTGATTTTGGAGGTTTTTTATTTTATGAGGACCTATGAGTTGTTGGTTACATTTTATTCGGTGAAAGAAGGAATAAATTTATGATTAACTTAGCTTGTTCGAATTAAGTAAATTAAAGTAGGAAAATAGAGTTTATAAATCAATAAAAAAAGATAATATGAGTGCACATAACAATGCAAAAAAGGGCGATATAGCAGATTTTGTTTTACTTCCTGGTGATCCCAGAAGAGCAAAGTTGATAGCGGAAACGTTTTTAACAGATGTAATATGTTATAATGAGGTGAGAGGAATGTTGGGCTATACTGGTTATTATAATGGTAAGAGAATTAGCGTGCAGGGTACAGGTATGGGGATGCCATCAATTTCTATTTATATTACAGAATTGATTGAAGAATATGGTGTAGAAACATTGGTTAGAATTGGGTCTTGTGGTTCTATTCAGGAGGATGTAAACATGATGGATATTGTTTTGGCTATGAGTGCGTGTACGGATTCCGGGATGAATAAGCTTAGATTTAATGGGAGTGATTTTGCTCCGACAGCCAATTTTGAATTATTAAAAAAAGCCAATGAAATTGCAGAGAAAAGTACGGTAAAAACTCATATAGGATCAGTATTGACATCTGATTTTTTCTATACTGAAAGTCATTTAGGTGATCCTTTTTTAAATTGGAAAACTTACGGCGTGTTGGGTGTTGATATGGAAACAGCTGCGTTGTATTCTATTGCTTCCAAATACAGAAAAAAGGCGCTGTCTATTTTGACAGTATCCGATCATATTCTTAGAAAAGAATCTTTATCGGCAGATGACAGGCAAAATTCTTTTAAAGAAATGATGGATTTAGCGTTGCAGTTAGCTTAGTTAAATTGTGCTGAAATATTAGGTTGCAGAGGTTTTGTTTTAATCCCTCATCGACCATCGAGAAACTCCTTAAGAAATTAAGGAGTTTTTTTTATGCGTTGCATTTTTTAATTTTATTTGAACAAGTAGGGAGATGGAATTGCTTCAAAATAGGCCTGAATTAATTACCATTTCAAAAAAAACGATTTATCTAAAAAGCCAATTCCGGTATTCTTTTTTTGTGTAGTATTGTAAAATCTTATTCTTGATAGAAGAGTGTTACTGCTTCGGTTAAGGGGCAGATGTGCACAGAAAATAAGTGAATTGCAAGTAGATCAAAACCTATGGCAGACAGGAAATGAAGGAAATTATCGAACTTTCGGAGAAGACAATAACCATCGACAGAAACGAATTTCTGAAGGTGAAAGGCAGTATTGATACCAATATGTATTTTATAGTAAGCGGAAGCCTTAGGATTTTTGTTTTAGACGAATATGAAGAACGAACCATTAGATTTGGTTATAAAGAAAATTTGATCGTTTCATTGGATTCTTTTTTGACGGGTAAACCTTCCGATTTGTTTATTCAGGCGATCAAAAAAACGGTGCTAAAAGTGGTGGATAAACAACAAATTGATCAATTTTTAGACGCAGAAAGCAATAGAAATTTATGGATTAAAATTCTGGAAAATTTGGTTGTTCAGCAAATGGAGCGGGAGATTGATATACTGACCAATTCGCCAAAAGAAAGATATGAAAGGGTTTTAAAAAGAAGTCCACAGCTTTTTCAGGAAATCCCAAACCGGCATATTGCTAATTATTTAAGGATGAGTGCTGAAACTTTATCCCGGTTAAAAAAGTCTTGACTTCAATCAAGATTTATTGAAAATGCTTTTTACAATTTTGCATAAAGAAAAATAAAACTATGCAATCAGGGAAATTAATACAGACGCTTTTAGAGCAGACAAGGCAAATTATCAATCAGGCAGAAAAATTAAAAAATTATGATTTGAATGCTCTAACTTGGAGGGAAAACGAAACTTCCTGGAGCATTCTGGAATGTTTGGAACATTTGAATTTGTATGGTGACTTTTATTTATCGCAAATAGAAAGCGAGATAAAACAATCAACCACCAAAACTGATGTTGAATTTAAAAGCGGAATTTTAGGGAGTTACTTTGCAAAAAGCATGTTGCCAAAAGAAAAGCCAAACAAAATGAAAACTTTTAAAGACAAAAATCCGTTGAATACTAAACTGGATCAATCGGTAATTGACAGGTTTATAAACCAGCAAATCAAACTTTTGGACTTGTTAAATCAATCGGGAAAAGTGAGTTTAAACAAAGTGAAGATTAAGATTTCAATTTCAAACTTCATTAAGTTAAAACTGGGAGACACTTTTCAATTTTTGATCAATCATATGATTAGACATTTCAATCAGATAGACAAAATACAGATTGCGATGAAAAATGCCAGACAGTAATATTTAACAAACTGCATACCTCAGGATTAAAGAAAAGATTAGAGACCACTTTTGAACAATAATAGGATTATGGACAGATATAAAGAAACATTTGAAACCTGGAACAAAATTGCTTTACCCTATCAGGATAAGTTTATGGATTTGGATCTGTATAACGACACCTATGACTTTGTTTGCAATTCATTTGACAAAGTAAATCCCAAAATTTTGGAGATTGGTTGCGGTCCCGGAAACATTACAAAGTATCTGTTATCAAAGCGACCTGACTTTGATATTTTTGGGATCGACATCGCCCCAAATATGATAGAACTTGCAGCTACGAACAATCCAACGGCGAGTTTTGCTGTGATGGACAGCAGGCAAATCGATGAAATTAAAGTAAAATACGATGGAATAGTTTGCGGTTTTTGTTTGCCATATCTGTCTCAGTCAGATAGTAGGAAGCTTATTAAGGACTGTTTTAATTTACTGAATGAAAATGGATTGGTTTATATGAGTTTTGTAGAAGGTGAGTCCAGTCAATCCGGTTTTCAGGTGGGTAGTAGTGGTGCTAGGAGTTATTTCTATTATCATAATTTAAATGATTTAAAAGAACTTTTTTCTGAGAATCAATTTGGAGAATTTGAAATATTTAAAGTAAAATATAAAAAATCAGAGACCGAAATGGATGTTCATACCATAGTAACGGCCAGAAAAAAATGGAGCACTTAAACCGATTTGACTTATTTTTAAAGTTTATAAGCGTGCCTGAAATGCCTTTAAACTCTAGTAACTTTGCACAGAAGGCTTGTAGAGGGTGTTGGTTAAAATTATTTGATTTTTTTTCAAAATAAACTTGCAAATACAAAATCTAGCTGTATATTTGCACTCGCAATCACAAACGATAGCAACCTAGTAAAATAGGGCGATTAGCTCAGCTGGTTCAGAGCACCTCGTTTACACCGAGGGGGTCGGGGGTTCGAACCCCTCATCGCCCACAATAACTCCTTAATTTTTCTAAGGAGTTTTTTTATGGCTTACCGAACTACACGGATTATAAATCTGTGTTAACGGACTAGGGGAGATACTCAAGCGGCCAACGAGGGCAGACTGTAAATCTGCTGTGTGAACTTCGCAGGTTCGAATCCTGCTCTCCCCACACAAGGGTAAAAGAAGTAAAAGGAAACTTTTCAATCTTTTAAAAACCGAAATATTTCAAAAACCTGTAAATCGCAAGATTTACAGGTTTTTTGTTTTTGATGCTATTTTGAAACTGTTATTTAAAAGGGTTGCTCCAGAACAAATCCGGATTGTTTGTTTTATAGTTTGTAAATTTAACCTGTGTTTTTGAATTTGTTTCTTCTTCCTTCTGCGGCGTTTGTACTATGCCGTCTAAGGGTAACAATTCAATATAGGTTATTTCTCTTCCATTATTCCAGGTTTCGGTATTGTATTCGCTAACTAAAGGACACTCCAGCCTGTATAGATTTTTGACCATATAAGTCTCTAAATAATTTTCTTTTGTTTGAGAAATCTCCTTATTCCAATTGGCCTCCGGATTTAAAATTAAAGTTTTTCCTTTTATCAGTCTTTCACGAACTTCTGAAATTCCAAGCAATTCTCCTTTCTCGTTCATTACATAAGCGTCAAAAGTCGGATCAATCCAGATCCATTTTTTAAATTCAGTACTGTAAACCATGTTGATTACATGGCAATCATCAAATTCAGTTTCTTTTGGCATACAGGTAACGTATCTTGATTTTATTCCCATTGAGAGATAACACTCATTAAGAACAGTCGCCATCATCCTGCAGTTCACCCCTCTATTTTCAGTTTTGCAAATTTTGATTATGTCTATTGCATTTTTTAAAGTTGGATTGTCACTGTTTCCATCGTGTCGAATTGTATTGTGAACCCAATGCAGGAGGTTTAGTATTTTTGAAGTTTCGTTGCCTTTTCCAGCGATAGAATCTAACTTTAAATCTTTTCTGATTCTGATTAGATTTGGATTTTCTATAGACTGGTAGCTGAAATTTGGAATATATCGGTTGTCAGAATAATTATATTTTGCTCCTAGTTTCAATTGGTCTAAACGTGATATTTTATACTTAATCTGAGTACGTGCTTTTATAGAATCATTTAGCATAACCGTAAAATTGAACTCGGTATCTTTTTTAATTTTTACTGTAATTGAATCAATGTCCGTTATGAAAGTAACTTTTTGACCCAATGAGCTTGTTTCGTAAATGTCCGGGGCTAATTCAGGGGAAATATTCCAGCTTTGTTTCTTAAGATTCTTCCCATCCCGAATATCAATTTTCCTGGAGGTTGATTTAATAATAGGATTATTATTTTGAGCTGTAACTATTTGGCAAGCAATGATAAATAGTACAATTAGACTAATGTTGGTTTTCATATTTGATAATGTTTTGAAGATTCAGATGAATATTTTTCCTGGTTTGTATGTTTGCGAAAATAAGTTCGCCGATCATTACAATTTTTAGGTGAATTGAATGTTTGATTTCAGAAAATAAATATAGTAATTTTTTTCTTACAAATAATATAATTGAAAAGTTTTTTAGCAGAAGTGAAGCTGGGTAGCAGTATAGGTTAAAGAGGTTTCCAGCTTATTTTTTGAGGCTACAGCCAGTCAAAATTTTATTTGCGCTTAAGAGTATTGTGAATTGATAAAATTTTATATTTTTGCACTTTTTTTATTCATTCTAAATAATAATAGTTCATAATTCTAAGTTTATTTCATGAAGCTCAAAATAGTATTGCTCTTTATATTCTCGACGACATTTTTAATTGCACAAAACACAATTTCTGGTAAAGTAAATGACGAATATGGAACTCCGTTAAGCGGGGTTACTATTCAGCTTTTAGGTACAGAAACAAATGTAAAAACGAATGCTGATGGACTTTATCAGATAGGGAATTTGGCAAAAGGCAGCTATACCATTGAAGCGAGCTTAGAGGGGTATAGCTCCAGGAAACATAAAATTGTTTTAGAAGATTCTTTCAATTCTTCGGTTGCTATAACTTTAGAAAAGGTTCATAAAACGCCGAAAGAGGCAGAGAAGTTAAATGATGTAGTAGTAAAGGGTGTATCTGAAAAAAAGAAAAAAGAACAGTCCGCACAAGCAGTTTCCGTAATAGAAATGAGGGAAGCCAAGTTTAAAACTGCTGATTTAGGCGAAGTACTTGCTCAAACGCAGGGTATTAGTGTGAGACGCAGCGGTGGTTTAGGTTCCAGAACAAATTTTTCGATGAATGGACTTACAGGAAATCAAATCAGGTTTTTCTTAGAGGGTATTCCATTAGAGTATCACGGTTATACTTTTGGTATTTCAACAATTCCTGTTAATTTGATTGATCGAGTTGAAGTTTATAAGGGAGTTGTTCCTATCGAATTTGGAGCAGATGCTCTTGGTGGTGCTGTCAATTTAATCACTCCAAAAATAAAGCCTGGTTTTAGTGGATCTTTTTCAGCTCAGGCGGGTTCTTTTGGAACGTACCGAACATCACTAATACTTAACAATTATAATGAAAAGACGGGCTTTTTTATAAGAGGAAGTGCTTTTTACGACAGTTCTCAAAACAACTATAAAGTAGATGTTGATGTTCCGGATAATGCCGGGAAAATCAAAAAAGTAACTGTACCGCGATTTCATGACGCGTACAAAGGCGTGGGAGTGCAGTTAAAAACGGGTATAAAAGACAGAATTTGGGCAAAGGAATTGAGTATTGAAGGATTTTATACCGATTATACAAAAGAAATTCAGCACAATCAATTAATGGTTGGAGTTCCTTACGGGGAGGTGATGACCTATCGAAAAGCAGCCGGATCGGTTCTTACGTACCGCAACGATTTTAGTAAAAAATTTACACTCGATTTTATTTCGGGCTATAACTACAGAGAGCGTCAGTTTACCGATGTATCTGATTTTGTATACAATTGGTATGGCGAACGTATTGAGGGTTCTACAGGGAATATTAGTGGAGAAATTTCAGAATCTACTGGTCCGAGTGATACGTATACCTGGAACAATGATGTTTTTTCACGTCTGAAAGCTTCATGGAAAATTAACGATCAATATGCTTTGAGTTTTACTTCAGCACCTACCTATTCCAAACAAACCGGTGACGACCGACTTATTAACGGTTATGACCCGGCCAGTGCTGCAAGGCAAATGTTTACGTGGATCAATGGCGCAGACTTTAAAATAAAAGCCTTTAATGAAAAATTAGAGAATGTTTTTTTTGCTAAAAATTATTTGCAAAAAATCAATTCTGAGGAGAAAATCCCCTCTAATAATTCCGTAATAAAAGAAAAGAATAGTGTGAACTATTTTGGTTTTGGAAATGGATTTCGTTTCAAATTCAACGAACAGTTTTCTACCAAGTTAACGTATGAATATGCTACCCGATTGCCTCAAACCGATGAGTTGTTTGGAGATGGGCAATTCATTCAAGGGAATATAAACTTAAAACCCGAACGCAGTCATAACGTCAATTTTGAGCTTTTTTTCAAGTCAAAAGCAAATTATGAAAGCAGCAGCTGGCAAGTGCAAACCAATGTCTTTTTAAGAAAGATAGACAATCAGATCTTATTTGTTCCGAGTGTGGATCGCAATAATATTTATCAGAATGTATTTGCAGCTACTTCCAAAGGAATTGAAGTTTCGGGCAGCTGGACTTCAAAAGACGACAAACTCTCTTTTCATGCCAATAGTACGTATCAGCACTTTTATAATGACTCAAACGAAGGAATATTTGCAGCATACAAAGGAGACAGAGTACCTAATCAGCCGTATTTTTTTGCTAACGGCGGGACTAATTATTCTTTTCATAACATAATTGGCAAAGCAGATAAATTATCGCTTTTTCTCGATGTTAGATATGTATATGAATTTTACAGAAGCTGGGAAAGCGCTTCCGTAAATCCATTTGTTATCCCGAGCCAGAAGACTTTTGATTTTGGTACAACCTATCACAATAGCATAAAGGGAGCCAAGTATGCCATCACTGCAGAAATACAAAACCTAAGCAATGAAAAAAATTATGACTTCTTTGGTGTGCAAAAAGCGGGAAGATCATTTAATATCAAACTAGTAACTCAATTTTAATTATATAACCAAACAGCAATGAAAACAAATCGATTTTTTATAAAACATGCAGTATTAGCCCTAATGTGTTCGGTATTTGCCTTAACATCATGCAGTTCAGACGATACCAAAACAGATGAAGGTCAAGGTAAGAATCCTGCGGTTATCGCATCAGTTCGTGTCAATACGCCTGGCGGCAGAGTTTTTTATTTAGGAGCATACGATAAATTTCCTTCGACTCTTGATTATAAAACAATGACAGAGATAGGCCCGGGGGCAACAGTGTATTCGTATGGTGAACATCCTTATGTTTGGAATGGTACAGCTTCAACCTTAACCAAATATAACGTTAGTACTGAAATGAAAATTTCGAAGGCAGACGCTTTAAGTCTTGCAGGTACCGGAGTTAGCGGTACTTTTGGTCCTCCTGCTTTCGTGTCTGAAACAGAGGCTTATTTTTTCGCCTTAAATGATGGAAAAATTATTAAGTTCAATCCGGCAACGATGACAATCACCGAAACTATTTCAGTGACTCCACTACCGTTAAGTAATGATGCTGGTATAAAAACATTTACTTACATGAGTTATGTTACTTCTGCAAAAAAAATCATTTTACCGGTGGCCGCAACGCCTACTGATTTTAATAAGTTTCCACAATATGCACAAATTGCAGTTTTTGATATCGCTTCAAAAGCAGTTTCTTATGTTAAAGATTCTCGTATGTCAATGGGATACGATACGTTTGCTAAAGGAAATGACGGTACTTTGTACTACAGACCTTCACGCGCTACATCGCTGTCATTAGATTACAGTACTGTAAAAGATGCTCCTCCGGCTGGTGGATTGTTAAAAGTAAATCCTAACGGGACATTTGATCCTAACTTTTTTTTGGATTTAAAAGTTGCTTTAAAGGCACATTCGGTAAATGTAGTTGCTTATGTTCACGGAGATAAAGCCCTTGCTCAGTATCTGGACAATACGTTTACTCCACCAGCGAAACCTGCTGACTGGTACAATGCCCCAACAAAATTTGCTCTTGTAGATTTAAAAACATTAAAAGTAGAGCCTTTTACTTCTTTTGAAAAATACGGAACCGTTTATACTGTAGGAACAATTGATGATGTAGAATATTATGGTAACATCACTGCTCCAGATGGTAAATTCAGTCTGTTAAAGCAAAAAGGAGCTGCTGATTTTGAAGCCGTTTCCGAAGCGATTGGCGGTAGTGTGATATTCGTTGGAAAACTAAGATAGTCACTGCATTGAATTTGTTATTTAGAATTAATGATTTTTAATCCTAAATAACATTATACCCATAATACCACCTCCAAAGTCATTTGATTTTGGAGGTTTTTTATTTTATACCTATTTCTATTTTAGACTTCAATTTTCAATTCAAACAAGTCGGAACTTCCAAAATGCTATAATAATTTTTAACTATATTTGGCAGAGATATTGATTGAGGTATTGCGTTAAATAATTTTAATTTCAGTGTTTTAATCCGTATTTAAATGATCTTTTTTTGCGTCCTACCGCTAAAAAAGAAATCAAATCATTAATCCCAAATTTTAAAAATGAAAAAAAAGCTCATCACTCTTTTGTTTGTAAGTACTGTTGTAAATATGTTTGGACAGTTGCCAACCTTACCACAACCTGATAAAACTTCTTATGCTCCTGATAAGGTTTCTAATAAAGTCTTAAAGCCGCTAACAAAAGTACCATTAGACAAAGAGTCAATTCTAATCTATGATTACGACGGTTCGCTTTTTTCTTTTAATCTGGAATCTGAGAAAATCAACTGGACCGTAAAGGCTACAGATTCTAATACCGAAATGTGTGCAAACGCCATCACACTACAGGATGGAGTGGTGTACATTCCGTTTATTAACGGTGAAATTTTTGCCATAAACAACCAAACCGGTGCCATTTTTTGGAAGTCAAGATTAGGTAATACTACGGATCAGATTGTGGTAAAGAACCAAATTCCAACTATACATGGAGGAAAACTGTATCTAACTACACAAAGTCCCAATAATAGTATTTATGCCCTTGACATAAAAGATGGCGGTTTAGCATGGAATTACAAGCTGGAGGAAACAAATAATGATAGTCCGGTTCTTGTTTTCGACAATAAAGTTTTTACTCAAAGCGCGACTAATTTATATAGTTTTGACGCTAATAGCGGGAAACTTCTTTCTCAAAAAAGCTTTGAGGGCGTTATGTCCGGAAAAGTGGTGACGGATGGTGAAAATGTGTTTATCGCAAATGAAAAAAACGAGCTTTATGCTTTAAGTGCCAATAAACTTGATATACTTTGGCAGTTTAAATTAGATGAAAACCAACAGAATATCAGGGAGCGCATATTTTGCAAAGACAACAAAGTTTATGTAGGTTCACAAGGCCCGGAAGTTTCTTCGATATATGCTCTGGAGTCAAAAACAGGAACTCAGATTTGGAAAAGGGATTTTAAAGACGACAATGTCGAGTATATGGTTGAGGAAAGTGATAATATCTGGGGATATACCCGTAAAGGAAAACTTTTTCAAATAGACATTACAAATGGTGAAATAGCATTTGAAACAAAATTGACAACCAGACCCATTTCAAATTTTGAATTTGGAGGCGATGATTACTTCTTTTATTATTCGGATGCTGCTTTGATTCAGTTTGAATTTAAAAGTAAAGACGAAAACGAAGTTTATCTGAGAACCACCATTAAAGACGATGCTTATAGTGCTTATATAACGATAATTAGATAGCAACTTCAACTATAAACTCCTTAAGTAATTAAGGAGTTTTTTTTATGTCTTTTTTGAAATATTTGTGCTTCTTTTAAAAATTCATTTTTTTTATTGAATGATTTGTAACAAATTAATTAAAACACTACAAATACTACTAGTATCATAGGTCTCTTGGTGTTAATTGTAATTTTATTTGTTAAAAACACAAGTTAATTAACAAGTTGTTCCTCAGTACCTATAAGCCCAATTAGCCCTCAAAAAAGTATAAAAAACAACTAAAAATCAAAAGTATGAATGTATTAGAATGGCTCTTTTTTATTTTAATTATGCAAATTATTCATGGTGTGTCTACCTGGAGGTTTTATGTAAAAGCGGGGAGAAGAGCGGTAGAATCCTTTATACCAATTTATAATATAGTAATTCTATTGAAAATTATACATCGTCCTGTTTGGTGGATTTTGATGCTTTTTGTTCCTATTATCAATCTTTTAATGATTCCCGTAGTTTGGATCGAAACTATTAGAAGTTTCAGGAAAGATACTACGCGAGATGTTGTATTGGTTGTACTAACATTAGGGTTTTATATCACTTTTTTAAATTATTTTTCTAAGGATCTAACCTATGTTGAAAACAGAGATTTGGGACCAAAAACCAAAGCAGAAGATACTGTACGATCTCTTTTATTTGCTGTTATTATAGCAACATTGGTGCATACTTACCTTATACAGCCATTTACCATTCCATCTTCATCATTGGAGAAAACATTGTACATTGGAGATTTTTTATTTGTTAGTAAGCTTAACTATGGAGCAAGAACGCCAATGACTTCGGTTGCATTGCCCATGGTACATGATTCAATTCCTTTTTTGGGTACAAAATCATATTTATTTAGCGATGATTTTACTAAAAAAGGAACGTCAATACTAAACAAATTTCAATTACCCTATTTTAGATTTCCTGCACTAGAAAAGATCAAACGCAATGAAATTGTAGTTTTTAATCAGCCTGCTGATACGTTGCGTGACATGGATAATTTTCATCCGGATAGAAATTATTACAAGCCAATAGATAAAAAAACAAATTTGATAAAACGATGCGTCGGAATGCCGGGGGACTTTCTGGAAATTCGCGAAGGGGATGTTTATATCAATGGTAAAATAGAAAAACTACCGCAAAGTGCTAAAGTTCAGTATAACTTTTTAATTGATACCAAAGGACAACCAATTAATCAAGATATCCTTGTAAATCATTATGGAGCCAGAGAAGGCATGAAGCACGAAAATGGGAATTTTGCCTTAACCAATACTGGACAATATTTTCTGACATTGACCAATGAAGAAGCAGCATTAATAGCCCGTAATCCGGTTGTAAAAGGAGTTAAAAAACATTTAATGGCAAAGGGAGAAGGTGAAGACGTGTTTCCTCAGGATCCTTCTTTGGGTTGGAACATAGACAATTTTGGACCTCTTTACATTCCCCAAAAAGGAAAAACTATAGAATTGAATATTAAAACACTTCCATTTTACAAACGAGTTATTGAAGAATACGAACACAATAATTTAAAAGTTATTGGTAATCAGATTCTAATCAATAGAAAAATAAGCGCAACTTATACTTTTAAACAAGATTATTATTGGATGATGGGAGATAATCGTCAAAACTCTTTAGACGCAAGATTTTGGGGATTTGTTCCTTTTGATCATGTAGTTGGTAAACCCGTATTTATCTGGTTCAGTTGGGATAAAGACGGAAAAGGATTCAACAAGGTAAGATGGAATCGTGTTTTTTCTTTTGTAAATGAAAAAGGAGAATCTAAGTCTTATTTACTGCATTTTTTAGCGTTAGTTGCAATTTATATGATCGTGAGTAATGTATTAAAGAAACGAAAAAAAGTGTAGATTCAAATTCCAAATCTCAAATTCCAAATTCCAGTGCTCGATTAAGAAGTTTTGGAATTTGGAATTTGGAATTTGGAGTTTGTAGTTTGGAATTTAACTATTGTTTTACCAGTCTCGGCTATCTTTAGTATTAATTCCCCATCTGATGCCGAACAAAGAAACGGATTCATCATTTAAAGCAGATTCAAAATTCTTTCCAAATCCACCCGTTACATAAAGGTTGTCGGATACTTTATACTGAACAAAGCCAACTGATCTGTAATTCTTGCCTTCTCCATTTCGTTTGATATATTCATAACCTACAGAGATTTTGTTCCAGTCAAACTGTGCTTTTGATCCTACGTCAAAAAAGTTAGTGTGATTGGTGAATCTGTTGTTTTTTGTATCGTAGTCCGTATTATCCTGTATGTATCTGCAAAAACCGTATAGTTTTAAAGATTGATCTCCTTTGCCTATTGTAAAGGTAAGTGTAGACCATGCACCAAAGCGGCCTGATTGGGACTTGTTGAAATCTTTAGCAGGCATTAACATACTGTAAGCCGATGCTATGTCTAATGTTAGTAAGGGAGCTTTTAGGATGTCTGCGAAATTTTTTGCAGCAACTTCTTTGTTTGTGGTCTCTTTTTCAGTTAATTCCCTTAATACTTGTGCATAACGCGTATAGTAGTTTCCTGTTGTGTCCCTTACGTAACCTTCCTGCTGTAACTGGGCACGAGCCATCGCACTCAAATCTTGCATGTCCGCCCGCATTGAACTATATTTTTTTCTCATGTCTTCAGATGAGGAATTATACAGCGTAAAAACATTAAACTTAATTCCGATTGCTACTTTAGAAATTGAATCATTCTTATTGTATGCTCCCGAAACGGTTGGCATTTGTATTTTTTGCATCGTAAAAGACTTGATATTATCTGTCCCGCTTCCTAAGCCATAGTATTCAAGACCTTTCATATTCGCTGAAAATAAATTCCCGTCAAACGAGATACTTTCAAGGCTTTCTGTATTAATATTGAATTCTTTGACATTTGGATTTGAGGTGATAATGGCTGCCGAATTATCTAATAGAGACAAAGCAGACGAGTTAAGTAATTCTACTTTTTTCAAATCAGTCTTGTCATACGATTGGGCCAGAACAGAAGAGGTGACTAGTAACGCGAGTAGGTGTAATGTTCTCATACGATATCGATTAAAGTAACGAAAAAAACAATTTTTCTGCTTTCTATAAAAGTTGGGCCAAGGTCAATTCCTTTAAATTTATTGTCTTTGCCATCACAGTTGTTGATGATGGTGTAATTAAACAAAAGTTTCTTTGCTGCCGCCTTTGCTTGTTCAAGTCCTCCATCCATGGCTTCATAAGACAAATAATGCTCAAAAAAGAGCAGTCCGCCATGATGTTGAAAGCCAGGTGTTAAAGGAATGGAAGCGTCAGTTAAATATTTTGGAGTAGTAAAGATAGGTTTGTCTTCGTTCCTGCCATTTTGCAAATCCAGAAAAACTTCAGTATAAAGCGGTATAAAACCAAAGTTGTTCAGAATAGACGATTCTAGTTTTATTTCAGGACATCCATTAGATTGAAATATTTTTTTCATAATATAAAAAATTAAGCACGGCCCACTTTTTTCGGCTGTTTTGGTTATAATTCATTTTTAGGTTTAAGTTTTCCGGTATGGTTTAGAATCGTGATAAGATCCGGAATTCTGGTATAAAAATAAGGATTTGACACTGCTGATTTTAGCGTACAACTACGCGATTTAAACAGGAAGCGCCAAGTAAAAGAATAAGAAAAATCCTTATTTTTAAAGCTATGATTTTAGGAGTGACTCATAAATTCCAAATCCTGGTACCGAAGTGAGCCGTATTTGGCACTTGAAACTTGAAACTTGGAATTTGTTTTTTGGAATTTGGAATTTGAGATTCGAGATTTGGAATTTTTTATTTAGAATTACTCTATTGTAAAAGATAGTTATATATTTGCGCCAGATTTTGGTCTGTTTTTTCTTAAGAAAAAACAGTTAAAAGGGAATCAGGTGTAAATCCTGAACAGACCCGCTACTGTAAGTTCTATTCAAGTCTTTAAACGTTACTCATGCCATTATTCGCCGCGGCGGATGAGAAGGTTGTTTTAAAGATGGAACAAGTCAGGAGACCTGCCACAATCACATAGTTTTAGACTTTCGTGGAATAAAGTTGAACAACAATAAACTGACCTGTCATTTTTTATGACGGGATTCTCTCTTATTGCTTTTTTAATTATTACATCCCGGAGTTTACTTAATTCATTTAGTGATGTATAATACAGAAAAAGGACTCTTATTTATTGTTGCATTTGTTTCTACTTTACTTCAGTCGCGAGTATTACATCGCTGTTCTTCCATTTTAAAAACATTTTGCACGGAAAGTAAATGTTATAAAAAATCAATCCGGACACAAAGCTCTTTCGTAAAACTACGGGATGCATTTTGTACGGCATCCGGTTGAAGACTAAAATTGAAAACCCCACTTCAATTACTTCAATTTTTATTGCCTTAGAAACTCCCAACTTAAATAATGCCACATGTTTTACAACACTTCTCAATATTTCCGGTTCTTATTCTTTTGTATTCTGGCACTCTGCTTAACCAATTGTTCTGAGGATAATGCTGCCAAAGAGGATAACAATCCGCCCCCGGTAAGTTCTGATCTGACTCTTAACACCCAGCGATTTGCAATCTTGGCTATAAATTCTACTATAAATACAGCTACAGAAGCTACCTACAGTTGGAGTGTTACAAAAGCGACGTCCGAAAACTATGCTCTAACCAATACGACAGAAAAAGAAGTGCTGTTTGCCGCAGCAGAAACCGGGGTTTATGAATTAACAGTAACGGTAAATAACAAAGGGAGTTTACAAACGCAAAAAGCAGTCATTACAGTAACAAAAGAAACGAAGGAGTATAAAACCTATATCGCAAAGGTATTTGAGTTTAAACCCGCTCCGGGACAGTTTATAAACGATCTTCCGGCTGCCAATGACGGGGATACTGCTGAAAGAATTTTATCAAGAGCCAATACCTATCTGACTAAGAAAAATGGAGATCTGGTTTCGCTTGGAGCCTTTGGTGGTTATGTTGTTTTTGGGTTTGATCATACTATTGTTAACGTCAAAGGCAAACGCGATTTTAGAGTTCTGGGCAATGCATTTTGGGCAGAAGCGAACCCTAATTCGAACAGTACAATGCGAGGCGGAAGCAGTGAGGCAGGAGTGATAATGGTGGCTTACGATAAAAATAAAAACGGACTTCCGGACGATGAATGGTACGAAATAGAAGGAGGCGTGCATAAAATGTCTAAAACGATTCAGCATTATGAAATTACTTATTATCGTCCAGATCCAAACAAAAAACCGGTACCGGGAGGAACTACAGGTACGGTAGGTTTTGTTGATATGGAATACATTTATTGGAAAGACAATCAGGGTAAAAGCGGTTATCTGATCCAAAATAACGCTTACAATCATTCTTTAGATTACTGGCCAAAATGGCTTAGAGATCAGGCTTCTATTACTTTTAAAGGAACAAGGCTACCAGATAACGCAGTGGATGAAAGCGGAACCGGAAGTTACTTTGTGCAATATGCCTTTTTATACGGATATGCTGATAATGCTCCAAACGGGGATGACGATTCAGCCATAGACATCAACTGGGCTATAGATAAAAATGGAAACAAAGTAATGCTTCCGGGGATCGATTTTGTAAAAGTATACAACGGTCTTAATCAGCAGGCGGGCTGGCTGGGAGAAACTTCGACTGAAATCATGGGAGCAACCGATTTGCATCTGTCAGGAGAAAGTATTTCAACGCGATAACGCCAATCAAAAATGTATTAAACTAAATTATTATACCAGAATTATGAAAAAAAACTTTGCCCATTTATTATTATTTGCTTTGGCATCGGTATTTACCGCATGCAGCGATGACGATAAAAATGATGCCAATTCAGGAGAAGGACTAGTCATACCAATAGCAGTAAAACTTCAGGGAAAATTTGAAGTAGCTACCTTTAATGTTTTAAATATTACCGCTTCTGCCGAAACGACTAACCCTAGTTATGAGTGGGTACTTAAAAAAAATCCTTACAACCAAACCAAAGATTCTGTAGTAGGGACTGCCAAAGATTTACGATTTATCGCCCTGTATCCTGGAGCTTATGAGCTAACGTTAAATGTTACCGAAGGAGATAAAAAAGGAACAAGTGCGACTACTGTGAATGTAATAAATGAAGCTCAGAATTACAATCCGTACATCACAAGTATTTTCGATTTTAGCCCGGCACCGGGTATGTTTGCTAATGATTTGTACAAAGACGGATTTGCGAAAGCTGATGTTATGAAGGTAGCATTGGGAAGGATAAATGAAACCAGTGTAGGATATCCAATTGACTTGGGAGGCTTTGGAGGTTCGATCGCTGTTGGGTTTGATCATATGGTGATTAATATTCCCGGAAAGAAAGATTTCAGAGTTTACGGCGCAGATCTGACCGATAAAGCCAATCCGCCGGCTCCTGGATTGATTTATGTAGCCTATGACAAAAATGCAAACGGGAAACCTGATGATGACGAATGGTATGAGATTATAGGAAGTCAGCACGCCAAAGAAAATACCATTAAGAATTTTAAAATAACCTATCAGAAACCAGCAGCAGGCAAAAAGGTGGTAGTAAGCGGACCAAATGATCCTTTTTTAGACCGTGAGCACCTTTATTGTGAAAACAACCAGTCTCAGACTTACTTTTTACCAAGATCAAAAACTAAAAAAGAATACTATCCATCCTGGGTAACTCAAACTACCGCTGTTTATGAAGGAACAAAGTTAAATGTAAATTTCGCGGCAGTACGTCCCGGACAAACTACTTTGTGGAATTTCGATGCTCCGGAATGGGGGTATGTCAATGCTAAAAGTCCGGATATTGATATTGACTGGGCGGTTGATAAAAACGGCAACAAAGCCAATCTTCCGGGAATTCATTTTATAAAAGTGGTGAACTGTGTGAGTGAGCCAATGGGACTTTGCCACCAGCAATCGTCAATGGCAACCCGATTCTCGGGAGCTGCTGATCTTCAGATCATAAAAAAGTACAATCTAAAAAAGTAAGAGAATAAGAATATGAAAAAGTTTATCAAATATACTTTATGCCTAATGGTTATTAGCGTTTTTTACAATTGTAGTAACGATGATGCAAAACCTGATCCTGTAGTAGTAGAACCTAAACCCGAACCGGTTAAAGATCCTTCACTTACTTTAAAACTGCAAGCCGATTTTAAGACAGAACGATACAATGTCGTTGCTATTGACCCGGAGGTGGTTATTGAAAATGCCAACGGTGCCGCTGCACAGTACAAATGGACTGTAAAAGTAACAGGAAAAGACGGTGTTGCTAAAGACTCTGTTATTGGCGATACTAAGACTTTAAAGTTTATAGCACCAAAAGCTTTGAGTTACGATGTAGCGCTTACGGTAACATTGAACAAGGTAATAAAACAGGCATCGACAAAAGTAACCGTTGCCGAAACGGGTAAAGTCTACACGTCAAAAGCCTTTTCGATTATCGATTATGTACCGGCTCCGCATTACAATAATGACAGCTTTGAATTTGCAACAAAAGCAGAAGCGATAGAAAATGCACAAACCAATCTTGCCGACGGAAATCTGGTTGATCTGGGGACTTTTGGAGGATATATCGTGACAAAATTTGACCATACCGTGATCAATGCTTATGGCAAAAGAGATTTCACGGTTCAGATGAACGCGATCTCTAACGCTTCAAAATTCTCTCCTGTAAGTATCGCTGTTGCGTACGATGCAAATAAAAATGGCATTGCAGAAGACAATGAGTGGTATGAAATAGCGGGAAGTGAGTATTATAAATCGTCTACAGTAAAAAACTATGAGATTACCTATTACAAGCCAGATGTCAACAAAACTGCTGTAGCAGGAAAATCGGATTGGCAGTTTGACAAGGAATATCTTAAATGGACCAATAATAAAAAGGAGACTGGTTTTATTACCAGAACAAAAAAATGGAGACGTTACAACTATTACCCGCAATGGCTTGGGGATTCTTATACGTTGAAAGGAACAAAAATCAATTTACCAACAAAAGACATTAGTGACGGAGAAGGTACAGCCTTCAATGTAGGGACTTTTGAATGGGGTTACGGTGGTATTAAAGATCCTTCTATAGATATCAGCTGGGCTGTAGACAGCAATGGCGTTAAAGTACAGCTGCCGGGAATAGACTTCGTAAAAGTATATGTACCTACATTCACAGAGATCGGGGCATTAGACCTCGTAACCAACTCTTTTAAACAGGCTGAAGATTTAAATTTTGCGGCAGGCAAATAATCAAAAAATTTGAACAACACTGTTCTATTAACTAACCAAGTATATTAATCCTAAATTTTATAAATAATGAAAAAAGTACTTTATTTTTTGACAGTAGGTTTGATGCTGGGACTTTCGTCTTGTAGCAATGATGAAAACCTTTCAAACAACGAAAACGGCAACGCAGCAGTAAAAAGCTCAGGCTCAACTTCTAAAAGTGCAGTGACCGATCCTTCGATAGGAACAACTTCTACGCTTAACCTGACCAGTTCTTTGTTGACTAGCGGAACATCAACAACAGGAGGGAAGTATTGGCAAAATACCTATGTGGCAAATACCAATTTAACAGTTGACATATTTAAATTTTCACATAGCGGAACATCATCAGGTTACAACTATTGGGATGGTTTTATTGTATCAAATGTAAATGATATTACAAATTATGGTTCAGGAGCAGGTTCTGGTGGATCTAACGGATGGGTTGCCAATCAGTGGGGAACTATGGCTGGAAGTGGTTTTGGTACTTCATCAACCATTGCTGCTGGAACTCCGGGAACAACAGGAGACCCTTATATTGTGGCTTATTGGTCAAGCTACACAGATCCAAAAAATCCACAGGGAACTACTTTTACAGAAGCAGGTTTCTCTAACTGGATTAAAATTGGAAACACAGGATTGTATCAGATAAAAGGACTTAAAATCAACAATCATCCGTGGCCATATTACGGCTGTTTATACGGAGACGGTTTTGCTCAGGCATTTTCTTCAGGAGATCATTTTGAATTGTTGATCTACGGTGTAGATGCGAGCGGAACGATTACCGCTCCAATCACACAATCATTGGCAGATTACACAGGAGGTTCTTTGGTAATGCCAACAGGATGGATCAATGTAAACACTACAGCACTTCAAGGTTTAGGAGATGTAAAATACCTTGTTTTCCAAATGGCTTCAACAGATTCACATCCGGTTTACGGAATGAATACTGCAGCTTATTTCTGTTTGGATAAATTGTCTGTAAAAAGAATTCAATAAGCAAACATATTAGTTATAGAAAAGGAGCCATCAAAAAATGGCTCCTTTTTGTATATGTACGGTAAAGAAAAATCTGCCAGATCCGCAAAATCTGCGAGAAAAAAAATAAAACTTCGATAAACGATCATCGCCTATTTTTTCTTCAAACACCTTCCTCTTGGTTCATCGCCTTCATGAAGCACTATTTCAGAATGCAGGAACTCCGCTGCATCAGCAGAATCTTTTACCTTTTTAGCACTTCGCTTCAACATTTCCGATTCATATTCCGTAAGCACACTTTCCCGTATTCCGCTTTTTCTCCACTGCGACAACGGTCGGCATCCTCTTACGATTCCACGCGCCAAAGAAAGTGCATCCAGTAAGGCCTGATTTGCCCCTTGACCTTTAAAAGGACTCATAGGGTGGGCTGCATCGCCTATTAAAGTCGCTTGCCCGTTTTTAGACAATAATTCGGAATGAAGCAATTCACGATCGTACACGGGATAACCGGAAATTTGAGTGGCCAGAGTTGCCGATAATATTTCAGGAATAGGAGTGTGCCATTGTGTTCTGCGGCATGCTTCTTCTTTCAATGCCTGAGGTCCCTGAGCACTAAGCGCTTTGGCTTCTTCTTCTGACATTGGAAAACTTAGCTGCCACATTACAGCATCAGAAGAGTAAGGCATCATATAAATGCGTTCATTGCCATTGGCAGTTTGAAAAACAGTTGCCGAATCCAGTAAAGAACTGTCAAGGCCTTCAAGAGCTGATAAAGGACAAATTCCCAATATTACAATACATCCCAAATAACGCAAAGGAGTAATCGTATCATCAATCAATAGTTTTCGTACCGAACTTCGAATACCATCGGCTCCAACCACTAAATCAGCTGTAGCGTTTTTTATTTCACCATCTACTTCAAATTTCAAAATGACCTTTTGATCATCAGATTCCTTAAAATCGATTAGTTGATGTCCCCATTGTACCACCTTATGTTCGCCTAATTGCTTTAGTAGTGCTGAGCGTAAATATTGTCGCGCAATGTGCATATTGGTTCGTTTCGGAGCCGTTTTTGTATCGGATGGAATCCATTTTCGGATTCCCCATTCCCCAATTACTTTTCCTTCTGTAGTATGCACCAAATGTCTTGTTGAAATCACTTTTTCTTCCAAAGAAAAAATACCGAAACCTTCGATTGCTTTACTGGCCTGCTGCAAAGTAAGTCCGTAACCTTGTGATCGGGCATCAAAGTTGGTATCGCGTTCGTATAGCGTAAAAGGAATCCCACGGTGCAGGCAGGCGACAGCTAGGGCCACACCACCAATACCGGCACCAATAATGGCAACATGCGGATAGTTTTCGGTATCTACAATTGTAGGATTAACAGAAGGGACCAATCCCGACCCATTACAGTTGGTGCAGCTGTTAAGATGCGCTTTAGGACGAGACGGGGGAGTTCCTGAGTCCGCTGCTTTTTCAAACTCCTCAAGTGCGATCTGATAACGGAGTCGTACTTTTTTACTGAGTCTTTGGCTTTTTTTGCCGCGTCCCAGACATTCCGGACAAATCGTCCAGTTTTCTCCTGTATTTTCTACCGTATTCAATTTCACTTTTTTCACTTGATTTAGATTCTTCATTAGTAGAAGAACTTTGCTATGCGGGTAGCAAAGGCACAAATTTAAGACAAAAGATGGCTAGTGCAAAATGATTGGGCTTTAGATACTAAAAACAGTTTATAAGAGTTATTAAGGATTGTATCAAGCGAGTTGATTTTTATGTAGGGTGTAGTTATTTGTTACCGGGTTATTTTGTTACTTCTAATGCTAATCTAAACCAATCTTAATTCATAAATGATAAAAATTACAATGAAAATCAAAGTTTTAGTCTTGATGCTGTACGTGGTAACATCTTTGTCCTTTGCCCAAAAACCAGCATTTAATATTAAGTATTCCGAACAATTGGCTGTTTTTGTTTTTCTTCAGAATTTATCTGAGAACTATCCGGATAATGTTTTTAAAACGGAATTTCAAAAATCAAAATACAATACCGAAGAGTTTCAGAAATTAACAACAGCGTTTGACCAACTGGCATTAGACTACAGCTACAAATTTGAGGAATTTCCGGAAGGTTCTAAAAAGCCAATGCAATCCATTGATTTTCTGAGAAAAAACTTAATAGAGACACAAAATCTAAAAGACTTTAAAATACGTTCTATTGGAATTGTCACAAATAAAACACTGAACGATCTTACTAGCATCATTGCCGTTTTTACTCCAATTTACAACGAACTGATATACAATCCCAATAAAGAGAAATTCGAAAAACAGCTTATTGAAATCACCAGATATGCTAATGAAAATGACATTGAGAAGTATTTTGAAACAGGTTTGGTTTTCTATAATTCGAGTTGGGACGCTACAATTCCTTTTGAAATTGCATTTTATCCGTTGCCCAATTCCAAAGGCTTTACAGCACAGTCGTTTGATAACAATTTTATCAGTGCCATTCAGACCGATTTAACAGATTATAAAGATCTTTTTAGTGTAATGCTGCATGAAACCTATCATATTATTTACAACGAACAGTCCTTGGAGCTTAAAAAAACCATCGACAAGAGTTTTAAAGAAAGTAAATCAAAAAGCAGCAATTATGCCTATCATTTACTCAATGAGGCGCTGGCAACTTCCTTAGCTAATGGTTATGTATATGAAAAACTGAACGGAAAAGCAGATAGCGGTGATTGGTACAACAAAAAATACATCAATCTTATGGCAAAGGAAATTTACCCCATGCTTAACGAGTACCTTTCTCAAAAGAAAGCGATAGACGGAAATTTTATCGATCGTTATATTGAAATTTATGAAACAAAATTTCCAAACTGGATCGATGAGATGGATAACCTTATGGCTTACAGATATGTTATTTCTGAAAATGAGAAAGATTTTGATATCATCAAACAAAAGTACCGTTACCGTTCCAGATCAGAGGATGAAACCGAAATAAGCATAAATGCACTTGAAAAGATGCAAAAATCAAACCTTACCAAAATGATCATTGTATCGAAAAATAATGCTGAGAATCTAAAGCTAATCAAGAGTGGTTTTAAAGAGCTGAAAAATTGGAAGTTTAATGCCGCTAAAGAATTTAAGTATAAAATTTTATTAGAAGATAAAAGCCAACTGTTCATCATCAATCAAAAAGAATCTGCGTTAAAAGCGCTACTTGATTAGATTCAAAAACATAAAGTCCGCAAAGTTTTCTCTTAAACTTTGCGGACTTTGTATCAACTTTTGCGGTAAAAAAAAGAATTTACTTGTTTACTCTTTTTAGATCCAGATCCTGAAAATCAAAACTGAAATCTATATTAGGGGAGATGCCTTTCATTTTAATCGATTGTGCTTTACCGGTTTCATCTAGTGAAAACATGGCAAAAGCATCACAATTCATTGCCTGATATTCCCATCTTATAGCGAATGTATTGGCATTATAAAAAGCCATAGGACCGTTTAACTTTGGTGAGCGATAGGATCTGAACCATAACTGTTTGTTTTTTTCAAATACTTCGATTTCTCCAAACCAATTGTCAGCGTAAACACCAATAAAATCTTCGTTTTTTACTTTCACGTTTTTTGCCGATTTTACTTTTTCCCAAACATTTTTGGTAACATCATCTCCGGTATTTCTGCCTTGTTTCATCCATTCCACAAATTTATTGGTCCAGTCAAAATCGTCCAGTCCTAAATAACTGTCAGAAATAGTATTACTAACGGCAGTAAAAAGTCCGCCACCGCCATTCTCTGTGTTGGTCAAAATCACGATGCCCAGGTTTAGATCCGGATACATGATCACAACGGATAACATTCCTGGTAAACCTCCTGTATGAGATACTTTTAAATTTCCTTTCACATCAGTTAATCCCCAGCCCAAGCCGTAACCGCTAAAATGCGAATTGTACCTTGGATTACGATCTACCTCTTCAACCGTATGAATACGCCACATTTCGTTGTGATTTTTCTCCGAAAACAATGTTGATTTCAAATCACTTCCATACTGCCCTTTGTTTAGGCACAAAGTCATCCATTTTGCCATATCGGCTGCGTTTGAAATGATTCCTCCCGCAGCACCGTTTATCTGTACTCCAAATCCATCAATTCGTTTTATAGTTCCGGATTCTGATGAATGTGATACCGCCAGATTGCTTTTATCTTTTATCCTGTCGCTTTGTGCAAAAGAATTGCTCATTTGCAAAGGATCAATAATTCGTGTTTGTATAAAATCTTCATAAGTCATACCACTTACTTTGGCAATTAATTCGCCTGTTACTAAATACAGTAAATTGTCATAATCAAACTTAGTTCGAAAAGCAGATACCGGTTTAAAATGCTGAAAACCTGAGAGAACATCATTTATTGTAAAATTGGAACCGTCGGGAAAAAACATCAAATCACCTACGCCTAATCCAAGTCCGCTGCGATGCGTTAGTAAATCCTGTATGTTAAAATTTTCCGTAACATAATCGTTATACATTTTAAACTTTGGAAGATGGTCTTTCACTTTATCCGTCCATTTCAATTTGCCTTCGTCCTCTAGTATAGACAATGCTGCAGTTGTGAAAGCTTTACTGTTGGAGGCTATCTGAAAATTGGTGCTTTCATTTACGGCTTTTTTTGTTTCGATAGAGGCAACACCATATCCTTTTTGATGAATTACTTTCCCGTCTTTAACAACCGCAATTGAGGCGCCTGCTACTTTAAATTTCTCTAAAGCATCCTGCATTAAAAGATCGATTTTTTCAGATGTAATTTGTGAATAGAGAGGGGGAGAAGCGTAACAAATAAAGAGCATTAATGTAAACAGACGGGTTACTTTTTTCATAATTTTTTTTTAAGGTTAGGGTATTTTTTGATTGTTAGTTGGAAATGTTAAAAATTAACTTCCCTGTCGACGAATATAGGAATTATCTTTGTAATTAATGCAGTATTTAGTGGGCTAAACAATGCTTTAGCCACATCTTTTATAAGTTTCTTTAATTTTTAGAAGATTGGTTTTTCAAAGAGTTGTGCAATGGACATTTCTCATGAAACTGAACTGCATGTTTATAACACCTACATGTCTGTCAAAATAGTTTTTTAAGCTATTTCAGCCAAGAGGCAATTGGATATTTCGATCGAATATCATTACTAAGAAAAATTTTCAGCATAAAAAATCTACGAGATCTGCGAGATCTGCTTGAAAAAAACACATAGAAACATAGTTTTTCTATGTGCTGAGAAGGACAAATAAAAGGAACATATTCCTTCCGCATAGCTAAGAACTATTTCAGCATAAAAAGTCTGCTAAATCTGCGTGAGAAAAAAAAATAGGTTTATTTGTGCTGAGAAGGCTAATACATCCTATGACGGCTCCCAAAGCTCAATTTTATTGCCTTCGGTATCCATAATGTGTACAAACTTTCCATAATCGTAGGTAGCAATGTCATCAAGTACAGTTACTCCGTTTTCTTTAAGTTGAGCGACAAGAGCTTCGATATGCTGCACTCGATAATTAATCATAAACTCTTTTTTGGATGGCAAAAAATAAGCGTCATCTTTTTTAAACGGGCTCCATTGAAGCGATTCTACAACCTCGGGCGCATCTATTTTTCGGGATTCAAAAGTAGATCCCCAATCGTTGACTTCGAGCCCTAAGTTTTTGGCATACCATTCTCTGGTTTCCTTCGGATTTTCTGAAAAAAAGAATATACCTCCAACTCCGGTTACTTTCGGAGTTTGATCTACAGAGGAGTGGTCGGTTTGTTTTTTTTGGTCTTCCATAAGATTTGTTTTTAATACTAAGATAAAACTAATTTCTTTTGATAAAGTCAAAATTTAGTCCCTTTCTCGAGTATCCCTTCTGTCAAAATGATAGAAAATGGATAGCAGAGACTAGTCAACGGATTTAATAAATCTAACACTATCATTCCTAATTGAATTCCAATCCCAAAGTTGTATTTGATCTAACAGAAAATCTTTTGTAAAAAAGGCATCCGCTTCCTCAAACCCAATCCAATCGTAGCCGTCGTGCTCCTCTGATATTTTAATTTGATTTGTAAGGAGCTCACTATAGTAAATAATCCCTGTAATCTGACAATCATCGGTAGGCCTATAATTCCAGGTGTCGATTACCTTAACTGGTCTGATCTCGAGATTTAATTCTTCTTTAATTTCTCTTTTCAATGTTTCCTCGGCAGTCTCTCCAAATTCCATTCTGCCACCAGGTAAATCCCATATTTTAATTCCCTCTACAAGGTTGTAAACAGCTAAAAAAGTATCGTTTTTTATAATCAAAGCCTTCACTGAAAAGAACATTTCTTTCTTCATATCAATTTATTTTTAACAACATCAGTAGTTGCTTTTCCAAAGAGATCAGTCTTTTAATCCCTTTCCTTCAAGAATCTGATCGATTACTTTTTCAACTCTTGAAGCTCTGGTTGTGGAGTTTTTAGGAGCAGAAAAATACAGTAAATAAGCACGTTGACGACCCGGACTTAAAGCTTTAAAAGCAATTTCTAAAGCCTTGTTTTCGTCTAACTTCTCTTGAAATTCTTCGGCCATCTTAAACTCGTCAGTTTTCTTTAGTTTAACTTTTAAACCTGCTTTTTCTACTTCAATAGCCTGATAAATATAGGTTTTTAAGATTGATTTTTGAGTAACAATCTCTTCAAGACTCGTAAAGCGAATTTGTCGCGCTGCCTGTACATTTTCACTTTGATGGACTAGAATCTGATCGGTATCCTTGAGCAAAGCTCCCTTAAAAAACAGAAACGCGAAATACTCTTTAAAAGAATGGATTAGAACAATATTGCTGTTGTGAAGCGTGTAGCAGGCGGTACCCCATTTTAATTCTTCGGTCAACTGGCAATCCAAAGCGATTTTTCGCAATTCTTGCAGCTCTGCTTGCCATTTCTCGGCATTCTCAAAATAAAAATCAACTTTTGGATTCATAAGCACAGTTGTTAAAATTCATTAAACGTTTAAAGCCCCTCTAAAACCTCTTGCGGCATAATAAGACTCTGCGCCATTGTGATACACAAATACGGTATTGTAACGAAAATCAGAGAATAGCGCGCCTCCCAGTTTGCGAATTTCAGCAGGTGTAGCAATCCAGCTTGAGGTTTTAGCATCAAACTTACCGAGTTTTTGAAGCTGTTTGTATTGTGCTTCATTCAAAAGCTCAATTCCCATCTCTTCGGCCATGTTTACAGCGCTTCCGGCTGGTTTGTGTTCTTTTCTTTTTTCTAAGGCTTCATGGTCAAAACACAAACTTCTTCGGCCTTTTGGGCTTTCGGCTGAACAATCGAAGAAAATATACTCGTTTGTTTTTGAATCAAACCCCACAACATCCGGTTCTCCTTCTGTTCTTTCCATCTCATCAAGGGACCAGAGTTTTTCCGGGTTTGCTTCCAGTTTTTTCTGAACGTTGTCCCAATCTAAGCCTTTGTGTCGGTTCATGTTGTTTTCAAAACGAATTCTTAATACTTTCAATAACTCCTCGCTTTGTTCTGCTGACAGTTTGTTTTTCATTTCTTTATATTTTAGGGGATAAATATTTTAATAAATGTTTTTTTTCGGTGCTTACCAAGACTTAAAAAATTACGCGCTCACTAAAGCTGTTTTTCTTTCTGTAGGTCTGTAGTACCAGGATACAATCGTAAGTACGATAAGCAATACCGGGCCGAATAATTCTTTTGGATGATCTCCAACAGCAAAATGAGAAAAAACAGCTCCACTCATGGCAAAAAAGAACCCGGCATAAGCCCATTCTTTCAGTAAAGGGAATCTAGGAATCAAAATGGCGATAGTGCCCAATAACTTCCAAACTCCAAGCAGCGTTAAAAAATACAGCGGATAACCCAAACGTTCTATCATACTGGCTTCTTCTTTTATTTGTAACAATTGTACAACTCCTGTTGATACCATTCCTAATGCCAACCATACTGTGGCAACCCAATAAATAATTTTGTCTCTTTTTTTCATGATTTTTAGTTTAAGTTAGTTTAGTTTATTAGCAATTTCCTGTAATCTGTTGTGCGCCATATTGATTCCCTGGGCAAAAGGCAGTTTTAACATCTGATCTCTGAGTGCAGCAGATTTATAAATGATATGCATTCTTAAGAGGCTGGTTTCAGGGGTTACGGCTTCAAATTCAAGAAACTCAAGCTGCGGCGGAAAAGGGGAGCCCTCCATTTCAAAGGTTCGTGTGATTTTCTGCTCGGGAAAAAATTCGTGAATCACTCCGTTGGCTTTAAAAACAACATTTCCTTTGTTATCGGAAGTTTCAAACTGCCAGCTGCCGTATTTTTTATTCTCAAGCTTCAGTACTTTAGTTCCCATCCATTGTTCGACAATCTCGGGTTCTACATAAGCCATAAACAATAATTTCAGCGGAAGATCAAATTCCCTTGTAATCACCAGATCCTGTTGGCCGTCCTCGGCACTAATTTTTGTTTTTCGTTCCATAAATAAGGTTATTCTTTTGGTTTATAGTTTTTCATGATGGTTTCCAGTTTGTTAAAGCGATCGTCCCACATCTGGCGGAAAGGTTCTATAAAATCGGCTACTTCTTTCATTTTTTTGGCATTGGTGAGGTAATGGATTTCTCTTCCGTTCTGTGTTTGCTCTAATAATTCACATTCGGTCAGTATTTGAATGTGTTTGGAGATCGTTTGTCTTGAAGAATCAAAATTTGCAGCAATAACACCCGGTGTCATTGACTGAATCGCCACTAAGCTTAAGATTGCCCTGCGGGTAGGGTCGGCAATTGCCTGAAATACATCTCTTCGAATTTCCATTGTGCAGTTATTTGACTGCTAATATAATGCAGTTATTTGACTGCACAAAATTTTTAGCGATATTTTTTTTAACTATTTTTTGTGCAATCAAAAGATTATCAATGATTTCAGGCTCTCCGAACGGAAAATTTGTAAGGAAGAAATGGTGTTGATGGTGCTAACGGCTTGCAATTTTTAGTTCGGTTCTGGCCAGAAAAAGTATAATCGCAATTTCTGCCAGAAAATAAAATACCGCTAAAGAGGTGATATGGGTATACAGATATAGTAACAGACCTGCCGTGAAACCACAATATAACAGGTTGGCAAAGGCAATAATTTTAAGACAGCCGCGCCAGTTTTCTTTTGCAAGCCAATAACTCGCAAACGAAGAAGCCATAAGCAGGCAGGCTAAGGCAGCAAGAAGATAGAGTGTTTTTTGGGGAACCCCAAAGTAGATTTCCAATTCAACCAATACGACGCCCAATAAAAGGGTAGAGAATAAGGCTCCTAAACCGTCGATTAGAAATATTTTTTTCGAATTTAAAGACATAGGTTCAATTGAGGTTTAATGATTTGGGTGCATTAAAGTTAGGCTTAAAGTGCTAATTCGCAAAATCTAAGCAAAATAAAAACCACTCTTTGCGGTTAAAAAAGAGTGGTTTGATTGTTTTAAAGTGTAAAACATTATATTTTTTTGAGGGTAATTTTCATTTCTTTACTATCCAGAGTCAGTTGATCTTCTGTAATAGTACTTTCGCAAGGATAAGGAGTGCCGGTTTCATCTTTAATTACTAAATTTTTTCCACCTTTTGTCAGCGCATAAGTACCATCGTTGATTTCTTGAGTCAGAAATCCGGTCACGTGCCCATCCTCCGTAAAAGTTAGTGTGCCCTGAGTTAGAATTACATTTTTCAGAGAATCTGAAAGCGGCTCTTTAGGCTCTACAGCAGTAATTTTCCAGGAGTTCACTAATCTATTTCGACCTTTGTGACAAGAAACCATTAGCACTGTCAGTAATGCAATTCCGAAGATAAGTAATTTAGATTTTTTCATGATTTTGTGATTAGATGTTAAACTACAGAAAATTACAAAATTTATTTTAATTAAAAATCTAAAAATCAAATATTTATAAAAATTGAGATGTCAAGCACCCGACTGTACGCTAAAAGCCGATAAACAGTACAATTATAGGAAAGTGTCAGTGTATGAATGACTTATGATTTTGACGAGTTTTTGGTAACTAGTTTAGTGTCAAAGCTCCCAGAATTTCTTCATACATAAATGGGCCGCCAGGGTATTTGGCAGTATAATCCAGATTCATCCAAACCTGACCACGCTCGTCCATATGGTAATGAATTTTCTTACCGTAACTCTCTTTAACAAAAAGTACGTTTTTAATCAGGTAGTTGACTTTTTCTAAGTCGATGGCCGAACCAATAAGGATCTCAGGGTAAATGTGTCCTTTGGTATGAATTAATCTCGGAGTTCCGCCAATAGAGCGAATGGCTGCTGCCATCAAAATGGAATGATCGTCGCAATCGCCCGAGAAATACTCTAAGGATTCACTGGCTGTTGCAATATAATCACCTTCTTTAGGATCGTTGACATAGTTCCAACGGCTGTTGATTTCCTTAAACACAGCAAAACACTGAATAATAGTTCTGTAGTCGGAATATCCTTTTAAGCCTTTGAAATGTTTGGTAGTAGCCATTATGGCAAAGTTTCGAACCTTTGGATTCTGATACTCAATCGCATTGATGATTTTTGACTTATTGGGAAAAGGCAACAGCTTAGCCACGATAATATCCTGCGGAAACGGATTATCAGACATGGTATAAACCATTGAATTGTAATCTTCGGATATTTCACTAAAACCGTAATTTCCAATAACACTTCCGTAGAACAAAACCAATAAATACACCGCGATACAAAGGATGATGATCGTTCTGAGTAACATTAAAAGAAAGAAAACAGCAGCAAAAACAAACAAAAAGATAAAAACACGATCCAGATTGAATTTCCATTCTAAATCGATCAGGTTTTGATGTAATATGATAAAGATCGGAATCGTTATTAAAAGACTCAACAGCATAATAATAATCCTATCCCAAGGTGATTTCACCTGTAATTTGGATTTTAATTGCGGAAAGTCAATTTTAGGAAAATTTATCATAAGAATCAAAAGCAGTTTTTACAGCGCTTTTACGGTTTCAACAAAAGTACTTTTTTTATCAATAATTCCGAGATCAAATAACTGATTTTGAATTTTATCAAAAGCTTTCTCTGTCAGTTGCTTCTGAGACCATTGTGTTAGTTTTAACCATTCCTGAATGTCTTCGGGTTTTTGATTGAAAAGTTCCGACAAGGTTTTGTCAATATTTGGAATCTCAGCAAAATCCTGAGTCGTTCTATTGATGATCTCCAGTATTTTTTCGACAATTTTCGGATTCTTTTTCAAAAATTCGTCTCTAACCGTTATCACAAAAGAAGGCCATGGAGTAGGGCAGTCGCCAACTCTTCTGAAAATGCCCTTATCAACCAGTGGTTTGGTCATAAAACGTTCCCACATAAAATAATCGGCAGTTTCGTTGGTCAAAGCTTCAACAGCTCCGTCAATGGTATTGATAATTTCAAACTGTAAATCATTGGTTTTCCAGCCTTGTTCGTGTGCATTCACATACGCCATCAGCTGCGACCCGGAACCTAGTCTCGAAATGGCTGCTTTTTTGCCTTTAAGGTCCTTCACCGTTTCAAAGTTTGACTTTGCAGCGACGTGAATTCCCCAAATCAAAGGAGATTGTACGTATATCTGAACTATTTTGCTGGGGTTTCCTGCGATAATGTCTTTTATGATTCCTTCGGTTAAAATAACAGCAATGTCAGCTTCATCATTTCGCAGCATCTGACACATTTTGCCGGTACCTTCCGGAATATCTTTCCATTGCAAATCTATGTTTTCGGCTTCAAATTCACCACTTTCAATGCAAAGTTGCCATGGTAAATTGAAGTGTTCAGGAACACCTACAATTTTTACAGTTTTCATTCTGGTATAAGTTTAAGTTGGTTAAGCGTATTCTAAGTTTATTCGGGGAATTAATTTTTTAATAAATCTGTTCTGTGTTTATCAGAGAGACAAGGCTCGGCAAATTCAATTATGGCATTCGATTCATATTCCGATAATACATTTTTTACAAGCGAATAATCGGTGCTTTTTGCGATTTCAACAGCCAGAAAGGTATCGTTTAATCCTTCTGACAGACAGTTTATCGCTTTTAATTTTTCACGTATGATTTCTTTGTCAAACCCTTTTTCTAAAATCAGAACCTGAACGATTGAGTTTCCTGAATGCTCTATGGTTTCTTTGTGAATAAAACACTTTTCATTTTCATCATATTCTGCCCGAAAAGTATCATCCGTTGCAATTAGAGGCCCAAAAAAGGGAATATTATCCAGTTTGAAATACCCTTTCTCTAAATCTATAATTTCAGCCCACATGGTTTCTGAAACTATTTCTTCGAGATAAGTGCTGTAGTATTTAAACAGGATTTTTTTATGCGTTTCTGCCATGGTTTAATTTTGTAATTGTTTTGTATCAAGCTAGTTAATTTCGCTGATTACTGCTTTTAAGGGCGATAATACAATGCGATAACCGTCAGGATCTAAGAACATTTTTCCATTCTCATTCCAAAAAGGATTGGTTGCAGTTAAGATTGAGATGTTGTTGCGTTCTACTCTGTCTACCAGCTCGTTGTAATCTATAATTGATTTTGGATAAAGTACAATAACATCATCCTCATCAAACGTATGATTTGCTTTTGTTTTTGATTGTGTAAATTCAAAATGCCAGTCCAATCCGAGCATTCCAAGAAAAACACCACCGTAATTTTTATGATTCTGAAAGCTGCCCAAAAGTTCAAAACCAAGGACATTGACATAAAAATCAACCATTTTTTCAATATTATCGGTATGTCGGGCAACTCTTAAAAACATAAGCTAGGATCTTATCTGGTGAATATGATGTTCTAAATGTTCTACATAATCGGTCATTAAAAATTTTAAATCAATCTCAGACCCATCACTTAAAATGATTGCATAGGCTAAAGCCTTTTCATCAACCGATTTCATGATTCTTACGATTTGTCGGTTGATAGAAAGCCAAAGTTGTGTCAGATCATAAATGTCCATGGTCTGATACTGATTTAAATTTACCAAATCCATTTGGTTATAAGGTCTGTGATGGTAAGGTTTTTCCAAATAATTAATTTCTGTAAACCGAATCAGATTATGAATTCCTGAATCAACCAAATGCCCAATAACTTCTTTCTTAGACCATTTTCCCGGGATTTTCGCCTCTAAAATTTCACTTGCCAAAGAAGGGAAATAAGCAGCATTTTCATTCAGTAATCGTTCAAATTTAAGAATAGCGTTTTGCATTATTTAATAAAATATGTTATTCAATTTTTTTAATAAAAATTATGATAAATATAAAAATAAGCATTCCAATCAGGCCATTTTTCTGAGCTGTTGTAAAACCATTTTTGTCCACAACTTCATTTTTTTGATCCAGGTAATATTCAAGATTTTTAGGGTATCGATCCTCAATAGCTGCATTTAGAAATCGAAAAAATAACCATCTGAATAATCCACCTATACCCAATGTAAACCTCTTTACAGGTTCCATTATGATGTGTCCGATCATTATTTGTTTGTTGCCAGTTTGTCTAAAGTATAAGCAATAAGCGCATCTACCGCTTTATAAGGATCTTCGCTGAAAGTTCCTGAAGCACGATTGGCGATAATAGCATTTAAAGACAAGGCATTATGTCCTAAAAGTGCTGAAAGTCCGTAGATAGCAGCAGTTTCCATTTCTAGATTGGTAATTCTTTGCTCGTCAAAATTAAAATTATCCATTTTACTGTTTAATTCCTCATCCTGGATGTTCAAACGTAAAACACGTCCTTGTGGTCCGTAGAAACCTCCGGCTGTAGCAGTAATTCCTTTAAACATTTGATCCGACTCGATAATTTTTTCCAGCTTTTCAGAGCAGGCAATCGCATACGGTTTTCCTTTTTTAATGTCCCAGTTGGTATGCGTGATAAAAGCATCTTCGATGGCAGCATTCGAAACTTCGTCAATTAAATAAGAACGGAGCATATTGTCTAATCCCAGTCCAAATTTAGACATAACAAAACTGTCTACCGGAATATCAGCCTGTAATGAACCTGAAGTTCCAATTCGGATAATATTCAAAGAAGTTAAGTTTTCTTTTGGCTGACGTGTTTCCAAATCGATATTCACCAAAGCATCAAGCTCGTTTATCACAATATCAATGTTGTCAGGACCAATTCCGGTTGACATTACAGAGATTCTTTTTCCTTTGTAAATCCCGGTTTGGGTTTTAAATTCTCTTTTTTGTGTTGAATATTCAATAGAATCAAAAAACTGAGTAATTTTTTCTACTCTGTTTTGATCTCCTACGAAAATAATATCGTGCGCTATATGTTCGGGACGTAGGTTTAAATGGTAAACACTCCCGTCTGGATTAAGTATTAATTCTGAATTTTGTATCATTTTTTTTAATGTTTCTTAGTTTTTTTAAGGTTCTGAGGGGTTAAGGTTCTGAGGTTTTGAGATTTTTTTAAAATTCGGTAATCTACAATCTACAATCTGCAATCAGAAATCATCATCCGCCGACTCTTTTCGTTTTGAATCCCTTAGCTTTAAGGATTTCCATTATTTTGTCGCGATAATCGCCCTGAATGATTATAGCCGCGTCTTTAAAAGTGCCGCCAACGCTAAGCTTGGTTTTGATTTCTTTGGCCAAAACTTTAAAATCTTCATCAGATCCTTCGTAGCCTTCGATTATGGTGGTGGCTTTTCCTTTTCGTTTTTCGAATTTACAAATCATGGGCTCTTTCTGAATGAAAAGAACATGATCCTGCTCCTGAACTTCTTCAGGTTCGTTAGATTCGACATGATCTGGAAACAAATTTTTTAATTGATCTTGTAAGTCCATGGGTTTTATGCTTCAAATAAATTCCAATAAATATAGGATGTAAAAATTAAATTCCAAATCCCAATGATGAGTTTGGAATTTGGAATTTAAAGATTGGAATTTAATTTATGTTTATTTTTTGATTAAACCTAAATCTACCAAGCGTTCGTATAAATAATCTCCCGCTGTAATATCTTCGAATTTCTTAGGATTCTCGTCATCAATACAGTTTTCCAAACAATCCAGCTTCATATCGCTTACCGGGTGCATAAAAAACGGAATAGAATAACGTGAAGTTCCCCATAATTCTCTTGGCGGATTAACTACCTGATGAATCGTCGATTTTAATTTGTTGTTGGTATGTCTCGACAACATATCTCCAACATTAATCACCAACTGATCGTCTTCTGCGATAGCATCAATCCATTCGCCATCATGATTCTGAACCTGTAAACCTTTACCCTGAGCACCCATCAATAATGTGATAAGGTTGATGTCTCCGTGAGCAGCTGCGCGAATCGCATTTTCCGGCTCAGTAGTAATAGGAGGGTAGTGAATTGGTCTTAAAATAGAGTTTCCTTCTTGGGCATACTGATCAAAATAAAACTCATCTAAACCTAAATGTAAAGCCAGGGCTCTTAACACATAAACACCTGTTTTTTCAAGCATCTGATACGCTTCTTTACCTACAACATTAAAACGAGGTAATTCGGCAACATTTACATTTTCAGGGTACTCTGCCGCATACTTAGAAGAGGCGTCCACGTACTGGCCAAAGTGCCAGAATTCTTTTAAATCTCCCTCTTTGCGCCCTTTAGCATGTTCTTTTCCAAAAGATACATAACCTCTTTGTCCGCCAATACCGGGAATTTCATAATTATGCTTAGTTTCTATTGGCAAAGCGAAAAATTTTCTAATTTCGCTATAAAGCTCGTCTACTAACTGGTCGTCTAAGAAGTGACCTTTTAGGGCTACGAAGCCAATGTTTTCAAATGCACTGCCGATTTCATTTACAAATTTTTGTTTACGTTTCGGGTCGTCCGAAAGGAAATCACGTAAGTCTACACTAGGAATGTTTTGCATACTTTACATTTTTATTTAAAGATAAAAGGCGTTGTAAGACCTTTCAATAACAAAGGTAGAGAATATTTTAGAATTGAATTTTAAAAGTTATACTAAAATTAAATTTTTCTAACAAAAAGAAATAAAATTGTTATATTTTTCTATATTTGGAATACTTAAAACAACGCGCTAATGATCTTTTACAGACAAAACCTAACTGACGCTCAATTATTAGACTTATATAAAAAAATTCTGAAGCCCCGACTCATCGAAGAAAAGATGTTGATCTTAATTCGTCAGGGGAAAGTTTCTAAATGGTTTTCCGGAATCGGGCAGGAAGCAATTGCAGTAGGGGTGACCTCTGTTTTAGACGACTCCGAGTATGTGTTGCCTATGCACCGGAATTTAGGGGTGTTTACCAGTCGAAACATTCCATTACACCGTTTATTCTCGCAATGGCAGGGAAAAGCAAATGGTTTTACAAAAGGAAGAGATCGTAGTTTTCACTTTGGTACTCAGGAATACAATATTATCGGAATGATTTCGCATCTGGGTCCTCAATTAGGTATCGCAGACGGAATTGCTCTGGCGCATAAACTTCAAAATGATAATAAAATAACAGCTGTTTTTACAGGTGAAGGCGCTACCAGTGAAGGTGATTTTCATGAGGCACTGAATATCGCAGCCGTTTGGAAATTACCCGTAATGTTTGTGATTGAAAATAATGGTTACGGGTTGTCGACACCCACAAATGAGCAGTATTATTGTGAGAATCTGGCCGATAAAGGCATTGGTTATGGTATTGATAGCTATATTATTGATGGAAATAACATACTGGAAATCTATAATAAGTTGGCACAACTGAAAGAGGAGATGCAGAAAGATCCACATCCTGTGCTGTTGGAGTTTAAAACGTTCAGAATGCGTGGTCATGAAGAGGCGAGTGGTACAAAATATGTTCCGCAGGAGTTAATGGACGAGTGGGCGGCAAAAGATCCCGTTGTGAATTACAAAAAATATCTGATCGAAACGGGTGTGCTTACTCCTGAATTGGATGAAGAGTTGCATAGTGCTATTAAACAAGAAATTGATGAGAATTGGGCAATGGCCAATGCAGAGCCGGAAATCGTTCCTAGTTATAGTGGTGAATTAAACGACGTTTACAAACCCTATACTTATGAAGAAGTTAATCCTGATTCAGAAGTAGAGAATATTCGATTTATTGATGCCATCAGCAGCAGTTTGAAGCAATCTATGGAACGGCATGAGAATCTTGTTCTAATGGGACAGGATATAGCCGAGTATGGTGGAGCGTTTAAAATTACAGATGGTTTTGTAAAGGCGTTTGGAAAAGAACGTGTACGGAACACTCCAATTTGTGAGAGTGCAGTAGTTTCGGCCGCGATGGGATTGTCGATCAACGGTTTCAAAGCCATTGTTGAAATGCAGTTTGCCGATTTTGTTTCTACAGGTTTCAATCCTATTGTTAACTTACTGGCAAAATCTCATTACCGCTGGGGCGAAAAGGCTGATGTTGTCGTACGGATGCCTTGCGGAGGCGGAACTCAGGCAGGACCTTTTCATTCGCAGACCAATGAAGCGTGGTTTACCAAAACACCAGGTTTAAAAGTTGTTTATCCGGCCTTTCCGTATGATGCAAAAGGCTTACTCAATACTTCTATAAACGATCCCAATCCGGTTCTCTTTTTCGAGCACAAACAATTGTACCGAAGCGTATATCAGGATGTTCCGGCAGGCTATTACACCATTCCGTTAGGAAAAGCGGCTCTGTTAAAAGAAGGAGAATCGGTTACCATTATCGCTTTTGGTGCCGCGGTTCACTGGGCATTGGAAACCTTAGGGAAAAATCCTGAAATAAAAGCTGATTTAATTGATTTGCGAACCTTACAGCCTTTGGATACTGAAACTATTTTTAATTCGGTTAAAAAGACAGGGAAAGTGATTATTTATCAGGAAGACACTATGTTTGGCGGCATTGCCAGCGATATTTCGGCTTTAATTATGGAAGAATGTTTTGAATATCTGGATGGTCCGGTAAAAAGAGTAGCCAGTTTAGATTCGCCAATTCCGTTTACAAAAGCACTGGAAGATCAGTTTTTGTCTAAAAATCGTTTTGAAGATGTTTTATTAGAATTATTGAAATATTAATTACAAATAGCAAATTGTTTTGCAAAAAGAACATTTTTTTTATCTTTAAACCATAAAAAAATAACTTATGAAAAAACTGTTTGCTTCAATTTTTGCAATTACCTTACTTTTTTCCTGTAATAAAAATGGCAAGTCTAACGGAGATAAAGCGTTAGATGTAAAATTCGATACCTACAAGGATCGTTTTGTTACCGATTTGTGGAAGATTAACCCGGGCTGGGCTTCTGGCGTTGGTTACCATAAACTGGACAGCGTTTTGGTTGTTCCTGATGCTGCTGAAGAAAAAAGACAACTTGATTTTGCTAATGCACAATTGGATTCCTTAAAACAATTTAATCCTGAAGATTTGTCTGATAATAACAAGACCGATTTTCAAATGATTAAAAATCAACTGGAGGCTACTATTTTTAGTGTAAAAGAGTTAAAGTCGTCTCAATGGAATCCTTCTGATTATAATGTCTGCGGATCATTTGCAGAAATTTTGAATGGCAAATACGATACTCCGGAGATTCGTTTGCGTGCTTTTAATGCAAAAATGAATAACGTTCCGGCTTATTATGAAGCGGCAAAAAAGAACATTAAAAATCCAACTGTAGAGCATACAGAACTTGCTATAGCGCAAAATCTTGGTGGCTCTACTGTTTTTGACGTTGATTTGGCTGCAGCTTTGGAGAAAAGTAAACTAAGTGCTGCCGAGAAAAAAGAAATGCTGGAGAAAGGTATTGTTGCTAAAAAAGCAATTACTGATTATGTGGACTGGTTGAAAAAACTATCCAATAAAACACCTCGTTCTTTTAGACTTGGGGCTGAATTGTACGCTAAGAAATTCAATTTTGATATTCAATCGGGTTATACAGCCGATGAAATCTTTAAAATTGCAGTAGATCACAAAAAAGATTTGCATGAAAAAATGTTTGTTCTGGCTGACAAACTTTGGAAAAAATACAAAGGAAATGAGCCAAAACCTGCAAACAAACTGGATTTGATCAAACAGGTAATTGATAAAATCTCTTTACAGCACACTACACCGGAAAAATTCCAGTCGGAAATTGAAAAACAAATTCCGGAATTAACGGCTTATGTAAAAGCAAAAGATTTGTTGTATATTGACCCTTCAAAACCGTTGGTAGTTCGTAAAGAACCTGCATATATGGCGGGAGTTGCAGGAGCTTCTATTTCGGCACCAGGGCCTTATGATAAAAATGCTAATACGTATTATAATGTGGGAAGCATGACAGGCTGGACAGCTGAGAACGCAGAAAGCTACTTACGTGAATACAACGATTATATTTTGCAGATTTTAAACATTCACGAAGCTGTTCCGGGGCATTACACCCAATTGGTATACAGTAATCAATCGCCAAGTATCATTAAGTCTATTTTAGGAAATGGCGCTATGGTAGAAGGTTGGGCGGTTTATGCGGAGAAAATGATGTTGGAAAGCGGTTATAAAAATTCGGATGAAATGTGGTTGATGTACTACAAGTGGAATTTAAGAGCGACGTGTAATACTATTTTAGATATTAGTGTTCATACTAAAAACATGTCTAAAGAAGCGGCTTTGGATTTATTGATCAAAGAAGCTTTCCAGCAACAAGCTGAGGCAGATGGAAAATGGAAACGTGTTACTTTATCGCAAGTACAGTTGTGTTCTTATTTTACAGGATATACCGAAATCTACAATTTAAGAGAAGAACTTAAAAAGAAAGAAGGAGACAAATTCAATTTGAAGAAGTTTCATGAGAAATTCTTAAGCTTCGGAAGTGCTCCGGTAAAATACATTAAGGAATTAATGTTATCTGAAGAATAAAAATAACGATGATTCTGAATGTATAGAATCATCGTTTATAAGGTTTTGTTTTATCTGTGTGTAAAACATTTTTTTTGAGAACTGCGTCCTAACGGATGCAAAGTAAAAAGACTAACAGGTTATTGTAACCGTTAGTCTTTTTTATTTTTGGTGTTTTTTAAATGGTAATTATTTAAACCCGACAGGTTTTAAAAACCTGTCGGGTTTGTATTTTTTATTGATAGTAATTAATTCGAATTCGACTCCAATTCAAACAATTGCACCTGACTTTTCAATCGGTCAATTAATAAATTCATCATTCGTTTGTTTAAACTCGAGGAGTTTTGAATATAAGTATCGTACTCTTCAATGGTAAAAAGAGCGATTACAATTCCCTTTAGAGAATTTCGAAACTTAATGTCCTTTTGAATGGAGTTTTCGATGGTTTGGAGTTTTTTCTCGACCGTGTAGGAGTAAAAGTCGGCTTTGTTTTTATTGACATAGTTGATGAAAACTGCGATAAATAAATCGTTTTGAAGTTTTAAAATTGGTCTAATGGTCTGATTTTGAAACAACTCATCCGCTGAAGATTGAGCACTGATTGTTCCTAAAGTTTCGCCTCTGAATTCTTTTAAAAAAGTGTCTCTCGCTTCCATGTTTTTTCTTTAAATTTAGAAAAAAATCCGATACAAAATTTTTTATTCAAACTAATATTATGCGATTTCACACCAGAAAATGGGTAAAACCCGAAGATTTAAATCCAAACGGAACATTATTTGGCGGAAAGCTACTCGCCTGGATCGATGAAGAGCTGGCACTGTACACGATCATTCAATTGGAGAATACCAGAGTCGTGACCAAGTATATGTCGGAAATTGATTTTAAAAGTTCTGCCCGACAAGGTGATATCGTCGAGATTGGGATTGATGTTGTAAAATTCGGAAACACTTCACTCATTTTAAAATGTGCGGTACGCAATATGATGACCCGCGAAATCATCATCACTATAGATAAGACTACAATGGTTAATCTCGATGAAGACGGAAAACCTAAAGCCCACGGAAAAACTCAAATTGAATTCGTAAAAGACCGTTTATAATTCTTTTATTATATCGGTTTAAAACTTCAAAAATGACTAAAAAAAATATACTTGCTTCTTTATTGTTTGTTCTGCTGCTGTCCTGTAATTCAAAAGAAAATAAAGACAGTTATAATCATGCCGTTTATCGTGCAGTTCACAAAGGAGATACCGCTGTTCTCGACATTCATATAAACGACAAAAGGTTTTTCGGTCGTTATGAAGTGTTTTATCATAAAATCGGTAAAGATTCAGGTGATGTAAGGGGAGATATTAAAGGAGATACTTTAAGGGGTGACTTTCATTTTATCTCTAATGGAGGCAGCTGGAAAAGGGTTCCATTGGCTTTACTAAAGAAAGATAACAAACTGTTTTTAGGAAAAGGAGTAATTGGTACCTACTTCAATCTTCCGCTTTTTTTACCCGAAGTACCTATTGAATATGACAATTCACAATTTGTTTTTGAAAAAATTAAAGAATAGTTTTCAATCGCAGTCTCAGTTTTCAGTTTTAAACTGCGACTGAATACTGAACACTGAGACTGAAAACTGAGACTGAAAACTGAGACTGAAAACTATTCAAATCGCCCAATCTTCGAAGGCAGTTCAAATATTTCAAGATCAAAATATTCTACTGAAGCCATCACATGGTCAAAAATATCGGCCATAATATATTCGTAGTTGGCCCAGCGTTTATCGCTCGAGAAAGCATAAATCTCTAAAGGAACCCCATTTGCAGTCGACTGTAACTGACGGCACATCATGTGCATGTCCTTGTTTAAGCCCGGATGTGTTATCAAATACTGCATGATATACTTTCGGAACAATCCTAAATTGGTCATATTACGGCCATTGAGTGCCAAAGTTTTGTCAACACCACGCAGATCATTGTATTTATCGATTTCGGATTGTCTGGTTTCGATATAAGAAGCAATCAATTGTACTTTTTTCATCTGATTCAAATCTTCATCATTCAGAAAACGAATGCTGCTGCTTTTAATCAAAACGTGTCTTTTAATGCGTCGTCCATCAGACTTCTGCATACCGCGCCAGTTCTGGAAAGAATCAGAACTCAGAGCATAAGTAGGTATTGTGGTAATCGTGTTATCAAAATTTCGAACCTTAACAGTCGTCAGGTTAATCTCGATTACATCCCCGTCTGCACCAAATTTATCCATTGTAATCCAGTCACCAATACGAACCATGTCGTTTATGGCCACCTGGACGCTCGATACAAATCCGAGGATCGTATCCCTGAAAATTAAGATAATAATAGCGGAAAGCGTTCCTAAAATAGTCAGAAGTTCGCCTTGTTTGATTCCAAACAATTTGGAGATAATAATGGCAACCCCAAAAATCCAGAGCACGATCATAATAACCTGAACGAAGCTGTCGATTGGTTTGTCGCTGTATTCCGGTTTTTGTTTTAAATAATCGCGTAAGGCATTAAAAATAGTCCTGGTAATCCACAATCCGAGCAAAACGATATAAACCCCAACTATTTTTCCAAAAACCGACTCCCAATACTCGTATTTGTCGAGAATAATTGGAACCGCTTTGTAAATAAAGAAAAACGGAATTAAGTATGCCGTATATTTGGTCGTTTTATTATGAATCAGATAATCGTCAAATTTTGTTTTGGTACGCTGCGCAAAAACGGCAGTCAGCGTAACCAAAACAAATTTTGCCAGATAATAAATGGCATAGGCCAGTATCACCATGATGGCGATATTAAAGATCAGACTGACATAAGACGCTATATTACGGCTCATGCCCCAATCTCTAAAAATAGGGTATAAAAAATTAAATATTTTATCCAAAAGTCTAGGCATTATTCTCCAGGTATTTTTTCTCTACATAAAAAGTTCCAAACGGAATAAGTGACGCGATCTGTATAATGGCAAAGGTTTTTAAATCCCAATTTTGAGGTTTTTTAAGTAAAAACGCCAGTAAAACATAACCAATAAATAAAACACCATGAGTCATTCCCAGCGGACGTAACAGGGTGTGATAAAGTTCGGGATTATTGGTTTTGATGAAAAGCATATTGGTAAATAATACTAGGTAAGAGATTCCCTCTAAAATTGCAGTAACTTTGAAAATCTTGAGCATATTCTATTTTTTGAGTTTAATACCAGCAAAATTAAGTATTATCGTTGGTATTTGAAGTATGAATCAGGAAAGTAATTTACTTTTGTAATCTTAAACTTTGATAATGAGTAAACGCGATTTAAAAAAATATCTTGCCGAATTAAACAAAGAGCAGCTCGAAGAGCAGATTGTCGAATTGTATGAAAAGTTTAGTCCGGTTAAAGTGTATTATGATTTTGCTTTCAATCCAAAAGAAGATAAACTGCTGCAGGAATGTAAGGTGAAGATTTCTCACGAATATTTTCCAATTAAAAAAGCAGGAGCCAAAAGACGTCCTAAAGCAAAACTGCGTCGCTCAGTGGCACAGAAATACATCAAACATTTTATTTTATTGGGAGTTGACCCGTTTGTTGTGGCCGACATTATGCTTTACAATATAGAGATCGCGCAAACGTATTCGTCACAAAACCCGGTTAAGCAGGAATTGTTTTACAAAAGTATCCTCAATTCATTTGAGCAGGCCGTAAATTTTTCTATTTCCAATGGAATTTTAGCTGATTTTAAAGAAAGAATTATAGCCATTCAACAAGAAACTCTTCAACAAAAATGGAAAAACAAGTATGATTTTGAGGCAATTTTAGAGAAAATCGATTAATAAAAGCAGTTCTCATAAAAAATCTTATTTAAAAAAAACATTTATTTTAGGTTAAAATAAAGTGAAAAACTGTTTTTTCGGTGTATTTTTGCAAAAATCCAAAAAATAACAATGTCTCAAAACACTTTAGAAATAGAAAGAGAAGAGAAAAAAGAACTTTATGCATATCAGAAAGGCGACATCGACGCCATTTTTGAACGTTTAGACAATGCTCCTCAGAAACATCATTTATTATATCAATTACCTACTGGTGGTGGAAAAACAGTGATTTTTTCCGAAATCGTTCGTCGTTATTTAGCTAATAATGATAAAAAAGTGGTTGTTCTAACTCACCGTATCGAACTTTGTAAGCAAACCTCTAAAATGCTGAAAGGGTTTGGTGTTTCTAACAAAATCATTAACAGTAAAGTAAAGGAATTACCGGATCAAAACGATTTTTCATGTTTCGTAGCGATGGTAGAGACCTTAAAAAACCGTATCAATGACGAAAAGTTACATTTAGACAATATTGGTTTGGTTATTATTGATGAGGCGCATTACAACTCATTCCGAAAACTATTAAACTCATTCAAAAACGCTTTTATTCTTGGAGTAACAGCAACCCCTTTGAGTTCAAACATAAAATTACCAATGCACCAGAGTTACAATGAACTTATTGTGGGAGATACCATCAGTTCATTAATCGACAAAGGATTCCTGGCGCGTGCCACTACTTATAGTTATGATGTTGGATTAACCTCTCTTAAAGTAGGTATCAATGGAGATTATACCGTAAAATCATCAGATGATTTATATACGAATACCATTATGCAGGAAAAATTACTGCATGCTTATACCGAGCGTTCGTTAGGCAAAAAGACCCTGATTTTCAATAATGGTATCCACACTTCGTTATACGTATATGAAACGTTTAGAGAAGCAGGTTATGACATCAGGCACCTTGATAACACTAGCAGTTCTGAAGAACGTAAAGACATCTTACAGTGGTTCAAAAAGACGCCTGATGCGATTTTGACTTCTGTGGGAATCTTAACAACTGGTTTTGATGAGCCAACAGTTGAAACAATTATTCTGAACAGAGCAACAAAATCATTAACTTTATACTACCAGATGATTGGGCGTGGTTCTCGTAAATTACCTGGAAAAGATGAATTTACAGTAATTGATTTGGGTAACAATGCCGCACGTTTTGGTCTGTGGAGTGAGCCGGTAAACTGGCAGCACATCTTTAAATCACCTGAATTTTATTTGGAGAATTTACGTGATGATACCGAGATTGAAATGTACTTCAAATACAGTATGCCACCGGAGCTGCGTGCTAAATTCAGCAAAACAGCCGATGTTACTTTTGATGTAGACGAAGAGCATAAACTAATCATCAAACAAAATTTACGTTCTAAAGTTGTATTGGATAAATCATTAGAGCAGCATGCTTCAATGTGTGTTGACAATACAGAAACTTTACAAGAAGCAAAATCATTAGGTAGAGAACTGGATGACGATATCGATTGCCGTATCAAGCGTTATGCAAAATGTTTGAGCCAATGCAGTAAAAACTACCGCGAATGGCTGGTTGAAGATTATAAAAAGAATTTAACCTTATTAATAGGCAAAAAGTATCGTGAAAAAATCATGAACGAGCCGGACGAATAGAGATATTTTGTTTCAGCTTGTCGCGCTGAGCGAAGTAAATGTTACAATATGTCATTTCGACGAAGGAGAAATCGCACTGGTATTACACAAAGTTTGTCGAATATTGGATGCGATTTCTCCTTTGCAAATTACTAGAAACTCATTTTTAAGTTCTCAAAGCAACCTGAAACTTGAAACAAATAAAAACAAAATAAACAAAATAAAAAGTATGTCTAAACAATTCTCATCATTAGGAATTTCAGCACCAATTTTAAAAGCGTTAAGCGAATTGAATATTGTTGAACCTACGGAAATCCAACAAAAAACAATTCCGTTACTTTTAGCTGAAACTCACGATGTAGTTGGTTTAGCCAAAACCGGAACCGGTAAAACAGCAGCCTTCGGATTGCCATTGTTGCAATTAATCGATACAGAATCTCCTGTAGTTCAGGCCGTAATTTTGGTTCCAACAAGAGAACTTGGACAACAAATATTCAGAAATTTAGAAGGTTTCGGAAAACACCTCCCAAACGTTTCTATCGCTTCCACTTGTGGAGGAATCCCAATAAAACCACAAATCGAACGTTTGACTCAGCCTACTCATATTGTAGTAGCAACACCGGGACGTTTGATCGATTTGATTCAGCGCAAAGCCATTGATTTAAAACAAACAGCCTATTTAGTACTGGATGAAGCCGATGAAATGGTCTCTATTCTTAAAGAGAGTTTGGACGAAATTGTTGCCGAACTTCCTAAAAAACACCGTACTTTATTGTTCTCCGCTACTTTACCGGGAACAATCAAGCAGCTGATTCAGAATTACTTAAATAGAAACGTAGTTCAGGTTAGTGCAAGCATGGAAACTGTTGGTAACCAAGGAATTGATCACGAGTATATTGTAGTAGATCCTATTGAAAAACTGGATGTTTTAATGCATTTCTTAAATTCAAGAGAAGGCGAACGCGGTATTATTTTCTGTAAAACCAAAGCAGCAGTCAATAAACTGGCCAAGAATCTGGCTATTAATCGTTTTTCTTCGGGAGCGCTTCACGGTAGTTTGTCACAGGGAATTCGCGACAGGATTATGGAGCAGTTTCGTGAGGGGCATATCAATATATTGGTTGCTACCGATTTAGCTGCAAGAGGAATTGACGTAAAAGAAATTTCTTATGTAGTCAACTATCATTTGCCTGATACCTATGAAAACTATGTTCACCGTAGCGGGAGAACTGCTAGAGCAGGAGCAAAAGGACTTTCATTAACCGTTTTACAGGAAGAAGAAGTAGCAGAGATTCCTGGATTTGAACAAGAACTAGGGATTAAATTTACTAAATTTCAAAAACCTTCGGTAGCAAGTCTTGAAGAAAACAATACGCTTTTATGGGCCAAACAAATTTTCAAAACTAAACCGAATCACGATATTTCGACCGAATTGAAAACGAAGGTAAAAACGGTTTTTCATCATCTGACTAAAGAGGAACTGATTGAGAAATTGTTAGCCAATTATGTTTTACAGAACAAAGTTGAAGTGGCTGAAAAACCTGTTAAAAAATTCAAAAAGTAATATTTGTGGCAATTAACTTTGCTAATTTATGTTGTATATTTATAAGGTAATTTTAGTATAATCTTACTTAATAAACAGCATATATGAAGATAGTCATCATAGGAGGTGGTTTTGCAGGAATCAATCTTGCAAAAGAGCTTGTAAACCATCCTCAAATACAGGTAACCCTTGTAGACAAGAACAATTATAACTTTTTCCCACCACTTATATATCAGGTTGCAACCGCATTTTTAGAACCTTCGAGTATCAGTTATCCTTTCAGAAAATTCTTTGCAGGCAAAAAAAACCTGCAATTTCGTCTGGGGGAATTGCTTTCAGTAGTTCCCGCTGAGAATAAAATTATCCTGAATAATGGAGAATTAACATACGATCATTTGGTTTTTGCAACCGGTGCAGAAACGAGTTATTTTGGAATGGAAAACGTTATGAAAAACGCCATTCCGATGAAAACTTTGAACGATGCCATCGAAATGCGTAATGCACTGCTTAAAAACCTTGAAAAAGCAGCAATTACCAAAGATATTCGCAAACGACGCAAATTGTTAACCATTGTGGTAGCAGGAGGAGGGCCAACAGGAGTGGAGGTATCGGGAATGTTTGCCGAAATGCGAAAAAGCATTCTTTTAAAAGAATATCCGGAACTGGAAACCTCTGCGAGTAACGTTTATTTGGTCGATGGGGGAGATGCACTCCTCTCGCCTATGAGTAAAGCTTCTCAGGAAGACACTTTGGATGCACTTACCAAACTTGGTGTTGTGGTAAAACTTCAAACACGTGTTGTTGACTATGTTGATGATACTGTTCATTTTGCAAATGGAGAAACAATTAAAACTAAAAATCTGATTTGGGCAGCCGGAGTTTCTGCTAAAACTTTTGAAGGAATCCCAACAGAAAGTTATGGCCGCGGAAAACGTATGGCAACAGATCAGTACAATAAAGTAAATGGACTCGTAAATATTTACGCTATCGGTGACACAGCCATCACAGCCGGTGATAAAAATTTCCCGGACGGGCATCCGCAAGTAGCGCAGGTCGCTATTCAGCAAGGATTAAATTTGGCCAAAAACTTTAAAGCCATGATACAAAACAAACCTTTAAAAGCATTCCTGTACAATGACAAAGGTTCAATGGCTATTATTGGAAAAAATAAGGCAGTTGTAGATTTACCTAGTCCAAAATGGCATTTTAAAGGATTTTTCGCCTGGATTATCTGGCTGTTTATCCACCTGATATCCCTGATTACTTATAGAAACAGATTAAATACATTTTGGAACTGGATGGTGGCTTATTTTGCAAGAGATCAGTCTTTGAGAATGATTATCAGACCAGAGAAAAGACAACAAAGAGAATAGATAAAATTCAATTTTTAAATTCCAAATTCCAATGAATTGGGAGTATTTAAGCGAACATAAAGAAGCCAGAATTTAATAATTCTGGCTTCTTTTTTACACAATATTGTCATTTCGACGTAAGGAGAAATCACACTAGTAGCTCGACAAAGATTGGAGATTCACTTTGTGGAATTTTTTTTGTGATTTCTCCTTTCAGTCGAAATGACAAACCGGAGTACCTTTGTTAATGACCAATCATAACATCATCTTCCTTAGACAATTCTACTTTTTGTTTAATAAAACGTTTTCCGATATTTAAAACAATAAAAGCGGTAATCGTAGTTGTTGTCATGATAGCCACCATTGGTGCAACAGAATTCTTTACAAAGATTCCAACCGCAAATGAAGCTAAAGCCCCAATTCCAAGCTGAATAGCACCCATTAAAGCCGAGGCACTTCCTGTATTTTTAGCAAAAGGCGCCAGAGTAAGACCTGCTGTATTTGGATTCGAAATTCCCAGACAAGCCAGGAATAAAAACAACATTCCAATAGTTTCATACAATCCTAAAAGGTCGTTTAAAGCCAAAATAAGGAAAACAATACTAATAACGGACTGCGAAATCAACGCACCAAAAATCATTTGTTCGCTGGAATATTTTTTCAATAAAGCTGAATTTAACTGACTTGAACCAATAAAACTAACCGACATAAAAGCAAAAATCCAACCGTAGGTTTTAGCATCAACATGGTAAATATCCATAAAAATTATAGGTGAGGCCGCAACGTATGAAAACAAACCTGAAAAAGCAATTGCCCCTGTAAAAGCATACGTATAAAACTGAGGCTCTTTAAGTACTTTTAAGAAATTGGTAATAATAGGTTTTGGTTTTAAAGATATTGAAGTGTCTGGTTTATAAGTATTAGGTAAACCAAGCTGTGATGCTATAAGAATCGCAATTCCCATACACATTAAAATAAAAAATACAGTATGCCAGCCGTAATCTTCTGTAACATAACCTCCAATTGTAGGTGCCAGCATAGGAGAAAGTCAGACAACAAGCATTAATAAGGAGAATACTTTTGGAATATCTTTCACAGGAAATAAATCTCTTACCATAGCAACAGAAGCAACTGTTGCAGCGCAACTTCCAACAGCCTGAACAAATCTTAAAAGGATAAACGAATCAATAGTAGTCACATAAATACAGCCCAAAGAAGCCAAAATATAGACCATTAACCCAATAAATAAAGGCTTTTTTCGACCAAAACGATCCAATAGTGGTCCGTAAAGTAATTGTCCGGCTGAAATTCCAATAAAATAACTCGATAAACTCATCGAAACTTTGGCGACTGAAGTGTGTAAATCCTTTGCTATACCTGAGAAACCAGGCAGATACATATCAATTGAAAAAGGGCCAAGTGCTGTTAAAGAACCTAAGATAAGGATGAGCTTAATGTATTTTTTTGTTGTCATTTTCTTAAAAAATTGCTTTTCATTTTTTGCAAAGGTAAAGATTTCATATCTTGTAGTGTAATTTAAACCTTTTTTAATAAAAGTTTGGGTGTATTACGCATAAATGGATTGCCAAAAATCATTTTAATATTAATCTTAAAAATTTAAAATTATGAGAAATTACATTGTACTATTTACACTTATTTTTACCACAATTTCATTTGCACAAACAATTACTTCTAAAAAAGAAGATGCAACTCCGGCACAATATGCCTTGCTGGAAAAAGTCAATCAGTATTATCCGGACATTACTTTAAGTAAAACGGTTACTAATTTTAAAACGCATGAAAAAAATTCTTCTATTATTGATTCTCGTAAGCTTTCAATCGTATGCACAGGCTAATAAATTTACCGGAACCTGGAGCACTGAAAATTGTAAAAGTTGCAGCAAAGAATATGTACTGAAATTAAACCTGGCGCAATCCAATAACAAAATATTTGGAACGGCCGAAATTACAAGCAGCAACGAAAAATTTGTTAGCGGTGTTATGGAGGTTGACGGTAATGTGTATGCACTTGGTGAAAAAGCCCAAATTAGCATCAAAGGCAAAGACGGTTCTGCAAGTGCAGTTTTATTTGTAAAGGAAGATCTTTTACAATTTGCCAAAAGAGGTGGTGATGATTTAGTTCCCAAAGAAACAATTCTAACGAAGTTATACTAGAGAAATCAAGGCAAAAGACACAAAATTGCCCTATTCTGGTATAGTATGTTTTGAACTATAATTTATATTATGTAAAATAGAAAATTCAGGAAACTCCTCTGGCCGCTGTAGATTCTTTATAAAATATTCTTTTATAGATTCTCTGAAATACTTAAAAATGAACGGTTTGTATTGTATCAAACCTATTTCCGTTTAAATCGTCTGTCAAAAACAAACCTAAAATGTGTTTTTGAATCGTAATAAATCATTTTAAAGGCTTTAAAATGACAATATTTAACATTTCTTTAAAATAATTAGATTCTGTGTAAGATGCTTTCATTGTACCACATTATTTTATTATTTTTACATTCGATACTTTAAAAAAATTATCAAACATATGAATACAATTGCTGAGCATATTGCAGATTTTTTAAAAGAATACCCGCCATTTGATAATTTAACTTTCCAGGAATTATCTGATATTGCAACGAACATTCGTGTTATCAATTTAGAAAAACATGCAGTATTGTTTCAAAACAATGACCTGCTTCACGACAGCTTTTATGTTGTGGCTTCGGGTATTGTAAATCTGACTACAATTGCTGATGCTGAAGAAACGATTATAAACAAATGTCATGAAGGTGATATTTTTGGTCTACGCCCGTTTTTTGCCAAAAATAACTATATGATGACGGCTAAAGCACGTGAAGAAAGTATTATTTATGCTATTCCAATCGCTGTTTTCAGACCATTTGTAGCGAATAATTCAGACGTTTTGAACTTTTTGCTCGAAAATTTCGCAGTAAATTCAAGACATGCGAAAGACAATGTACATTCTAATGGAAAATTGATTTCTGATACTGCGTTTTACGTGGATCAGCAATCAGAAATGCAGTATATTCAGTCTTTAGCGTACAACAATTCGCCTTTAACAACTGAATCCAACCATATTATCAAGGATGTCGCTATTTTGATGACCGAATCAATGGTCGACAATATCGTGATTTGTGAAAAGAATAATCCGATTGGTATTGTAACCAATGCCGATTTATCTTCAAAAATTGCGACAGGCCGCTACCCCATTACCGAAACGATCGATAAGATTATGTCTTCGCCGGTAGTTACTGTTATTGAAAATGTATCGCTGGCTGAAGCACAATTGCTGATGTTAAAACATAATGTTACCCATTTATGTGTTACCAAAGACGGTACCGGTAAATCTGCGGTAAAAGGAATTATTTCTGAACACGATTTAATTGTGGCACAGGCTAGTAACCCTGGTGTTTTAATTAAAGAAGTGAAACGTTCGCAGTTGCCGAAAGATTTAAAACAAATACGAGATCGCTTGTCTGATTTGATTCAGAATTCGATTCAGAAGAATATTCCAATTTCACATGTCAGTAATATTGCCAGTGAAATTAACCTGGCCATTATTAAGCGTGCGGTAGAGCTTTCTATTTTAGATTTGGGCTCCCCTCCTGCTCGTTTTGCATGGCTAAGTATTGGTAGTCAGGGACGTAAAGAACAGCTTTTGCTTACCGATCAGGACAGTATTCTGATTTTTGAAGATGTGGCACCGGACAAATACAGAGAGGTTAAAGATTACTTTTTAAGGTTGGCGAAAAGAACCACTTCGATCCTGGAAAAAGTAGGTTACGAACTTTGTCCAAACGGACATATGGGAAGTAATATGCTTTGGTGTAAGTCATTGACTGACTGGACAAAACAATACAACAGTTGGATGAATACTCCAGGTGAAAATAGTAACGATCTGAGCAGTATTTTCTTTGATTATGAGATTGTTTTCGGGGAACCAAAAATTGAGGAAGTAATCGAAAATGTGATCTTTAAAAATGCAGTAAACAATACTTTGTTTTTTGACTTTTTAGGGAATGACGCTTTAAAACGTAATTCTCCTTTAAGTTTTTTCAAAAAGTTTATTGTTGAAGAAGAAGGACCGCATAAAACAAAATTTGATATTAAAACCCGTGCATTAATGCCTTTGATTGATTCAGCGCGTTTGCTGATTTTGAATGCTAATATAAAGGGGATTAAAAATACTTATTTGAGATTCAAACAATTGGCTATTACAGATTCTAAAAATGCCGAAATTTATTTAAGCTGTGCCGAGGCCTTTCTGACCTTGTCAAAGTTTAGAACTGTTGAAGGTTTGAAGAATGATGATTCCGGACAATATATTAATTTAAGGGAATTGTCTAAGACAGACAAAGAAAAGTTAAAAAATGCCTTAACCCCAATGAAAGACCTTGAGGAATTAATTAAGAGTAAATTTCAACTTACACAATTCTCATAAAGTATGCTAGACTGGATTAAAAATATCAACAAAGAGTATCCGGACTTTTGGAAGGAGTACTTGACGAAATTTGAAGTTAAACCCAACAGGTTTGTGGTGTTGTCTACAGAGACTTCCGGATTAAATCCCAATAAAGATGTTATTTTGTCTTTGGGGGCTTTTTCGGTTATTGATGACAGCATTGTGATTAAAGACAATTTTGAAGCTGTTTTATTGCAATATAAATTTTTGCAGGATAACGGACTTTCGAATGAATTTATCATTGAGAGCAAAATGATGAAGATGCCGGAACCTGATGCAATGGAGGCTTTGATTAATTTTATCGGGAATTCGATTCTGGTTGGACATCATATTAATTTTGACATTGAAATGCTAAATGCGGCACTAGAACGTCTGGATTGTGGAAGATTAAAAAACGAAGCTTTGGATGTTGATATGATGTACCGTAAATTAATGGACATTAACGACAAGCAATTTTCTCTGGACGATTTAAGCGAAATCTATAAAATTCCAAAAAGCGACAGAAATTCTTCTGCAGAAGACGCGTATAAAATTGCCCTATTGTTCCTGAAACTAAAATCGAGATTGGGAATTAAATAGGAAGTTTGATTCACCATATAAAAAGAAGTAAGGAAATCACTGAAAAGTATTTCCTTTTTTTTGTGCTAAACATATTTGGTGTATCCGAAATAAAGGATAATTAATAAGTATTGTAAATCCGACAATCCCGAGGCTTTGGGATTGTCGGATTTGTTATTTTAAAGATTTTTTGTTAGGTACATCGCTGTCAGGCTAAGCGTACTCAATGTTTTTTAGTTTTGCAGGTCTTTGATTTTGCTTGTTTTTCGTGGCGGCAAAAAGAAATGACGTAAATCCCCCTATTGTTGTCATTTACGTACAGTATTGTCTTTTGTAAGTAATCGCATCTTTGTCTTGTTAGTTTAATTAAAAATTAACAGAAAAAGTAGAACAAAATGATAACTGTAAATTCTTATCTGGCTTTCAGCGGTAATTGTCTTAAAGTAAGGACGTTCTGTAGAAAATGTCTGAACAATCAGATTATATTTCAAGTGATTGGTGAATCCCCGGGATGTTTAACTTCACTGCAAATCAAAATTACCAATAAATACAAAGACCTTTTTAATTAACCAATTTAACAAAAATGAAAATGATATTCGTAAAAATAATAACGGTATTGGTAGCTATAGTTTCAATAGCTTTAGTAGTAGCGATGTTTACTAAAAATAAATATACTATAAGGAGAGAAATAATCATCGATAAACCCAAAGCGGAAGTTTTTGATTTTATAAAACTGAATCGAAATCAAAAATTGTACAGTAAATGGCTATTGCTGGATCCTGCTACAAAAATCGAGATAACAGGTACTGATGGAACTGCGGGTTCTGTTCTGACTTTTGAAAGCAAACACCATAAGACTGGTAAAGGAGAATGGGAAATAAAAAAATCAGAAAATGACAGAATCGATTTTGAACTTCGTTTTCTAGCACCTTATGTATTTACGGCAAATGGGTATATGGAAACAAAAAGTTTAGCCGAAAATCAAACAAAGCTTATCTGGGTTTATAATAGCGGAATGAACTGGCCTAAGAATTTTATGCTTATTTTCTTTGATATGGATAAAATAATTGGAGCTGATGTAGAAGAAAGCCTAACGAATATAAAAACGATTGTAGAAAAATAAACGATAACCTTTAAAATTACAAGATTATGTCATTTCAAGCTTATTTAACCAATATTAAAACAAAGACAGGAAAAGGTCCTGATGATTTTAAAAAACTTTCAGATGAAAAAGGATTTTCAGTCAGTGGAGAATTAAAATCTGAAGTAAAAGCAACCGAAATTGTTAGCTGGCTAAAAACAGATTTTGATTTAGGTCATGGACACGCAATGGCTATTTATGCGCTTCTTAAAGGATTAAGGAAGTAAAAAATAATTGATATAAAAAAAGCTGTCGAATGGACAGCTTTTTTTATTTTGTGAAGATACTAGATCTTCCCTTTTGTAATTTCTTCTACAATTTCAGGGTTCAGTAGTGTTGACGTGTCTCCAAAATTTGAAAGATCGCCTTCAGCTATTTTACGTAAAATTCTACGCATAATTTTTCCCGAACGTGTTTTTGGTAAACCAGAAACAAACTGAATTTTATCCAGTTTTGCAATTGGTCCGATGTGGTCAGAAATATACTGATTGATCTCTTTACTAAGATTCGATCTGTCTCTAACTTCTCCTGTCTCTTTCAGAATTACAAAACCATATAATGCATTTCCTTTGATATCGTGTGGGAATCCAACAATAGCAGATTCGGCTACAGCAGGATGCTCGTTGATCGCGTCTTCAATAGGAGCTGTTCCTAAATTATGACCGGATACAATCACAACATCATCTACTCTACCAGTGATTCTGTAATATCCTACTTCGTCTCTTAAAGCACCGTCTCCAGTGAAATATTTTCCAGGGAAAGCAGAGAAATAAGTGTCTTTGTAACGTTGGTGATCTCCCCAAATGGTTCTGGCGATTCCAGGCCATGGAAATTTGATACACAAACTACCAACAACCTGATTTCCTTCAATTTCATTGCGTTTTTCGTCCATCAATACAGGCTGGATTCCAGGTAATGGCAAAGTTGCGTAGGTTGGTTTTGTTGGCGTTACAAATGCAATTGGCGAAATCATAATTCCACCAGTTTCCGTTTGCCACCAGGTATCGACCACCGGACATCTTTTGTCTCCAACGTGATCGTTGAACCAGTGCCAGGCTTCTTCGTTGATTGGTTCTCCAACGGATCCGATTACTTTAAGTGATTTTAGAGGATATTTTTGAATATAATCTAAACTTTCTTTGGCAAGTGAACGAATTGCTGTTGGTGCAGTATAAAATTGTGTGATTTTATGTTTTTCGATAATGTCCCAAAAACGACTGAAATCAGGATAAGACGGAACTCCTTCAAAAATTACGGTAGTTCCTCCATTTAATAAAGGTCCGTATAAAATATAAGAGTGTCCTGTAATCCATCCAATGTCAGCAGTACACCAGAAAATATCATTTTCTTCGTGATTGAAAACATTTTTGAAGGTGTAGGCAGTATAAACCATATATCCGGCTGTGGTATGTACCATTCCCTTTGGTTTACCTGTTGAACCAGAGGTGTACAGAATAAATAACGGATCCTCAGCGTCCATTATTTCGGCTACACTATTGTCCATTGCGCTATTCAATAAAGGTTGTAACCACTCGTCACGACCGTCTTTCATTTTAATTTGAGTATTGGTTCTTTTTACGACCAAAACTTTAGTAACTGACGGACAGGTGTCTAATGCCTCATCAACAATACCTTTTAGGTCAATGGTTTTATTACCTCTGTATCCTCCATCAGCTGTAATAACCATTTTACATTCGCAATCATTTATTCTGGCAGATACAGCTGAAGCTGAAAATCCTGCAAAAACAACCGAGTGAATGGCTCCAATTCTGGCACAGGCCAATACCGCCACAGCCAGTTCAGGAATCATTGGTAAGTAAATACAAACTCTGTCTCCTTTACGAACACCTTGCTCACGCAAAACATTCGCCATTTTTGAAACTCTTTCGTATAATTCATTATACGTTATGTGTAAGGCGTTTTCAGACGGATCGTTCGGTTCAAAAATGATAGCCGTTTTTTCTCCTCTTTTGCTTAAATGCCTGTCAATGCAATTTTTGGTAATGTTAACTTTTGCCTCCGTAAACCACTTTACTTCTGCATCCCCCATATTAAAGTCAACTACTTTTTCCCACTGTTGGTACCAGGTAAAATTTTCCTCAGCTATCTTTCCCCAAAATTTCCTGGGTTCCCTTATTGACTTATTGTAATGTTTAAAATATTGTTCTAAATTTTCAATTTTATAATAACTCATACGTTTTTGGAATTTTTTTATAAATGTATTAAATATCAGTCTATTCTTAAAATTATTTAATTCATAAATAATAGCAAAAAAAAACACATATAGAAAAAAATATCGCGTTTTAATGGCTATAATTTAAAAAATAGCTTTTTGAAGAAAAAAAGCATATTTGCGAAAAAGGCACGATAAATGAATACCATGCCTTTTCAATTTTAACAATTTCAATAACAATTAATTTTGTAATTCTGTACCAAAGTACACTGTCATATTTTGAAAATAGTAGCAGCTTTATTAATTAAAATGAAACTTTCAACAGGTATATTTAGTGTCAAATATACTCCCCTTCATTAGGGATTAGCTTCACTTAACTTACATGTGCTTACTCACAGAAGTTAAGTGAACGCAATTTGCATCTATATCCATTTTTCTTAATAAGTGCTTACTAATTCAAAATATTACATAGAACAGAGATACAGTGCAGATTCCACAAGCGAATATGTGGTAATTCCCAATTTATTATCCAATTTTTTTCATTGCCGTCATTGACTCTCTCAACCATGCCCCTACTTCTTCGATAGGATGTTGACGAACTTCTTTGTTTACAGCAATTAAGGTAGCATTGTCTACTCCATTTGTAGTAGAGAATGGTTTTCCTATTACATTTGTTTCAACTGTTTTCATGAACTCGGTCAATAACGGTTTGCAGGCATGATCAAATAAATAACAACCGTATTCTGCTGTGTCTGAAATCACGCGGTTCATTTCAAATAATTTTTTTCTTGCTATAGTGTTGGCAATTAAAGGCAATTCGTGTAATGATTCGTAATAAGCTGATTCTTCGATGATTCCTGCCTCTGTCATGGTTTCGAAAGCTAGTTCAACACCGGCTTTTACCATAGCAATCATCAAAACTCCGTTGTCAAAGTACTCTTGCTCTGAAATTGGCGCTTCCTGAGGAGCTGTTTTTTCAAAGTTAGTTTCACCAGTTGCAGCTCTCCATTTCAATAGGTTAATATCATCATTCGCCCAGTCGATCATCATAGTTCTGGAGAATTCACCTGAGATAATATCATCCTGGTGTTTCTGGAATAATGGTCTCATGATATCTTTTAATTCTTCAGCAATTTCGTAAGCTTCAATTTTTGCAGGATTCGAAAGACGGTCCATCATATTGGTAATACCACCATGTTTCAAAGCTTCTGTGATGGTTTCCCATCCGTATTGAATTAATTTTGAAGCATATGCTTTATCGATTCCTTTCTCCACCATTTTATCAAAACATAAAATAGAACCGGTTTGCAATAATCCGCAAAGGATAGTTTGCTCTCCCATTAAATCTGATTTTACTTCAGCAACAAATGACGATTTTAATACTCCTGCTTTATGACCTCCTGTGGCTACAGCATAAGCTTTTGCCTGATCTAAGCCAAAACCGTTTGGATCATTTTCCGGGTGAACAGCGATAAGTGTTGGTACGCCAAATCCTCTTTTGTATTCTTCACGAACCTCAGAACCCGGGCATTTTGGAGCGCACATAATTACAGTGATGTCTTTACGAATCTGCATTCCTTCTTCAACAATGTTGAATCCGTGGGAATACGATAAAGTTGATCCGTTTTTCATTAAAGGCATAATGGCAGTAACTACAGCAGTGTGTTGTTTGTCTGGTGTTAAATTACAAACTAAGTCAGCGGTTGGAATTAATTCTTCATAAGTACCTACTTTAAATCCGTTTTCAGTAGCATTTTTATAAGATGCTCTTTTTTCAGCAATTGCATCTGCACGCAATGCATATGAAATGTCTAAACCAGAATCTCTCATGTTTAAACCCTGATTCAAACCTTGTGCACCACAGCCCACAATGACAACTTTTTTTCCTGCTAATGCCGAAATTCCGTCTGCAAATTCTGATTGCTCCATAAATTCGCAAACTCCTAATTGTTCTAATTGTAATCTAAGTGGTAATGTGTTGAAATAATTTGCCATTTTTTTTAAAAATATTTAATGAATGTTGTAATTTAATAATTGGTTAATAGATCAGATAATACTATTTGAATGTCTCTAATAGCGTTGAAATTTCCATTTTTTCTTTTGAGACTGATATTCTGCCGGAACGTACAAACTGCATAATGCCGTAAGGTTTGAATTTTGCATACAATTCTTCAATTTCAGAGCGTCTTCCAGATTTTGAAATCACAAAGAAGTCACGAGATACCGTAACAATTGTAGCCTGACTGTCTTTGATGATGTTTTGAATTTGTTTTTCGTCAAATAACAGGCTTGAAGCAATTTTAAACAAAGCATTTTCAAGATAAATGGTTTCTTCATCGGTATGATAAAACGCTTTTATGACTTCGATTTGTTTTTCAATTTGTCCTACGATATTTCTAACCCACTTCTCTGTTGTTTCCACTACGATAATGAATCGGGAAACACTGTCAATTTCTGATTCAGAAACGTTTAGACTTAATATGTTGATGTGACGCTTTAAGAATATTCCGGATATCCTGTTTAACAGCCCCACATTATTTTCTGAGTATACCGATATGGTAAATGTTCTGTTTTCCATTTGTTTTTTAGTTTTATTTGTTTCAGGTTTCAAGTTTCAAGTTCTTCTGAGAACGTGTAACCTTAAACCTGAAACCTGAAACTTTTTTTTAGCTTAATCTAATTTCAGAAACACATGCTCCCGTTGGAATCATTGGGAATACGTTGTTTTCTTTTTCTACCATAACTTCCAAGAAATAAGAATCTTTTGAAGCCAGCATTTCTGCGACGGCAGCGTCTAAATCTTCTCTTTGTGTTACTTTTTTAGATTTAATATGATACCCTTCAGCAATAGCAACAAAATTTGGATTGATCATTTTTGTGGATGCATATCGGTTGTCAAAAAACAATTCCTGCCACTGACGCACCATTCCTAAAAATTCATTGTTTAAGATGACGATTTTCACTGGTACCTTAGTCTGAAAAATCGTTCCCAATTCCTGAATGTTCATTTGAAAACCTCCATCACCAATAATAGCGACTACTTCACGATCTGGTTTTCCCATTTTAGCACCAATGGCTGCGGGCAAAGCAAATCCCATAGTTCCTAATCCTCCCGAAGTAATGTTACTTTTGGTCGAATTAAATTTGGCATAACGACAGGCAAACATTTGGTGTTGTCCAACATCCGAAACGATAATGGCATCTCCTTTGGAGTGCTTGTTAATCATTTCTACGGTTTCCCCCATTGAGATTCCTTTATTATTGGTCGGGTTTAATTCTTCTTTAATGACAGTATCATACTCGATTTGCTGTAGTTCTTTAAATTCGTTGTGCCATGAACCGTGTGTTTTTGCTTCGAGTAAAGGCAATAGAGCGGTTAATGACTCTTTTACATCTCCAAGAACTGCGATTTCAGTTTTTACGTTTTTGTCAACTTCCGCAGGGTCAATTTCGAAGTGAATTACTTTTGCCTGTTTGGCATAGGTATTCAGGTTTCCGGTAACACGGTCGTCAAAACGCATTCCGAGAGCGATTAAAACATCACATTCGTTTGTTAGTAAATTGGGTCCGTAGTTTCCGTGCATTCCTAACATCCCAACATTTAAGGGATGATCTGTTGGCAAAGCCGAAAGTCCTAAAATGGTCCAGGCAGCAGGGATTCCCGATTTTTCAAGTACAGCTTTAAATTCAGCTTCCGCTTGCCCCAGTATGATTCCCTGACCAAAAACGATAAAAGGTTTTTTGGCGCTATTGATTAAAGCGGCAGCTTCGGCAACTTTGTCTAGTTTCAATTTTGGAACCGGTGTATAACTTCTGATTCCGGTGCATTTTTCATAACTAAAATCTAGTTTGTCAAACTGTGCGTTTTTAGTAATGTCAATCAGTACAGGTCCCGGACGTCCGGAACGTGCAATGTAGAATGCTTTTGCAATTACTTCAGGGATCTCTGAAGCTTCGGTAACCTGATAATTCCATTTGGTAACCGGAGTCGAAATTCCGATAATATCGGTTTCCTGAAAAGCATCAGATCCTAACAAATGTTTTCCCACCTGGCCTGTAATACAAACCATTGGCGTCGAATCGATCTGCGCATCTGCAATTCCGGTAATCAAATTAGTGGCTCCCGGTCCTGAGGTTGCGATGGCCACCCCTACTTTTCCTGTTGCTCTGGCATATCCCTGAGCAGCATGTGTGGCTCCTTGTTCGTGGCGTACCAGAACGTGGTGCAGTTGATCCTGAAATTTATATAACTCATCGTAAACAGGCATGATTGCTCCTCCCGGATAACCATATAGCAAGTCTACTCCTTCTTCTAACAAACATCTTATAACGGCTTCAGCCCCTGATATTTTCATAGTATCTTTTTTTTCAAAAATCAATTTCAAGTTTCAATTTTAAAAATCCATGGCAAGTATCAAATCACAATTGATCTGTTTCTACTTTTTGTTGCTGTTAATTTTTAGTATTGTCATTGCTATTGTATGATTGAGATTGTTATTTTTTAAATTATTTATCGGTAACGCAACCTGTCGAAGCGCTTGAGACTGATCTGGCGTATTTTAGCAAAACTCCTTTGTTTACTTTTAAAGGAGGCTGGATCCAACTCTCTTTACGAGCTGCAAATTCTTCGTCAGATATTTTCAGGTTGATTGTATTTTTTATGGCATCAATAGCGATTAAATCACCATCTTTTACCAATGCAATACCTCCGCCATCATAAGCCTCTGGTGTAATGTGTCCTACCACAAAGCCATGTGAACCTCCAGAGAACCTGCCGTCAGTAATAAGAGCACAGCTGCTTCCTAATCCGGCTCCAATAATGGCCGATGTTGGTTTTAGCATCTCAGGCATCCCCGGACCACCTTTTGGTCCACAATACCTAATGACGACTACATTACCTGGTTTTATTTTTCCGGCTTCAAGACCAGGAATTACCTCAAATTCTCCTTCAAAAACTACAGCCGGACCTTCAAAATATTCTCCTTCTTTTCCACTGATTTTGGCTACAGCACCTTCAGAAGCAAGGTTTCCGTATAATACCTGAATGTTTCCGGTTGGTTTTAAAGCTTTTTGTATTTCATGAATTACTTGTTGTCCATCTTGTAAATCGGGTGTGGAAGCTAAGTTTTCAGCAACTGTTTTTCCGGTTACGGTTAAACAATCTCCATGAATAAGTCCAACTTTCAGTAAATATTTCATAACCGAAGGAATACCTCCTGCCTCATGAATATCTTCCATCATATACTTACCGCTTGGTTTCATGTCGGCAAGCACGGGAGTTCTGTCGTTAATGGCCTGGAAATCGTCGAGTGTAATTTCAATATCCACCGCATGTGCCATTGCAATTAAATGCATTACCGCATTTGTTGAACCTCCTAAAACGGCAACAATAGTAATGGCATTTTCAAACGCCTTACGAGTCATAATGTCTCTCGGCTTAATATCTTTTTCTAATAATGTTTTGATGGCTTTACCGGCCGCAAGACATTCATCCCTTTTTTCCTGACTCAAAGCTGGATTTGAAGAGCTGTAAGGCAAACTCATTCCTAAGGCTTCGATTGCCGAAGACATGGTATTGGCTGTATACATACCACCGCAGGCACCAGCGCCCGGGCAGGCATTTTGAATAACTCCTTTAAAATCTTCGGGAGTAATTTCATTTTTTACTTTTTTTCCTAAGGCTTCAAAAGCCGAAACAATATTCAGAGATTCTCCTTTCCATTTTCCGGAATGAATTGATCCTCCATAAACCATAAGCGACGGGCGGTTTAATCTTCCCATTGCGATTAACGCTCCAGGCATATTTTTGTCACAGCCCGGAATTGCGATGATACTATCGTACCATTGTGCTCCGGCAACTGTTTCGATAGAATCGGCGATTACATCACGGGAAACCAATGAGTAACGCATTCCTTCAGTACCGTTTGAAATACCGTCACTAACACCAATGGTATTAAAAATAAGTCCGACCAGATCTGCATCCCAAACACCTTTTTTAACATCTTTTGCTAAATCATTCAGGTGCATGTTGCAGGTGTTACCATCGTAACCCATGCTCACAATACCTACCTGTGCTTTTTTCAAATCTTCTTCAGTTAAACCAATACCGTACAACATGGCTTGCGCCGCAGGTTGTGTTTGATCTTGAGTGATGGTTTTGCTGTACTTATTTAATTCCATTATTGTGTTATTTGTTTTAATTTTTGTTCAAAAAAAAACCTTCCAGTATTTGGAAGGTTTGTAATATAGTTTTTCAATTATATTTATACCATTCCCCGTGCAGATGTGATAATCACATTTACAGTAATGACAGAAATAATAATAATTGAGTTTTGCACTTTCTTTTTTTTTAGTTTGACAAAAGTATGAAAACTTAAAGGACTAAAAAAACAAAATCTCAACATTTTACATACTTCTTGTTATTTATTCTAGTTTTTAACAGAAAACCTTAAACAATTGTCGATTGTCCGATATGAACGTTGTCATTATTAAAATATAGTAAATCGTCTTTGCTGAAGATAAAATTAGAAACAAACTCCCCTACTTCGTTTGTACCGAACTTTGAATCTGGTTTTAAATCAACCGTAACCACTTTAAATTCGATGGCTTTTTCGACAGCTTTATAAATCATATTGGCTTCTTTAAAAAGGCCAAAATGTTCCAGCAACATTGCTGCTGATAAAATTGATGCAATCGGATTGGCAATATTTTTTCCTTTTGCCAGAGGATAGGAACCGTGAATAGGCTCAAAAAGGGCATTTTTTTCTCCTAAAGAGGCAGAGGCCAATAAACCGATAGATCCTGTTATGACGCTCGCTTCATCAGAAAGAATATCTCCAAAAAGATTTTCCGTCAAAATCACATCAAATTGCTTTGGATTTAAAATCAACTGCATGGCTGCATTATCGACAAACAAAAAATCTAAAGCTACATCCGGATAATTTTGACCTACTTTTTGAACCACTTTTCTCCATAATCTGGAAGTTTCCAAAACGTTGGCTTTGTCTACCATGGTTAGTTTCTTGCGTCGGTTTTGTGCCGATTTAAAGGCTAAATGTGCTATTCGGGTAATTTCTTCTTCTGAATATTCACATAAATCTGAAGCGTGTGTGCCTTCTTCGTTTAGTGTTTTTGCTCCAAAATAAGCTCCTCCTGTTAATTCTCTGAAAATAGTAAAATCAGCACCGTCGATAATTTCTCTTTTTAAGGGAGAAGCGTCGATGAGTGATTTATAAGGTTTTATAGGTCGAATGTTGGCAAACAAACCCAATTCTTTTCGCAGTTTCAATAATCCCTGCTCCGGACGAACCTTTGCCGATGGATTATTATCATATTTAGGATCTCCAATGGCTCCAAACAATACGGCATCTGTATTTAAACAAAGGTTTAAAGTCTGCTCCGGTAGTGGATTTCCTGTTTTGTCGATGGCAATTGCTCCCATGAGCGCCTCTTCAAAAACAAATTCATGATTGTATACCTCACCAATAGCATATAAAGCTTTCTTGGCTTGTAAAATTACCTCTGGTCCAATTCCGTCTCCTGGTAAAACTGCTATTTTCAAATTCATAACGTCTCGTTCTTTATGTATTTAAATCCTTTTTTTTCTTTTTTTGTTCTATTCTCTTTATTCTATTGAACTAGTTTCTGATTAATTCTCCCTGAATTTTAGAAGCTTCAATGATTTGATGAATATCGGCATCGATTACTTCTTTTTTAATATCGGCGAATTTCAAAAATTCAATGTAAACCAAATCCAACTGCACTTTAGTAAGTTCATAACCTACTTTTTTAGCACGGTAGGCCAATGCTGCTCTTCCGCTTCTGGCCGTCAGGATAATCGATGATTCATTTACTCCGACATCAAGCGGATCCATGATTTCATAGGTTGCTCTGTTTTTGATTACACCATCCTGGTGAATTCCGGAACTGTGTGCAAAAGCATTTGCTCCAACAATAGCTTTGTTAGGCTGCACGATCATTCCCATGCTTTCAGAAACCAAACGGCTCATTTCGTTCAGTTCTCTTGTGTTGATGTTAGTATCTAAGTTTAAGTACGGATGTTGTTTGAAAATCATCACTACTTCTTCAAGTGCTGTGTTTCCGGCTCTTTCTCCAATACCATTAATAGTACATTCGATTTGTCTTGCTCCGTTTATAGCTCCTGCGATTGAATTTGCAGTAGCCATTCCTAAATCGTTATGACAGTGGCAGGAAAGGGTTACATTTTCGATACCTTTTACGTTTTCTTTTAGATATTTAATTTTTGCTCCGTATTCTTCCGGCAGGCAGTATCCTGTTGTATCGGGTATGTTTAGTACGGTTGCTCCCGATTTGATTACTTCTTCGCAAACTTTTGCAAGGAAAGCATTATCGGTTCTTCCGGCATCTTCGGCATAAAATTCAACATCTTCTACATAGGATTTTGCATGCGCTACAGCAAATTTTGCTCTGGCAATAATATCTTCTCTGGTCGTATTTAGTTTATGGAGTATATGAGATTCAGATGTTCCGATTCCGGTGTGGATTCTAGGTTTCTTAGCATGCTTGAGGGCAGCTGCAGCAACATCAATGTCGTTTTTTACGGCTCTTGTTAGTCCGCAGACGGTTGCATTTTCTACAATTTTACAAATCTCAGAGACCGATAAAAAATCGCCGGGACTTGACACAGGAAACCCCGCTTCGATAATGTCAACTCCCATTTTATCAAGTCGTTCTGCGATAACTAATTTTTGTTTCGTATCTAACTTACATCCTGGAACCTGCTCACCATCGCGCAAAGTGGTGTCAAAAATTTGAACTTTCTCTCTATTCATATTCGTTTATTTAATGTAATTTCACATCTCGATAACAAATATATATTGTACTTTGCCGGCACCAAATTCATTTTACTGAAATTATACTGTTCATAAAACAATTTAAAGCAGGTTAATTAACTAAAAATCAATAAGTTATATTATTATATTTTACAATGGCTAACCATCAAAAAGATTTCTTATTTGTATTAATAAAATCACTTTCTAAATCCGAAAAAAGACAGTTTAAGATTTTTGCAAGCCGTTTAGAGACGAGTTCGAATACTAAATTCATCGAGTTATTTAACATTTTAGATAAATCTGAAACCTATGATGAAAAGCTTATTTTAAAGAGCGGAATTATCAAAAAAGTGCAGTTATCTAACTTGAAATCATACTTATACAAACAAATTTTAGTAAGTATACGTTTGAATATTCCAAGTCAGAATATTCGATACCAGTTGCGGGAGCAAATAGATTTTGCTGTTATTTTATACAATAAGGGTTTGTACAAACAGAGTTTAAAAATTCTGGACAAAACAAAACTTCTGGCTCTTGAAAATGACGAGAAATATATGGCTTATGAGATTGTAGAGTTCGAAAAATTAATCGAATCACAATACATTACCCGAAGTATTCAGGGGCGTGCCGACGAATTGGTGATTCAGGCCAAAGAGCTGAATTATCGCAATACCATTTCGAGTAAATTATCCAATTTATCGCTGCAGTTGTACGGAATTATGCTAAAAACCGGCTATGTCAAAAGCGATGAAGAGTATAAATATATTGACGATTATTTCAACAAACATATTGCTAAATTAGACGAAAGTAAGTTTGGTTTTAGAGAGAAATACTGGTTTTATAATGCCAATCTTTGGCGAAGTTTTCTGGTTCAGGACTTCTTAGCGAGTTACAAATATGCTTATAAATGGGTGACATTGTTTTATGATAATCCCAATATGATTTATTTGAATCCTGTTTTTTTCTTAAAAGGGAATCATTATTTCCTCGAGTCCTTATATATGCTGAAGTATCAGTCGAATTTCAGGAAGTATCTGACGCTTTTAGAAGAGACGATTGCAGATCCTAAGTTTCCGGTGAATGACAACATTGCCTCGCTGTCTTTTTTATATGTGTATAACAACAAGTTAAACCTGCACATCCTCGAAGGTACGTTTGCCGAAAGTGAATATTTGATTCCGGAGATTCTAGAAAGGATAAAACTTCACAGTGAGCATCTTGACGAGCATCACGAGATGTTGTTTTACTATAAAATTGCCTCTATTTATTTTGGAGTTGAAAAGTACAACGAATGCATTAATTATTTAGATAAGATCATTAACAATAAGAATCTATCGATGCGTGAGGATTTAATGTGTTTTGCAAGACTTTTGTCATTGATCGCACATTATGAGTTGGGTAAGGATTATTATCTTGAAAATCATCTAAAGAATACGTATAAGTTCTTATTGAAAATGAATGATTTGCACGAAGTTCAGAAGGAGATTATCAAGTTCCTGAAGAACCTGAACAACTTCTACCCTGCCGATATTAAAAAAGAGTTCATCAAGATGCGTGCGCGCTTCATCGAACTCGAAAAAAATACGTATGAGAAACGAGCTTTCCTGTATCTGGATATCATTTCATGGCTGGAAAGCAAAATCGACAATAAAAAGATTGCTGACATTATTAAAGAAAAAGCAAAGTTGAATAGTCGCTGATAATTAGAGAATTAGGCAATTTGATAATTAGATAATTGTTTGATGCTCATTTTAAATTAACAAACCCGACAGGTTTCAAAAACCTGTCGGGTTTACTTTTTTATTAGATACAAAAAATCCCAAAATTCTTAGATTAGAATTTGGGATTTTTGTATTGAAATTTATTGAATTTTTATTCTACAATATTGGAACTGGTTACATAGAAATTCTTATCCACTTCAACCTTTCTGTTTTCATTAATTGTTTTCTCTGACTGCCATTCTGTGGTAGGTTTAAGCCAAATTTCCTCACCGTTTAAGGTTACTTTTACCGGCATATCAAACTTCGCTACACAATTGGTCCAATGGTATCCAAAAGTTCCGTTTTTAAACATATATTCAAAAACCGGAATTTGCGTTGTAGTCAAATATTGAGCATATACTCTATTAAAGTTAATTCCTGATTGTGTATTGATGTAATCCTCAATCTGCTTACTTGTTACCGTTTGATGGTAGAAAGTTTTATTTAATCCTCTCAAAATTGATTTCCATTTCGCATCATCGTTTACAATTTGACGCATCATGTGTAGCATGTTTGCTCCTTTTGGATACATATCGCCCGATCCTTCATTGTTTACATCATAATTACCAATGATAGGTTTGTCATTGCTAATCCCTCTTCTACACCCTATTACATATTCTGCTGCGGCATCTTTTCCATAATAAAACTCCAAAAATAAACTCTCTGAATAGTTGGTAAAGCTCTCGTGAATCCACATATCAGCAATATCCTTGTAGGTAATGTTGTTTGCAAACCACTCATGACCAGATTCGTGAATAATGATAAAATCAAACTTTAATCCCCAGCCTGTTCCGCTTAAATCACGGCCCAAATAACCATTTTTATATTGATTCCCGTATGTTACAGAACTTTGGTGTTCCATTCCTAAATACGGAACTTCCACCAGCTTGTAACTGTCTTCGTAAAAAGGATACGGTCCGAACCAATTTTCAAACGCTTTTAGCATTTTGGGTACGTCTTTGAATTGTTCTTTTGCCAAAGCCAGATTGTCTCTTAAAACATAGTAATTACAATCTAAATCTCCCTTTTCACCTTTGTATACCTCTGAGAAATTAACATAATCCCCAATATTGATGTTTACCCCATAATTGTTGATTGGGTTTGAAACATACCAATTGAATGTTTTGGTACCGTCCTTTTCCTTCTTAACGCTTTTTAATCTTCCGTTGGAAACTTCTGTAAGATCTCCCGGAACATTAACGCTGATCAACATATTTTCGACTTCATCATACATATGGTCCTTGTTTGGCCACCATACGCTGGCACCCAATCCCTGACAGGAAGATGCAATAAAATCTTTTCCGTTTTTATCTTTTTTCCAGCTGATTCCGCCATCCCACGGTGCCTTAACCGCTTCTCTCGGTTTTCCTCCAAAAGAAACTACAATTTCCTTAGTATCACCAACTTTCTGTTTTTCAACTAAAGTGATAAAAAAAGCATTTCCATCTCTTTTAAATTTCAATTCCTTTCCGTTTTGCGTTACTTTCGAAATCTGCATCGGCTCCTGCAAATCAATCTGCATGGTATTGTATTCCGTTAAAACGGTATAACGAACGGTATTTGAACCCGCAATAGTTCGTTCCTTAGGGTCGACTTTTACATCCAGATGGTAGTATTTTAAATCCCACCAGGCTCTTTCTTTTGTGATGCTTCCGCGTAAAGTGTCCTGATGCGTAAAAACAGTTTCTGACTTATTCAAAAGTCCTTGAGCGTTGGCCGTAAAACCAAATAAAAAGGCGATAAAAACGCCACCGAAGTATTTTTTCATACGTAGTAGATATTTTCTTTTGTCGAAATAAAGAAGGCTTTTTAAGCCGCTTATACTTTAACAAATGTAAACATTCGAATCAAGTTTTGACTGATTTTATATGGGTGATTGCGAAAATTTAATGTTAAAATTTGCTTATTCTTCTGTATTTTAGCGAATCAAATTCAGATCTGCTATTTATGAGAATCCTTAAAATCACCGTTCTACTCTGTTTGATGTGCTCGATCACAACTTATTCGCAAAATACTCTCATTCCAAAAACAACTCAAAAATTAACTATTGATGGTAATTTATCCGACTGGAAAACTCCTTTTTTGGGCCCATTTGTGATTCACGATTCAGGAAAAAAAGCAACTCAGAATACGTATGTTTCTTTCTCATGGAATGAGGAAAACCTGTATGTGGCCTATCGTGTAGCAGATTCTAAAATAGTTGGTAAAGCACAACAAAAAGATAGCGAGATTTTTAGCACAGATGATTTGGTTGAAATTTTTATAGATCCTGATGGCGATGGCCAGAATTACCTGGAAATAGGAGTCAATGCCTATTCTTCGTATTACCATTTACTGCTAAAATGCATCTCCCCGCTTTGCGGTGGCTGGAATACTAGTATGGCATTTGACGTTTTAGGAATAGAAGCGAAAAGCCAAATAACAGCCGAAGGTTTCAATACCGAAGTTAAAATCCCATTCTCCAGTTTAAATCCCATCAAAAATGGCAATTTTGCAACTCCAAAAGCAGGTACAAAATGGAAAGGAAATGCTTTTAGAATTGATTACGGTAATACAACCGAATTCCTTGCATTACAGTCTTATAAAAGCTTCAGGTTTGGATTTCATCAACCCGAAGAGTTTGCAGTTTTTGAGTTTGTAGAGTAGATTTATTTGGTTAATCGTTTAGTTGTTAAACTGGTTAATTGGAGTGTATTGAATGTTTGCGTATAGTAGATCATTATCCACTAAAAATTTAAAGAATGTATTACCTTCTTTCATCTTGTAAATTTCAAATATTGACTTGTTTGATTGGAAGTAAATATTCTGTAGAAACCTATCGTTTAAGTCTCCATGACAGCTATAAGTTTGCAAAAACATAGAAATTCCTTTTTTTAAAACTGTTGGATTAGAAAAATCTTTGGGGAGAAATATGTTTAAAAAAGTATCATTATCTATGTATAGTTCCCCTGTACTATCATTAATTGTAGTGAAATTACCATTTGCCGTTTTCTCCAGGAATAGAATTAACCTTTGCCCTTTTTTTAATTCAGCATTTCTTGGATCACATAACCATTCTTTCCATATACTAACATTGATTTTTGCCTTTGATTTTCCTTTTACAAATTGACTTACTGTAAATTCATATTCATTTTTTGAGACTTTTGAAATATTTCCATCAACAATCAAATCAGCTTTTGAAATAACAATAGAGTATGGCAGCTCGTGTTTTTTGTAATCAAAACTTAAAGATGGAGACCAATACAATAACAAACAGATGAAAAGATTCATAATGATTTTTTAAACGAAAATACACTTTTTCTCTTATGTTTAAACTGTTTATCGTGCAGTTTGTCATTTCGAGGAACGAGAAATCACACAAGCAGATTGACAAAGATTGTCGACTTAGTTTGCGGAGTTTCTAGTGTGATTGCTCCCTTCGGTCGAAATGACAAGATTGCGTAATTTGAGTACCGTTTGTCATTTCGAGGAACGAGAAATCGCACAAGTGGAGCGACAAAGATTGTCGACTTAGTTTGTGGAGTTTCTCTTGTGATTTCTCCCTTTGGTCAAAATGACAAGATTGTGTTTTGAGCTTAGATTTCCCGTTCCTTGAAAGACATTATTTTACTTCTGACGTTTCTTCAAAACATAAACGACATCTTTTAGTTCAAAACCTTTTGCCTGTAATAGGATTAAATAATGAAACAACAAATCAGCACTTTCGCTTAAAAATAGATCATCGTTGTCATCTTTGGCTTCGATCACCACTTCTACAGCCTCCTCGCCTACTTTTTGGGCAATTTTATTGATACCTTTTTCGAACAAAGAGGCTACATAACTTTTTTCGGAATCAGCATTTTCTCTTCGCGTTTTAATGGTATTTTCTAATTGAGAAATAAAACCAAAATTGTCTTTGTTTTCTTCCTGCCAGCAGGTATCAGCACCGGTATGACAGGTTGGTCCCACGGGTTTCGCCTGAATTAGAAGGGTGTCGCCGTCACAGTCGTTTTTAATACTCACGAGCTCTAAAAAGTTGCCACTCTCCTCACCTTTCGTCCAAAGTCTTTGCTTTGATCGGCTGAAAAAAGTTACTTTTTGAGTTTCTATTGTTTTTTGAAGCGATTCTTCGTTCATATACCCCAACATCAGAACATTTTTGGTCTCTGAATCCTGAATGATTGCCGGAATTAATCCGTGTGCGCTTTTTATATCTACGTTCATAGTTATTTTAGATTTTAGATTGCAGAGTTCAGATTGTAAAACTCCTTACTCTTACATTTCACTGTTTACTTTTTACTTTTATTTCTAAATTCTGACTTCAACACCATTGCTCCTAAGTTCTTCCTTCAAAGTTTTGATCTCAATCTCTTTAAAGTGAAAAACACTTGCCGCCAGTGCTGCATCAGCTTTCCCTATTTTAAAGGAATCCACAAAATGCTGAATATTTCCTGCACCACCCGAGGCAATAATCGGAATATTGATAAGTTCGGAAAGTTTGGCCAAAGCTTCATTGGAAAAACCATTTTTTGTACCGTCATTGTCCATCGAGGTGAATAATATTTCGCCTGCCCCACGTTCTGCTACTTCAACTGCCCAATCAAATAAGTTGAGTTCGGTTGGTACTTTTCCGCCGACCAGATGTACGACCCATTGTCCGTTAATTTGTTTGGCATCGATAGCAACCACAACGCACTGACTTCCGAACTTCTGAGCCAAATCATTAATAAGCTGCGGATTTTTGACTGCCGACGAGTTGATTGAAACTTTATCTGCTCCATTGTTCAGTAATATTTCAACATCTTCGACACTCGAAATCCCGCCTCCCACAGTAAATGGAATGTTGATTTTCTCCGCGACACTGCGTACCATATTAACCAATGTTTTACGACGTTCTTCAGTAGCCGAAATATCGAGGAAAACCAGTTCATCCGCTCCTTCTGCCGAATAAATTTCTGCCAGTTCGACAGGATCACCCGCATCGCGAAGATCAACGAAGTTGACTCCTTTTACCGTTCTTCCGTTTTTTATATCCAAACAGGGTATGATTCTTTTTGCTAACATTTTTTTAATTTGTCAATTAGATAATTAGTCAATTTTATACTATTCGAATACAGGGCGAAGAAAAGTTCTCTCGTAACTTAGTATACAGCGGGAATCTTCCGCAATTTTAAAAGTTTCAATACATTCCTGATCTTCCAAAATTAATCTTCTATAGTTTTCATATTCAGCTAAACTCGGGAAAGAAAACATTGCGAACGCAATATTATTAGCTCCTTCAGAAGGCATGAAGTAACCATGGTGCTGACCGCCAAATCGGTTTACTAGTTTTATCCATCTTTTTCCATAATCTTCAAAAACAGCCAGTTGGAAAGGATCTATTATGTATTTTAAATGACAAGTAATCATATGTTTTTATTTTCTAATTATATAATTTTCTAATTGTTTTAAGCTAATTCTTCCTTCGTAAATTGCCTTCCCGATAATAGTTCCTTCGCAGCCCAATTCAGCCAGTTTAGGCAATTCGTCGAACGTTGAAATACCTCCGGAGGCAATTAGTTTTACGCCATTGACTTCACTAAGTATTTTTTCATACAAATCAAAACTTGGACCTTCCAACATCCCGTCTTTTGCGATATCCGTGCAAATAACGTACTGAATTCCTTTGGTTTGATATTGCTGAATAAACGGAATCAAATCTTCGTCAGAATCTTCTAACCAGCCCGAAACGGCTATTTTTTCTTCTTTGGCGTCTGCTCCCAGAATGATCTTCTCAGAACCGTATTCCGAGATCCATTTTTCAAAAATAGCTCTGTTTTTCACGGCTATACTTCCGCCTGTAATCTGACTCGCTCCGCTTTCAAAGGCAATTCTTAAATCATCGTCTGATTTTAAGCCGCCTCCGAAATCAATTTGCAGACTGGTTTGTGTCGCGATTTGCTCCAGAATTTTATAGTTTACAATTTTACTTGATTTTGCGCCGTCTAAATCAACTAAATGCAAAAATTCGATTCCATGTGCTTCGAAGGATTTGGCTACTTCCAGTGGATTCTCATTGTAAATTATTTTGGTATCGTAATCGCCCTTCGACAAGCGAACACATTTTCCGTCGATGATATCTATGGCAGGTATTATTCTCATTTGATTTTTGATTGTAGATTAACAATTTTAGACTTTTGATTTTTAAAAATTGATATTGTCGTCCTAATTGGAATTTGGAATTTATTTTTTGTGATTTAACTTAAGAAAGTTTTCTAATATTTTCTCCCCAACAGCTCCACTTTTCTCGGGATGAAACTGTGTTCCGTAAAAATTATCCTTTTGCAAAGCCGATGCGTATTCGGCTTCATAATTGGTTGTTGCAATGGCTTGCAAACAATCAGGAGCATAAAAACTATGAACCAGATACATAAATTCGTTTTCGGGAATCCCTTTAAACAAGTCTGATTTTAAGTTGTAAATCTGATTCCAGCCCATTTGGGGGACTTTTACTTTTGATGTAAATTTAAGGACGTCGACATCAAAAATTCCTAAACCTTTGGTGTTTCCCTCTTCTGTTGATTTACACATCAATTGCATTCCCAGACAAATGCCTAAAACGGGTTGTTTTAGATTCGGAATCAGGCGATCCAAACCGCTTTCTTTTAGTTTTTGCATTGCTGAGCTTGCTTCTCCCACTCCCGGGAAGATTACCCTGTCGGCCCTTTGAATTTCATCGGGATTATTGCTCAAAATGGCTTTATAGCCAAGTCTTTCAATGGCAAACATGATGCTCTGAATATTTCCTGCTCCGTAGTTTATGATTACTATTTTCATTCGTTTTTGTTTGTTTTGTTTCAGGTTTCAGGTTTCACGTTCTGTAGCGTAACTTGAAACTTTAAACTTGAAACAATTTTAACCTTGCTAAAGCATTCCTTTCGTTGAAGGTAAAATCATTTTTTCAGTGTCTCTTTTTACCGCTACTTTTATGGCTTTTGCGAAAGCTTTAAAGATCGCTTCGATTTTGTGGTGCTCATTGGTGCCTTCTGCTTTGATGTTGATGTTTGCTTTTGCTCCGTCTGAGAAGGATTTAAAGAAGTGAAAAAACATTTCTGTTGGCATTTTACCTACCATCTCACGTTTAAATTCTGTTTCCCAAACCAACCAGTTTCTTCCGCCAAAATCTATTGCTACCTGCGCCAGGCAATCATCCATAGGCAAACAGAAGCCATATCGTTCGATTCCGAGTTTATTTCCTAAGGCTTTTGCAAAAACTTCGCCTAATGCAATTGCCGTGTCTTCAATGGTGTGGTGCTCATCTACTTCCAGATCCCCTTTTACCAGAATTTCTAAATCCATCTGTCCGTGACGCGAAATTTGGTCTAACATATGATCAAAAAAAGCAATTCCGGTTTCGATTTTACTTTTCCCTGTTCCGTCCAGATTTAAGTTGATAAAAATATCGGTTTCATTGGTTTTACGTGTAATCGAAGCTGAACGGGCTTCCAGTTTTAAAAACTCGTAAATCGTTTTCCAGCTCATCGTCTGAAGAATGATGGTTTTATCTAACTCCTCACGTTTTAATGAGATTTCATTGCTTCCGATTCCGTCATTATCATTGATAAAAATTGCTTTTGCTCCCAGGTTTTTCGCTAATTCAACATCCGTCAAACGATCTCCTAAAACAAAAGAATTGGCCAGATCGTACTCCGGATTATCAATATATTTTGTCAACATTCCGGTTCTTGGCTTTCTCGTGGGTGCATTGTCTTCCGGAAACGACCTGTCAATAAAAATTTCATCAAACAAAACTCCTTCATTTTCAAATGCTTTTAAAATAAAGTTTTGTGTTGGCCAGAATGTATCTTCGGGAAAACTATCTGTTCCTAATCCATCCTGATTGGTAACCATTGCCAGTTCATAGTCTAATTCATTGGCAATTTTAGCCAGATACTGAAATGCTTTCGGATAAAATTCTACTTTCTCTAAAGTATCTAACTGGTAATTTTCAGGTTCTAAAACAATCGTTCCGTCACGATCGATAAAAAGTACTTTTTTCATATTTTATATTTTCTAGACCTGACAGGTTTCAAAAACCTGTCAGGTCTGCTGACTTTATAATAACTTCAATTCTTTAATTAAAACAGCATTCTCTTCCGGAATACCAATAGTCAAACGCAGACAATTTTCACATAATGGCTGGCTGGTTCTGTTTCGAATTACGATCCCTTTCTCAATAAGTTGATTGTATCTTTTATTGGCATCATCAACTTTTACCAACACAAAATTAGCTTCGGTCGGATATACTTTTTCAACAAAACTCACTTGAAGTAAAACTTTAAGTAACTCTTCTCTTTGTTCAATAATTGATGCTATTTCTTCTTTTATTTTAGCGGAATCATTCAAACGGCTAATGGCTCTTTGCTGTGTTAGTTCGTTTACATTATAAGGAGGTTTTATTTTGTTCAAAACTGAAATTACAGCTTCAGATCCGTAACAAATTCCAAGACGGATTCCCGCTAATCCATACGCTTTTGAAAGGGTTTGTGTGATGATTAAGTTTGGGTATTCGTCGATCTCTGTCAGCCAGCTTTCTTTTTGGGAGAAGTCAATATAAGCTTCATCAATTACCACCAGACCTTCAAAGTTCTGCAGTAATTTTACGACACTCTCGTCTGAAAAAGAATTCCCTGTGGGATTGTTTGGCGAACATAAAAAGATAATTTTTGTTTGCTCATCGACGGCATCTAAAATCTGATCTACTTGTGGCTGAAAATCGGCTGAAAGTAATACTTCTCTGTTCTCAACAGCATTGATATTGGCCAGTACGCTGTACATTCCGTATGTGGGCGGCAACGAAATAATATTGTCGATTTTGGGCTCACAGAAGGCTCTGAACAATAAATCCAAGACTTCATCGCTTCCGTTTCCTAATAAAATCTGACTCATTTTTACTTTATTATTCTTCGCCAATATGGCTTTAACGGAGTTCTGCTGTGGATCCGGATAACGATTCACTCCATTTTGAAACGGATTTTCATTCGCATCGAGAAAAATCATTTCGGCAGTATCAAAATCTTCAAACTCATCACGTGCCGATGAATAAGGCTTCAAAGATTTTACATTTTCTCTTGTTATTGTATTGATATCGAATTTCATTTCTTAATTTTTTTCTTTTAAATAATAGATTCAAGAGCCAAGAGAATAGACTTTTTGTCTGATCTGTAACTGTGGTACTCTTGTTTCTATCTTCTTGGTTCTATCCTCTTCCCTCCAAACTCTTTAATCGCAACGTCACTGCATTCTTATGCGCTTGCAACCCTTCGGCTTTAGCCATAATTTCGATCGCATTGCCAATGTTTTGAATCCCTTTTTCAGAGATTTTCTGAAAGGTCATTGCTTTCATGAAACTATCCAGATTTACTCCGCTGTAATTTTTAGCGTAACCATTTGTCGGCAAGGTGTGATTGGTTCCGGAAGCGTAATCTCCGGCACTTTCAGGAGTATAATTACCAATAAAAACAGAACCTGCATTTACAATTCCGTTGCAATAAAAATCATCGTATTGGGAACAGATTATAAAGTGTTCCGGCCCATATTCATTGATTAAATCCAAAGCAATCTGATCGTTTTCGACATAGATTAGTTTTGAGTTTTCGATGGCTTTTACGGCAATCGCTTTTCTCGGAAGCTCTTCAATCTGAATTTGTATTTCTTTTTCAACGGCTTCAATAAGTTTTTTAGAAGTGGAAACTAAAATTACCTGACTGTCTGTTCCGTGTTCTGCCTGTGACAATAGATCTGAAGCAACAAAGGCTGGAACCGCGGTATCATCGGCTACTACAAGCAATTCTGAAGGTCCTGCCGGCATATCGATCGCTACTCCAAACTGAGTAGCGAGTTGTTTTGCCACGGTTACAAATTGATTTCCGGGTCCGAAGATTTTATATACTTTTGGGATTGATTTTGTTCCAAATGTCATTCCGGCAATGGCCTGGATTCCGCCTACTTTTAATATTTTGGTTACGCCGCATAGATTAGCCGCATATAAAATAGCCGGATTTATTTTTCCTGATTTGTCTGGCGGAGAGCATAATACAATTTCTTTGCAGCCAGCAATTTCAGCCGGAACAGCCAACATTAGAACGGTCGAGAATAAAGGTGCTGTTCCGCCCGGAATGTATAAACCAATTTTCTGAATAGGTCTTTTTTCCTGCCAGCAATTCACGCCTTCCGTGGTTTCGATTAAAATTTTCTCTGTTTTTTGAGCGCTGTGAAATTTATAAATATTCTCTTTTGCTAACTGAACAGCTGATTTTAATTCACTTGAAACAGAGTCAATAGCTTCCTGAATTTCTTCAGGTGAAACTTCATAATTCTCTAAAGCGATTCCGTCAAAAATGGATGTGTATTTTGCTACGGCTTCATCTCCTTTTTTCTGTACTTCTCTAAAGATTTCTTTCACTGTAACTTCAATATCATCGATCGTTTTAGTGGGTCTCTTTAGTATTTCGGACCAGGTATCTGGTTTTGGATTGTTTATTTTATTCATTTTTTTTATGCTTTATGCTTTAAGCTGTAGGCTATAAGCAAGTTTATTGTATGTGTTTTTAGCTTAAAGCGTATTGCCTAAAGCCTAAAGCGAGCAAAGCTCTAAAGAACCATTTTTTCGATTGGGCAAACTAAAATCCCTTCGGCTCCGGCATCTTTTAATTTGTCAATTACATCCCAAAAGGTGTCTTTGTCGATTACCGAGTGAACACTGCTCCATCCTTCCTGAGCCAATGGCAAAACGGTAAGGCTTCGCAGAACCGGCAAGATTTTTCCAATTTCATCGATCTTGTCATTTGGAACGTTCATCAGTATGTATTTTGAATTGCGAGCTCTTAAAACGGACTGAATTCTAAATTTTAAGGTGTCGATGTGTTTTTGAATCTCCGGAGATACTTTAGGAGAAACAGCCAAAACAGCTTCACTTTTCAGAATTACCTCTACCTCTTTTAGATTATTTTTGAACAAAGTACTTCCGCTCGAAACGATATCTACAATGGCATCGGCTAGTCCAATATTCGGGGCAATTTCGACTGAACCTGAAATTTGGTGAATATCGACTGTAAGTCCAAAAGAATTAAAGTATTCGTTTACGGTATTGGGATAAGAGGTGGCAACGCGTAGACCTGCCAAATCTTGTATCGAATTGTATTCAAAGGCTTTAGGGACAGCTACAGAGACCTTGCACTTAGAGAATCCGAGTTTTTGAATCACTTCGATGTGTTTGGCTTTTTCAACAAGCAGATTGTCGCCAACGATGGCTAAATCTACGACTCCGTCAATGAGATATTGCGGAATGTCTGAATTTCGAAGGTATAAAACTTCTAGAGGAAAATTGGAAGCCTCGGCTTTCAACTGATCGTTTCCGTTGTTGATTGAAATACCACAATCTTTAAGGATTTGAATGCTGTCTTCGTTTAACCGACCCGATTTTTGAATTGCAATTTTTAATGTACTCATTTTTTAGTTTTTTTTTAAATTAATAGTCTGAGTACAAAGAAGTGGTATAAAAAAACCCGTTTGATGTACTCAAACGGGTTTTAAAATATGATGATTTACACACATACCATTAACACATCGCCTGAGAGCAATAATGAAAATGATGATGATGTAATTGAATAGAAATCATGAGTTGTTTTGTTTTTTAATTCTTTGATTCGGTTGCAAATATAATAGTTATTTTCATAAAAAAAGCATTTTTTAATTTAACTTAACGATAGTTTATTGTTAAATAAATGTCCAGGCCTTGGTTTTATTGGATTTTTAGAATTTACGGCAGCGTATTTTTATTTTGATTGAAATACAAAATAACCGTTGTCCCCACTCCTATTTCGCTTTCAATTTTAAATTTAATATGAAGTAATTCTGTTATTCTTCGTACAATTGAAAGCCCTAATCCAGTTCCTTTGATTTCTGGATGTTCCGTAGAGTTTGATCTGAAAAACGGACTGAAAATAGCATCTAAATCCTGTTTTGCTATACCGATTCCGTTATCCGAAATGGAGCAGACTACTTTTTCATTTTGTTCCGAAAGTAAAACGGTCACTTCGCCTCCGCTATGTGAATATTTGATCGCATTCGAGATAATGTTTCTAAGTATGGTGATCACTAAAAAATTATCCGATTCGATATAATAATCCTGTGAAACATCAAATTTGACTTTGATTTTTTGGCTGTTAATCTTCTCTGAATTTAATCGGAAAACATCTAAAATAACTGAATTTAAGTATACCGATTCTGTGTTGATATTTTTTTTCTGGTTTTCAAAACGTGCCATTAACAACAGCTGATCTACAAGCATGTTTAAATGATCAACTTCTTTGATGCAATAGTTTATTTTATCTTCATACTCCTTGTTATCACGAGGTTTACGAATTAAAACTTCAAGTGTTCCTTTAATAACGGTAAGCGGTGTTCTGAGTTCATGAGAAGCATCAGACGTAAACTCTTTCTCGCGCTCAATTGCGTCTTCAATTCGGTTTAAAAGGTTGTTTATCGTTTTTGAAAGCGTGTACAATTCGTCCTTTGTTTTGGGCAGCGCAATACGTGTTTTCAGATTGTCTTTGGTGATGACCTTTGAGGTATTAATGATGGCATTAATAGGTTTGATACTCCTTCCGGCAAAGAATCGGGCTATGAAAAACAACAGTATTAAAATACCCAGAAAAGAAAGGCACATGATGTCGAACAGATTTTTGAGCACCATTTTAGAATCAGCCAATGACATGGCTACAATGACATACCCTATTTTCTTGCCTTTGAGATGAAGCGGAACCTGAGTTTGTCTAATGGCATGGTCTCCCATTTTGGCGTCAAAGAGTTCAAAATCTTCAACAGAATCATTAAACTTGAGCGTTTGCGTTTTTAGATTCGGCGCTTTTTCGATGATTTTTTTGTTCAGATCCAAAAACTCAACAAACACGGGGTTTACATCTACAGTATTATGCTCTCTTTCGTTCCATTCTTCCTCGTCTATTAGTATAACTTTACCATTAACCTCTTTGATTTCTTCAAGATGATTCTGAATTTCAACTTTAATTTTTTCATCAATATGGCTGTAAACGGTGTGTTTTACAATAGAATAGATAACAGAAAAAACGGCTACGATTAATAGACCGGTGGTAATAATATAGTTTAATGCAATTCTGTTTTTAAAAGAAAGCTGTGTCATTTATAGATCGTTAGCGATATAGCCGATACCGCGAATTGTTTTAATATAATCTTCTTCAATTTTTAAATTGAGTTTCTTTCTGATGGCGTTCATAAAAACATCAATTACGCCTGTGTCGTATTCGAAATTAATTTCCCAAACATCCTTTAGAATCTGATTTCGCGTGCAGACTTTTCCTTTGTTCTGAATTAAATATTTTAAGAGCTCAAACTCTCTTTGGGTCAATGCAATTTCTTCATTGTTTTTTAGGACAATATGTTTCAATAAATCGATTTTGATTGTTCCCAGTGTCAGGTTTTCCGGGCCTTTCTGATTCCTAAAGTGAACTTTAATCCGTTCTACCAGTTCTTCAAAGCTAAATGGTTTTTTGATGTAGTCATTGGCTCCGGCCTTTAAGCCTTCAATCGTTTCCTGAACGGTATCTTTCGCTGTTAGAAAAATGATTGGCGTTTTCTGATCCTTCACTCTAATGGCTTTGCACAAATCCAATCCGTTAATTTTAGGTAGCATCCAATCTAATAAAATTAAATCAAACTGCTGGCTATGTATCAACTCAAAGCCTTTAGAACCATCGTTGGCGGTCGTAATTTGATATCCTTCTTCCTGTAGGCCCTGTTGCAAAAACTGAACAATACCTAACTCATCTTCAACTATTAGAATGTGCATTTTACTGATGAAATTTAGATTAAACGGTGATTTTCTAACCTCAAAGATAAAACTTTTGAAGTCAGAAAAGGTTTAAAACCATGAGAATAGGTGAAAAAAGTCACACTTAAGGAAACCTTAAGTTAACACTAAGCAAGGCAAAAGCATAACTTCATCCCGAATTAATTTAATGGAATTAATTTTGCCATAAAAGGAATAGCATTTTCATAATATGTGTTAAAACAGCTTAAATATTGCGTAAAGACAAGAAAAATTATACTATTTTCGCCAATTTTATAATCTTATTAAATGTTTTGGTATTTAAAATTTATAGTTATTTAAATTAAAAAAAGAATTAATGACCCTTTCAAAAAAGTTTTCCCCATTCTACAACCTTGGTCTGTTTTATTTTATTGTTAGCTTTCTGTTAAGAATTATCTTGTTTTTTCATCCCATAACACAAAGTTCATTTACCATTTTGCAGAGTTTAAAAATCTTCGTCTTAGGACTTGTATCTGATTTTTTTGTCTTTATTCCCGCCTGTATTTTTTTATGGCTGTACTTGATTTTTATATCCAATTCTAAATACAACAAACCCTCCGGTTATATCATTTTAGGCATTTTTGCTTTACTTTTTATTTATGTGGCTTCCGGAAAAAGTATTTTTGACGAATACGGTGGCGCATTGCCGCTAATTGCCCTGATTTTTATCGGAATTAAGATGGCTCTTTTTGCACTTTTATTGTTTCTTCCCAAGCTAAGAGCTAAAATTAGATACTGGTTATTTGCATTTGTGATTTTCTTATATGTTTTACTAATTCTGCAAAACGGATTAAGCGAGTATTTCTTTTGGAATGAATTTGGTGTAAAGTACAATTTCATTGCGGTAAATTATTTAATTTATACCAATGAGGTTATCGGTAACATTATGGAGTCCTACCCTGTTATTCCGATATTTTCTGCTTTGTTTTTGGTAACTGGAACAGTTACTTACTTTCTTCTGAAGAGATCCAGAAACTATATTGATGCTATTCCAACATTAAGCGAAAAAGTAAAAATTACGGCTATTTACCTAAGTTTATTGGCTGTTTCTTTAATTGCGATTCCAACGTTGGCAAAAACAGAAAGTTCAAAAAACGTGTTTGTCAATGAATTGCAAGCAAACGGATTGTATAAGTTTTACCTCGCGTTTGAGAACAGCAAACTGGATTATTTTAAATTCTACAAAACACTTTCGAATGAAGAGGCTTTTGTACTTTTGAAACAACAGTTTCCTACTATTAAAGGACAAACAACGCAAAGAACCATCACTGGTGATTCCACAGAAATTCATAAAAATGTGGTGCTAATTACTATTGAAAGTTATAGTGCCGACTTCATGAAGATGTACGGAAATGAGCAGAATATTACTCCTTTCCTGGACAGTCTGGCGCAAAAAAGTCTTCTTTTTACCAATTTGTACGCTACAGGAAACAGAACGGTTCGCGGGCTAGAAGCAGTAACTTTGTGCTTGCCTCCTACTGCCGGTGAAAGTGTGGTAAAAAGAGAAGACAATAAGAATAAATTTTCGACCGGAGCTATTTTTAAGCAAAAAGGCTACAATGTGAAGTATTTGTATGGCGGGGATGCTTTCTTCGACAATATGCAGGATTTCTATTCCGGAAATGGTTATGAGATTGTAGACAAATCGAGTTTTTCTCCGGAAGAGATTAGCTTTTCAAACGTTTGGGGTGTTTGTGATGAAGACATGTACAACAAAGCCATAAAGGTGATGAATGCGGAAGAAAAGCAGAACAAACCATTCTTCAATCATATCATGACGGTAAGTAACCACAGGCCTTTTACGTATCCGAATAATAAAATTGATATTCCGGGTGATGCCAAATCACGTGAGGGCGGTGTAAAATACACCGATTATGCCATGAAGAAGTTCTTTGAAATGGCCAGCAAGCAATCTTGGTTTAAAAACACGATTTTTGTAATTGTTGCCGATCACTGTGCGTCTAGTGCCGGAAAAACACAGCTTCCGTTAGACAAGTACAGGATTCCGGGATTTATTTATGATCCGAATGGGAAACCTCAAAAATACAATCAATTGATGTCGCAGATTGATGTGATGCCTACTCTTTTTGGGTTGCTAAACTTTAGTTATGAAAGTAAGTTTTTTGGTCAGGATGTTTTAAAACCGGATTACAAACCAAGAGCTTTTATAGCGACTTATCAGGATATGGGACTGATCAAAGACAATGTTTTAACGATACTGTCGCCTAAACAACAAGTAAAACAATTTGATTTGCAAATCAATACAAAACCCGGCATTGCTCCGGAATTTCAGATTGATTACAATGAAATACCTATGAAAACAGAAAGAGCTGACCTGGTAAAGGAGACTATTTCTTTTTATCAGACGGCTTCGGATATGCTTAAACATAAAAAGTATCAGTATTAGTCTACAGTCTCGGTCTCGGTCTCGGTCTCAGTCTCAGTTTTCAGTCTCGGTCTCAGTTTTCAGTACAAGCTAAGACCTAAAAATAAAACTCTAAATAGGAAACAAAAAAACAGCCTCAGATTTATTAGAATTTGAGGCTGTTTTCATTATAATAAATTTAGTTACAATCTGTAAACTAAAATCAAACATTGCGACTGCTACTGCGACTGCGACTGAAAACTCTTAATCATTTTGATTTTTCATTCCAAATAAGTCACCTTGTTGAAATAACTTTAAATCATCTCTTAAAGGCTGGTAGTTTCTTTGTGTAACTGCCGGTGCATCTAACTCGCTTAAATCAGGTTTTCCTGCATTTACCCATGCCGTGTACCAAAAACTTGCTGTAGCTGTAATGGCTTTTCTCATTTGACTTTCAACCATTCCGTTTAACTCTTTGTGCAGTTTCTTAGCGTAATCATCAGAGAAAACAGAAGTGTTGTATTTGCTTTTTAGCACTTTTCCTTCTGCATCCATTTTAAAAACCTGATTCTCCGGTGTGGCAGTTCTAAGTTTTTTATCTACATCCAATAACGGCTGAACTAAGCTATGCGTATCGTTAATCATGTCCCAGGTTGCTTTATGAACATCTTCATAATATTGTGCCTGCGGAACATTTAACTTGTAGTTTTTAGCAAATAACTCCGGAAGTCTGCTTTCCCAAAGAGAGTGAATTCCTTTTTGATCCGTCAACTGTCCGTCATGATTGGAAGAGGTATGCAACGGCATGTGTGCGTCACCTATATAATGACCTAAATCAGCCGCAAGAAACAAGATTTCTGCTCTGTTTTTGTCTTTAAAAGCTTTGGTTAATTTTACCATCATATCTTCGATATACCAAGGCAAGATTCCGTTTTCGTTTAAAAATTTAGCATCGTATTTTTTCTTTGCTGCCTCTAAAGTCTGCGGAATGCTGTCTACTCTGCCAAAACTCTCCATGTCAAAATAATGTCTTGGATTTTCGTCTTTGTAATTCAGGGCATATTTTCGGATATCTGGTACAGAAGCTTCTTGAGTAATAAAATCAATGTGGTTGTAAAAGAAAATTAAAAGCGGTTGTGGCAAAGCCATAACTGCAGCTTTATTAATACGTTCGTGACCAACAATCCCCCAGGATAGTGTCAAAAAACCAACTGCTATTGCAAACAATGCAATTAGTCTTGGTTTCATTCTTAAGTTTTTCATTTTTATTTTTGTTAGAGGTGCAAATTTATTTTATTTATGTACATTTCAAAGGGAATAGCAGTAAAGATTATGAAATTAAGTTTGTTTTATTTTTTTGATGCTGAAATCATAGAAGTTACAATTAAAAGTTTCTTTGTAAATTCGTTCCGTTTTACCCTAATTTCTAAAATATGCGCCTGATCCGACTTAGCCTTCTTTTCTTTTTCTTTGTTTCTGTTTGTTTTGCTCAGGAAGATATAGTAGAATTAAAGAATGTTTCCGATACTATTCTTAACCCCAAAAGAACGCTGCAGGTCTCTGATCCGTTGGATGCCGTTAAAACGATGCAAAAGCTGTTTCCGGGAAAAGTATACAATCTTTCGGATCACAATACTTTTATAAGCTGGAAATGCAAAACCTGCAAACCAGCTCCCTACAATGATGTTAATGGTCTCGAAGGCGATCAATTGTTTCCCTACGAGGATGGTGTTGCGACACGTGTTCTGGGGAACCTTGATTATACCGATTCTAAAGGAAATCAGTTTAAATTATTGCTTTTCAATCACTCTTTTCACGACGAAGACGGATTGCAGACCGGAAGATTTTCGGGAGGACTTGCAGGAGTCGCCAAGTTTGCAAAAAATGGTACAGTCTGGCAAATGAGATCGTTTCAGCCTGCCATTGCAGCCTTTGGTTCTTTTGCTCAGGCGCCCTCGCCTAAATTGGTGCAAATTGGAGAAGATCAGTATGCCTTTACTTTCACTCATGTTAATGGTGGTGCCGGAGGTCCATTTGAAGGAATTCTATATCTGGTTGCCGGATTTGATGGTAAATACCAGCCTATCCTGGCGGTTTACAACTACAAACTTACCAATGTTGCCAGTGTGGAATGGTCGGGTTCCTATGCGGTCGTAAACGACACAACGAAGAAACATTTTAGAGATATTATTGTCAAAACAACTGGTTCATTTAACAAAGCTGAAAAAGCCAATGATGAATTTGAAGTGAATTTACCCGAGGAAATAGTGGCTATGGCGAAAACAAAAAAGCAGTTTGATTTTGTAATTGAGAGACGTTTTTCATTTAAAGGCAACCGCTATAAGATGATTGATAAGCCAACTGTCAAATTTTCTAAGGTAAAATAGTCATTTTCTTTACCCTAAGTACAAAATTGAGGCAAGACCTAGGACAGCGATAAATATCCAAAGTAGAATTCCTTGCAACAAAGGCATTACTCCTACTGATTTTAAAGTAGTCACATTCAAAGTGGCGCCAATCAGGAATAAAGTAATCGTTAAACCCACTTTAGCGACAGCCACAATATGTGGTGCAATGATAGCGGTTTGTGGCACATAGGTATTGAAAAGCATGGCCAGAATAAATAAACCGATAAAGTACGGAATCTTAATTTTAGAATTTTTGTTCTTGAAAAGCACCGCAGTTAAAAACGATATTGGAATGATCCACAGCGCTCTGGCAAGTTTTACCGTAGTCGCAATTTGTAAAGCTTCAGCACCGTATTTATTCGCCGCACCTACTACAGAACTAGTGTCGTGAATGGCAATCGCACACCACAATCCAAAATCTTTTTGTGACAAATCAAGTTGATGACCAACATAAGGGAACACAAACAATGCTATCGAATTGAGTATAAAGATAACGCCCAAAGCAATTGACGTCTGGTTTTCATTTGATTTGATTACCGGTGAAATGGCCGCAATGGCACTTCCCCCGCAAATAGCAGTTCCACAAGAGATTAAGTGTGATGTTTTCTTTTCGGTTTTGAACCATTTCCCTAAAAAAGTCCCCAGAATTAAGGTACTAAAAATAGAAAATATGGTAAGTACAAAACCTTCTTTTCCGGCTGATAACGCTGCTGTAGCATTCATTCCAAAACCTAAACCTACAACCGAAAACTGAAGTAAAAAAGTGATGGCGACGGAGTTGAATTTTACAAAAGGATTTCCAAATACATTTACAAGCACTACACCTAATAATAAAGCTATTGGAGGTGAAATGATCGAGAATAAACACAGTACAATTATAAAAGCAAATAATGCCTGTTGCAGGTGTTGATTGATTTCAAATAAATGAGCCGAGGTATGTTGTGTTGTTTTCAAAATAAGTAATTTGATATTTCTTGTACAAAGGTCAGTCGTTTATATCATAATTACCAATCGTAAAACACGATAGGCTATAACTCTAAGTTATAGTAAGAGGAGATGTTTTGAATAAAAAGCTCCGATAGTGCGTTTGGTTTTCCAAGCAAAGTAATGATGTAAAAGTGACGTTCTACCGATAAACCAGCCACATCCAGAACCATTAATTCGTTATTCTTAAGCTCTTTATCTACTGCGTGTATGGACATAAAAGCCAGACAATCTGAATTTAATAAATAGGATTTAATACTTTCAGTACTTCCCAATTGCATTTCGATTTGTAAATCACTTATTTTTACATCGAGCTGCTTTAAAGCATATTCTATAACTTCAAGTGTTCCTGATCCACGTTCCCGGGTGATGAATTTCATCAATTTTAGATCTTCTAATGAAATTTCATTTTGTCTGATCAAAGGATTTTTGGTGTTGCACACTAAAACGAGTTCGTCTTTTAAAAACGGAGTATATTTAATGGATTGGTTTTTAGATTGTCCTTCAACAATTCCAATTTCAATTTCTTTGTTGATCAGCGCATTCTCAATTTGCTCTGTATTTCCATTCAGCAAATTGACTTTGATGTCTTTTTGTTTTTGATGAAAACGTGCCAAAACAGGAGAAATAATGTACTGAGAAATCGTTGTGCTAGCTCCTAGCCTCAATAAACCCTGACGTTCGCTGATAAAAGAGCTCATTTCAAAGTCTATTTCGCGATAGATTTCAAAGATGCTTTTGGTGTGTTTCAACAGGATTTCTCCGGCCGGAGTTAAAGCAATTTTGGAGCCGTTACGTTCAAAAAGTTTGGTTTTATAGGTTTCTTCCAGTTCCTGAATGTGTTTGGAAACTGCTGGCTGAGAAATATACAATTCTGTTGCCGCTTTAGTAAAATTAAGGCGGATCGCAACAGTGTAGAATACTTTTAGCCTGAAATCCATTGTATTAATTAGTTTTGTTTCATGTTTAAAGTTTCAAGTTACGTAAAAAAAATGTTTTTTTTGCGCTACGAAACTTTTCTACTATTTAAAGTAATCCATTGTATTTTCGGATAAACCATTCTGCGGTCAATACCAAGGCAATAAAAATGAATAGCCAAACCCAATCAATCAAAGGCGTTTTGGTGGAAACATTTTTTTCAATCGATTTGTATTCTTTATTCTCTAAAAGCTGTTGAATTAAATCATCGGCCTGATTTTCAAAGAAGGCTTTTCCATTGGTCTGAAGCGCCAGTTGTTTTAATTTCTGAACATCCGGATTTACAAATTGTTTTTCGATATCAAAATCTAAAATTTCAAAATGTCCCGAATAAGCTGTGTTTGTATTTAGTTCTTTTACCGTAAAATTATACTTCCCGGTTGATAATCCGTCCAGATTGACAGAGAACGAGTTGTTTCCTTTTAGTAAATCGTAGTTTTTTGCTTGTTTCGTTTCGGCATTTGTTACGGTAATCGTTAGTCTTGCCTTTTCGTCAAACTCATAGTTTTTATTAAAATACTGGGCGTTGATGACAATGGCCTCGCCCGAATTGTAAAAGCTTTCGTGCGTAACAACCAACGATTTTTTGGTGGTTGTAGAAGCCAGGTACTGAATGATTTTGTCGATAAAAACATCGTACTTTTCAAACGATTGGTTGTCGATATGGCTTTGTAAACGCCACTTCCAGCTGTTTTCTCCTAAAAGAAAAGCGGTTCTTTTTCCATGATCTTCAGTAAAAGCCAGTAAGGGGGCGTTTGTAGAAACGTTTCTAATTTTTGAAGAAAGCAAAACAGACACATTTCCGCTGGTTGTAACTGTTCCGAATAGATTTTGCAGGGGTGGATAGTTTTCAAAACCAATATTGTCTACCGCAAATAAATTAAATTGTGATTGAAATTCGCAGAGGTAATCTTCCCTTTGTCCGCTTATTTTAAACAATAGATTTTTTTGCTGTTGGTTCAGGTAGTTAAAATCGGTATTGTTACCCGTAATGATAAAGGTATTGGTTGCTGCCAGTTTGTTGTTGTCGAATATTGCTTTAAAAGCAGTTGTTGGCTGGTACAAAACTAAAACGGAAACTTCTTGTAACTGATTAATATCGTTTGGCTTAACCAAGATCACTTTACGCTGTGCATTCACTTCAATAGCGCGTTTCAAAGCTGCGATATCTGGATGATTTATGGCCGAAACGATTGCAATGGTCGATTTTTGATCGATGATTTCAACTGCAAAATTTTTGATGTTGTTGTAGCTGTTCTTCTCTTTGGTATTGGAAGAAACTGCTGCTTTAAAAACTTGAAGTCCTACTTTATCAGCCGGTAAAAGCAAGTTTAAGGTTGCCGTTTTTTTAGCAGGAGAAAAAGAAACTTTCTCTTTGGCAATAACTTTACCGCCCTGTGAAATGGTGAAATCGGCATTTGTGGTTTTATCCCCTGCGTATTGAAGGAATACTTCGACCGGGAATTTATTCTTGTGAAATGCGTATTTGTTTACGTTGAGCTGATTGATTTTCAGGTCTAAAAAAGTGGTTGTATCTCCCACAACCAAAGGATAAACTTTATTGACAGGATCAAAACGATATACATAATCGTTTCCTGTAGTTTGATTTCCATCTGTAATAATTACGGTTGGAAAGATCAGGTTTTTGTTGATGCTTTTTAAATTTTTGGCGACTTCATCAAGATTGGTTTGTTTTCCTTTAAAGTCAAATTTCTCAGAAGGCTTAAAATCGGCATCAAACTGATAGGACTGAATTTCAAACTTTTCGCGAAGCGCAGGATTTGAAATTAATTTCTGGTGCAGTTCGACCGCTTTTTGATCTGATTTCAAAGCGGTAATGGAACTTGAATTGTCAACGGCAATTGCAAGCGGTGTTTTGGTAATCTCAAGCGAATTTTTGGTCATTATTGGGTTTATCAATAAAACCAGCAGTCCAAAAATGGCTAAAAAACGTAAAAAAGCCAAAAACCAAATCACATTGGATTTGTTTTTGGCTTTAAAAAAATATTGAAAATACGACAAACCAACTGCGATTACTAAAGAAAGTAATATTAATAGAATCGTGCTTGTAGTCATATTTTTGTTTGGTTTACAGTTTACGGTTGTGATTTACAGTTTACAGTCGCAGTTTTCAGAACCTGGGAACTCTTATTGAGGGTCAGGAATGAAACTGTAAACTGAGAATGAGAACTGAGACTTTTTTAAGTAAGCATTCCTCCGCAAACATTAAGTACTTGTCCTGTAACGTAAGAACTTAGGTCTGAAGCTAAGAAAAGACAAGCATTAGCAACATCTTCTGCACTTCCACCTCTTTTTAATGGAATACCTTCTCTCCATCCTTTTACTACATCTTCATTTAATTTTGCAGTCATCTCCGTTTCAATAAAACCAGGAGCAATTGCATTGCAACGAATATTACGTGATCCTAACTCTAATGCTACAGATTTAGTAAAACCAATTGCACCTGCTTTTGAAGCTGCATAATTCGTTTGTCCTGCGTTTCCTGAAACTCCTACTACTGAACTAATATTGATAATAGAACCTGAACGTTGTTTCAAAAAGGTTTTTTGAATTGCTTTTGTCATATTAAATACAGATTTCAGGTTTACATCGATAACCTGGTCAAAATCTGCTTCAGACATACGCATTAACAGGTTGTCTTTTGTAATTCCGGCATTGTTAATTAAGATATCTACTGTTCCGAAATCAGCCAAAACAGCATCCACAAAAGTTTGCGCTTCATTAAAATCGGCCGCATTAGACTGGTATCCTTTTGCTTTAATTCCTAAACCGTTCAATTCAGCTTCTAAAGCTTCTGCAGAAGCTACAGATGAGCTGTATGTAAAAGCAACATTTGCGCCATGTTTAGCAAAAACTTCAGCAATTCCTCTTCCAATTCCACGACTAGCGCCCGTAATAATGGCAACTTTTCCTTCTAGTAATTTCATAATCAAAAATAATGTTAATATTTATTTGTAGCTAAGCTGTTCTTTAGGTCTCTTTTTTTGTGAAAAATTACATAAAAAACAGGGCTATGAATGACTTGTCAAATATATGATAATTCCCTTTTTAAAAAAATTACTCTTGCTATAATTTATGATTTAAGCGGATTGTTTAGAAATAATCATAAAAAAACCGTTTCAAAATTATGAAACGGTTTTCCGTATTTATAGCTATTTAAAGTAAGATTTAAAGAGCATTACAACATCATTTATTACGAAAGAGACCTACTCACAAACCACGCCGTCTATTGTTGCTCTGCAGATTGGTTCTACCGGCTGTTCAGGTGGAAGCATGATACAAGGCCCGTTATAAGGAAAAGGTGTCCAGGGAATAGTACATCTCGTTCCACCGCTACCGTTTACTCCTTTTAGTTCTTCTTTACTTAGTACTTCCACTCTTGAGAAGTTTAAAATGGTTTTTAACATAATAAAATTGGTTATTTAATAGGTTTTGTTGTCTCAATCGTTTTTTGTCCGTTGAGTTTCAGACATAAAATCAGTATTAAATTACGTATTTTTTTTTGCTTAAAAAAGCAGCCCAAATTTGAGCTGCTTCCTTCAAAATAAAAAAAACTAATAAAAAAACTTATATGGGCAACTTTGTTCACTGCTCTAAATCGTAAACTCTTTTGTTGTAATTATAGTCCCAAAAGCTTTTTTCTATTCAAAATAATGTTATTAAAGTTTACTGGAATGCCCAGGTTGTGAATCTAAACGGTCCTGTTGCCGATGTAAACGTAAATACAGGATTTGTGGCTCCCACAGTAAAACTTTCTCTTTTAAAGTATAATCCTCCCGGGTTCATTATTTGATCGTCCAGATCCTTTAAATAAGCCGGTGCAGGAATATCAACTGCTGCTGCAAAAGTACTTCCCGAAGTCCACTTAGTTGTTGGCGTTAAGTATATGATTTTCTTTGTTTGATCTGCCGATAAGGTAAAGAAGTGATATACTCTTGTTATGACTCCTGTAGCGCTTGTAAATCGGTATTCCACATAACTTCCGTTAGGAGTGTTAAACCAAGGTTGTACTCTGCTTAATGTTGTACCGGCTGGTCTGGAAGCCTCAACAGCTCTGAATAATGCAAGAAACGAAGCTGAATTTGTGGATGCAAGCGTTAATATCGACCTGTCATGACCGTATACTAAGTTGGAGTTTGCCGGTAGCAGTATCTTGTAATCATCAGTCAATGCTAAAGGTTGGTTACCGTATTTAATGGTTGCAGTAACGCCACCAGTTCCGGTTGCGATAAAACTGCCATCTGTATCATTATAAGTAAAGGCTGATAATTTCTGACCAGCTACGGTTACTGCAGGACTTACTACAATACCTGTAGGCGTATACCCTACTCCCATGCTAATAACTGATTCAGAACCATCAACAGCTCTTGAAACTGCATATCTGGTAGCCGTTGTAAATGAAAAATCATATCTGGTAACTTTTGCACCATCATTAACCTCCAATGATCTGAATAATGGTCTGGTTGAAGCTCCTATAACATTTTTTTCTGTTGCAAGATTTTTAGGTAAGTCAGTCCAGTCCTGAGCAGTCGCTTTTACAAAACGTACTTCTCTTACCAATCTGTTGCTTCTAAAAACAAGATCTCCGTTTTCCTGTCCGTAATACAAAAACTGAAAATCTCCTAAATATCCTTTTCCTCTCAAAGCGGGAATTGGAAAGCTATTTGAATCTGATAAAAGGTGAATTCTGTTGTACGTATTAAACAATAAACTCATGGTACTCCCCAAAACAACGGAATATTCACTGGTATAAGTTTTAGTATCGCTATTAAAATCGGATGCCATTTCTACTTTATTGTTTGGAAGAAACTTGATCAAATGGGTATATCCGCCCAATTGAGTATCGTCTGTAAAATACACTGCTTTCCATCCAAATTCAGACGAAAGTAATGCGGTGTTTAATTCACTTTTCTGCTCATTCAAACGTTCTGCCGGTGTTTTATCAAACTTTGGTTCCGCATCGGTATCGTTTGCGCAGGCACTGAATAACTGTATGGTCAGGAATCCAATTATCAGATACTGTACTATATTTTTTAATTTCATAATTTGCGATTTAAATTAATGGCTTAATTATTTATAACATTGGTCGTGTTTACTTGTGCTGCATCTCTCAAAGCATAGAAGTCCATATTAAAAGCGTCTTTATAATACTGAACGACCATGGCTTCTTTTTGTTTGATTTTTGCTCTTCCGCTATCACTCGCGCTGGCAAGTAATGCATCGTATTCTGCTTTTGAACTGATTAGTATTACCGAAGCTGTTTCTGCAAAATCTTCAATAATATTACTTCTGGCATAATTCGTCACAAACCCTAAGTTTTTAGAGGTTTGGAGATTTTCTAAGTGCCAGGTTGCTGTATAATCTGCAGGAGTAACTTTTTGCCACGCTTTTTCGTCAAAAGGTTTATTCTGATTCAAAATATGTACATATTCGTGCTGAATGGTGTGGATGAATTCGGTAACACTTGCACGGTTTTTTCTATTCAGGTAGTCTACCTCGAACAATGTAATTCTTTGTCCTGAATCTGCAATCCCTAAAGTTCGGGTTCCATTGGTATTAGAGTTTACCCCTCCTACCAGAACAATTTCTCTTGGAGCCACTTTTTTTACAAAATCAGCACCACCAATGGTAGAATAACTGTTGATCCAGATTTGTTTCACTACCTCCAATGCCGGTTGCACACTATTGACAGCCGGAGGAAAAAGAAACCGGTTATTGTCTACTGTATTCTGATTCCATTTGTATTGCGCGTTGATATTATACGGATTTAGGTAATTGGTATCAATCCAGGTGTCTAAAGCTGTTTTCACAGGCTGCTTATAATCTAATTGACTGTCACCTGGCCTGTCTTCATGGGTACAGGCTGCTAAAGTTAAAACTCCGGCTAGTAGTACTATTGCTTTATATTGTTTTATTGTTTTCATATTTCTAAAATTTTGATTCGAAATTTTATCTCGGATTTTTTACTACTCCGTAGTTAGATGCGCTTAACGGTATTTGCAATGCGCGACGCTTATCATCTTTAGTTAATGTAATTGTCGGCTTACCAAAAGTCGCATGGCTTACAACAATATTAAAGCGTTTTACATCAAGCCATCTCAATCCTTCATGAACAAAATCTCTTCTACGCGTCTCTGCAATTGCTTTTACATAAGAAGTCTGTACAGGGGTCATTGTATAAAACGGAGTAAGTTCGTCTGCTATTACAGGATATAATGTCGTTATTCTTGCTTCAGTCAGTTTATCGGTTGTAGCGTTATAACCTGTTGTTCTGGTACCTAAAAAGAACTCCAATTCTGTATTGGCTTCTGCTGTTCTGCCTTTCATTACTAATGCTTCGATACGATTCAGATAAAATTCGTCGTTAGATAAAAGCACTATTCCCGCGTAAGCAATTCCAATATTGGCTGTTAAATTGGTGTATTTAAAGTATTCTTCAAATTTTGGTGTAAACAATGTTCTACTGCTGTTGTAGCTGTAAAAATCATATACCCATGCCTTTCCAAAAGGATTTGTACCTCTAAAAAGCTCTGTCTGTTTAGGATCTGTCAGGTAAAAGTTGCTTCCACCGGCAGATCTTCCAATTAGTGTATTTGGAGAGGCTACCAATAAATTGGATGTTAATGACGATCTGGAATACTCTATAAATTGTACATCCGGAGCCAAATTTGCTAAGGTTGCATAATCTTTAATTTTTGTTACCGGTTTAGAACCAAGACCTTCTGAAATTTTTATAACATTGTCCCAGTCACCCTTTACCAAATAGAAACGGCTGGCAAATGCTTTAGCAGCTTCTATGTTAAAGTGAAATTTTGGTTCTTTGTAGTTGTTTGTTACCAATGGAAGGCCTTCTTCTATATCTCTCTGAATAAAATCAAATACTTCCTGTACCGTATTTCTGGTGTAGTTTTTTAATAAGGAAGTTTCAGGTTCTTTAACATAAGGAATTCCCAAATCAGTTCCAGCGGTGGCCGGATTGTATCGCTGTGACCAAAAAGTAACGAGCATAAAGTGTGCATAAGCTCTGGCAATTAAAGCCTCGCCTTTTTGTGGATTTAAAGTTGCAGGGCTTCCTAATTCCTCAATCGATTTTAAAGCCTGATTGGCATGTGCGACAGCTCTGTAACAAGCGTCCCAATAAAACGCCTGAGTATCTATGTTGGTCTCGTCCTGCATTTCCCAATTGTAACTTTGCGTACTTTTTACACTTGCGTTGTTCAATTCGGCATCTGCTACGTTATCCGACATTGTTTCTGCCAAATCCATATAAGAAGCCTGAGGATAAGCATTTACTAATAGTTCTGAAATTTTTTCAGGGGTATTAATTTGTGTTCTGTTATCGGGTACTTCAGACAGGAATTCATCACAACTACTAAGACTGATCAGTAATAGTAAAGCAAAAAGCACCTTTATATTTTTTATATTGTTCATAATCAACTGTATTAGAATGAAAGGTTTAGTGAAAAACTGTATTGTGTTGTGATTGGAAAAGCAACACCTCCCGTATTACGGAACTCAGGATCTTGTCCGTTTAATTTCTTATCTGAATAAATTAACCAAGGGTTAACCGCAGAAGCTTTTAAGGTAAAATTGCTTACCCCTAATTTTCTTTGGAAATCTTTAGGAAATTCCCAGCTTAACGATACGTTTTTCAATCGTACAAAATCTCCATCTGCAATTCTTACATCAGAATAATTATACGTATTGTAAGCACGTCCTAGAGTGTTAATTCCGCCATAATTTGTAATTAAACGTTGATCAGCGATTACAGGAACATCTGTATATTGTTCGTCGCCCGGATTGATCCAACGGTTTGTAAAATCTTTTGTAAATACTGTTAAATCATCGTATTGGCTGCTATAAGAAGGGTTTAAACGAACTTTGTTTCCTCCTGATCCCACGATAAATACATACAATGACCATCTTTTGTAAGTAAAGGTGTTGGCTAAACCAACTGATTTGTTTGGTTCGATAGATCCTTCATATTTCAAATAATCCGTAACATTTTCGGTATCCTGAAAATTAGATCCTGTAACGTTACTTGTTGCTCCATCCTGTAAAAGAAAAGTTGGAAGTCCCTGATTGTTTAATCCTGTAAACTGGTAAGAAAAGATTGAATTTCTTGGATGTCCGATAGCATTTCCACCGTTTCCATCTACTAAATCAAACGCCGATGGCTTGTTCTCTAATTTTGTAATTTCCTGATTGAACACAGAGAAGTTAAGTGTAGTTGACCATTTGAAATCTTTTGAAACAATGTTTTGAGTGGTAATACCCAATTCAAGACCTTTGGTTTCCATGTTGGCATTGTTTCCTTGTTTAACTCGCTGCCCTCCGATTCCGGAAGTCACCACATAATCAACTAAATCAAATGCTTTACGGCTGTAAACATCTGCAACAAACTGAACTCTGTTGTTAAACATTCCTAAATCAACTCCTATGTTTGTTTCAAACTGTTTTTCCCAGGTTAAATCACCATTTTGCAATTCATCAATATTAATTCCGTTTTCTCTGTCAGGAATTCCTAAACGATCTGTAATAAAACTTCTGTAAATGGCTAATGAATTGGTTGCAGGACCTGCAGTTGCAGTTAAACCGTACGACGCTCTCAAAGCCAGGTTGTTAATTTTTGGAAGGTTTTTCATGAACTGCTCTTCAGTAACATTCCATTTACCACTAAAAGTATAGGTTGGCAGCCATCTTGAAGACCCGCTGTTTCCTTGTCTGTTAGATCCGTCATAACGTCCGGTAATAGACCCCGTATAACGACGATCGTAAGTATATCCTACTTTTCCAAAGAAACCAACAGTACGCTCTCTTTCTGCATTAAATCCGTAGTAAGAGTTTCCTTCGTTGATGATTTTTTCAATCAATTTTGGATCTGTAAAAGCTGTTAAGCCTTTATCGTACTGGAGCCCGGCTGCAGTAAAATTGTCACTGTTTCTGTCTAATGAACGCAATTCGGTACCAAAGAAACCTTCTAACTCATGTTTGTCGTTTAGTGTGTTTCTGTACGTTATACTGTTTCGAATATTATAAGAAGTCAATCCGTTTGTAAATTTTCTTAAAAATCCTCCGTGAGGCAATACCGAAATTGGCGGTGCAGTCAAATCTTCAGGGTCTTTGTACAAAAAGATATTGGCATTTCTAACCGTTGTATTTACTCCATCCGCTCCGTATTCTGTACCGGCTTTATACGCACCCACTACGTTAGAGTTTTCGTAAATCTTATGCTCTCTTGTTGTATTGGCATAACGGGCAGATCCTGTAAGGTTATAACTTAGGTTTTTGTTGATTTTATAATCTAAATCCAATTGAAAACGAATGTCTTTTACTTTAATATCCAGAATATTATTTTGAAGTTCATTGATAATATTCATCGGAGCCCAGTTGTTTCTGTAGTACTCCAGATTACGATTTTCATCATAAGGTCTTAAAGTTCTACTAGTGCTTAAAACATAGTTAAACGGGTTGATATCAAAATCTCTCGTTACATTTCCGAACACCACATCCTGTTGGCTTTCGTAGGTTCCGGGAGCTTGCTGATCACGCACAGATGCCAGTGTTGACATCGTAATATTTAAATTGTCATTAATGTAAAATGTCCCTTTAATGTTTGATGACAATTGTTTAACGTTATCAGCAATAGTCCATCCCGGATCGGTATAATAACCTAATGAGGCATAAAAAGTGTTGTTTTTTCCTCCACCCGAAAAGCTCAAAGAGTGATTTTGGGTAATAGAAGGTCTGAACAAAACTTTAAACCAGTCTGTATTAGCTAATTCATATTTTCTTAAGAAATTATTTCTTCTTACCGGATCGTTGTTTACTAAATAACCTCCCGTTTCAGGCACATAAGTATTGATAGCACGGCTTAAAATATTGTATACTCCTCCGTATCTTCCCTGTAAGGTTGATGGCACATCCAGAAATCCTTTTTGTTCCATTTCTTTTAAGATACTCATAGATTCCTGAGAATTTAGAATGTCGTACTGGGAATAATTAGGGACTGTTCTCACCGTATTTTCAACAGAATAAGCCACTTTTAAAGGAGAATCTCTACGTCCTTGTTTCGTTGTAACCACTACAACACCGTTTAACGATCTTGATCCATAAATAGAAGTTGCAGAAGCATCTTTTAAGATTTCTATGCTTTGAATATCATTTGAATTCAGTCCTGCAACAGATGAACTTAACAAGGTTTCTGAATTTCCGGAAGCCAAATCTGCAAAAGAGATGTTGATGATATCTTCCTGAACAACACCATCAATTACCCATAAAGGTTTTGTATCTCCAAAAATAGAAGAAGATCCACGAACTGTAATTTTAGGAGCAGTACCAAATGTTCCCGTAACGTTTTGTACGGTAACTCCGGCAGCCTTTCCTTCAATCATTCTGCTGATATCTACTACTCCGTCTACTTTTAATTCAGCTCCTGAAATTTTACTTATTGCTCCTGTAAAAGTCCTTTTTGATGTTTTTTCATAACCTGTAGTCACTACAACCTCTTTTAGATTTTGTCCTGCTTCATTCAGAACAACTGTTGGTGTAGTATTCCCGATTCCTATTTCTTTTGTCTCCATTCCTACATAAGAAATAACCAAAGCCGTACTGTTTGTTGGCATTTCGATCGAAAACTTACCGTCAAAATCCGTTAGTACCGCTATTTTTGTTCCTTTTACCAGTACAGTAGCTCCCGGAAGCGGACTTCCGCTCACATCAGTAACAGTACCTTTGATAATTGGACCCGCAGCCGTTAAAATTTCAAACAAAGAGTTTCCTGCTTCAGTACCCGCAAAAGGATCTGCTGCAGTGCTTTTTTGCAGGATAATCTGGTTACTAACTTCGGTATAAGTAATATTAAATGGTAATAAAATTCGATTCAGGACACTTGATAAAGTTTCATCATTAGCGTCTATACTCACTTTTTGATTTAGTTGTGGTAGTCTTGAATTGTACGAAAATTTTACGTTTGCCGATTTCTGTAATTTAGACAAAGTGTTATCTAAAGTTAAATTTGTAACATTAATAGTAACTTTAGTATCTAGTTTTTTTTGCCCATTTACATCATTTGCCATGGCAACACTTGAAAACACAAGTGCCAGAATAAACTGAAATAGTGTTATTTTCATGATTCGATGGAGTAATCGTTGTTTAACAACTGGTTTTTTCATAATTTTGGTTTGTTTTGATTAATACTGTTCGAGTGTATTTTAAGAAACGTACTCAGTTGCTCTTTACAGAGAGCAATTTGATTCCTTTAAGTGTCGATAATGTTACAGCATTTCGGCACTTTTTTTCTGCATTCTCTTTTACATAGGCATAATTTTGGTTTTGGTTATTTTTGGTTGTTTTTATTTTTAGAATCGAACTTTACAATTACAGTTGTAAAGCAGGATTAGTTACATCCGTCAGATGTTATAATGATTTGATTTCCATTCATTTCAAAAGTGGTGTTGTTGCCAATACTATTACACACAATTTTTAGTTTTTCCATCAAAGGCTGATCGCTAAGAGAAGTTGTAAGATGGCAGTCTTTTAGTTTGTTTTTTGGATAGTCAATATCCACGAGATAAGCCTGTTCTATCGTTTCAAAAATTTGCGATACCGGAATATCCGTAAATTCAAAGCTCAGCTGTTCGATATTCCCTACACTACGGGTAAGAACTATATCCTGAGTGATATCTGTAATTTTATTGAAGCTCAGATCTTTTCTTTGAAAACGAAGTGCCTGATTGGGCAATAGCACAACTTCGTCCTGATCTGACTTAGAAATTAAATCATTTGATTTTACCCTTACTTTACCGGTGCGAACAAGAACTTCAACATCAGGTTGATCGGAATACGCCTTGACTCTAAAACTAGTTCCGACTACCTTCGTTACAATTTCGTTTGCATAAACGAAAAAAGGCTTTTTAGGATTTTTACTAATTTCAAAGAAACCTTCGCCGGATAAATACACCTTTCTTTCGTTTCCGGTAAAGATCTTAGGATAACTTAATTTACTTTTAGGCTGGAGCAAAACAGAACTACCGTCAGATAAAGTAATGATTTGTGCTTTGTCTGAATTGTTCGTTTGTTCTACTAATCCTTCATTATTTTCATTAATAAGTTCGTTGTAAGTAACTACTTTACTTTCTGGAGTAATAATTGGGTTGTTAAAAATCCAAAGTGATCCTAAAGCGATAACTAAAGCTGCAGCAATACCGCTAAGAAAATACTTTTTAAGGAATCTTATCTTTGAGTTTTGGCTCGAATTGATTTCGTTTTCTTTCTCTTCAATTTTAATCCAGGTAGTCTGTAAGGCTTTATAAAGTTCTGGTTGAGTTATGGTTTGCTCAGGCACTTTCATGGCCAATAACAATACTCTCGCATCTTGTACCAACTTGGCGCGTCGGCGGCTTTCTAATGTCCATTCCTCCCAGCCATCATTGTCAATTTTAGACAAAATCCAGGACTGGAATGATTCATCAGATAAGAAATCTTCAATTTCGGTATATTTATTACGTTTTTGCATCTAGAAATAGGGTTACAAAAACAATAGAGGACAGGTTCTTTATTATATACTCACTAAATTGTGATTTTTTTTTAATTCTATATAAATAAAATTAAAAAGTAGTTGAATAAAGCAGAAGAATTAACGAAATACTACCCTTCCACTCTTTGCGAAGCGTAAGTAAACCGCGGTGTAGCAAGTTACTTGCCGACTGATAATTGACATCGAGCATTTCAGCGATCTGATCTACCGTTAAGCCCTGATGATATCTTAAATACAAAGCTTCTTTTTGTCGTGCAGGCAAATTGTTTAATAATTTATTCAAATGAATCACTTTTTCTTTTGTAGCATAATCGTCATCTATAAGATCATGTTCTACAGAGAATTCCAAAAGAAAAGCAATTGAATCTGTGCTTGCCGATTTACGAAAAATGCGATCACGTTCGTACAAACGTGCAATTCGTTTGCGCACACTCGAAAGCAAATAGGCTTTTACAACAACCGAACTTTGCAGCCCGTGTCTGTAAACCCAGATATCTGTAAAAACATCCTGAATACAATCCTGCACTTTCTCGGAATTAGGAGAGAGAGAATTTCCATAATTTACGAGACTTGCGTAGTATTTTTCAAATAAAAGAGAAAATGATTTTTCATCTCCATTTTTCAAGTTAGTCCAAAGCGTAAGGTCGTCAGAAGTACTGAATGGTAGAGTTTTGGTATTCATATAAATCGCAATAGAATTCTTGAAAATAAGCAGTTGTTTTTAACATAAAGAATACGATTTTTTAACATAATTCTTTACATCGATGCGATAAATATATAAAAGCAAATATATAAAACAAATTTTTTAACTAAAAAAAGACCGCTATTCCTATAATGAAAACGGCCTTTTTTATTGACTTCACGGGGTTTAGCTTAATTTTTTTTTAATGTACGGGTTCAAATGTTTTTGTAAATTGTCAGATTTTATTGCTACAGTTTCTTAGCTTTTTTTAACATTTATTTATGACTGAGTTTGCCTTTTGATTTCATTTTAGATCGCTTTGCGAGACAAACTGTTAACTCTTTTGGCGTTTAAAAATGTCATCAATCCTTAATAATTGAAGCGCTAAGAACAGGTTTGAATCTGACTTTAAAATAAAAAAGCCCTGCTAAAGTATAGCAAGGCTTTTCCTAATATTTACGTTAAGAAGCAGCTACTAGAAAGCTACATTCCATCTTGGTAATTTTGAGTTTTCGTCTAAGAAGTTTTGCAAAACCTGTCCTTCTACAGTGGTTGGAATTCCTTTTACATCTGCAGTAAAAGTTTCATACCAAACTACTTCAAGAGCGCTAATATTCTCTAGCTTCATTTGTGCTGGCCATGAATATTTTCTTCCGGTTTTTGCAAATTGGTGTCCGTTTACGATTTTGTCATATAAACCACCATTTTTACTTTTTAAAGTACCATCGTTTTGAACAGTTCCTGTAGAACCAACCATGATTAATTCTTTTGCATCTCCTTCAACTGCATAGACTACAAAAACACCTGCACCTGCTTCAGGGGCATTGCAAACTTGTTCTAAACTGTCTTCAATCGTAAAAGTAAAACTGTTGCTTACTTTAAATTTTTCTAATTCTTTGTACATATTTCTTTTTTTAGCTTCTAAGGTACTGAGGTTCTTAGCCGCTAAGTTTTTTCTATTTATACCCCAGCATTTTAAAATGTAAAAAAGTCTCAAGTAATATTGAGACTTTTTTTGGAATTTGTTATTTCAAATATTGGAGATTATCCAAGTACTTCTTTTACTTTTTTACCAATTTCAGCTGGCGAATCAACAACGTGGATTCCGTTGTCTCTCATGATTTGTTTTTTAGCAGCAGCTGTATCGTCAGAACCACCAACAATAGCACCTGCGTGACCCATTGTTCTACCTGCAGGAGCAGTTTCTCCAGCGATAAAACCAACAACTGGCTTACGGTTACCATCAGCTCTTACCCATTTAGCAGCATCAGCTTCTAATTGTCCTCCAATTTCACCAATCATAATGATGATTTCAGTTTCAGGGTCATTCATTAATAATTCAACAGCTTCTTTAGTTGTAGTTCCAATAATTGGATCTCCACCAATACCAATAGCTGTAGTAATTCCTAAACCTTGTTTTACAACCTGGTCAGCAGCTTCATAAGTTAAAGTTCCTGATTTAGATACGATACCAACTGTTCCTTTTTTGAAAACGAAACCTGGCATAATACCAACTTTAGCTTCACCCGGAGTAATTACTCCCGGACAGTTTGGTCCGATTAATCTTGAATTTCTTTCTTTAACATAGTTATTAGCTTTAATCATATCTGCTACAGGAATTCCTTCTGTAATAGCAATAATTACTTTAATTCCAGCGTCAGCAGCTTCCATAATTGCATCAGCAGCAAAAGCTGGCGGAACAAAAATGATAGATGTATCAGCTCCGGCTTGCTCTACAGCATCTTTTACTGTGTTAAAAACCGGACGATCTAAATGGCTTGTTCCCCCTTTTCCAGGAGTTACACCACCAACAACATTAGTACCGTACTCAATCATTTGAGAAGCGTGGAAAGTTCCTTCGCTTCCTGTAAATCCTTGAACAATTATTTTGGAATCTTTATTAACTAAAACACTCATGATATATATTTTATGTAGTTTTTAAAATTGTGATGCAAAAGTAAGGTTTTGTAACGTATTTTAACCTTTTTGTCTTCAAAAAAATTAAGAAAATTGACTCATTTGATAACCGCGATATAATTTATCATCTTTTATTTGCCAAATTGTCGCAAAATGAGCTAATAACATCTCTTCTCTTGGGTTTTCAATCGTTTTCACAAAATGAGAGTATCGGATTGAAACCAAGTCATCTTCTGCAATAATGTGACTAATTCTGACCTTAGAACGAACATAAGCACGGCTCAGTTCGTTTGCCATAGCGGTCATTGACTCATAATCCATCTCGATCAGTCCTTTAGTGCTGTTCCAATCCAACTTTACATCGGGATGTAGGTAAGTTTTCATGATTTCGCTATCAATTAAGGCATCTGATTTGTAAAATTTTTGAACAAACTCTTTTATAGACATATTACTTCAATTTATTTAGAATTTCAGGAATCTTTTTGATATTGGCCAATTGTTTTAACTTTTCTCTTGATTCTTCGATTGGAGTTCCGAAATAAGACTTTCCTCCTTCAACCGATTTGGTAACTCCCGTTTGTCCCATAATAACAGCTTTCGCTCCTATAGTGATGCCGCTGGTTGTTCCTACTTGTCCCCAAATTGTAACTTCATCTTCGATTACAACACAACCCGCAATACCTGTTTGTGATGCAATTAAACACTTTTTACCAATGACAGTATCATGTCCAACATGTACCTGATTGTCCAATTTTGTACCTTCACCAATAGTAGTATCACCGGTAACCCCTTTGTCAATCGTGCAAAGTGCTCCAATGCCCACATTGTCTTCAATTACCACACGTCCACCCGAAATCAACTGATCAAAGCCATCCGGACGTTTTTTATAATAAAACGCGTCGGCTCCTAAAATGGTTCCGGCATGAATCATTACATTGTCGCCAATTACGGTATGATCATAAATCGTAACATTTGGATGTATCAAACAATTTTTTCCAATTGTTACATGATTCCCAATAAAACAATTGGGCTGAATCACGGTACCTTCTCCAATCGTTGCAGAAAGAGCAATCGATACGCTGGTACCTTGAAAAGGTCTGAAATGTTTGGTAAGGGTATTGAAATCTCTGAAAGGATCATCAGAAATTAAAAGTGCTTTACCTTCGGGACATTCTACTTTTTTATTGATTAAAATAATAGTGGCTGCCGATTGTAAGGCTTTGTCGTAATATTTGGGATGGTCAACAAAAACAATGTCTCCAGGTTCAACGACATGAATTTCGTTCATGCCTAAAACTGGAAAGTTTTGGTCACCGATAAATTCGCAATCCAGCAAATTTGCAATTTCTTGTAAAGAGTGAATCTTTGGAAATTTCATATATTTATTTAGTTTTCAGTCTCAGTTTTCAGTCTCAGTTTTCAATCTGCATTAACAAACTGATAACTGCGACTGAAAACTGAAAACTTATAAAAACTACTCTTTTACACGCTCCATGTAAGAACCTGAAGCAGTATCAATTTTAATTTTATCACCTTCGTTGATGAATAACGGAACGTTTACAGTTGCTCCGGTCTCTACTGTAGCAGATTTTGTAGCATTTGTAGCAGTATTTCCTTTTACTCCCGGTTCAGCATAAGTAATTTCAAGAATTACAGATGTTGGCATATCCACAGATAAAGGGAGATCAGTCTCTGTATTAATCTGAACCATTACGTTAGTTCCTTCTTTCAACAATCCCGGATTGTCCAAGATGTTTTTATTCAAAGAAATTTGCTCAAAAGTTTCAGCATTCATGAAGTGAAATTCGTCTCCTTCAGCATATAAAAACTGAAAAGTATGTGTTTCAACACGAACGTCTTCGATTTTATGTCCTGCAGAAAATGTATTGTCCAATACTTTTCCTGTAGTTAAGCTTTTTAATTTCGTTCTTACGAAAGCAGGGCCTTTTCCTGGTTTTACGTGAAGAAATTCAATAATTTTATAAATATCGTGGTTGTATTTAATACATAAACCGTTTCTAATATCTGATGTAGATGCCATTTGTTTTTATTTTTTTTATTTTTTGTTGAATCGTTAAACCGTTTATTCGATCAAACGATTAAACAAATAAACAGTTAAACTTATTTTAATAATTTCCTGAATAACCTTTCATGATTCCTCGTGATGAATTTCGGATAAAATCTAAAATTTCATCTCTCTCAGGAGTAGCTTCCATTTCGGCTTCAATAATACTTAAAGCTTGCGTTGTATTGTAATTTTTCTGGTATAAGATTCTGTAGATTTCCTGAATTTCTCTGATTTTCTCAGTACTGAAACCTCTTCTTCTTAAACCAACTGAATTGATACCTACATACGATAACGGCTCTTTTGCCGCTTTTGTATATGGCGGAACGTCTTTTCTAACCAAAGATCCACCAGAAATCATAGCGTGATCTCCAATATGGATGAATTGATGAATCGCTGCCAAACCACCAATTACTGCGTGATTTCCAACTACAACGTGACCTGCCAGTGCAACTCCGTTTACGATAATGGCGTTATTCCCAATTTCGCAGTCGTGCGCAATGTGAGCATATGCCATAACCAGACAGTTGTTTCCAAGAATCGTTTGTCCAGAGGCAACTGTACCTCTGTTGATGGTAACACATTCTCTAATCGTACAATTATCGCCTATGATAGCAAGAGAATCTTCTCCTCCGAATTTTAAGTCTTGTGGTACCGCAGAGATAACCGCACCTGGAAAAATATTGCAATTTTTACCAATACGAGCTCCTTCCATGATTGTCACATTTGAACCAATCCAGGTACCATCACCAATAATTACATTATTGTGAATTGTTGTAAAAGGCTCAATTACAACATTTTTAGCGATTTTAGCGCCAGGATGAACATATGCTAATGGTTGATTCATATGTATTTTTTATATTTTAAATTAAAATAATCTAATTTGGGCAACAAACCTAAACAATAAAATTGATTAATTATTATTGTTTTCTTGCAATTTGAGCCATTAATTCTGCCTCGGTCACTAATTTCCCATTTGCGTAAGCATTTGCCTGCATATGACAGATTCCTCTTCTGATTGGAGAAATCAATTCACATTTGAAAATTAACGTATCACCTGGCAATACTTTGTGTTTGAACTTAACATTGTCAATTTTCATGAAATAAGTCAAGTAATTTTCTGGATCCGGAACGGTACTTAAAACTAAGATCCCTCCTGTTTGTGCCATCGCTTCTACAATTAGAACTCCGGGCATAACTGGTGCTTCCGGGAAATGTCCAACGAAGAAATTTTCATTCATTGTTACATTTTTCAAACCAACCACATGACGATCCGACATTTCGATGATTCTGTCAATCAACAAAAATGGAGGTCTGTGAGGAAGCATCGCCATAATTTTATGAATATCCATCAAAGGCTCCTGATTTAAATCGTAAACAGGAACATGATTTCTTTGTTCTATTTTAATGATTTTTGCCAATTTTTTAGCAAACTGGGTATTTACAAAATGCCCTGGTTTATTTGCTATAATTTTACCCTGAATACGAACTCCAATAAGAGATAAATCTCCAATTACATCAAGAAGTTTATGTCTTGCTGCTTCGTTTGGATAGTGTAAAGTAAGGTTGTCTAAAACTCCGTTTGGTTTTACAGATATTTCATCTTTTCCAAAAGCTTTCTTTAAATTCGCCATTGTAGCTTCAGAAATCTCTTTGTCTACATAAACAATTGCGTTATTTAAATCACCTCCTTTAATTAAACCATGCTCTAATAAAGATTCTAATTCATGTAAAAAACTGAAAGTTCTTGAACTTGCAATTTCTGTTTTAAAATCGGCAATACTTTTTAATGTAGCATTTTGAGTACCTAAAACTTTAGTTCCAAAATCTACCATTGTAGTCACCTGATAATCATCACTTGGCATTACAAGAATCTCGCTGCCAGTTGCTTCATCCGTAAACGAAATTACTTCTTTTACGACATAAACGTTACGGCTTGCGTCTTGTTCTTCTATCTCCGCTTTTTCAATTGCTTCAACAAAATATTTTGAAGAACCATCCATAATAGGAAGTTCTGAAGCATCTAATTCTATAATAACATTGTCCAGATCACATCCAACTAATGCCGCCAAAACATGTTCTGGAGTTTGAATTTTTACGCCTAGTTTTTCTAAATTAGTACCTCTTTGCGTATTCACAACATAATTAGCATCAGCCTCAATGACTGGCTGGCCTTGCAAATCTACTCTTACAAAAGTGAAACCGTTATTAATTGGAGCTGGTTTAAAAGTCATTGTAACTTCTTTCCCAGTGTGTAATCCAACGCCTGTTAGTGAAATTTCATTTTTGATGGTCTTCTGTTTAACCATTATTTCCATTTTTTGGGTTTATTATTTGTTTTTTTAATTCTTCTACTTCGGCAACTATTTTAGGCAGATTTTTGAAATGAACATACGATTTATTAAAATCGGTATATCCAAGAGACGGTGTCCCTTGTAATATTTCATCGTCCTTAATGTTTCTTGCTACTCCTGACTGAGCCTGCAATCTCACATTATTTCCTATTGTCAAGTGTCCTGCGATACCTACTTGCCCGCCAATCATACAGTTTTCACCAATTTTTGTAGAACCGGCCACACCTGATTGCGCTGCAATAACGGTGTTTTTGCCAATTTCAACATTATGTGCAATCTGAATCTGATTGTCTAATTTAACTCCCTGTCTTATGATTGTCGAACCAAGAGTTGCTCTGTCTATTGTTGTATTGGCACCGATATCAACGTTATCTTCGATAATAACATTACCAATTTGTGGTACCTTACTGTAAACTCCTTCTTCATTCGGAACAAAACCAAAACCATCCGCACCAATGATAGTGCCGGAGTGAATGGTACAATTGTTACCAATTATAGTTTCAGAGTAAATTTTAGCGCCTGCAAAAATATACACATTATCGCCAATAACAACATTATCGCCAATAAAACTGTTTGGGTAAATTTTTACATTATTACCTAAAATCACGTTTTGTCCAATATAACTAAAGCTTCCTAAGTACAAATTGTCTCCGTATTTAGTGCCTTCTGTTATATAAGACTGCGGTTCTATGCCGTTTTTGTTTAATTTAACCTGATTGTAAAACTCTAAAAGCTTAGAAAAAGAAGCGTAGGCATCTTCTACTTTTATTAAAGTTGTGGTAATTTCCTGCTCAGGCACAAAGCTATCATTAACAATAGTTACAGATGCTTTAGTCGTATATATGTGGTTGATATATTTTGGATTGGCCAAAAAAGTAAGCGATCCCTCCTCACCTTCTTCTATTTTAGATAATCGAGAAACTTCTACATTGGGATTCCCAACAACTTCTCCTTCTAAAATTCCCGCTATTTGTTCTGCTGTAAATTTCATTGCGACAAAAATATAAAAAATAGATTTTAAATGTTAATTTTAGATAAGTTGTTTTGGGAAACAGATGTAATATTTTGTTACCAATTTAGATAAAGACCTTAAATTCAGCTGATCAGATGCTTCTACAACATCTTCAATTGTTTTGTCTTTTTTCAAAATTCGTATCGGTTCAGCTTCTTTACTGTAGGCCTGATTTTTGATTTTCCCACCAAAAATAAAATAACCCGCTTCTAATTGTGTAATATGGTGTTCGTTAGCGAATTCTTCTTTCAGAGATTGCAATTCTTCGGCCGGTATTTTTTCTGCAGTAAGCTTAATTTTAAGCAAATCTCTGTTAATAAGCATTTTGCTTAAAGTGGAAAGAATAAAATCATCCTGTTTCTGCCAGGCCTTTAAAGCACTGATAATATCAAAATCATCAAGTTGAGAGAATAAATCTAATTTTTCGGCGTCAAAGTCCTCTAAAGTCACTCTGTTCTTCATAAAATACATAAGAGGCTCACTGCAAGGCAAAGACACTCCTTTTAAAGTCAGTTCTCTTGCTCTTTTCAGTACCCTCATCAAAATCAATTCAGCCACCAGACTCGTTTTATGCAAATAAGCCTGCCAGTACATCAGCCTTCTTGAAAGCAAAAACTTTTCGACTGAATAAATTCCTTTTTCTTCAATCACCAAAATACCGTCTACCACATTCATCATCTGAATTAAACGCTCAGAGTTGACATTTCCTTCCGCTACACCGGTATAAAAACTATCTCTTTTCAAATAATCCATTCGGTCCATATCCAACTGACTGGAAATCAATTGCAACATGAATTTTCGATGATAATCCCCCTTAAAAACCTGAATGGCCAGACTCAGTCTTCCTTCAAATTCTTCGTTTAACTGGTTCATAAACAACAATGAAATAGCTTCATGGTTCACATCTTCCACAATACTCTTCTCCATCGCGTGTGAAAAAGGGCCATGACCAATGTCATGCAGTAAAATTGCAATGTACAACGCATTCTCTTCTTCAGCTGAAATTGCAACTCCTTTAAAACGAAGTGTGTCTACAGCCTTTTGCATGAGATGCATACAGCCCAAGGCATGATGAAAACGTGTATGATTAGCACCGGGATAAACCAAATACGACAATCCCATTTGCGAAATGCGGCGTAAACGCTGAAAATACGGGTGCTGAATTAGGTCGTAAATAAGTTCGTTCGGAATGGAAATAAACCCGTAAATGGGATCATTAAATATTTTTAACTTATTGATATGAGTCACTATTTGGTTATTTTTAAGTCAACAAATATAAGTAATTAACTATAACGAAGTTTGCGTTTTTTGCTTAAAAATTGCTAAACCTTTAGTCTGAATATCAATTTAATAGCGATACCTTAAAAACTTATTCTGTAAAAATTACCATTCTCAATTCTGAAATTTATACTATTTTTAATACTTTTTAAGTTCTATACTTCTAAATTGCATTAAAATAAAAATCGTTTATGGACAAGATAAAAATACTTTGGGTCGATGATGAAATCGATCTTTTAAAGCCACATATATTATTTCTGGAGAAAAAAAACTACACCGTAACAACTTCTAACAACGGCTTAGATGCTATTGCTTTATTTGAAGAAGACAATTTTGATATTGTTTTTTTAGATGAGAATATGCCCGGAATGAGTGGTCTGGAAACGCTTTCTGAAATGAAAGAGAAAAAATCGGCAATCCCGATGATTATGATTACCAAAAGTGAAGAAGAATACATCATGGAAGAAGCCATTGGTTCTAAAATCGCTGATTATCTGATCAAACCGGTTAATCCCAATCAGATTTTACTGAGTTTGAAGAAAAACCTGGATCATTCGAGGTTGATTTCTGAAAAAACAACCTTAGATTACCAAAAAGAATTCAGAAAGATCTCTATGGAATTGGCCATGGTAAATTCTTTTGAAGACTGGATAGAACTCTATAAAAAATTGATTTTCTGGGAACTGGAGCTTGAGAATATTAACGATCAGGCGATGATTGAAATTCTTGAATCTCAAAAGGTTGAAGCCAATTCGCAATTCGGAAAATACATCGAAAGAAACTATGAAGACTGGTTTGCGCCAAAAGCAGACAAACCTATTCAGTCGCACAATTTGTTTAAAGAATTAGTGGTTCCGGAAATCAAAAAGAAAGACAAGCCGATTTTATTTGTCGTAATTGATAATCTTCGTTACGATCAATGGAAGTCCTTTGAAACTGTGGTTTCTAATTATTACAAACTGGAAAAAGAAGTACCTTATTTTTCTATACTTCCAACAGCTACGCAGTATGCGCGTAATTCTATTTTCTCTGGTCTGTTACCAATAGAAATGGAGAAACAATTTCCGCAGTACTGGAAAAACGACGTAGAAGATGGTGGTAAAAACCTGTATGAAGCCGAATTTCTTTCAGCACAACTAAAGCGTTTGGGTTTAAATATTAAGGAAGATTACTTTAAAATCACCAACTACGCCGGCGGAAAAAAACTGGCAGAAAACTTCAAAGCTCTAAAAGGCAACGATTTGGTAACTGTTGTGTATAATTTCGTCGACATGTTGTCGCATGCCAAGACCGAAATGGAAGTTGTAAAAGAATTAGCCTCTGATGATAAAGCGTATCGTTCGCTCACGTTAAGCTGGTTTAAAAATTCCCCTCTTCTGGAAATTATTCAGCAGGCGCAGCTGTTGGGCTTCAAACTAATTCTAACCACCGATCACGGTACTATTAATGTAAAAAATCCTTCGAAAGTTGTTGGAGATAAAAATACAAGTTTAAATTTGCGCTACAAAACCGGGCGTAGTTTAACGTACGAGCAAAAGGATGTTTATGTGGTAAAAGAACCTAAAGTGATTGGTTTGCCTGCCATAAACATGAGCAGTTCGTTTATTTTTGCTAAAAATGATTACTTTTTAGCTTATGTAAACAACTACAATCATTATGTGAGTTATTATAAAAACACCTATCAGCACGGAGGAATTTCATTAGAAGAAATGATTATTCCGTTTTTAGTATTTAATCCGAAATAAAAAGATTTCAGTCGCAGTTTTCAGTTTTCAGCAGAGACTGTGAACTGTGACTAATTAAAATAAACAAGAAATGAATATCGTTTTTTCATTAGATCAAATCAAAGAAGTAGCAGAGCAAATTTTAGCCTCAAATCCAAAAAAAATCATCCTTTTTAATGGAGAAATGGGTGCTGGGAAAACTACTTTAATCAAGCAGTTGTGTAAAAGCCTGGGAGTTCAGGACGCGACCAGCAGTCCAACTTTTTCTTTAGTTAACGAATACTATACTACTAGTAATCAAATTATTTATCATTTTGACTTTTACCGATTAAACAAAGAAACCGAAGCTCTGGATATGGGTGTTGATGATTATTTGTACTCTGGAAACTGGTGTTTTATAGAATGGTCTGAAAAAATAGCGAATCTGCTTCCGGAAGAAACTTCTACAATTTCAATTGAGTTGCAGGCAGACGGACAGAGAAAACTTGAATTAAATTAATTACACAAAGATTCACATAAGCAGTAATAAAAATGCTTAACGAATTTTTGAGAAACAAGATTGAAAATGAATACCCAGGACACAGTCGAAATAATTCCTTTCTCTTCCGATCTGAAAGAGCATGTAAAAATCTTAAATATAGAATGGCTCCAAAAGTATTTTAGAGTTGAAGAAAGAGACCAAGTGGTCCTTTCCAATCCACAGGAAGAAATTATAGACAAAGGCGGATTGATTTTTTATGCCAGATACAAAGGTGAAATCATTGGAACGGTTTCTTTGATGAAAATTAATGATACCACATTTGAATTGAGTAAAATGGCGGTTTCAGATAAAGCACAAGGTCTTGGAGTTGGAAACAAACTATTAGAACACTGCATGACCGTTGCCGAAAACAATAATATCAAAAAGCTATTCCTGTATTCCAATCGCATACTGCTTCCCGCGCTTCATTTATATGAGAAATTTGGTTTTATTGAGGTTCCTTTGGAAGATGTAAGTTATGAAAGAGCAGATATAAAGATGGAGAAAATTCTGTCTTAATTCTTAAACAAGTATTAGCAGAATTTTTACATTGATTTTAAAACTTTTTACGTAATTTGTACTCTTAATTTTTCGCACCACCCATGTCAATTACCTTAACCCCATTTACGAAACAGCAATTGTTGCCACAAGAAGAAAAACTTGAAATTGGCCGATTCAAAAGCGAGCTTTTTATAGGAATTCCTAAAGAAACGAGTTATCAGGAACGTCGTATTTGCCTGACACCGGATGCAGTAAACTCTTTGACCTATGAAGGTCACAGAGTAATGATTGAGGCTGGAGCAGGAGAAAGTTCAAGTTATACAGATAAAGAATACTCAGATGCCGGGGCTGAAGTAACAAAAGATACTAAAAAAGTTTTTGGATGTCCGTTGTTGCTTAAAGTTGAACCCCCGACAATAGCTGAAATCGAAATGATTAATCCGGAAACGATTATAATTTCGGCCATTCAGTTAAAAACGAAGAAAAAGGGATACTTTGAAGCTTTGGCTCAAAAAAAGATCACAGCACTTGCTTTTGAATATATTAAAGACGAAGACGGATCCTATCCTGCAGTAAAATCATTGAGTGAGATTGCCGGAACAGCTTCTATTTTGATTGCTGCCGAATTAATGATCACAGATGAATTTGGAAAAGGTCTTTTGTTTGGAAACATTACCGGAGTCCCTCCTACTGATGTTGTCATATTAGGAGCCGGAACTGTTGGTGAATTTGCTGCCAAAACGGCTATAGGTCTTGGTGCGAATGTTAAAGTTTTCGACAATTCGATTACCAAACTACGCCGTTTACAAAACAACCTGAACCAACGCATTTTTACATCAACCGTTCAGCAAAAAGCCTTGTTAAAAGCTTTAAGACGTTGTGATGTTGCGATTGGTGCTATGCGTGGCAAAGAACGTTGCCCGATTATTGTTACGGAAACCATGGTGGAACACATGAAAAAAGGTGCTGTAATTGTCGACGTGAGTATTGATACCGGCGGATGCTTTGAAACTTCGGAAGTTACCACTCATGAGAAACCAACTTTTATTAAAAGCAATGTTCTTCATTATTGCGTACCTAATATACCTTCACGATACTCTAAAACAGCTTCGTTGTCCATAAGTAACATTCTGACTCCTTACTTGCTTCAAATAGCGGAAGACGGTGGCTTGGAAAGCGCGATCAGATGTAATAAAGGATTAAAAAACGGAATTTACCTCTATCACGGAATCCTTACCAACAAAGCAATTGGCGAATGGTTCGATTTACCGGATAACGATATTAATTTACTTGTATTTTAAAGGAACTTTAGTGTACCTTTGCAAAAAAAATATTTCATGAAGTTCGTACATCGTTTTGCTTATTATTTGATTGGTTTGGTTATAGGATGTTTTTTTGTAGCCCTTGTGTTCAGTGGAAAAGATACACGTTGCAATTACTTTCCAAACGCCAGAGTTTTAAACAATTTACGTACGAAGCCTTTTCAGTATTCTGATAAAGCAATTCAAACTTTAAATGAAAAATGGGTTGACACTGCTGATATTAAAAGTACACTGACTTATGGAGATGTTGATTTTGATAAAAGCAATGTACCGGCAAATAAAGGAAAACTTTACATCATTGAAGGTAAAACCGCTAAAAACCAAGAGATTATATTAAAAGTAGTTAACTACGAGGATAAAGCGATTCTAGAGGATATTATCAAAAAAGATAAAGAGTAATCACTGTTATCTCCAATAAAACTTTATTGGTTATTGTTTTTTTTACAACCATTCAATGGCTTTTATTCCTTTAGATTTCAGAAATTCATTTGTTTTACTAAAATGCTTGTTTCCGAACCATTTTCCCTGGTTAGCACTCATTGGTGAAGGATGCCCGGATTCTAGAACACAATGTTTTGAACGGTTAATTTTAGCCCCTTTTTTCTGAGCAAAGCTTCCCCATAATAGAAAAACAACATTCTCTTTCTGATCAGAAATAGCTTGAATTACAGCATCCGTAAACAAATTCCATTTCAGATGTTTGTGACTGTTTGGACTATCTTTACGAACGGTTAATGAAGCATTTAAAAGTAAAACGCCTTGCTGTGCCCATTTTTCAAGATTCCCTGAAGTTGGCATAAAAATAGAATCGAGATCATCATTTAATTCCCGATAAATATTGCGCAGTGATGGTGGAATTTTGACCAAATCATTTACAGAAAAGCTCAAACCATTGGCCTCTCCTTCTCCATGGTAAGGATCCTGTCCAATAATGACTACTTTTAAGTCTTCAAAAGCACAGCTGTTAAAAGCTGAAAAAATCAATTCTTCTGGTGGGTAACAGGTATGTGTCTGATATTCTGTTTCCAGAGCTGCTGTTAAGGCTGTAAAATAGCTTTTTGAGTTTTCTTCTTTAAGTACCGCTTCCCAGCCTGGAGAAAGATTGATTTTCATTTTTTGATTTTTATTACAAATTACGCAAAGTTTTCTTCAAAGTACTAATTAATAGTGCTATTTCGTTTTAAAACTTTGTAACTTTGAACCTTTACAACTTACGATATATAATGATATCTATTACCGAAAAAACATTACAAGATTTACAATTTCCAACAGTACTCGAAACCATTTCTGCAGGCTGTAATACTGATATTGGAAAAGAAAAAGCTTTACAAATAACTCCTTTTAGAGATAAAGAAACATTTATGCAGGCTTTAATGCAAACATCGGAATATGTTTCCTCTTTTCAAAATAACAATGCCATTCCCAATCATGGGTTTGACGCGATCACGCACGAAATTAAGTTTCTGGCTATCGAAGATAGTTTTCTGGAAGTGGGTAGCTTTAGAAAAATTGCAACCCTTTCTTCAACCTCCAACTTTTTATTAAATTTCCTTAAAAAGTTTGATGATTATTATCCGAATCTAAACGCCAGAGCTTCACGTGTTGAATACACCAAAGACATCGTAACGACCATTGATGCAATTGTAGACAAATACGGAGAGATCAAAGACAATGCTTCGCCGGCTTTACTAAGCATTCGACAAAACATGAATTTGGTTCGTGGTAAAGTAAATCAGAGTTTTGGAGTAGCCCTGACGCAATACAATAGCCTTGGTTATTTGGATGATATTAAGGAAAGTTTTGTACAAAACCGTAGAGTCTTAGCTGTTTTGGCCATGTACCGCCGAAAAGTGAAAGGTTCTATTTTAGGAAGCTCAAAAACCGGAAGTATTGCTTATATCGAACCCGAAGCTACTTTACAATACTCGAGGGAACTGGCAAATCTGGAATACGAAGAGAAAGAAGAGATTACCCGAATTTTAAAACAGTTGTCTAACGCGATTCGACCGCACTTACCTTTGTTAATCGAGTATCAGGAATTTTTAAGTGATATTGATGTTGTTGCCGGAAAAGCAAAATACGCCAATAGAATCAACGGAATTTTGCCTGCCATTACCGAAGAAAGAAGATTGTTCTTCAGAGAAGCATATCATCCTATTTTATACCTGAACAACAAGCAGAAAAACGAAGTTACGCATCCTCAGACTATTGAATTAAAGCAAGACAACCGAATTATTGTTATTTCAGGACCAAATGCGGGGGGGAAAACTATTTCCTTAAAAACAGTTGGTTTGCTGCAATTGATGTTGCAATCAGGAATGTTGATTCCGGTGCATGAGCGAAGTGAAACATTCTTGTTTGACAGAATTTTAACGGACATCGGAGATAATCAATCTATTGAAAATCATTTAAGTACCTATAGTTATCGTTTGAAGAACATGAATTACTTCCTGAAGAAGTGCAACAAGAAAACCATGTTTTTGATTGACGAATTTGGTACAGGTTCTGATCCTGAATTAGGAGGTGCTTTAGCAGAAATATTTCTTGAAGAATTTTACCATCGTGAAGCTTTTGGAATTATTACCACGCATTATTCCAACCTGAAAATTCTGGCCAACGAATTGCCTTATGCAACCAATGCGAATATGATGTTTGATGAAAAAACATTAGAACCGATGTACAAGTTGGCGCTGGGACAGGCCGGAAGTTCGTTTACTTTTGAAGTCGCGCTGAAAAATGGAATCCCTTTTGGATTGATTAATCGTGCCAAAAAGAAAATCGAAGTGGGTAAAGTTCGTTTCGACAAAACCATTGCTACACTTCAGAAAGAACGTTCCAAGCTTGAAAAAACATCTCTTAATTTAAAAGAGGAAGAAACCAGGGCTCGTGAGGAAAGCAAAAAGATGGAAAACATCAATGTAAAAATCAAGCAAAAATTGGAAAGCTATCAGGAATTGTACGACAGCAACCAAAAGACGATTTACATAGGTCAAAAAATAGAAGATATTTCAGAGAAATACTTTAACAATAAAAACAAAAAAGAGCTTATTGGGGAGTTTTTGAAAATTATAGAAATTGAAAATTCAAAACGTAAAAAAGCTACTCCGAAAGAAGTCAAGGCCATAATCGAAAAGAAAAAAGAAGTAATTGCCGAGATTACGGTAAAAGTGGAAGAAATTCGAAAAGAGAAAAAAGAGAAGAAACTTAAACCTGTAATCGAAAAACCAAAACCAATTTTAAAAGTTGGTGACAGAGTCAGAATGCTTGACGGAAGATCTGTTGGAAGTATTGATGCCATCGAAAAAAATAAGGCAACTGTCAACTACGGAATTTTTACTTCAAAAGTAAGTTTGGATGAATTGGAATTGGTGGAAGCTGTTAAAAAGTAAATTTTGAGCTCTAACCCTGTTTTTGAACCTTTGAAAGTTTAAAAAATAGGCAAAAATTAAAATAAAGCGATTTACACAACGATTTCTTAAAAGACAGTTATGAAGATGGATATTTTTCAAAAACAGCTTACATTTAATTTATGAAAGCTGTTTTTGATTTATAAAATTTATTGATTTTATTATTTTAATAAACAAAACTAATACGGAGTGATTGTCATCATTTTTGATATTCCCTGAAACTTAAAACCTGAAATTTTTCGTCAAATGCAAAATCTTCCAAAAAACAAAAAAATAATCCTCTTTGACGGTGTTTGCAATTTATGCAACGGTGCTGTTCAGTTTATCATCAAACATGATAAAAAAGATAATTTTCGTTTTGTGGCTTTGCAATCTGAGTTGGGAATTGAAATTTGTCAATATATTGGTGTGGATCAGAAGAAAATAGATAGCATTATTTTATACGATCCCGGTGTTGCCTATTATCTTAAATCATCTGCCGCAATTGAAATTGCCGATAACTTTGGTGGAATTTACAGCTTGCTTTCTGTTTTTAAAATTTTACCTGAAAAACTTCGAAATTACCTTTATGACTATGTTGCGAAAAACCGTTACAAATGGTATGGCAAAAAAGAAAGCTGCATGATTCCGACTGTGGAATTGAAGGCTAAGTTTCTTTAAAATTCAAATTCCAAAATTTTCAAATTTCAAATTCCAATATTTAGCGCAATCTTTGTCACTTCGACGAAGGAGAAGTTACATTCGAAAATCGACAAAGATTGAAGAAATACTTTATGGAGTTTCTAGTATGATTTCTCGTTCCTCGAAATGACACCTGGTTTGTAGTAATAAAAATTCCAAATTCCAATTCTTAGCGCAATACTTGTCACTTCGACGAAGGAGAAATCTCATCCGCAAATCGACAAAGATTTACTGTAATAAAAAATCCCAAATTCACGATAATTGGAATTTGGGATTTTTTTTATTGAAAATTTAGACTTTATTATCTAATCAATTTTCTGTATTTTAAACGTTTTGGAGTTAAATCACCACCTAAACGTTTCTTTTTGTTTTCTTCATAGTCAGAGAAACTTCCTTCAAAGAAATATACTTCTGAATCACCTTCGAAAGCTAGTATGTGTGTACAGATTCTGTCCAGGAACCATCTGTCGTGAGAAATAATTACAGCACAACCAGCAAAATTCTCTAAACCTTCTTCAAGTGCACGTAATGTATTTACGTCAAGGTCATTCGTTGGCTCATCCAGTAAAAGAACGTTTCCTTCTTCTTTCAATGTCATCGCTAAGTGCAAACGGTTACGCTCTCCACCTGACAACATTGATACTTTTTTGTTTTGCTCACCACCTCCAAAATTGAAACGTGATAAGTATGCTCTTGAATTTACCTGCTTACCTCCCATCATCACCAATTCCTGACCGTCGGCAAAATTCTCCCAAATCGATTTGTTCGGGTCAATGTTTGAGTGTGACTGATCTACATAAGCGATTTTTACCGTTTCACCAACTGAAAATTCCCCGCTGTCAGTAGCCTGCTCTCCCATAATCATTTTGAAAATAGTCGATTTACCGGCACCGTTTGGTCCAATGATTCCAACAATACCTGCTTGTGGCAAAGTAAAGTTCAGATTGTCGTATAATAATTTATCTCCAAAAGCTTTGGCTACATTTTTTGCTTCTATCACATTTGTACCTAAACGTGGACCATTTGGAATGTAGATTTCCAAGTTTTCATCCAATTGTTTTTGGTCTTCATTTAATAGTTTGTCGTAGTTCTGTAAACGAGCTTTTTGTTTAGTCTGACGACCTTTTGCTCCCTGACGAACCCACTCCAACTCGCGCTCTAAAGTTTTTCTTCGTTTAGAAGCAACTTTTTCTTCCTGAGCCATACGGCTTGATTTTTGATCCAACCAAGAAGAATAGTTTCCTTTCCATGGAATACCTTCACCTCTGTCTAACTCTAAAATCCAACCTGCAACATTATCTAAGAAATATCTATCGTGAGTTACTGCAATTACAGTTCCTGCATATTGTGCTAAATGCTGCTCTAACCAAAGAACTGACTCAGCATCAAGGTGGTTGGTAGGCTCATCCAGTAACAATACATCGGGCTGTTGCAACAACAAACGACATAAAGCTACACGACGACGCTCACCTCCTGAAAGGTTTTTGATAGGCGTATCTCCCTCCGGAGTACGTAACGCATCCATCGCGATTTCAAGTTTGGTATCAATTTCCCAAGCTCCAAGAGCATCAATTTTATCTTGTAAAGCCGCCTGACGATCCATTAGCTTGTCCATTTTATCCTGATCTTCGTAGTTTTCAGGTAAACCAAACAAATCATTAATCTGATTGTACTCTTCAAGAACAGCCATAGTTTCAGCAGCTCCTTCACGAACAATTTCGATTACAGTTTTAGAATCATCAAGAATTGGTTCCTGCTCTAAATAACCAACGGTATAACCTGGTTGAAAAACAACATCACCCTGATAGTTTTTATCAACTCCGGCAATAATTTTTAAAAGTGATGATTTTCCTGAACCATTAAGACCTAAAATACCAATTTTAGCTCCGTAAAAGAAACTCAGGTATATATTTTTAAGAACTGGTTTGTCTGCTCCCTGATAGGTTTTACTCAATTTTTGCATTGAGAAAATTACTTTCTTATCGTCTGACATATTATGTTTATTGTTATTAGTTTATTTTTTAATTTGATAGTGCAATTGACGGTGAATTAGACTCTTCCTTTCAAAGCGTTAAAAACCCAGGCGATAGAGAAAAAACCAACTCCAACTGCAACAAATCCCCAACCGGAAACGTCTCTGTATCTAAAAGCGCCAAGACCTATAAGTAACAATCCCATAAGTACCATTATAAAAGTAGCCCATCCTAAAATGGTATTTTTATTCATTCCCATAATTGCGTTATTAGTATTTTAAAAGTAGTATTTTTTTAGAGATGCAAATATCGTGAATTTTCGTAAATCTTAGACCGTTTTTTGTACAACATATTTTAAAATTGTTTTGCACAAAATATCAGGATTTATTGGCTTGTCTAGTTTTTCTAAAATTTTAGCCTTCTGAAAATTATTACTGCATATATTTTCTGAAATAGCTGTCAGCGCTACGATTGGTATTTCAGGTTTTAAACCGCTAATAATTTCTGATGCTTCAAACCCATCCATAACAGGCATCATAATGTCCATCAGTATTATGGCGTATTCTTTTTCTTTTACTTTTTCTATTGCTTCAAGACCGTTATTGGCCACATCACATCTAAAACCTTTGCTGATTAAAATTTTACTGGTTAACAGCTGATTTATTTTATTGTCTTCCACTAACAAAACTTCAATATTTGGGAGCTCCTCTTTTTCTTCCTGATGATTTGCAAAACAGGATTCATTTTGAATTTCTTTACAAATGTCAAAATCAATTATAAATGAAAAAGTAGTTCCTTTATCCTTTGTAGATTTAACTTCAATCGTACTATTGAAAAGTTCTAAGGTTTTTTTGATAATCGACAACCCCAGTCCACTCCCGCCATAATTAATATTGATTTCAGTGGATTCCTGTATAAAGGGTTCGAATATTTTATTTTGAACGCTTTCTGAAATTCCAATTCCTGTATCAGAAATCTCAAATTTAACACTGGCTTTATCGTTGTTAACGTTAATCAGTGCTGCTTTTAAAGTTACTGTGCCATTTTTTGTAAATTTTGTAGCATTTGTCATCAGCTCCATGATAACCTGAGTGAATCTTATTTCATCACTCTTTAAAGTCTGTGGAATTCTGTCATCAAAATCAAGTAATATGGTATTGTTGTTCGTCGTATTGATTTTAAACATTTCAATAACAGCGGTCAATATCTCTTTAAGATTAACATCTTTAAACTGTAAATTAATCCTATCGTCTCGTTTTAGATTTTTAAAATCTACTATATTATTGATAAAGCCTAAAAGGTAATCGGAAGAAAAGTTTAAGTTTTTAATATAGTCTTTCTTAAGTTGTTCCGATTTTTCGTTTTCAAGTAAGTAGGCTGTTCCTCTGATCGTATTTAAAGGAGTTTTTAATTCATGAGTTACCACATCAAGAAAATTATCTTTTATTTTTGAGGCCTCATTTAGCTCTTTGTTTATTTTTTCTAACTCTGAATTTTTCCTCTCCAAAATCAAATTAACCTTCATTTTATACTGATAGGCTCTAAATTGAATCATAAATAACACGATGAGTATTGTAACTAGCAGCAATGAAAAAAAGAGCAGATAATTTTTATAAGATTCACTTACACTTTCGAGTCTGGCTTCATTAATTTTTCTCCTATTTTCAATATTTTTTATTTTTAAAGTATTATTCAATTTGTTTGACTTTTGAATAAGCCTCATTCTGTATTGATTGAGTCTGATATACTTTGATACTGAGATTTGATAAAATTTTGTTGCAGTTGCCAGATCGCCGGTATTGTAATAATACATTGCCTTTAATTCATTCAGCTTTGCGTCATAAGGAACTCTTCCGTCAGCGTAGGGTACTTGAGTTTTCTCTACAAGTTGCAGATACTTATAAACGCTATCATTTTCTTTCAGGTGGTAATAATCTTCGGAAATGAAGAGGTATAAATTGGGAATCTTAAAATTATTCTTCTTCGAGGTATTGCTTTTTTTAATGTTTTCAAGCGAAATCATAGCAAAATCTATCGATTTCTTGTAGTCTTTATGGGACTTATAGTAGGCCGAGAGGTTGTAGTTTATGTTGATATTGTCCTCATTGTTGCCATATTTTTTTATTAATCGTTGCGCTTTCAAGTCGTACTGATGAGACAATGACTTGCTGCCTTCGTAATATCTTAAATCGCCAAGGGCTTCGTACAATAGCGCCAATTCCCGCTTGTTATGGTGTTTCTTTAAGATCTGAAAATTTTCAAAGAGATACGCATTCGGGGTTCCAAAACTTCGTAAATAAGAGATCAGCTTGATACTTTCTCTGTGAAAAAGCAAAAGACCTGCAGTATCTTTTCTTGACTTTAAGGAAGCTTCTGTTGCATTTAAGAGTTTAAGCCCCGAAAGATGATTTTGAACATTCTCCGTTCGGATTAGTTTTTTTATACTATCAATCTTTGACACTATAGCATCAGGGTTTGTTTTTAAGAGTATTTGAGACTGGGCATAACTCTTAAAAACAGTAGATAGGCAGACAAATAACACAAGAATGATTTTTATTCTTGTATTGCATAGGTTTAAGGTAGATGGGGTCACCGAATTGTTTTATGTAAATATTCGGGAAATATAACAAAATTACATTGTCTTTGCTAAAATTATAGTCAATTAATTATATATTATTATGGTAAATCTCTTATATAATTGTGTCTGTTTTGAGTATTTAGTAAAGAAAAAGCCAAATACTCTTCATTAATCAGGATTTTAAGCAGCTCTAGTTCACAGGAATAAATTTGGGCAAAGAATACATTTAATTCATACAAAGACACTTGCGGTAAAATGTTATCCTTAAATTATTAATTAAATATTTTATAGAGCATTTCTTTTAATAAATCAGATTGTGGCAATGCATTAGCCCCTACTCCTTTGCTTTTAACGTCAACATCGCGCAAGGCTCCTACAATCTGACTTACTTTACGCATAGGATAATTTTTTATGGCCAAATCATACTCCTTTAAAAAATAAGGATTTACACCAATTGCTGCTGCAACATTTTTCGGATTTTTATCTTTCAGTCCATGATATTTTAGAAGCTGAACAAAGAATCCAAACACTAATCCTGTTGTCATAACCAGTGGATATTCCTTCGGATTATGTGCAAAATTCTCTGCAATTTTATAGGCTTTCAGCTGGTTTCGCTCCCCTATCGCTTTTCGCAGCTCAAAAACATTATAATCTTTACTAAAACCAATATTCTCCTCAATATGCTGGGGAGTTATCATGGTGCCTTGCGGTAAAATAATCTGAAGCTTTTCGAGTTCGTTATTAATCTTACTCAAATCGGTTCCTAAAAATTCAACCAGCATTGCATTGGCTTTTGGATCAATGGTGTATTTTTTTCCAGCAAGAACACGCTTTATCCAGTCACCAACCTGATTTTCATATAATTTTTTACTTTCGTAAACGACTCCTTTCTGAGCGAGTAGTTTGGTTACTTTTTTTCGTTTGTCGAGTGTTTTATATTTGTAACAAAAAACCAATACGGTTGTCTGCATTGGATTGGCGACATAAGATTCGATTTTGTCAATTGTTCTCGATAAATCCTGTGCTTCTTTTACAATAACAACCTGACGATCAGCCATCATAGGATAGCGCTTGGCCGTTGCTACTATATCTTCAACAGAGACATCTCTTCCGTACAAAACGGTTTGATTGAATCCCTTTTCTTCTTCAGCAAGCACATTTTGCTCGATATATTCCGATAATTTATCAATATAATAAGGTTCTTCCCCCATTAAAAAGTAAATTGGTTTTATATCTCCCGCTTTTATCTCATTAACAATTTTTACAACTTCGTCCATTAAAATTTTGTTTCAAGTTTCAGGTTTTTGCTTATGGTTTCAAAACTTGAAACTTTAAATCAGAAACCTGAAACTATTTTATATTTTTGTCTTATGTTAAAACTAAATTTTCCAACATATACTTTCCGATTCAAAAATAGCGAAAATAAAGTGTCAATTTTTGATGAAATCAGGAAAAAATTTATCATTCTTACTCCTGAAGAATGGGTTCGCCAACATGTTGTTCGGTTTCTGATGATTGAAAAAAAGTACCCAAAATCGTTAATAAACGTTGAAAAAGTACTTACGGTCAATGGCTTGCGAAAAAGATACGATGTAGTTGTTTTTAATTCTGATGGCTCTATACATATATTGGTAGAATGCAAAGCACCCGAAGTTAAAATCTCGCAGGCAACTTTTGATCAGATTGCGCGTTACAATATGACAATGCAGGCACGGTTTTTGAACGTCACAAACGGACTTAGTCATTTTTACTGTCAGATGGATTTTGAAAATGAAAAATATCAGTTTTTAAGAGGCTTACCGGATTATAACGAATAAAATAATATTAAAATAAATAAAAATTACTTTTGGATAAAATAGCTGTTGTAATTTTAAATTGGAATGGAGTAAAATTGCTGGAACAATTTTTACCTTCTATTATTCAATTTTCTGAGGGAGCTCAAATATATGTAGCTGATAATGCTTCAACAGATGATTCTATAAGTTTCGTTAAGAACAATTTCCCTACGATCAAGATCGTTCAAAACAATGGTAATCATGGCTTTGCAAAAGGTTACAATGATGCTTTGCAACATATTGACGCTGAGTTTTATGCTTTGGTGAATTCAGATATAGAAGTAACTCAAAATTGGCTTAATCCTATCATTGAAACTTTTAAAAATGAAAAGTTAACCGCTATTATTCAGCCGAAAATTCTGGACTATAAAAACAAAGAATACTTTGAATACGCAGGTGGAGCCGGTGGTTTCATTGATAAATACGGATTTCCTTTTTGTCGCGGACGTATTTTTGATACTATCGAAAAAGATAACGGGCAATACGATGACAACTGTGAGTTGTTCTGGGCATCAGGAGCTTGTTTTTTTATCAGAAGTGAAGTCTATCATGACCTGGGAGGTTTTGATGAAAGCTTTTTTGCGCATCAGGAAGAAATTGATTTGTGCTGGCGTGCTGCAAATGAAGGACACATCATTAAGTACAATTCGGCTTCAATTGTCTATCATGTTGGAGGAGCCACTTTGCAACAAGGGAATCCCAAAAAGACCTTTTTAAATTTTAGAAATTCATTATTAATGCTTGTCAAAAATTTACCAAAAAAGGGATTGTTTTTTGTGATTTTCTTCCGAATGGTTTTAGATGGTATTGCCGGTATTCGTTTCCTTACACAAGGAAAGTTCGGGAATACTTTTGCCATTCTGAAAGCGCATTTCTCTTTTTATTGCATATCTTTAAAATACCTTAGGAAACGTAAAGATTTCCAGATACAACAATACTATACCGTGAAAAGTATCGTTTACTTGTATTACATAAAGAAATTACTTGTATTTAAAGAAATCTTTAACAGTAATCAAAATATTAAGAACTAAATTTGTAATCAACGTTTAATTAAATATAATACCTATGAGAAAAATAGTTATCGCACTATCAGTATTAATGGCCTTAACTTCGTGTGTATCGAAAAAGCAATATGCTGCTTTAGAAGCTAAGAACAAAGAGATACAAGATTTATTAAACTCTTGCACAGTTAAATTAAATACTTGTCTCGAAGAAAAAGCAGGATTGGCAGCAACTGCTGAAAGCTATAAACAACACAATCAGGACTTGATCAGTACTTCTAAGGATTTAACTGTTTTAACTACTAAAGGAGCTGAGAACCTTGAAAAATCTTTAGAAAGCTTAAAAGAAAAAGATTTAAAAATATCTAGACTTCAGGATGCTTTAACTAAAAAAGACAGTGTAACATTGGCTTTAGTTACAAGCTTAAAAGGAGCTGTTGGAATTAATGATCCGGACATCGAAATCAACGTAGAAAAAGGAGTTGTATTTATTTCTATCGCAGATAAATTATTATTTAAAAGCGGAAGTTATGACGTAAGCGACAAAGCAAAATCTGTTTTAGCTAAAGTTGCAAAAGTTGTAAACGACAAACCAGATTTCGAATGTATGGTTGAAGGTCATACAGATGATGTTCCTTACAAAAGCAACGGAATTATCTTAGACAACTGGGATTTAAGTGTTAAACGTTCTACTTCAATCGTTCGTGTATTAACTAATGATCTTGGTGTAAACCCTGCTAAATTAATCGCAGCTGGTAGAAGTTCTTACGTACCATTAGTAGCTAATGATACTCCGGACAACAAAGCTCGTAACAGAAGAACTCGTATTGTGGTTATGCCAAAAATCGATCAGTTCTATGATATGATTGAAAAAGAAATGAAAAAACAAGCGAAATAATCTCGTTTTTACATAGTTCATTAAACAGAAAAAGCAGGTCAATCGACCTGCTTTTATGTATTCCTAATTTTTTAATAACCAATTAAATATAAATCAAGAATAGCATTATCTTTAAATTAACTAACTAAATTTTAACTAATCTAAAGTTAGTTAATTATTTTAGATTATTATATCATTTAAGTTTTTTTTTACAAATAGCCCGATTGGCTATTTTTTTTGCCTTTTAACGATTCTATACCGTAATTAAGAGGCAGCATATCAGCCACTTTCTTTTCTTTAATTTTTCCTAAATATCGCGTTATTTAAAGAACATCTCAGAATTTCTATTTTATCGCATAATTTAAAGGTAACATTTCTGCTACTCTTTCTTCTCCAATTTGGCCTAAAAATACAATATCTGATATGTTAGAGTTATTTCCATACTTATAAACGTAAAAAGTATCTGTCTCAAAAATAACACTTGATTCTTCTTTATTTTTAAATAAAAGATCGTAGGATGCAATATAACTTTCATTCTTATTTTTCTCTTTTGGCTGCTTTACCACTTCTACCTTTGTATAAAATTCTCCTTTGGATATTTTGAAACAATTTTCAGAAAAAACTTTATCGTAATTTTTAGACATTAAAAACTCATCTTTACTCCATACGTTATTGACTAAATTTCTAAAAAAGTTAATTTGGGAGCCTTTGAATGCTTCTTCCCTTTTTTTAGAAATAACTTCTGAATTGGCAGTTTCTTCAAAAAGACTCATACCAACATAAAAGTTTTTGATTACATCCCTCGAAAATATACTAAGGTTGCTAAAGGTAATTTCAAACTTTTGCAATTGATAACTAATTTTATACCCTAAAGAAGGATTTAAAATTATTAATGGTTTGTCAGAAAAAGCTTTTAAAATAAAATTTTGCTTATCATATTTAAAATAAATATCATTTTCATTTTGAATGACAACTTTTTCACTGTTTACTGTTTTTCCAATAAAATACTCTCTGAATATTTTTAATTTCTGACTTCTTGAAAACTTATCTTTTCTGCTTACCACTACTTCGTTAAGCGAATTTTTAGCAGCATGCAAGTGTATGTTAAAATTTTCCAGGGAATCAAAACTCGATATATACTCATTCTCGTATCCGTCGATACTTACTACCAGAATACGATTGGCACTAGGCTCGAATTCAATGGTATAATTCCCTTCTGCATCGGAAATAGTTGAAATGGTTGTTCCGTCAAAGTAAATATTTGCGCCTTTTAGCGGAATATCATCTTTCCCAGTGATCTTTCCCTTGAGGGTGTTTTGCGAAATTACACTGATTGAAACCAATAAGAATAAAAATAGAAAGTGGTTTTTCATAAAATAATAAAGGTTTGATTAATTATTAGCTAATTACTCAAACCTTTATCTATAAACCTAAATAATATCTAGTTTTTTCTTATAAAATATCAACATCTCCTTTTCCTTCTCTCACAATTACCGGCTCATGTTCAGACAGATCTATGATTGTTGACCCTATATTATCTCCATATCCGCCATCAATGACCAAATCTACGAGATTCTGCCATTTTTCAAAAATCAATTCCGGATCTGTTGTGTACTCAATTACATCATCTTCATCTCGAATAGAAGTCGACACCACGGGATTTCCCAACTGACGTACAATTTCAAGTATGATGTTATTGTCAGGAACACGGATACCTACTGTTGTTTTCTTTTTAAACTCCTTAGGCAGGTTATTATTTCCTGGCAAAATAAAGGTATAAGGTCCCGGCAACGCTCTCTTTAGAATTTTAAAAGTCGACGTATCGATTTGGCGCACATAATCGGATAAATTGCTTAAATCGTGGCAGATGAACGAGAAATTTGCTTTCTCCAGCTTAACACCTTTTATTTTTGCAATTTTTTCCAAAGCACGCGAATTGGTAATATCACAACCTAAACCATAAACAGTATCGGTTGGGTAAATTACCAAGCCTCCATTTTGAAGCACTTTTACCACTTTGGCTATTGCAGCTTCACTGGGTTTATCCGGGTATATTTTTATGAACTCAGCCATTTTTTTAGTTTAAAGTTTGTTTTTTTTTAGGCTACACGTTTCAAGTTTCAGGTTTCAGGTTTCAGGTTTCAGGTTGCTGTAGAATAACTTGAAACCTGAAACCTGAAACCTGAAACAAAAGACTTTCTATCCTACAACATCTAATTTAGCAAATCTTAGTAACAATTTCTTGATTCCGCCTACCTCAAATTTTATTTCGGCTTTTTTATCAGCGCCAACACCTTCCAAATTCACCACTTCTCCTTTTCCAAAGCGTTCGTGCATCACGACATTTCCAATGGTCAGTTTGTTATCAAACAAATTCGGAGCAGCACTATTTGGATTGACACCGCCAACTGGTTTTAATTTTCTGATATTCAAATCCGGCTTCGGATCATTGCCTGTAACATGTTTGGGCGGAGTACTTCCGATTGGTTTTGCCAGACGTAATTTGGATTTATCGATATCTCCAAAAATATCTCCGTCGATTGGTGACTTATAACGATAGTTGGTTTCTGAGGGTGTTAAATACTCCAGGTATTGACCGTCGATTTCTTCAATAAAACGCGATGGTTCACTATCCGTTAGTTTCCCCCAACGGTAACGCGACTGCGCATAAGTTAGATAAGCTTGATGTTCTGCACGGGTTAAAGCTACGTAAAATAAACGACGTTCTTCCTCTAATTCGCTACGGGTACTCATACTCATGGCACTCGGAAACAAGTCCTCTTCCATTCCCACCACAAAAACATGAGGAAATTCAAGTCCTTTAGCCAGGTGAATGGTCATCAACGCTACACGATCTTCATCAGAAGTATCTTTATCCAAATCTGTAGCTAGCGCCACATCTTCCATAAACTCTGATAAAGCTCCTCTTGCACCGTCGATTTCTTTTTGTCCTTCAGTAAAATCTTTCAGACCGTTTAAAAGCTCTTCAATGTTCTGAATCTTTGCCATTCCTTCCGGCGTAGCATCTTTCTTCAATTCCTGAACAAGTCCTGTTTTTTTGGCTACATAATCTGTAATGTAAAAAGCATCCTGATTCTGGTCGATCACCTGAAAACTCTGGATCATGGTAACAAAGTCTTTTACTTTATTCTTTGTACCGGCATTTAATTTCAAATCGATTTTGTCAATATTAACCATCACTTCCCAAATCGAACGTTTGTAATGATTGGCTGCAATGGTCAGTTTTTCAACGGTTGTATCTCCAATTCCACGCGCAGGATAATTGATTACACGAACCAAAGCCTCTTCGTCTTTTGGATTGATTACCAGACGCAGGTAACACAATACATCTTTAATTTCTTTACGTTGATAGAAAGACAATCCTCCGTAAATTCTGTATGGGATATCGCGTTTCCTTAAGGCATCCTCCATCGCACGGGACTGTGCATTGGTACGGTACAAAATTGCAAACGAACCGTTATGCAGCTGGTTTTGCATTTTCTGTTCAAAAATGGTACTGGCAACAAAACGCCCTTCTTCTGCATCCGTAATGCTTCTGTGGACTTTAATTTTTGCACCAAAATCATTTGCTGTCCAAACAACTTTATCCAGTTTGGTCTTATTGTGTTCCATTACCGTATTTGCGGCTTCCACTATGTTTCGGGTCGAACGGTAATTTTGTTCCAAACGGAACATAATTACACCTTCATAATCCTTCTGGAAGTTCAAAATATTATTGATATTCGCTCCACGGAAGGCATAAATACTCTGTGCATCGTCTCCAACCACGCAAATATTCTGAAACTTATCCGATAACGCTCTTACAATCAAATATTGAGAATGGTTTGTATCCTGGTACTCATCAACCAAAATATAACGGAAACGATTTTGATATTTCGCTAAAACTTCTGGAAAACGAGTTAGTAATTCATTGGTTTTAAGCAGTAAATCATCAAAATCCATAGCACCTGCCTTAAAACAGCGCTCTACATACTGCTGATAAATTTCACCTAAACGTGGTCTTTTGGCCATTGCATCGGCTTCGACTAGTTCAGGATTATTAAAATAGGCTTTTACTGTAATCAAACTGTTTTTGTAGTTTGAAATACGACCTAAAATCTGCTTTGGTTTATAGATGTCACGATCCAGCTGCATTTCTTTTATAATAGAAGAAATCAATCTGGCAGAATCCTGAGAATCGTAAATCGTAAAATTTGAAGGATACCCTAAATGATCCGATTCTGCACGAAGAATACGCGCAAAGATGGAGTGGAAAGTCCCCATCCAAAGATTCTTAGCTTCGCTGGCTCCTACGATATCTGAAATCCTGTGTTTCATTTCGCGGGCCGCTTTGTTCGTAAAAGTTAGTGATAAGATATTGAAGGCATCAATCCCCTGAGCCATCAAATAAGCAATTCTAATGGTTAAAACACGAGTTTTTCCTGAACCTGCACCAGCAATAATAATCATTGGCCCGTCTTTCTTTAGAACCGGCTGTCTTTGTGCTTCATTGAGCTGGTCAATGTACTTTTGCATGAAATTTTTCTCCATAATGATGCAAAAATAGCAATTATAGATGTAAAAAGAAATTAGTTCGTGAGTAAGTTATTAAGGTTTCAAGTTAGTTGTAGTTTATAGTAAAAACTCTATATTTTTCTGATTGCCCCTCTTTTAAATAGCGAAAAAACGAAGATCAGATATTGAACCTAGTTCTTAGTTTTTCTTTAAATTCTGAATAGTCAATAGTACGACCTGCTTTAATGTTTTCTTCGCTTTTTTGAAACTCTTGGATTAATATTTCTTCCGGAAATAATATAGCTGTAATAAGCTTTACTTCCTGATGTGTGAAATTTTTAGATTTCAATTTCCGATAATAAGTCGCGTGTTTTAAACCAAGTTTTTGCATAAAAAACTCTGCTTTATAATAAGATTTGCCAATTAACTCAGGCAGGCTATTGATGTAATTCTCATAATTTTCAACTATTTCTATCATATTATGATATTTTAAAATAACAAAGTATGATACAAAAATAGCATTTGTCACTACAACAACATCATAATCTGTTAATTATAACTTATTAGCCTCAGAAACTTAGTGCCTTAGAATCTCAGAACCTTAGAACCTCTTTACTTATAAAACACATCGTACGAGAATCTAATTAAAGTACCTATTACAACAATTAGAAAGAATACCCGAATAAAACCATTGCCTTTATTTATGGCGAGTTTTGCTCCTAGCCATCCCCCTAGTCCGTTGCTTACTGCCATTGGAATAGCGATTGTCCAAATAATTTTTCCTTTAATTGCAAACAAACAAATCGAGCCAAAGTTGGTTGCCAGATTCACCATTTTTGCATTCGCGGAAGCGTGTAAAAAATCAAATCCCATCAAAGCAATAAAGGCTACAACAAAAAAACTTCCGGTACCTGGACCAATAAAACCATCGTAAAAACCAACAATTATACTGATGAGAACTGCATACAAAATTTGTGTTGCAAAGGAATGATCTTTGGCTTCATGTTGTCCAAAATTTTTCTTGGCATAGGTGTAAATCAATAACAGCGATAAAACCACCAATAAAAGCGGTTTCATAAAATCATTGCTTACATAAGTCAGTAAAGTAGAACCCAAAAATGCCGACGGGACAGCCAAACACATCATAATTAAAAGAAGCTTCCACTGAATCACCACTTTTTTGAGATATTGAAAAGCCGCAAAAGCAGTTCCTGTAAATGCAGGCAATTTTAAGGTACCTATCACGGTCGAAACAGGTAAATTGGGTAACAGAATAAGTCCCATTGGGGTTTGAATTAATCCGCCGCCACCTACTATAGCGTCGATAAATCCTGCTGCAAAAGCTGCTAAACAAAGTAAAATGATGATGTAGGTTTCCATTATGATTGTATTTGAAGTCGTTTTAAGTAGACTTCACAAAAGTAAACTTCCAGATTGTTTATTACAATAATTTTAAAGTGGATTTCTCCTCAAAAAGTATATTTTTGCTGAAAATTTAAACCCAATGGATTTTACAAAAATTATAGAATTAGCCAGTTATACTTTACCTGCTGTTGTTACCGGATTTGTAGCTTACAGTTTTTTTGAATTACACATTAAAAACTTCGATAAAAAGCGCAATTTTTTATTGAACAAAGAGGCTCATAAAGAATCATTGCCGATACGTTTACAAGCTTATGAGCGCATGACTTTATACTTAGAGCGTATCAATTTGACTAAATTATTAATTCGTGTTGCGCCTATTTCAAACGAGAAGCACAACTATGAAAATTTTGTAATCGACCAAATCGAACAGGAATTTGAGCATAATTTAACGCAACAAATTTACATGTCGGATGAATGCTGGACGATTATTACGACAGCCAAAAATTCAACCATACAAATTATTCGCAAAGCCGCTATGAGCGACCGTGTTGACAGTGCAGACAAGTTACGTGAAGTAATTTTGAATGATTTACTGGAGAAACAATCTCCTAGTAATGCTGCTCTGGCGTACATCAAAAACGAAGTAGCAGATCTTTTCTAGATTTTTAGACTGGCTTAGACTAACTTAGACTAACTTAGACTGGCTTAGAGTGTTAGACAATTGGGTCATTCGATTCTTACATCTTTAGATTTAAGAATCGAATGATTTTTTTTGATTTTTCCCTTCGAATAATCCAAAAAAGTCTAAGCCAGTCTAACTATCTATTGTCACTCATAACTTCCGATTTGTTCTGAGCGTATTCATACCCTTGCTCCCACCATTCTTTCATGACTTCCTGATTGAAAATTAGGGCATTGTCGGTTAGTTTTGTTGGGGTGTAGTAAAGGTTTAGTTTTACATTTTTATTGTTTGCCAGCAGTTTTCCTATGGTAATATCATGTTTTTCAACCTGATCTAAAGCAATTCGGAACAAATCAATCATAAGGGAGAATGGATTTTTGCCAATAACCGTTTTATCCATATTAACTTCTGTTTCCAGAATGATTACGTCGATTTCTGTTGCTCCGCGGTTGATTGCTTCCCGGATTGGCACTAAGCTTGCAAATCCGCCATCGCCATATTCGTAGTTGTTTTTCTCTACCAAACTCATAAACGGAACATAATTGCTCGAAATCCAGGACCACTCGCAAAACTCCTCGTAAGTACAGTCTTTTACAGATTTATATTCGGCTTCATTTTTAGTAAAATTAGTTACGGTTATTACCACGTCACTATCCAGCTTTTTGAGTTTGTTAAAATCTGAAAGGGAAAAATTATTCTTAATGTATCGCTTGAGTCCTTTGCTTTCGCCAAAAGTTCTCTTGCCTTTAAAAAACTGACGTAATACGTTAAAATGATTGATGGTTACAATGTCTACCCCATCTTTAGTTTTGACCACAAATGGACATATATTAAAAATACTGGCCATGGTAACATTGGTATAAACGGAGTGAATTTTTTTAATATGCCCCAATGCCAAATGGGGTATCAGCAAGCTTCCGGTCGAAGTTCCTATAAACAAATCATATTCATGATTCTTTTCTTCGATTAGATATTGTGCTACACCGCCGGCAAATGCCCCTTTACTTCCTCCACCAGAAATAACCAATGCTCTCATATTTTTAAATTGTGCGTTTGGAGTTATGAATTAAATGTATCCGCAAATACTGCTTATGCACTTACTATCACTCAGTTTTCTATTCTTTTATTTCCAATAATTGACTATTATTTCTTTACTTCTTCAGCTAGTAAACGCTTTAGTTGAAATTGCTCGTCGGGGTTTAAATTAATCAAAATTCTTTCAAACGAAGTACGCATCTCCTGATTTTTTAATAATAATCGAATGGTATCTCTTCCGAACTTCGAAAATTGCCACATATGATGGGTGGTTGCCGAAACTAAATTGCTTAAAACAGCATCGTTGATAATCTTAAATGCGACTAATTTTTCAAGAGCATTTTGTCTTGTTGTTGCTTCGTATTTTGTAGAAGAAAAAGCAATCAGTTCCGTAATTAAGGCTTCTGAGTTTTCTGTATAATTTGGCGTTGACAGTGCCAACGAAAGCCATAATGTTCTTAGATTGTAGTCATTAAAACCAATCCAGTTCATTGTTTTGTTTAAGTATCGGGTACGGTGCTCCGGAAAGTTTCTCCACAGCCAATACAAAGCAACTTCCTGTGTTTGATACGATTTATCATCAAGCAAGGTTTCATATTCCGTTCTGAAATCTTCCGGAATTTTACTTAAACTACCGGCAACTGCTTGTCGAACCTGAATATCATTAGTTTGCATTGCAAGTAATAAGAGTGCTTTTTTAGCTTCGTATTTCTCGCTTTCTAATTGATTCACAATAGCTTCTTTTACAGTGTAATAAATGTCCAATTTTAAAGTTTTACTTAAAAAGTCTTCTTTCTCCGTTAAAGCTGTCTTTTTTAATTTATCTACCTCCAGACGAACCTGAATTGATTTGTTTTTACTCAATAAAGTATTTGCGGTTGGGGTATCAAAAATGGTCGATTCCAACCAGGTTTTCTGAAATTTATCAAGATCAAAATCGGCTACTTTTTTAATTTCATCAAAGAATTTCTGCGTATTTACGGTTTGATAGGCATACTTCTTTAGATAGTTTTTTATCGCTTTTTTGAATGCTTTGTCGCCAATGGATTCGTGCAATACAAACAGCGCCCAAGCCCCTTTTTCATAAAAAGTCAACGAACTTGCTTTGGCATTTAAAACCGGAATAGAATCGGTTCTGGAAGCAAATTTAAGCTGTTGTGCCGTATCGTATAATTTGGAATAAAAGAAATCATCGCCGTAAATCTCTCTTTCTGCCAAGGCTGCAAAATAAGTTGCAAAACCTTCCTGAAGCCAATGATGCGTGCTGCTTTCAGCTGTAATTAAATCGCCAAACCAATGGTGAGCCAATTCGTGTGCGTCTACATTGGTGTAATTACGGTCTTCAAAACCTATTGAATCTACCACATAACGTGTAGCAAAAAGCGTTGAAGTTGTATTTTCCATCCCGGCATACAAAAAATCACGAACCGGAATCTCTCTGTAGACTTCCCATGGGTATTTAACGCCAATTTCTTTCTCCATAAAATCAAAAATGCGCTTCGAATAACGATAGGTCGGTTCAAAACGATTTGCATCTTTATGTTCTAGATAATATTCTAACGGAATCTTAGATTTTGCACGGAATTCTTTTTTGTCATATTTTCCTATCGCAAGCATTAATAGATAGGAACTCATTGGCTTTTCCATTTTATACTGCCAATAGGTCTGTGTATCTGTTGTTGTTTTATTTTCGAGAATTCCATTCGAAACTACCTGATAAGCGGTATCGTAGGTTATTCCTAAACTGAATATGATTTTCTCGTTTACATCATCAAAACTAGGAAACCAGTTGCTGGTATATCTTCCCTGCCCCTGTGTCCAGATTTGAACTTCAGAATGCTCCATATTTACAAAATACAAAGCCTGTTTCGGTTTGGCGGTGTATTGAAAAGTCAGGTGGTTTTCTCCTTTCTGGAAATTACCAATAATTTGCAGTTCTTTCCCGGTGTTTACAAAAATAACTTCTTTGTTATCGATCTGAACCTTGGAAAAATCCATGTTTTTCGCATCAATCTTAATCGTATCAATAGGTTTCAGAACTTCAAATTGATAATCAACCGTACCGGAAATTGATTTTTCTATGGCATTTAAGGACAGTTTTCCTGAAACGGTTTTAAAATCAACAAATTGCGTTTGCTGAGCAAAAGTAAAAGTGGTAAAAAACAGTAGGATATATTTCATGGAAACAAAATTGAAGGCGAAATCCCAAAGTTACAAAGGTTTGATCAACAAATCGAATGAAATTTGTAAGTTTACGACACAAAATTACAGCAGCGTGTCAATATCTAAAAAAGCCTTATTTAACTGGAGTAGCGGAAAAGATTCTGCTCTTGCTTTATACAAAATTCTCCAAAATCCTGATTTTAAAATTGAGTGTTTACTCACAAGCGTCAATCAAAAATACCAGCGTATTTCGATGCATGGTGTTCGTGTTGAACTGCTCGAAGCACAGGCTAAAAGTCTTGGTTTGCCACTCAAGGTTATGGAGATCCCTGAAATGCCTACGATGGAAGCATACGAGAGTGTTATGACAGAAACCCTGACAGAATTAAAAGAGCAGGGAATCACACATTCTGTTTTTGGAGATATTTTTCTGGAAGATTTGCGTAAGTATCGCGAAAGTCAATTGGAGAAGATTGGGTTTGAAGGTGTTTTTCCGCTTTGGAAGATCCCTACGAGTGATTTAATACAGGAATTCATTTCTCTGGGTTTTAAAACGATTGTAGTTTGTGTTAACGAACGCTATTTAGACAAAAGTTTTGTGGGCCGAATTATCGATGCCGATTTTATTAAGGATTTACCTGAAAATGTCGATGTGTGTGGTGAAAATGGTGAGTTTCATACTTTTACTTTTGACGGCCCGATTTTCTCAACGCCTGTACCTTTTGAAATTGGCGAAATTGTTTACCGCAAATATGAAAAACCTAAAACACAAGAGTCCTCAAACACTGCTTGTGACACCAGTTCCAGCGATGCTTTTGATTATGGGTTTTGGTATTGCGATTTGATTTAAAATGAGAATATGTTCACGAAAGAAAATTCAGAAGTAGAGAAAATTTTATCTTTTCTTAATGAAATCGGGATAGATGTAATTGAAAAGGAACTGAATGACACTTTTCTGCCCGGTTTGGATTTGGGCCCCAATTGTATCTTTATTGATTACGGCAAATTATTATATCCGGGTGATATTTTACACGAAGCCGGGCATTTGGCTGTTGCCTCTCCTGCTGAAAGAGAAATTGTGGGTACTGATAAGATAGCTTCCAACTGGCCTACTGAAGCCGAAGAAATGGCAGCTATTTTATGGTCATTTGCCGCATGTACTCATTTAGAATTGCCTCTCGAACTGGTATTCCATCCTAACGGCTACAAGAATGATTCCGAATGGCTGATTTCCAGTTTTAAAGCTAAAAATTACATCGGATTGCCTTTTCTAGAATGGATTGGACTTACTTTAGGAAACGATCGTGCTCTTGAAGAAAGTAAGCCTCCGTTTCCAACAATGCTAAAATGGCTAAGAGGTTAATGAGATAATTAGATAATGTGGCAATTAGTCAATTAGAAAATTACTTCATTGACACATTATCTCATTGGCACATTATCTAATTAACTAAGAATACATGTTCAGCAAGTTAGTAACGGTGTTCCAGTTTCTAATTGTGGCTGTTACATTTAGTTTTTTCTCTATATATTTTTGATCGAACCTCGTTTTTCCGGCTCCAACGGCATATTTGATAAAAATTTTATTTCCGTCGATACTTGCTTCATCCGGCTTGAACTGGCTAATTTTAAGATCGTTTATGTTTTCGTTTTTTAAGGCAACTGAAACAAAAGCGACATAGAGCTTTTTGGTATCAATATCTTTTTCTTTCAAAAATGGGTTGTTTTCAAAACACAATTCTAAATCTTTTTTAGTGATAACGACCACAGGAACTTCGTGCCCAAAAACCTTAAAAATTTCCTGTTTGATCATAAAACCTACTTTAGAAGCGCTTTCTTCTTCTGTATCAACAAATACATTGCCGGACTGTAGATAGGTACGTACGTTTTGAAAGCCGATATTTTCTAACATCGTTTTCAAAGCCTCCATTTTCATCATGTTGTGACCGGAAACGTTAATACCGCGTAAAAGTGCTAAATGTGTTATCATTCTTTTTGTTTTTTGTTCAAAGATAAAGATTTCAATTCTTTTCTGCTCTTTTGGCAAAACTTATAGCTATCTCAACTATTCGTCCTCTTCGCCTACTTCGATACCAAACCGTACTAAAAAATCATTTAGTTGTGTTTTGTACTTCTCTTTTGCCTGATTTACAATTTCGTCCGTTTCTTCGTTTGAAGTTATGGCGTCAAGATTAAATTCTTTTTTCACCCATTGTTCAAAGACTTCCTTATTTTCACTTTCTTCATAATATTCTTCATCCTTATAAAAATAAGCCGAATCAAAATCAACTGAAATTTCGGTATCAAAAGTTAACAGATGTATTAATTCACGAGTATTTTCGGCCACCACATGAATTCCGCCTTCGTCACCAAAAACCACTATCGGACACTTATTTAAATCACCGTCTATGAGCCAATATGCATACGAACTTCCTGATCCGTTTGCCCCTGCAAATTCAATAAAACTGTTGTAAAATTCTTCTTCTTCCGACCATGTTTTTATGCCGGTTTTGTCCTCTGTTATGGTCAAACCAAAACATTCTGAATAGCTTTCTACCCCATATTCTTGCTCGAATTTATATAATTTCACTAAATCTGCAGGCAAAACATAATTACCAAACTGAACTGAGAATTCTTCTAATGAAAAACTACTGTCGTATTCAGCATATTCGGTTTCGTCGCTTTCTTCTTTTTCAACAGGTTCTTCAGTAAGTACTTCAAAAGCTTTTAAGACTGCTCGTTTTATACCATAAAATTCAATTCCGACTGCAGTTTCGTCGTTCATCCATTGGTATTTTGGATCTCCCTCTTCATCAAGATATTCAAGAAGTAATGTAATTTTCTCCGTATCATGACACCACAATCCACGCATTCTGATATTAAAACCGTTTTCGATTTCTTCTGAAATCTGACTGTATTTCATTCCTTCATAATCAAAAGAAATAAACAAGTACGTGGTGCCATCGATGTGGCGATAAAGCCTTTCGTCGTTTTTAAACTCTTCTTTTTCGGATAAAACTTCAATTAAATTTACAAATTGATTTCGGAAATTGCTGTACTGATACTTTTCGGTTTTGTTATAATCAATAATGGATAGCCCTTTTTTAAAGGCTTCCTCATAATAATTATTTCCTAGAATCTCTGTACCATATTGGGTTTGCTCTATAAAAGAATCGTTTATAATATCGCTTAATTTATGCGTTGATGGCAGATAATTTTCTACTGTTATAATTGATCCTTCGGCCGTAGTTAGATTACTGCAAATTAAAACATCAGGTCGGCTTACATTAACAATTGCCTGAACATTGGTAAACCGTTCAAAATGCATCCACATATCATCGCTGTAGATCAGCCAGGCTGTAACATCACCTTTAACAAAGAGCTCTCCGTGGTTGTATTCTCCTATAAGCGAATCACATTTTAAGCCACCTCCCAAATAGTGAACACTTCCAAACAAAGTAATGTTTGTTGTAATCGTTTCTCCTAAAACGATTAGGGCCGGTGAATTATCAGTGTCATAAGAACTTATACATTTCCCCACTGTTAGATTTCCTTTGAAAATAAATCCAAGTATAAAAACATCTGGCTGTTCTTCTGTACTATAATCCATCTCAAACGAATCCATTTCTACATCTTCTTCAGCTAGTAGAAATATCGGATTTTCTTCGTAGTCGGGAAAACGCCAGCTGTCTTCAAAAACGTTGTATATTTTCTGATTGTTAAAATCGGTAAGATCTCCAATAATAGTATGTGCTTCGTGTCGATTGATCACTTTGAATGCAACACCTGCAAAGGTCATGGTTTCAAAAGGAACTTTTTCTTCGTTAGTCATAGTAAGGGCTAATTGTCTTAAACATCTTAACAAATCTACTTATTATCTTTGTTTTTCAAAATAGCAAACGCACAATTTCGACTTTCAAATTTCCCAATTAAAATATATCTTCGCAGTTAGGAAAGAAAATAGAACGAAAAAATAGAGTCAAGAACAAAGAAGATAGAGTAAATTCTATATTCTTGGTTCTATAATCTTGACTCTTGGCTCTACAATCTACCAATCTAAAATCTAAAATCACTACATGTCTAACAATCTCCTTGAAACCCCAATCGAATACCTAAAAGGCGTTGGTCCCAGTCGTGGGCAGCTGCTTCGTAAGGAATTGGGAATTCATAAGTATGGAGATTTAGTTAATTTTTACCCCAACAGGTATATTGACAGGACGCGTTATTATAAAATTAATGAACTGCAAAATACCGGTTCTGAGGTGCAGATTATTGGAAAGATAATCAACATTAAAACCGTTGAATTTGCGAAGAACAAAAAACGTCTGGTGGCTACTTTTGTAGATGATACAGGGCAAATTGACTTGAATTGGTTTCAAGGACACAAATGGGTTCGCGAGAGTTTGAAACTGAATGAAGTTTGTGTGATTTTTGGAAAATGCTCGTTGTATGGAAGCCAGTTCAGTATGGCGCATCCCGAAATCGAATTGTGGAGCGAGCACGAAAGAAGTCTTCGCTCGGCCATGCAGCCGGTTTATCCATCAACAGAAACACTGGCCAATAAAGGCATCTCAAACCGAACCATTAACAAATTAATGGAGCAATTGTTTCTGGAAACTCAGGCTTTGTTTACAGAAACTTTTCCGGCCTATTTAATCGAAGAGTTAAGACTTATTTCAAAGAGAGCTGCTCTGTTTAACATTCATTTTCCAAAAAGTACCGATGCTTTAGCTAAAGCCCAATATCGATTAAAATTTGAAGAGCTGTTTTTTATACAACTGCAGTTAATCACCAAAAATCTCATTCGGAAGCATAAAATCAAAGGGCATCCTTTTGTAAAAGTGGGTGAATTTTTTAATGAGTTTTACCAGCATCACCTGCCCTTTCAGCTAACGAACGCTCAAAAAAGAGTGGTGAAAGAAATTCACTCCGACATGGGAAGTAATGCCCAAATGAATCGATTGTTGCAAGGTGACGTAGGTTCCGGAAAAACGATTGTCGCTTTTATGAGTATGCTTTTGGCTATAGACAATGGCTTCCAAGCTTGTCTGATGGCTCCAACAGAAATCCTTGCCAATCAGCATTTTATCGGATTATCAGAATTAGCTAAAACACTAAATATCAACATAAAACTTCTAACTGGTTCAAGTAAAACTGCAGCCAGAAAGGTCATTCATGAAGAACTCGAAAACGGAAGCTTGCAGATCTTAATTGGTACACATGCACTTTTGGAAGATAAGGTTAAGTTTCAAAATTTAGGTCTGGCTGTAATTGACGAACAGCATCGTTTTGGCGTAGAACAACGTTCGAAATTGTGGAAGAAGAATGAGATTCCGCCACACGTTTTGGTGATGACCGCTACCCCTATTCCGCGAACTTTAGCGATGAGTTTGTACGGTGATTTGGATATTTCTGTAATTGACGAATTGCCTCCGGGACGAAAGCCTATTCAAACCGTTCATCGATACGATAGCAATCGTTTGAAAGTATGGAAATTCCTGCGCGACGAAATTGCCCTGGGAAGACAAATTTATATCGTTTATCCTTTGATTCAGGAATCGGAAAAAATGGATTTTAAAGATCTGATGGACGGCTACGAGAGTATTTCCCGTGATTTTCCATTGCCGCAATATTCCATTTCGATCTTACATGGAAAAATGAAACCTGCCGACAAAGAGGCTGAAATGAAACGCTTTTCGGAAGGCAAAACCAACATTATGGTGGCGACAACCGTAATTGAAGTAGGTGTTAATGTACCCAACGCGAGTGTAATGATTATCGAAAGTGCCGAACGTTTCGGATTGTCTCAGCTGCATCAGCTCCGAGGGCGTGTGGGACGTGGAGCAGAACAAAGTTATTGCATACTGATGACGAGTTTCAAGTTGAGCTCTGACAGTAAAACCCGTATGGAAACAATGGTTCAGACTAACGATGGGTTCGAAATAGCCGAAGTAGATCTTAAGCTGCGCGGCCCGGGTGATTTAATGGGGACTCAGCAAAGCGGTGTTTTAAACCTTCAGATAGCCGATATAGTCCGTGACAGGGATATTTTAAGTACGGCCCGTAACTATGCTATGAAGATTTTAAAAGAAGACGGTCCACTTCAAAAACCGGAACACGCCATTCTTAAAGCTGTTTTTATCGAGCTGACGAAAAAGAAGAATATTTGGAATTATATTAGTTAGCAAGGTACTGAGGTGCTAAGATGCTAAGGTTCTGAGGTTTTTTTTTCTTTTTTATACCTGATTACTAGCGTTTTACCGCATTTGGGTAAAAAAAAATACTTCACTGTAATAAAGAGTAAAAATTCAACGACCGATGTTTTTGGTGATTTAAATTCGTTGGGGGACAAATTTTTGGAAGTCGAATATCTTAGTCTCTTACAATGAAGTATATAATTCTGCCTGAATTTATTTTTTAGGAGCCGATTTCTTTTCAAAAAGACCACTAAAAAGCCCTTTGCTTATTTTGTTTTTATCGTCTTTGCCTGTAGCGATCAAATGATCTACATACTCGGTGTACGTTTTTTTGCGCTCTTCTAAAAAGCCAATCAAATAGTCTTCGGCAGCACCTATCCCGCTTGCTTCTTCAATGTGCAGCAATTTTTTGTACAAAGGCTCAATAAATTTTGTGATAATTTCATCCGGTACCGCCTTTCTGGTTCCGAAATAACCAACAATTTCTCCATCACCATCAGCTATAATTTTAAAATCGGTTACAACCCAATAATATCGCCCTGTTTTAGACATATTTTTGATAATGACATGGATGTTCTGACTTGATTTGATACTGTCCCATAAGAATTTAAAAATCACTTTGGGCATATCAGGATGTCGCACTATATTATGAGCGTGACCGATTAATTCATGCTCATCATATCCCGAAACGTCAATAAACGCTTCGTTTGCATATAAAATAGTTCCTTTTGTATCGGTTTTACTTAATAACACTTTGGTTCTGATCCAGTCGACCTCTCTGTCTGATGGAATCGGGCGGGTAATTCTGTTGTCCATAAGTCCTGTATTTAAAATTAGTAAGCAATCATCCTTTTGCCTTGGGCCTGTATTTTTTTTTTAAGTGTATTCAAAATAAGTAACTGATTTTTAATACACTAAATATCTTTATTCTAACTTCTGGTATCGGTTGATTTCACATGAATATCGTTTACCAGGTCGTCTATTTTCTTGGCGCTTTCACGCATCATTTCAAGATAACTCAACAATTTATCATTGTCTGTATGTCCTTTCGAAACATCAATAAGCTTAAGTACTGAGCTTACCGGTAGTTTTAAATCCAGCGTAGTTCTGTGAATAAAATCGTTGTAATCCTTAGTAGCGGTTAGCGAACTGTATTTTGCCGAAGCCAGTTTCATGTTCTCCAATTCGTACTCGTCTGATATTTTAGAGATGTGATTCTGACTGTGTTCTTTAAAATAATAAGCCCAGTAGCCGTTCATGAAAAATACTACGGCCGCCAAGACAACGTGGATTAGAAAGGTTTCCAAATCAAAATTAACCTGCGAAAAGTACAGCTGCAGTCCTTTTGGATCGTTGAAAACCGTATTTTGCATATAGGCTAAAGCTCCGTGATGCAATACCACTAAAAGCGTTAAAGGAATTTGCAGTTTCCAGTTTTGATAGATAATCAAAATTGTACTGGCGATAAAAACGGTAAAATGCATTTCGAACAAACCGTGCATCTGATAAATATATTGCGCCATAAATATAGCCAAAACAATGGCCAGCACATATTGATAAAAGTTAGATTTTTTGAAGAAAAACTTTGCCGAATAATACAGTAACAAATTCAGAAGACCTACTCCCACTCCAACCTCAAACGTATCGTATTTAAAGGCTAAAGCAATTCCGAGAAGAAAATAAATCGCTAATACATAATTGATAATGGTGTCTGATCTTTGTGTCATTGTCGACATAAAATTGTGCAAATAATCTTGTTCATTCAAACTGGCTCTTGTTTTCATAAATTAAAATGATTTAGGTTAAGAATTTGGTTTATTTATTGCATTTTGGTAGCGAACATCCGTAGGCTCTCAGAGCCAAAGCATCAAACGAAGGGGAGTGATTTTGTTTTAATAGAGCATCAATTGCCATTTGAGCATAATTACTGTCGGCATTCGTGCAGTACCTGGTTTTATTGTAGTTTCCGCGATAATACAGCTGCTGTGAGCCGTCCAGCAGCACAGCCTGCGGAGTGGAGAATACACCACAGTTTTTGGCAATACTCTGATCAAAGTAAACCGGAATCTTAGCATCAAACTTATCCTGAATTTCTTCTATGGTAAATGTTTTCTCTTTATTGAGTACTACGATTTTAAAATTAATCTGATCACCATATTTCTTAATGAGCTCGCTTACATGAGGAATGTTAAAACGCGAACAAGGGCAGTCAGGATTAAAAAAGTGGATAAAAATAGGTTTTCGGTCTGCTAAGCAGCACTTTAAGTCAACTCTACTTCCTACGGCTATCTCTTTGTAGTTTTTAGGAACTGGTGTAGGTAAACTGTACTTAAATTCGTTTTGCCAAAACAAAAACGATATAGCGGCAACTAACAATGCCATCCATAAACCAACTAGTAATTTTTTTAGCATAAACAGGTGAATTTGGGGTGAAAACTTAAAAAATGTCTAAACAATTGTTAACTAACTGCTTTACTATTTAACTATTTTAACTTTGAATAAAATAAAAAATCTACATATTTTAACGCTTAACCCTCAAAAACATTAGCCGTCAGATAAAAAACATGTCATTTTGTTTAAGCTTATCAATGTTACAAATAAAATCGATAAACTGCAAATAAAATCGGACAAAATACACAAAATTGTAGCTTTGTGCGTTTTTTTCTATTTTTGAAACCCGTAGTTCTACGTCTTTTGTGCGTAAAACCATAAAAAAGACTTTTGCGAACCTTATTTTACTCCCCTACAATTTATTTTCATTTTTTTTCATTTTTTTTCACTTCTACATTAAACCATTGTAAAGGAAAACAGTCTAATCAGGGCCTTGTTTAAAATTTGTACGTACAAATGTTAAATAAAAGCTAAGCTCTTCAGATTTCACAACAAAAAGTTAAATTTGTGAGCTTACTAAAAACATACACCAAAAAATACATTTACCTCAAGTTTATGAAAGTAAAAAACCTTGTTTATGCCCTTTTAATCATTGTATTGGGAGGATTTATTGCCTACAGAGTCGTATCGAACAAAAAGAAGAACGACGAATCAAAAAAGTTTGGAGACAAAGACACTCCTACGACTGTAACCGGAATTATTGTTAAAACTTCCACTTTCGATAATAATTTATCGTTATCAGGGTCTATTGAGGCAAACGAACAGATCGAAATTCGGAGCGAGGTTTCGGGAATTGTGGAAGGAATTTATTTCACAGAAGGTACTTTTGTAAACAAAGGTCAGGTACTTTTTAAAGTAAATGATATTGAACTGAAAGCGCAACTAAGACAAGCGGTAACCAGAGAAGGTCTGGCTGCTGAGAATGAAAGAAGAGCCAAACTGTTGCTTCAAAAAGAAGCGATCAGTCAGGAAGAATTTGATGTTGCCAGAGCCGATCATGCGTCTGCACAGGCACAAAGTCAGTTAATCAGAGCTCAGATTGCAAAAACTTCGGTTAAAGCTCCTTTCTCAGGAAAAATTGGTTTGCGTTCTATTTCGCCGGGAACCTACATCACCCCTACTATTTTGGTGGCTAAATTGGTAAATACCGGTAAACTGAAAATTACATTTTCTATTCCTGAAAAGTATGCTTCACAAGTAAAAACAGGATCATCGATTGATTTTACCGTTTCAGGTTCTGACAAAGTCTATTCAGCAAAAACATACGCTATCGAACCGGAAGTTGAAGTGGCTACTCGTACACTACAAGTTCGTGCTATTGCCGATAATATTGACGGAAAACTTTTTCCGGGAACTTTTGCCGATGTAAAATTACCTTTAAACATTATAAAAGATGCTATCGTAGTGCCTTCAGAAGCAATTATTCCGGTGCAAAGCGGTAAAAAAGTGTACATCGCCAATAATGGTAAGGCCAAAGAAGTTATGGTGGATGCGACTACAAGAACAGACTCTTCTATTTTAATTTTATCGGGATTAAAAGCCGGAGATACTTTAATTACAAGTAGTGTGATGTCGTTAAAAAATGAAGCTCCAGTAAAAGTTAACGTAAAAAAGTCATAAAACCGAAAGTTCAAAGTCTTACAGTCATAGGTTTAAAAATTAGAAAACTAAAATTTAAACGCTAAAACCCAAAAATCTCATATGAGTTTATCAACCACAAGTATAAAAAGACCTGTTTTAACCATTGTACTGAATCTTTTAATCATTCTGTTCGGTTTTATTGGTTATACGTTTTTAGGGGTCAGGGAATTTCCTTCGATCGACCCTGCGCAGGTTTCTATCCGAACCAATTATACCGGAGCCAATTCTGACATTATAGAGTCGCAAATTACAGAACCTCTCGAAAAGGCAGTAAATGCGATCGACGGAATCCGAAACATCACTTCTTCCAGTAATCAGGGAAGCAGTAATATCACCATCGAGTTCAACCTTGATAAAAATTTAGAAGAAGCTGCAAACGACGTTCGTGATAAGGTTTCCCAAGCCATCAGAAGTTTACCACAAGATATCGATGCTCCTCCGGTAGTCTCAAAAGCAGATGCTGATAGTGATGCTATTATTTCGATGACGGTACAAAGTGATACCCGAAATTCATTAGAATTGAGTGATTATGCCGAAAATGTTATTTCACAACGTCTGGAAACCATTCCGGGAGTCAGCGGAGTTCAAATTTGGGGACAAAAACGTTATGCTATGCGTTTGTGGATTGATCCTGTAAAGCTAACGGCTTATAAATGTACCGTATCTGATGTTCGTAATGCGTTAAATGCTCAGAATGTCGAATTGCCTTCAGGAAAACTAACCGGAAACAATACCGAATTAACCGTAAAAACGGTCGGAAATCTTTCAAAACCCGAAGAATTCAACAACATTATCATTCGTACTAACGGAGATAAAATTGTTCGTTTAAGCGATATTGGAGGAGCTGAATTAGGTCCGGAAAACATTGAAACAAAACTAAGTCAATCCGGTCTTCCGATGATTGGTTTGGCTATAGTACCGATGCCGGGAGCCAACTATCTCGACATTTCTACAGAATTCTACAAAAAATACGAAGCCTTAAAAAAGGATCTTCCAAAAGACATCAAGCTGAATATTGCACTTGACAATACCATCTTCGTAAAAAAATCAGTGCTCGAAGTTGCCGAAACTTTAGGGATTTCGATCATACTGGTAATCATTATTATTTACTTATTCTTTAGAGACTGGGCCATCGCGTTCCGACCTTTAATTGATATACCAGTTTCCTTAATTGCTACGTTTTTTATCATGTGGCTTTTCGGATTCTCTATCAACGTACTAACCCTGTTGGCAATTGTACTCGCAACCGGTCTGGTGGTGGATGACGGAATTGTGGTTACCGAGAATATCTTTAAAAAAGTCGAAGAAGGAATGTCGCCAATTGAAGCGGCAATCAAAGGGTCTAATGAAATATTCTACGCGGTAATTTCTATTTCGGTTACGCTTGCGGCAGTATTCCTTCCGGTAATATTCTTAGAAGGTTTCGTAGGCCGACTTTTTCGGGAATTCGGGGTCGTCATCGGGGCAGCTGTATTAATTTCGGCCTTTGTATCCCTGACGCTAACACCAATGCTAAACGCTTATCTGATGAAAGGCGGAGAACAGAAAAAATCTAAGTTTTATGTTCGAACTGAACCTTTCTTTGAGAAGCTAAACAGCGGTTATGCAGATTCTTTGAATCGTTTTATCGCCAAAAAATGGCTTAGTTTCCCAATCCTGATTGCGTGTTTTGGATTCATTTATCTATTCTTTACCATTTTGCCAAAAGAAACCGCTCCGTATGACGACCGTAGTTCTGTAACCATGCGTATGACAACTCTTGAGGGTTCGACTTACGAATACACAGACCGTTTTATGCAGGAAATTTCAAGACTGGTAGACGATTCGATTCCGGAGAAAAAAGTAAGTTTGGTAATTACCGCACCCGGTTTTGGTGCTTCGGCTACCAACTCCGGCTTTATACGACTTTCATTGGTTGAACCTGATCAGAGAAAAAGATCTCAGAAAGATATAGCCGATCAATTGACTAAAATGACCAAACGATATCCTGATGCAAAAACATCTGTGATTCAACAGCCTACAATTGCTGTAAACCGACGTGGTGGTTTGCCGATTCAATATATCATTCAGGCTCCTAATTTTGAAAAACTGAGAGAAAAAATTCCGGTTTTTATGGAAGAAGTGGGCAAAAGCGATGTGTTCTCGGTTACCGATGTCAATTTAAAATTCAACAAACCGGAAATCAACGTTAGTATTGACCGTGAAAAAGCAGAAAGCCTTGGTATTTCAATTATTAATATCGCTCAGACTTTACAGCTTTCTTTAAGCGGACAGCGTTTTGGCTATTTCATCAAAAACGGAAAACAATACCAGGTAATTGGTCAGTTTGATCAAAAAGACCGTTCGAAACCTCTGGATCTGACTTCGATGTTTGTGAAAAACAAAAGTGGAGAATTGATTCAGATGGATAACGTGGTTAAAATTGAAGAACAAAGTAATCCGCCGCAATTGTACCACAACAACCGTTACATGTCAGCAACCGTTTCAGCAGGTTTGGCTCCGGGAAAAAGTATTAGCGACGGTATTCAGGAAATGGACAGAATCAAAGAGAAAGTGCTGAACGATACTTTTACCACTGATTTAAGTGGAGAATCAAGAGATTTTGTTGAAAGTAGCTCAAACACTTCTTTTGCTTTTGGACTGGCTTTATTATTGATCTTTTTAATTCTTGCTGCACAGTTTGAAAGTTTTATCGATCCGTTAATCATTATTCTAACAGTACCTATGGCGGTTGCGGGAGCTTTATTCTCGCTGTGGCTTTTCAATCAAACCTGGAATATTTTTAGCCAGATTGGAACCGTAATGCTTATCGGACTGGTGACCAAAAACGGTATCCTGATTGTTGAATTTGCGAATCAGTTGCGCGAACAGGGAAAACCAAAATTAGAAGCTATTTTAGAAGCCTCAGAAGCACGTCTGCGTCCAATTTTAATGACAAGTTTGGCGATTGCTTTAGGTGCTTTACCTATTGCAATGTCGCTTGGAGCAGCTTCTACGAGTAGAATTGGTATGGGAGTCGTAATTGTTGGTGGAACTATTTTCTCGTTGGCCCTGACCCTATTTGTAATTCCGGCTATCTATTTAATGTGGTCTAAAGCCAGAAAACATTATCCTGAATTTGACCATATTGAAGAATATGAAAGAGATACAAAATAATTGATATAAATTTTGAAACCTATAGAAGCTTCGGCCTTCTTTTTAAAGAACCAACCGCAGCTAATCCTTCATCACATGAAAGCTAAAATAATAGTAACAAGTCTCGTTTTATTTTTGTTTTGCACAGCAAAAACGCGCGCGCAGGAAGTCTTAACGATCGAAGACGCCATGAAGATCGCCTTAGAGAATAATTTCGAAATTAAGATTGCCAAAAACAACTCTAAAATAAGCGAAACCAATGTAACCATTGGAAATGCCGGAATGTTGCCATCGGCTACTGCTTCGGTAACAGACAACAACAGTGTTACCAACTCTTCACAAACACGTCAGGACGGAACTTCTACCTCCTTAAAAAATGCCAAAAACAACAGTTTGGCTTATGGAGTAAGTCTGGGATGGACGGTTTTTGACGGGATGAAGATGTTTGCCCGACTGGATCAGCTTAAAGAATTACAAAAACTGGGGGATTCTGAATTAAAAAGAACCATACTGGTAAAAATTGGTCAGGTAAACACCGCTTACTTTGATCTGGTACAGCAACAACAGCAATTATCGGCACTCGATACCACAATCGTAATTTCGAAACAGCGACTAACACTGGCGCAAAATCGCTTTAGCATTGGAAAAGCTTCCAAATTGGAAGTTTTGAACGCCCAGGTAGATTTAAATTCCGATCAGGTTGCTTTACTGAGACAGAAAGAATCTTATGCTAATGCTAAAATTTTACTGAACCAGTACTTAGCCCGTGACCCAAAAATAAACTTCACCGTAACCGATGAAGTTACTGTAGACAATAAGCTCGTTTTGGTTGATTTAATCGATTTGGCACAGAAACAAAATCCTGCTTTGGAAGCCCAAATTATCAACAAACGAATCGCTGAACTTCAGTTAAAACAGGTCAAAGCAGACCGTTATCCAGTAGTAAATCTGACTTCTGGCTACAACTTTAACGAAAGTCAGTCCAGTCTTGGTTTTACGAGTCAGGCTTCTTCCAAAGGTTTCAATTACGGTTTTAACGCTACTTTAAACCTGTTTGATGGTTTAAATCAGCATCGAAATGAAAAAGTAGCCAAGCTGCAAATCGAAAATTCGCAGATTGCCATAGAACAACAAAACATGATTTTAAATACGCAATTAAGCACTGCCTTTCAAACCTATTTAACCAATCTGGAACTCATTGGATTAGAGGAAGACAACGTAACTATTGCAAAGCAGAATTTAGACATTACTTTAGACAAATTTAAAATCGGAACCATTACCACTATTGATTTCAGGACAGCTCAGCTGAATTATGTGAATGCAAAAGTACGCTACAGCAACGCACAATTTCAGGCAAAATTATCTGAAATTGCCCTTAAAGAATTAGCCGGAAATATTAATTTTTAAAGTAAATTTGTTTCAAAACAGATTCAAATGATTTCATACAACACCAAAGATTGGTTTACTTTTATCTTTCATTTTCATAAATCGGATACCGTTAGAAAACTGCTCCCGATCATGATTGCTATCGGAGTTTACTCCTCGATAGTAGGGTATCTTGAAGTCTCTTATTTTAAAATAGGCAAAAACGATTATATTCCCAACATCCCGATCATGCACGGGATGTTGGGTTTTGTAATATCCTTATTATTGGTTTTCAGAACCAACACTGCCTACGATCGTTGGTGGGAAGGTCGCAAACTTTGGGGAGCCCTTGTTAATAACAGTCGAAATCTGGCTATTAAACTTTCGGCCATGCTCAAAGAGGAAAACGATCGTAAATTCTTTCGAAAGTTTATCCCTGCCTATGCCTCTGTTTTGCACAAACACCTGCACGATGCTGATACCGGCAAACAGCTTTTTGAAGATGTCGATTTAGAAATTGACCACCACAAACACAAACCAAATCAGGTAAAAAAAATAATTTTTCAGAAAGTAAACGACCTGTACGAAGCTAAAAAAATCAGCGGAGAACAGCTCATTATCCTAAACGAGGAATTACAATCTTTTACAGACATCTGTGGTGCGTGCGAGAGAATCAAAAACACTCCTATCCCCTACTCTTACAGTGCTTTTATCAAAAAATTCATCTTCTTTTATACCATGACATTACCTTTTGGCTATTCTGTAAGTCTGGGATATTATGTGGCGCCTGTTGTGGTTTTTATTTTTTATGTACTGGCAAGTTTAGAACTTATTGCCGAAGAAATTGAGGATCCGTTTGGTGATGATGAAAACGATCTGCCAACAAAAAAGATCTCGGAAAACATCAAAAAACACATTGAAGAACTGATTTAACTAAAATGAGTTGTTTGCTCATTTTTCTCGCAGATTTCGAAGATTTCGAAGATTCTTTTTCTTTCGATTGTGTTTCTTTTGTCTACTCCACTAGATAGGAAACAATAGTTATCCATGTTTAAAATAATATTCCTTTAAGTTAATAACTATAAAACTGTCTGAAAAAAGCAAATAAATTGTTTCTTACTACAATGTGCAATCCTTATATTTGTAACCTCATACAAGAACAAAAAAAGTCAAAATGAAAATATCTTACAATTGGTTAAAACAATTTATAAAAACGGACTGGCCATCTGATCAAACTTCAGAATTACTAACAGATTTAGGGCTTGAAGTAGAAGTTGTCGAAAAATACCAATCGATCAAAGGCGGTTTGCAAGGTGTTGTTGTAGGACATGTATTGACTTGCGAAAAACATCCTGATGCCGACAGATTAAAAGTTACAACTGTAAATATTGGTTTAGAAGCGCCTATACAAATTGTTTGTGGTGCTGCTAACGTTGCTGCGGGACAAAAAGTACCTGTTGCTACGATAGGAACTGTTTTATATGACAAAGAAGGTGCTGAATTTACCATTAAAAAAGGAAAAATCCGCGGAATGGAAAGCCATGGAATGATCTGTGCCGAAGACGAATTAGGTTTAGGAACGGGGCATGACGGAATTATGGTTTTGGCCGAGAATCTGGTTCCTGGAACTGCAGCTTCAGAAGTTTTTAAAGTCGTTAATGACGAAGTTTTCGAAATCGGATTAACTCCAAACCGTGCTGATGCTATGAGTCACCTGGGTACTGCCCGTGATTTAAGAGCAGGAATGCTGCAACGCGGTGTAAATATTGAGTTGATCACTCCTTCTGTAAGCAATTTCAGAGTTGACATGCGTACGCTGAAAATTGACGTTAATGTTGAAGAACCGCTTTTAGCACCAAGATACTGTGGAGTAACGATTTCAGGAATTACGGTTCAAGAGTCTCCGGCATGGTTACAAGACCGTTTAAAAGCGATCGGACTGACTCCAAAAAATAATATTGTCGATGTTACTAATTATGTTTTACACGAATTAGGACAGCCTTTGCATGCGTTTGATGCAGCAAAAATCAACGGAAAAGTAATTGTAAAAACACTTCCTGAAGGAACTAAATTTGTGACTTTAGACGATGTGGAAAGAACTTTACACAAAGAAGATCTGATGATTTGTGATGAAAAAGGACCACTTTGCATCGCAGGGGTTTTTGGAGGTAAAAAATCGGGAGTAACAGAAGGAACTACCGCTATATTCCTTGAAAGTGCTTATTTTGATGCTGTAAGCGTGCGTAAAACCGCCAAAAGACATCAACTGAATACGGATGCTTCTTTCAGATTTGAAAGAGGTATTGATCCAACGATTACTGAATATGCTTTAAAACGTGCTGCACTTTTAATTCAGGAAGTAGCCGGAGGAAAAATCACTTCTGACGTTATTGAGGTTTATCCTAAAAAAGTAGAAGATTTTTCAGTTTTATTGAATTTCAGCCACGTTTCGAAAATTATCGGACAGGAGATTCCAAAAGATACTATCAAAAAAATCTTGGTTTCTTTAGACATAAAAGTAAATAGCGTTTCAGATTCAGGCTTAGGTTTAACGATTCCTGCTTACCGTGTAGACGTGCAGCGTGAAATTGACGTAATCGAGGAAATCTTGAGAGTTTACGGATACAACAACATTAATTTTTCTAAAAAATTCAATGCTACGGTAGCTAACGCTCCAAGAACCGAAGATTATAAAGTACAAAATGTGATTGCGTCTCAACTGAACTCACAAGGGTTTCACGAAATGATGGCGAACTCTTTAACTACAGCCGCTTATGCAAAATTATCGACTGCATTAAAAGAGGAGCACAATGTTACGATGTTGAATCCTTTGAGCAGTGATTTATCGACCATGCGTCAGTCTTTATTGTTTTCAGGATTGGAAGCGATCTCCTATAACATCAACAGAAAGAACTCGGATTTAAAATTGTTTGAATTCGGAAAGTCATATCACAAATATCTTAACGGATATGAGGAGCACAAACACCTTACTTTGTTGATTTCAGGAAACCGAAACAAAGAAAGCTGGACCAACCCTCAAAAAGCTACTGATTTCTTTTTGCTAAAAGGATATGTAAAAGGGGTACTGTCGCGTTTGGGAATTGATAAAATCACCAATGCCCCGGTACAATCTGATGTTTTTTCAGAAGGAACGGCAATTTGCTACAACAACGAAACTTTAGTAGAAACCGGAGTGATTAAAAAGTCGATATTGAAACATTTCGGAATCAAGCAGGACGTTTATTTTGCTGATTTCAACTGGGATCTGATTTTAAAAATCATTACCGGAAAAATTAAATACACCGAAATTCCAAAATACCCTGAAGTACGCAGAGATTTGGCCTTATTGATTGATAAAAGCGCGACGTACGAAAGTATTTTTAACCTTGCCAGACAAACCGAGAAATCTCTTTTAAAAGACATCAACCTATTTGATGTTTACGAAGGAAACAAGCTTCCGGAAGGTAAAAAATCATATGCGTTGAGTTTCACCATTCAGGACAATACCAAAACGCTTACAGATGCTCAAATTGACAAAATCATGTCGAAACTACAGCAAACGTTTGAAACTGAACTTGGAGCAACTTTAAGATAAATTTTTAAATTCCAAATATCAAATTCCAAATCCCAATTCTGAATCTAATTTAGAATTGGGATTTTTTTTATCTGTTTTTAGATTCTAATCCTAAGATTTTTGATTTCAGGTGTAAAATGTTGGATGTGAAATGTTAGATGTTAGATGTTAGAGAAAACATAAAATCAAAAATCGTTAATCTTCATTCTCAAATTGAATTAATAGGTGATAGCGGCAAAGATGGGATGCTTGCTTATTTTTTCTCTTCCGTTAAGAAAACCAAGTTCCATCAGAAAGTTGCATTGCACGATCTCCCCTCCTAGTTGCTCTACCAATTCACAAACGGCTTTTGCGGTTCCGCCTGTTGCTAAAACATCATCATGAATCAAAACCCTGTCTCCTTTCTTTATCGCGTCTGTGTGCATCTCTAAACTGTCTGTACCGTATTCGAGTTCGTAAGAAGCCGAAATCGTGTCGTATGGTAGCTTATTTGGCTTTCTTACAGGAACAAAGCCCGCATTCAGTTCCTGCGCCAGTAAAATTCCAAAAAAGAAGCCCCTGCTTTCAGCCCCCACTACTTTATCGATTTTTTGCCCTTTTAAAGATTCTGCCAGAATAGAAACCGCCTCTTTTCGGGCAATGGGGTCATTTAGCAACGGAGTGATGTCTTTGAACAAAATTTCTTTTTTTGGAAATCCCTGAATATCACGTATGTAATTTTTAATCTGCATTTATTTTTAATTTAATGTTATTTTATGCTTGTATATCTCACATTTATGTCTATCTTTGCACCCGCAAACAGCAATCAACAAAGCTACTAAAAAATAGCTTATTGATAATAAAAAAAAGGCCTCGTGGCGCAACTGAATAGCGCATCTGATTACGGCTCAGAAGGTTACTGGTTTGAATCCAGTCGAGGTCACAAAAATCCCATTTCTTACGAAGTGGGATTTTTTTTTGCCTTTTAAAAAACAATTCTAATAAACAGTAACGGTCCAGTTTTAAGGACAATGCTAAAATTCTTTGTATAAGAATTACTACCTAATCTCTCCCTTTCTTCAGATCTTTCCCTGAATGCATACTAGCACTTTAACTTGTAATTATTTTTATTTAGAATAGTTAAATATTATCTTGCTTCTCAACAGTTTTAATAATAGTTTTGCAGACCAATTAAATCTTATGAAGCTGAAACAACTTACGTGGTTTCCTTCTTAATACCATTGGACTTAATAGCTTTACATAACTAATGAGAAAATTTCTAAATAAAATACATTTATGGCTCGGGCTTGTAACCGGATTAGTTGTATTTGTAAGCATGCTGGCGGCCAGTATTTTTGTCTGGGAAGAAGAATTATCTGCCTGGTATCATAAAGACAAAATTTTTGTTCCTGAAGTGAAGAGTACTGTTCTACCGCTTGACAGCCTCTATGCTACTATAAAACTAAAACATCCATTTGCAGATTACGCTACAATTAGCCATAATCCAAAAAAAAGTTATGTATTTAACAGCTACGAAGAAAATACAGAACCGCATTGGACAGCAGCTTCAGATTGCAAAAGCTACAGTAATATTTATATTGATCAATATACAGGTAAAGAATTAGGAGAAGTCGATTTAAGATACGATTGGATCTTTAATCTTAGAGTACTGCATCAAAATTTGCTGCTTACTTATGATGTAGGCCATTATATAGTAGGTTTTTCAACCTTGTTTATTTTCGTTTTAATTTTAACCGGAATCTATTTATGGTGGCCAAAAAATAAAGCAGCTTTAAAACAAAGAGTCTGGTTTCGTTGGAAAAGCACCACAAAGTGGAAACGAAAAAATTATGACTTCCATAATATAGGCGGTATTTATACTTTTATTTTTATTCTGATTTTTGCCATTACTGGATTGGTCTGGACATTTGACTGGTGGACCAACGGAATATATAGAATTCTGGGTAATGATCCTGAAAAGGTATGGGCCAAAACCCCTGAAATTTCCAAAGTAAACACTGTGAATACACAAAATCCTTTTGAGTACATGGTTCAGGATATAAAGGTTAAAATTCCAAAATGGACTTCTATTGGCTTATCACTACCTGAAAAACCTACTAAGGAAGCTGTTCCGGTTGCGACTTTTATCAAACACGAAGGAAGTTCAGGCTGGGACGAATCTGATATTTATACTTATAACAGCGTCTCTGCAAAAAATTATTATACCGTTAAGCATAAAGACAAAACGCTGGGAGCAAAATGGAGAAACAGCAATTATGCAATTCATACAGGAAGTATTTATGGCTTTCCGACTAAATTATTGGCTTCTTTAGTTTCTTTGTTTTGCGCTTTACTTCCCGTCAGTGGTTTTTTGATTTGGTGGGGAAGAAATAAGAAAAACAATCGCAAATCAAAATAGAATGGTTTGTAAATTGCCGAATCGAGATCAAAAAAAATCCCACTTCTTTCGAAATGGGATTTTTTTGCGTCTTTTTTGTACTATAATTGCATTTTAAAGTTTGAAAGATCTGCAAAGTCAAATGGCATTAACCATTAACTACTTAAAGCATTTGAATTTTGTAAATTCAGCGGATAAAAATGTGGCAGAACTTCTTGTCCAATCAATTTTAGGGCTTCTTCAACCGGAACTTCTGATTTTCTTAAATGAAGTGCCATGTGGTTTACCCCTGCCAGTTCATATAAACGCAATAATTTCGTTAATCCATTAATACCAACAGCGCCTCCAAAACGATGCGGTGTAAAAGGAGCGTCAGGATTTTTCAAAAGATTTAAGTGGAAAGCTGATATATAAGGTTTCGATGCCTGATTGTTATCATAAAGTGCGTTTTTCCATTCTCTTACCAAAACTTCTGTGTCTGAAACATTTCTTGGATAATTGAACCAGCCCTGCATGTTTTGAGCAATCCAGTCCATACTTTGTTTTGCTCTTCCGGCTAAAATCCACGGAATTTCATTTTTAGGTTTTGGGTAAACTTGAATTTCATTGGATAAACCTTCATAATATTGATTCAGCTCACTTTGCTCTTTCCAGGCTTCTTTGATTATCTCATGGTTTAAAGCAAATCTTTCGGCTCTGGTTTCAAAATCAAATCCAAACAGAGGAAATTCTACAGGACGATCACCTAAACCAACACCAAAAAGATAACGGCTTTCAGATAAATTTTCGATAGTTGCAATCGCTTTTGCCAATTGAAGCGGATCATGCAAAGGCAGTACAACCGCCGCAGTTCCAATGGCAATAGAATCGGTAATGGCAGCAACATATCCCAGATAGGATAAGGTGTCAAAAATTTGCGCACCATCTCCAAAACCCGGATCATATACCGGAACTTCGCGCATCCATAAAGCAGCAAACCCAAGTTTGTCTGCCAGTTTAATAAGTTCTGTGTGTTTGCTTATATCAGGAATCCCGAAAGGACGTCCTTGTTTTTTTCTTTTTTTCTCTCCTTCAAGAGACCAGTCGTTGTCTAATGGAAATTCTAGCCCAAGAGTCATTCGGCCGGGTATATGTATTTTACAAATTGTTTTCATTTTTAAATTAAATTAACGATTAACAGATTACGAGTTATTTTAATTATTTGCTTTCTTTCTTACTTGATATTTTTGAGCTTAATAAGGTTGCACCTATAGCAAGTACTACAAACAAAGCGCCAACCCAGGGAGTAGATTCAAGTCCTAAAGTAGATTCTACTACTAATCCGCCCACATAGGCCCCAATGGCAATTCCCACATTAAAAGCGGCGATGTTAAAGGCAGATGCCACGTCTTCGGTTCCAGGCAGGTAACGTTCTGCCAATTGAACCACGTACAATTGTAATCCGGGAACATTTGAAAATGATAAAGCTCCCATGATAAACAAAGTAATAATTCCAAAAAGAGAATCACTCGCCGTGAATGTAAAAACCAGCAATGCAATCGCCTGTAAAACAAACATCCATAATAATGCTTTCAACGGATTTTTATTTGCGGCTTTCCCGCCTATAAGATTTCCGAAAGCGATCGCTATACCGTACAATACAAGCACTACATTCACCATTGATTCAGAAAGCCCCATGATTTTTTGAAGTATTGGAGACAAATAAGTAAAGGCAACAAAAGTTCCTCCGTACCCCAGCGTAGTCATTAAAAAAGCTAGCAGCAATCGACCGTTTGCTATTACTTTAAACTGCTCTTTTATTGCGATTGTTTTTTCATTTTCGATTTTATTTGGGAGTAAAATCCAACCCGAAATCAAACCGATCAGTCCCAAAACGGCAACTCCAATAAAAGTAGCACGCCATCCAAATTCCTGTCCAATAAAGGTTCCGAAAGGTACTCCGGTAACAATAGCAACCGTTAAACCTGTAAACATAATAGAAATTGCCGATGCTCTTTTATCAGGTGATACCAATGAAGCGGCAATGGTAGAACCTATCGAAAAGAAAACCCCATGAGCCAATCCTGTAATGATTCTTGCCATAACCAAGGTATAAAAACCAGGTGCTATTGAAGCAAGACCATTTCCTATAATAAATACAATCATTAACCAGATCAGTAATTTTTTTCTTGGAATACTTCCTGTTAAGGCTGTTAGTATTGGTGCTCCAATTGCAACACCAATGGCATATAAACTCACCAGTAATCCTGCTGATGGAATACTAATATTTAAATCTGTGGCAACTGTTGGCAATAAACCCACAATAACAAACTCTGTAGTACCAATTCCAAATGCGCTTATTGTTAATGCCCATAGCGCTGCAGGCAGTCTTTTTCGTGTAGTGGCAGTTTGTGCTATAACTGCTGTTTCATTTGTTTTCATATCGTTGTTTCAAATAAAATTATAAATGATTTAGGAAGGGAAAGGTTTAAAAAGGTAAAGAGAAATAAGAGAATGCCCCGAAGGACATCCTCCTATCCTACAACCAGTTTAATTAATCTTAATGCGTCCTATATAGTAAAGGAGAATGTTATTATTTAATCCCGCTGGATTATGAATTTCAATACCAACTAGAGATGAGGAATGTTTCCCGGAATTACTTCCAGAACTATTGACATTCTTTCTGATTTATTTTGTGCATTATGTGCAGTGCCTAAAAAAGCGGTAACTGCCTGCATAAAATAGTGGATCGTTTTCATAATTGCATTGTTTAAAATTAACAGTACAAAGTTCTAACGATAACACAAGATATGCGAGGAGGAACATCACAGTTTTGGAGTGATGTAGATCACACTTTTTATCCCTTAAAGCGGCTGAGGGTTTCGCGGGTAACACCTAAATAAGAAGCCAAAAGCTTTTTAGGAACTCGCTGAATTAGTAAAGGAAGTTTTTTGATGAGATTATTATAACGTTCTTCGGCTGTTTGCGTCAGTAAAGACATGATGCGCTGTTGCAGGGCGATATAACCATAATGCGATTTAATTCTGAAGAAATTAGTCATTTTTGGAATTTCACTACACAGCCTTTCCCTGTTTTCTAACCGAAGACAAAAGAATTCTGAATCTTCAATACAATCAATAAACAAAGTTGCCGGAACCTGATTCTGAAAAGCATGAAAATCGCTTGTCCAATATTGTTCCATTGCAAACTGCAGAATATGCTCCTTACCTTCATTATCAATAGCATATGTTTTCAATAAGCCACTTATAATCCAGTATTCAGAAGGAACAAGTTCATCTTTTTGCACTAAAAACTGATGCTTTCTTAATTTCTTATAAGTAAAACAAGCAGCGACAGTTTCCCATTCTTCATCAGTTAATGGACTTATTTCCTCTATATGTTTTCTTAATTGTAAATAATGGTTTTCCATAAACTGCAAATTCTTTTAGAATTACCTGATTTAATCCTTACGAAAGTAACAAAAAACTTTTTACCGATGATGAAACAAAACTCACACGATTGGTGTGAGTTTTGAAAAACCAGCTACTGCCCTCCTCCCAAAGCTCTGTAAAACTCTATATAAGCCAAAGCTTCCTGCCTTTTTAAACTGGATAAATTCAGTTCGTTTTCTATTAGATTTTGTTCTACCAGAATTACTTCTAAATAATCGGCCTGTCCATTTGTAAATAAAAGACCGGCATTGTTTATCGCGGTTTGCAACAATTCATTTTTTGATGTTGTAATTGTAATTTTCTCTTTCAGTTTTTCGACTTTAACCATCGCATCCGAAACTTCTTTTGTAGCTTGTAAAACTGTTTTTCTAAACTCTTCGGTCTTTTGCTCGTAGGCAATTTTACTCACGTTAAAAGCTGTTTTTAGTTTTCGTTTATTAAAAATAGGTTCCGTAAGTCCGCCTGCTAAAGTTCCAAATAGCGAACCCGGAATGTTTAACCAATTGGAGGATTGAAAAGAATTGAGACCACCCGCAGCTGTTATGTTCAGGGTCGGATACAAACCCGCCTGAGCAACACCTATTCGCGCCGAAGCTGCCCGTAACTCAAATTCTTTCTAACGCACATCCGGACGATTCGACATCAATGAGGCCGGAACTCCCGATGTTAATTGCTCTGGAGCCGTAAAATTAGCTTTACTTTCTGGTAGTACAATTGGATCAGGCTGATTGCCCATTAAGACATTTAAAGCATTTTCCTGAATGAATTTTTCCTGCTCTAAATCGGGAATAATAGCTTGTGTCGATCTGTACTGAACTTCGGCTTGCTGTACCGCCAGTGCAGTCGCTTCGCCGTTTTCAAACTGAACCCGGATTAATTTAACCGTATTGTCGCTTAAAGCTAAATTTTTACGCGTTATGGCCAGTTGTTCGTCGAGCATTAATAAAGTGTAATAAGACGAAGCGGCCGATGCAATCAATCTGGTCTGCAAAACTTTTCTGCTTTCAAGACTTTGCAGCCATTCGTTCAACGCCGCTTTTTTCTGATTTTTTACTTTTCCCCAGATATCAATTTCCCAGCTTAAACCTGCATTTAAGGTGTAATCTTCTACCCTTTTCGTTCCGATGGTATTGCTTAAATTAAAACCGTTTATACCGTTTAGACTATTATCAGAATAGTAATTCCTCGAAGTTCCAATTCCTGCAGAAACTGATGGTAGCCAGGTTGCTTTTGATTCTTTCAGGTATTCCTCATTAATCTGAATCGAATTCAGCGCTATTTTCATATCATAGTTGTGCTGTAAAACATTATCTATAATATTTTGCAAAGCAGGATCTGTAAAAAAGCTTTTCCATGGCAGTAAAGTACTGTCCTTACTTTGCTGCAGTGCATTATTTCCTCGAAATTCCTTAGACATTGCAAGGGTTGGGCGCACATAATCTTTCCCAATCTGACAGCCGGAAAACACGGCCAGAATAAGTATGTAGTATGTTATTTTCGTCATTTTAATGATTGGATTGAATTAAATGTTGATCGGTTGCAGGTGTAATTTTTAGACCGAAAAAACGTTCGTGTAAAGATTGGAATACGATAAATAAAACTGGTATTATAAAAATTCCCAGTACCACACCAAAGAACATTCCTCCTATCGTTCCCGATGCAATAGAACGGTTTCCCTGCTCTGTAGCACCACCGGCAAAAAGCAAAGGCAGTAATCCTGCAATAAAAGCAAAAGAAGTCATTAAGATTGGGCGCAATCGCAATGCCGAAGCCTGAACGGCAGATTCTACCAAAGATTTTCCTTTATGTCTCATTTGTACGGCAAACTCAACGATAAGGATGGCATTCTTGGCCAAAAGACCAATAAGCATAATCATCCCAATCTGTACATAAATATTATTGGTAACGCCTATTAAATTGATAAAAACAAAGACACCAAATATTCCGGTTGGCAAAGATAAAATTACGGCCAGTGGTAAAAGATAACTTTCATACTGCGCAGATAACAGAAAATACACAAACAAAATACAGATTCCGAATATAAAAATGGTTTGGTTTCCAGCCTGCTGCTCTTCTCTTGCCATTCCGGTATATTCATGCGAATAACCTAACGGGAGCGTCTCGGCAACCTCATTTATGGCTTTCATAGCATCTCCCGTCGAATAGCCTTTTTTAGCCTGAACATTCAAATTAATAGAAGTCGACTGGTTCAAATGCGTAACGACTTCGGGACCAAAAACACGTTTTAATTGCACAACAGATTTAAGTGGCACCATTTTGCCCAGATCATTTTTAGCATATACTTCATTCAATGCATTTTCATCTACTCTAAAAGGTGCTTCGGCTTGTACCACCACACGATAATATTTTCCAAATCGGTTAAAATCAGAAGAATATATACTTCCAAAATAAGCCTGCATAGTTTCTAAAATCGTACTGACATCAAGTCCCAATTGTTTTGCCTTAACCGCATCAACATCAAGCATGTATTGAGGAAATTTTGCATTAAAAGAGGTAAAAGCCGCTGCAATTTCCTTTCTTTCTTTTAACGATTTTATGAACTCATCATTTACCTGAGCCAATTTATCAATAGAGCCTCCGGCATTGTCTTTAAGCACAACATCTAAGGCATCCACATTTCCAAACCCCGGAACGGTTGGCATCGAATACGTAAACGAAGATCCTTCGGGTAAACCATCAAATACAGTTTTGATAGAATCCATAATTTTATTGATGTCCTTAACTTTTCCCCGGTCTTCCGGCTGTTTTAAAATGGTATACGAAGCAGCGTAGGATGGTGAAACCGTATTGGCCAATAAATTACTACCGTTCACTATCGCATTAAAATATACGCCTTCAAATTTACTCAGCTTTTTACTTGCCTGCGTGGTTACTGTTTTGGTGCGTTCCAAAGAAGTTCCCGGTGGCATGCTTAAAGCGGTCATTACGAAACTTTGGTCTTCTGTTGGAATAAATGCTTGTGGCGTGTTACGTGCCAATACTATGGTTAAAATGGTGACCAAAACTAATCCGCCCAAGGCAAGCCATTTTCTTTTAATCAGGAAAAGAACAGCGCTGGTATATCTTTTTGTTGCAGCATGAAAACCAATATTGAAGAGCTCATAGAATCTTTGTAATCCTTTTTTGTGTTTGTCCTGATACAATTCGGCATGCTTGTTTTTAAGTAAAACCGCACATAAAGCAGGACTTAAGGTTAAAGCATTAATTGCCGAGATTACAATAGCAATAGCAAGGGTAAAAGCAAACTGCCTGTAAAACACACCAACCGGACCTTCGATTAAACCAATAGGTAAAAATACTGCCGACATTACCAAGGTAATAGATAAGATTGCTCCTGTAATTTCGCCCATAGCGCTGATTGTCGCCTTTTTAGCATCGGTAGAATGGTGTTCTAATTTATGATGAACGGCCTCGACGACGACAATCGCATCATCGACCACCACTCCAATGGCCAGAACGAGCGCAAAAAGCGTCAGCAAATTGATGGTGATGCCAAAAACTCCCATAAAAAAGAAGGTTCCAATAATCGCCACGGGTACTGATATGGCCGGAATAAGTGTAGAACGGAAATCCTGAAGGAAAATAAAAACAACAATAAATACCAGTATAAAAGCTTCAACCAAAGTATGCTCTACCTGATTGATAGAAGCATCCAAAAAACGTTTTGTACTATAAGTCGTTCGGTAACTAATTCCTTTTGGAAAACTCTTTTTGGCTTCTTCCATAAATTTCAGAATTTCAATCTGAATATCATTAGCATTAGAGCCTGGTGTCTGGAAAATAGCCACTCCAATTCCCGGATGCCCATCCAGCGTTTGTGCCGATGCATACACATGATCTAATGATCCTAATTCAATCTTGGCAACATCCTTTAAACGGAGTACAGAACCATCCGGATTTGCCCTGATTACAATATCTTCATAATCCGGTTCTTTGTTCAGTTTTCCTTTGTATTTAATAGTATATTCAAAAGCCGTTGCGCTTCCTTCTCCAAATTTACCCGGAGCGGCTTCAATATTTTGATGGTCAATAGCCTTCATGACTTCCTGCGCCGTCATTTGATAACTCGCCAATTTTCCGGGATTCAGCCAGACACGCATGGCGTAATCCTTACTTCCAAATACCTGCGCTTTTCCAACTCCCTGAATACGCTGAATTCCCGGAACAATATTAATAAGATCGTAATTGTTCAGGAAAGCCGAATCGTAATTAGGATTGGTGCTTTCGAGATCAATAATCATGATCATACTGTTGTTTTGTTTGGAAGTATTGATGCCTGTTTTTACGACTTCCTGAGGCAGTTGATTGGTGGCCTGCGAAACTCTGTTCTGTACGTTAATTGCCGCCTGATCCGGATTGGTTCCCAGTTTAAAATAAACAGTAATCGTTAATGTACCATCATTTGAAGAAGACGATGTCATGTAAATCATATTTTCTACTCCGTTAATTACCTGTTCCAATGGCGTGGCTACAGAACGGGCAACGGCTTCGGCACTGGCTCCGGGGTAACGTGCGGTAACCACCACAGACGGCGGTGCGATTTCCGGAAAGGTTTCCATAGGTAATTTCTCCAGAGCCAAAAAGCCTAAAATTACCAATATAAGTGAGATGACAGTAGCCGTAACCGGCCTGTCGATTATTTTCTTTAACATAATTTGAAAACGCTAGATTATTATTTTGAAACTTTTACCTGTATGCCTTCATGCAAGCGTTCAAGTCCTTTTGATACCAATACATCTCCAGGTTTTAATCCTTCGGAAATGATATAATTTAAAGCTGTTTTTTGTCCTATTTTTAAGGAAACACTTTTCAGTTTATTGTTTTTTTCGACCACATAAGCCATGACTTTGTTCTGCAATTCATAGGTAGCCGACTGTGGAATTTGAATTACATTTTTGTTGTATTGTGACATGATAATTTTGCCTGTATTTCCGGAACGTAAAAGCCCTCCGACATTAGGAAACGAAGCTCTAAACGTAATAGAACCTGTAGATTTATCAAATTGTCCCTGAACAATATCGACTTTGCCCTGTTCCTCATAAACTGAATTGTCAGGAAGCATTAAACGAACAGAAGGAATTCTTTTAATTTTTTCCTCCATGGTTTTTCCCGGATACTGCTGTTTAAACTGAAGAAAAGCTTCTTCACTCATCGAAAAATAGGCATACATGGTATTGATGTCTGAAACCACAGATAAGGGTTCCGGTTCGTTATGCCCTACAAGGCTTCCAACTCTATAAGGCAGTTTCCCGATATATCCGTTTACAGGAGCTTTTATCAGTGTAAATCCTTTGCTTATGGCAGCGCTTTTTTTTGCTGCTTCTGCTTGTCGTACAGCTGAATTTGCTGCGCTGAGTTCGGCTTGGGCATTTTTAAGCTGTACATCTGAAACTACTTTTCCGTCCACCAGTTTTTGAATTCTTGTGGTTTCAATTCTGGCTTTTTCCCTGTTCGCCAAAGCGGTTTGCAAAGATGCTGTTGACTGGTTTAACTTTTCGCTGTAAGGCGTATCATTAATAAGAAATAATGATTGGCCTTTTCGCACATACGCCCCTTCGTCTACAAATATCTTTTCCAGATATCCTTCTGCCTGAGGTCTTATTTCAATATTACTGATTCCTTCAAGCATACCCGAAAACTCTAATTCGGTTGTAACCGATGTGGTATCAACTGTAACGGTTGCCACTAAAGGTGCTACTGTTTTTTCTTTTTCTGCTTTGGATGTACACCCTTGTAAAACCAATAAGCAATAACCGACCATGGACGTTCGGAATATAGTACTAAGCAAAGCTTTTAAATGTTGCTGCATGACAATAAATAATTTTTAATGGATTAATAATGAATTGGATGGAAACCTCAATGTTGTTGTTTTTAATTGAAGTTTCACAAATTGCATGCAAAGGTGTATCGGAATTAATTATAAAGGAAATAGCATAATTTATAGATATCTATAAATCAATTTATACTTAATATGATAAGGAAAATAAAAAACAAGTAACTTTGCAACATGGTAGACATGGAATGGTACAGAACGTTTAAAACGATATATCAGGTGGGCACGCTGACAGGTGCTGCACAGGAACTGCTTATTTCGCAACCCAATGTAAGTCAGCATTTATCGGCTCTTGAAGCTCATGTCGGCAAGCAGTTATTCGAACGTAAACCACGCCGAATGGTGCCAACAGATTATGGCAAATTATTTTATACTCAGGTAATTGATGCTATTGAAAAATTGGAATATATTGAAGCTGAATTTAGATATACGCGTTCTTCAAATATTCCGCTAACTTGTATTGGTACCTCCAAAGAGTTTTTCTACAGCATACTGTCTTCAAAAATCAGTCAGGCTCCTGCGAATCTTGTTTTTGAATTTTGTCCCTCCAAAGAATTAATGCAAAAACTAAACTCAGGAAAACTGTATTTTGTGATTACTTCGAATCGGAATGATGAAAAAGATATTGTTTATGAGCCTATTCGTACTGCCAATTTGCTTCTTGTTGGAAATAAGGAATTTGACACAACCGAATTTGATCACTTTATAACCAATTCTGAATTTGATAAAGCCGAAAAATGGCTTTGCGATAAAGATTGGTATGCTTACAGCAGTGATTTGACCATCATTAGACGATTTTGGTTGGAAAATTTTAAAAAGCGCCCCACTATAAAACCCCGATTTGTTATTCCTGATTATAATTCGATTCTGAAAGGAATTCGTTTTGGTTCAGGCATTACCATTGCATCCGATTATTTGGTGCAGGATGATATAACACAAAATCATATTAAAGAAATCTGGAAAGGCCACCACCCTACTCATAACACGATTTACCTTGCTTACAATAGAAATAATGTCACAACAGATCAAATCGAAATGGTCAAAAAACTATTGAAATAATCGTTTATTTTTCAAAGATATATTCTAAAATACATTCGTCTTTAAAACAGATATAGTTCGATTGAAAAAAAAACTTTCTTTAGCATTATAAAAATCAATACATTTGTCGCACATCAAAAACACAAAATGAAAAACTTAATTAACATCTCTATTATTAGCAGTATTATTATCATTAGATAATGATCAGGGACGTTATATAAATAAGTACACAGATACCATTTAAAACCTCCCTCTTCGGGAGGTTTTTTTATTTAAAATATACATGAAAAATTCAGTACAAATTATCATTATCGCAATTATCATTATTCGTCTACTCTGACGAGGCAGGATTCTATTGCATAATAAAAACCTTTCTCAGTCATAAATGAGAAAGGTTTTTTTATTTCTAAAAAACACTAACTATTACTAATTCAAACAATACAGACACCCTTTTCAAATGAAACAAGAATATACTTTAAGCGCTTACACAGAAGATCAAATGGGATTACTAAACAAAATAACTATCATACTTACGAGAAGAAAAATCAGTATTGAAAGTATCAATATCTCTACTTGCGAAATTGACAAAATGTACAGATGTACTCTCGTTATAAAAGAAACTTCTGAAACCGTTAGAAATATTGCGCTTCAAATCGAAAAAATTATAGAGGTCTTCAAATGCTACTACCACACCAACGAAGAAATCGTATGGAAACAAATGGGATTGTTTAAAGTGATGACTTCTAATTTCATCAACGACGCAAATATGAATCATATACTTAAAAAATATAACGCCCGATTTATAAGCATTGAGAAAGATTTTACTGTTTTTGAAGCAACAGGACAAGAAGATGTTATCAATGATTTGGCAATCGAATTAACCAATTTTGGATTAATCGAATTTATAAAAAGTGCCCGAATTGCCGTAGCTCTGAATACGGAATCTTTTCATATATAGTTTCATTTAGAAATAAATATTGAAAACAAAGGATAACTGGATAGATCGGTGCTTATTTCAACAACATTCGTTCCGTAATTGTTTTATTGGAGGAGGCATCGATTCCGGTAACTTCGGCATACTTTACATTGGGTAACCAAAAAGAACCTCCTTCAATGCGCACAAATATTTTTTCTACTTGTATTTTCTTCTGATTTACACTTACAAAAACACGGTATTTTTGATCGGACTCTACCTTTTTCAAGGTTAAGGGTAACTTTTTATAGGACACAAATTGAAGCTCAAACTCCTCATTATTTAAAGTTTTACTTTCAATTCCGTATGCAAATTTACGCTGTAAGTAGCTAAGATCCTTTTTTTCTCCTTTCTCAGCATATCGGATCCAATATGCTTTTACAGGATTACTTTTGTCTATTTTTCCATTCTCCTGATAGTTTATGGCATAAATAGCGGTGTTTATATTGGGGTCACGCTGAATATAAAATAGCATATTATCTATATTTTTTGGCGTTGGAAAATTTAAAGGTGATGGATTTTTGGATTGCGCCAATAGATTTTCAGAATTTATAGTGACTAAGAGCGTTATAACGATTAGTGATTTTATAAAATTTTTAAATGATAATTTATTCATAACAAAATATTTATGTAACCTGATAGCTACAATTACTTTAATATATTTCAATATAGATTTGGTGGCTAAAAAAAAGCGTTTCACTTGTTTATTGGCTATGCGTTGAATAGAGAAAACACGACCTGAACGAAGTGAACAGACAAAGTAATTACACCAAACTAGTTATTTAAATACTAATTTGACTCGACTGCATTCTTTTTTTCGTTTGTCTTAAAAACCCAATATTTAATCAGAGGATAATTAAAACCATAGGAAACAAAACTATCGGTGATTAATCTCCCGATTCTATAATCGATTTGAAATCCTTTTTGCAAAATAAGCGTACCAAATGATTTTAGGGAGATGCTTCCCAATACAACCAACGCAAATTTAAAAAGCTGACTGTTGATGCGGTTCCTGTAACCCGATTGATTTTTAAATACCCAAAATCTATTGATGCTGAAATTGATAATGGCGCCAACGGCTCCCGAGATTAGAATAGAAAAGGTAAAATGCAATTTGAAAACTTCTGTCAATAAAATCATTAAACCATAATCGGTAATACCACCTAAAAATGCCGCAACTTGTGCTTGTAGAAAAGTTAAAATAGATTTTTTCCTGAGCATATCAGTCCTGGTTTTTATCTCTTAAATCCCCCAGCTTTAAGAGCTTCAAGCTATCGATAGTATTGATTACAAATAGAATAATAGAGATTAAAACCGCCAAATATGTAATTGATCCATGAAACAGAACTTCTATAATTAAAATTAAAGCAATAATAAATCTAAGTTCTGTTGGACCAACAAAGCCGGAATCGATGCTGTATTCATTGGTGATTTTGTAGCGCAATTGACTGATAATAATAGACCAACCATACAATGCGACAAAAGCAAAGGCTACCACTTGTGTACCATTTTTAGCATAAATGTAGTAGCCAAAGCCTATCAGTACAATACCGATCCAATCGGCAATAATATCGAGTGCAAAACCATACCAGCGACGTGGGATGTTTCTATAATAAGCCAACCTTCCATCTAAAGAATCGCCTAACCAATTTATAACCAAACCAATAATACCGAAAAGCAAATACCAATCTGTTAAATAACTACCTAAAACAAAAGCCAGAAAAATGAATCCCGAACCAAGTGTGCCAATTAATGTAAGCACGTTTGGCGAAATAAATCCAGGCACTTTTGGAAGTAAAAATACAATGGTTAACTGTTCTGCTCTTTTTAAAATATTAGTCCGTTTACGATCAGAAAATGTTCTTTGTGCAATTGCACTATAATCTTCAACCTCTGTTTCTTTTCCCATTAATAGCCCAATGTTTGTAAACCAGATTGTATAACCAATTCTAGTTTGGTAATTTTTAATTTTATTTTTCCTTGGGTATTTTTAAAAAAATCGGTGGTTCTTTTTAGCTTACCTGATCTAACCAGATAACTAAATGCGATAATAAACAGCATACTATTTAACAATTCCCGCAAAACGTTGATAGAAAACCGTTGGGCTATTCTCATTTTTAGGAGCGTATTTTCCGGCTATAATTGGAATATAAATAACTCTCCTTCTACTCTCTTCGCCACGGATAGTTGATTCTGCAACTCTGTGCCACAAACGGCCATCGTGAATGGTTAAATCTCCGGCTTCCGGAATGATGGAAACTTCCTCTGGATCGGCGTTATGATCTAAAAAGTATTTTTTGCGGAAGAGCATTTGATAAATACTTTGTTTGTGCGTACCCGGAATGATTTTAAGACCGCCGTTTTCGGGTTTTAAAGTGCTTAAATGGATCCCCACATTGAGCATAGGGTTTAATTTTGCTCCATAAAAAATATCTCGCAAACCATCTGTATGCCAGCCCATCTTACTAAACTTACTTTCCGGACCATTGATATAATGATTGAAAACCATTCCGTCTTTTTCTTCAGTGCCTAGTCTTGCGTCATCGCCTGCCAACTGTAACAAACTATTAAATCTCGGATCAAGTAAAAGACCGCTTAAGGTTTGATGATGCTGATTGATAAAAGCAAAACGCTGTACAATCGGAGAGCCATCTAAATCTTTTCCGTATTTAATTGGAACGCCGTTTACTTTTTTCAGGTCATTGTCTATCCATTTTTGCTCCACTTGTTTGGAAGCATCAATGATAGATGAAACTGTTTCCGGGTTTATAAATTTTTTGAAATGGATGAAGCCGTATTGGTTAAAAAAGTTTATTTGCTCATCAGTTAATTGTTCAGTAAGGGTAAAAGTTTTATAAGAAGATATCATAATAAATAGATTTAATAAATGAAAAATTTAAGTTTTTAATTTTATCTGAAAGATTTGCAACAGCAACAACAGCAACACATTCGCATGTTGTCGTGCATTCGGTCTTTAGGAAAATTAAATTTATTTCTTTTATTATACATACTCTATAGAATTAGTCGATATTTAAAACGAAGATAATATAAATTCTCTTTTGCAAAGAATATTTTTTTATTTTTTTTGAAAAAAAGTTAAATTTTATAGATCCCGGCTGCCGTTTTTTCGATGAATGCCTTTGGTAGTATGCGGTTGGCATAGACCGAAATGATATTTGTAAAACCCGGAATAACTTCTGATTTTTTGCTAAACATGGCTTTTACGGCAAGTTTTGCAACTTCATCAGGCTGCATATTAAACTTTTCGGCCATTTTGCTAAAGGCATTTAAACCAGCTCTTGCGGCAAAACCGGTATCCACCGGACCTGGACTAAAACAGCTTACCGAAATTGAAGTTTGCGCAAGTTCGAAACGCAAGGCACGCGTAAACGATAAAACAAAAGCTTTTGTAGCCGAATAAACAGCCAGCGTAGGTACAGCCTGATATGCAGCAGTACTAGATATATTTAAAATGTAAGCTTGTTTTTGTTGTGAAAGTATGGGAACTAATAAATGGGAAAGCTCTACCACTACATTCATGTTAAGTTGCATCATGCCAAGCTGATCGGTTAGCGAAGACTGACTAAAATCGCCCCACACACCATAACCGGCATTGTTTACTACAATGCCAACCGGATAGTTGTTTCTTTTTATCCAATCGGCTACTTTTAACGATGCATCATTTAGCGAAAGATCAATCGATAAAACAGCTGCGTTGATGCCGTATTTAGCCTGAAGATCCTCAGATAGTGCTTTTAATTCTGCTTCACTTCTTGCAACAAGTAACAGTGGATACCCCTGTTTAGCCAATTCATAAGCAATAGATTTCCCAATGCCTTTACTGGCGCCAGTTATTAAGGCATACGGTTTCGTTTTTTCGCTCATTTTATTAGTTTAAGCATCAAATATAAAAATTAATTGCAAACCGTTTACTGTACAACGTAGATAATGGTCTTCCTCTTCTTCCCTACCCTGTGGGACTTATTGTGCACTACACATTCTTTAAGCTGGCCATTATAAAAATAAAAAAAAGAGACTCAAAGTCTCTTTTTTTATACACCTTCACTATTGTTTCACCAGGAACCCGGTTAAAAAACAGCTTCTATTTATTTTCTTATTTAAAAATGTTCATTTGCTCATTATAAACAGGGCTTTGAATGTTTAAAAAATTTAAAACACTATGAAACACATGGTTTTGTGATACGCTCTTATTTGCCTTGAGTTGTTTTGAATTGTCCGATACCCAAACGATGAAAGGGATCTCATATTGTTCTTTTGGAGCAAAACTTATCGGTACTCCATGCATGTACAAATTCTTTTCTCCTAAGGATTCTCCATGATCTGAAACAAAGATCATAGCACTTTTATACTCTTTTAACTCCTTTAAGTCTTCGATTACTTTTGATAAAATATAATCCGTATAGACAATGGTATTATCATAAGCATTAAAGAGTTCTTCCTGTGAACATTTCCCGAGTTCAACACTATTACAAACTGGTTTAAAAGTTTCAAACGCAGGCGGGTACTTCTTGCTGTAAGTCGGTCCGTGACTTGTACTGGTGTGCAGTACAATTAATATTTTATTCTTTTTGCTGGATAAAATCTGCTCTTTTAACCCTCTTATTAGAACTTCGTCATAATTGCATTCTTCCCCTTTACAATCCTTCTTTAAAATATCTCTGTTTTGGTATTTCTCTATATGCACCGGAGGTTCTCCCCAGTTTGTTGTTCTCCAGACAACCTCTACATTGTTTCTGTAAAGGTAATTTGGCAAGATTTCATATAAATCATCTGAATTGGTATGTTCTAAAATACATTTTACGCCAGCTGTTGTATAAGTAGCACACGAATTGGCGTTAAAATGAAATAGATTCTTTGTTTTGGAAAGCAGTGGATTGGTATTTTTCTTATAACCGTACAGAGAAAAGTTCTGACTCCTTGCAGATTCCCCAATAACTAAAACAACAACCGACTTCTGATTGTCTTTTATTACTGCATTTGGCAATAAAATTTCCTTTTCATTCTTCTTGTATTTATGAATATAAAAAAGTGATGTGTTTACCGAATAAGACCACGGCATTGCAAGACCTCCCAACTGTTTCGAATTTTTATCAATCCACAGCCAATTGCTTGCATTGGCGAATACCAAAACGATAATGAACAATAAAGCTAAAGAAGAAAGAGTTAAAAATTTCTTCAAGGCAACTTTTATGATATTGACTTTTATAATATAAATACTGGGAATAATCCCGAGAAAGATTAGGTACAGTATTAATTTAAAAGAGAAAAAACTGCTGGACTCTTCAAAATTGGTATTGAGCACATTACCGATCATGCTTTCATCTATTATTACACTATAGGTATTAACAAAATAAACGGCAACTGCATTGATCATAAAGAATAAAACCAATAAAAACTTTCCAACATACCGGGAAAGCGAAAATATCAGGTAGAAAACAAAGGCATTTAAAACAAGCATCAGAACGATGAGACTGAAAATCAAAACAATACCGTTCAGACTCTTATAATCGACATGATTAAAGACATAGGTATAAAAAGGCAAATGAAAGAACACAAAATTCAGAAAACTCATAAGCAAAACAAAATGAGTCAGTCTTAAGTTACTTTTTAACATAAACGGCGGTAATTTCATAGAATGAAAGGCTAATAATTTTAAATAATGAAACAGCTAAACTAATGAATGCTAGATAAAATATGATTAAATCCTCATCAATTATTCTGTAAACTAAGCAAATACTGCAAATAAGAAACAAGATAATAATTATTGGATAATACTTTCTATTAGTAATCCAACCGAAGATTCTATATTTTCGGCTTATAAAAATACCTAATAATCCTGCAATATATCCTAAAGTTCCTCCTATAATTACATCAAGAGGATAATGTGCTCCTACTCCCACTCTGGTAAAACCTACAATCAATCCTGTAATTAAGATTGCAGAAAACCATAAAATTTTCATTTTTAACCCCTTAGGCATAAAAGAAAAAAGCAAGACGGTAACTATGGTGAAAAGCACAATGGAATGTCCTGATGGCAGACTATTGTGCCCGCATAATGCTTTGCCAACAATAAAGAAACTATCATTGTTGAATGTTGCTGCCGGTCTTGGGACAGAAAATATATTTTTTAACGGACAAGAAAATAAAAGAGAAAATAGTAAGCCTGATAATAAAGCTTCCCACAATTTAGGAGCGAAAACAATTAAAATACTTAGAAATGATAAAAAAATAGAAGCATCACCTAACTGAGTAAGATTGTATTCAAAACTTGGATAATGCCCCAAATGATGATTAATAAAATAGAAACTGTCCTTTTGAATTTGTATATACCTCTCTGTATTTAAAGCATCTAAATTGTACAAGAACAAAACTATAGTTACCAGAAAAAGTATAGGGAGAAAAAACAAAAAAGGTTTAAGTCTTGAATAATTAGCGATAATATAGGCATTCATAGTGTTTTCTTTTTATTTTTTTTACTCTATTTAGGTTCTCAAATAATTTTCATATCACAATACTGTTCTTCTTTACCTTAAGAAGAAAATGACGAAGAACGATCTAAAAGCACTAAAAATGATAATTCTTCTTACCTATAAATTTACTCGGCTGCAAGATTAACTAATCTCATTTTACTGCTTGTGTTCTACACATTAATAAAAAGTAAATTAATTGGTCAATTTTGAATAAATTTAGAATTTCTGCCGAATTAGGATTTTTTTTACATAATTTCTTCTTAAAAAAAATCAGTTCATTGTATCAGCTTGACATATGTTTAATTTACAACACCATAAAACGCAAGATTACACTGGTGTTCATAGCAATTATATAAGCTAAAAACACTATCTTAGATTTTACTAGAAAAGAAACACAAAGCATTTTAAATTCAACTTTTCTTCAAAATTTGTATCTAAACTTGCAGCATGAAGATTTTAATTATAGAAGATGAGCTGGAAATTGCTCAAAGCATTAAAAATTATTTTAAAACGAATGGAGTCCAATGCGAGACGGCCGAAAATTATAGTTTGGCACTTAGCAAAATTGATTCCTACGATTATGATTGCATACTTCTGGACCTAATGCTGCCTGATGGTGACGGATTTGATATATTAAGACAACTCAAAAGAAAAAACAAAACAGACGGTGTTATTGTGATTTCAGCCAAAGAAACACTCGAAACCCGTCTGGAAGGATTCAATCTTGGAGCTGATGATTACCTCACCAAACCCTTTCATCTCTCAGAACTTTTGGTACGAATGCAGGCACTCATCAGACGAAAGAATTTCAAAGGATGTAATAGTGTAATCTTTAATGAAATCGTAATTGATCTGTTTTCTAAATCTGTAGCGGTAAACGATGTCAAATTAGATCTGACCAAAAAGGAAATAGATTTGCTTCTTTTTTTAATTGGTAATGAAAATAAGGTGTTATCCAAAGGGGCTATTGCGGAGTATCTTTCCGGAGATATGGCTGATATGCTCGACAACCATGATTTTGTATATGCACATATTAAAAATCTAAAAAAGAAGCTTCAACAGGCTGGAAGCGGCGATTATATTAAAACAGTTTACGGTTTGGGATATAAATGGGAAAATGAATAAAAAAAAACTACTTAATAAAACAACCAATAGCTTTCTTACTTTTGCTATCCTTATCCTATTGATAGCAGCTCCATTATTCTACTACATAAGCGAGCAGCTTTATATTTATGAAACTGATGAAGTACTTCACTTTCATAAAGGTGCCTTTATCAAGGAAAGTCATAAAGATTTTACCCAAAAAGATATCGATTTATGGAACAAATACAATCATGACGTAATGATTGTACCCGATATGGGCGTTAGCAGCGATTCTATTGTTGGAAAAATGCTCTACGACCCTATTGCAAAAGAAAAAGAACCTTTTCGTGTACTTTATGCTCCCCTGACCATAAATGGGAAAAAATATACTTATACCGAGAAGATTAATCTATTGGAAATGGAAGGAATGGTTTTGAGTATTGCCGTCATGTTTCTGTTTATCATTATCGTGCTTATGATCGGAATTATCTGGATCTCAAAAACTACCGCGGCTAAAGTATGGAGTCCTTTTTACGATACTTTAAAACAGATTCAGTATTTTGAAATTGACAAAAACAAACCACCACATTTTATTCCTACTGATATTGATGAATTTGATCGTCTTAACAAAAGTCTGGAATGGCTGATCGAAAAAAACACAGTCATTTATAAAAATCAGAGAGAGTTTGTCGAAAATGCCGCACATGAACTTCAGACACCATTAGCTCTATTTCAAACCAAAATTGATACACTGACGCAACTGGATCTCACCAAAGAACAATCCGATCTTGTTACTTCATTAAATAAGGACGTTTCAAGGCTCAACCGACTTAATAAAAATTTGTTGTTACTCTCTAGAATTGACAACGAGTGTTTTCTTGAAAAAGATACAATTGTTCTTAACGATTATATTAAAAAACATCTGGACTTTTTTACGGAACAGGCAAATGCTAAAAACCTGACTATCACAACTGAATTTAGTGCTACTTTAACTGTTACTGGAAATCAAGCCCTTATTGAAGTTTTGATCAATAACTTGTTTTTGAATGCTATTCGGCACAATGAAAAAAATGGCCAGATCATTATTACGACTCTCAAAGATGAATTGATATTTCGCAACAGTGGTCAAACAACAGCTTTGCAAAAAGAGAAACTCTTTAACCGTTTTTCAAAATCCAACCCTTCTTCTCAGGGCAATGGACTTGGTTTGGCAATCGTTAAAAAGATTACAAAACTTAACCATTGGAAAATAAGCTATAGTTTTTATAATGATTTGCACTGTTTTAGCGTCAAGTTTTAGAAAATTCAAACTTCCTACAGATTCGTATTTCAACTTTGTACTATGTTTTTTATCAATTAAAAGAATAGTACAAGTGAAACATTCAATCCTAACATGCTTAGTCTTGCTTTTTTCTTCCTTCGCCATAACGCAGCGTGTAAGTGAGAAAGAGATTCCTAATAGTGTAAAATCAAAGTTTTTAATTTCCCATCCTGGCCAGGCCCATGTGAAATGGGAAAAGGAAAAAGAAAATTATGAAGCCAGTTTTACAAGTGGTAAAACAAAAGATTCGACACTTTTAGATCCTAATGGAAATATTCTCGAAACTGAAGAAGAAATCAGTGTGAAGCAACTTTCGGCCAATGCTCTGGCCTATATTCAAAAGACATATAAAAACAAGAAAATCAAAGAAGCTGCAATGATAACCGATGCTCATGGTACGGTTACATTTGAAGCTCAGGTAGCTTCTATTGACATGATTTTCGACAAACAAGGAACTTATATTAAAAGCATAGCAGATTAAACCCATAAAAATGAAATTAAAGATAATTTTAGTATTGTCGTTTCTTGTAATGAAAATTTACAGCGTAACGGCACAAAACAACCCAGCTATAATCTCAGGATTAATTAAAGATAAAACCTCAGGAATCGCACTTCCTTATATTAATGTAGTTTTAAAAACGGCAAAAGATCAAAAAATGCTAGCCGGAACAGTGACCAATGAAGAAGGTCGTTTTACAATACCTGCTGTACCATCCGGAAATTATACTCTTGAAATTACTTCGATAGGTTATAAAACCAAATCCCAAAAAATCTTCGTAGGCACACTATCCGATTTTCTGGATCTTAATAGCATCGAACTCGAAGAAGATATCAATACTTTATCCGAAGTGGTTGTGACTTCAAAAACCTCAGAAGTAAGTGCCAAAATGGACAAAAAAGTCTTTTCTGTGGCCGATAATATTACCCAAAGCGGAGGCTCTGTGCTTCAATCTATGCAGAGTCTTCCTGGTGTGACGCTTCACGAAGGAAAAGTACAGCTGCGAGGCAATGATAAAGTGATGGTGCTTATTGATGGAAAACAAACCGCGCTGACCGGTTTTGGAAACCAGTCAGGTCTTGACAATATTCCGGCATCGGCTATTGAGAAAATTGAAATTATAAATAATCCTTCTTCAAAATTTGATGCCAACGGAAATGCAGGGATCATCAATATCATTTACAAGAAAAACAAACAGGAAGGATTCAACGGAAAGCTAGGAATCAGTTCTGGATATGGTGCTCTTTGGGATCGTAAAACCAACCTTCCCAGCATTCGCTCGCAATATCAGATGACACCAAAAATGAATCCATCGCTCTCACTGAATTACCGCAAAAATAAAATCAACACCTATATTCAGGCAGATTATTTATATACTGAGACACTCAACAAAAATGAATTTGTAACACGAAAGTATGACGATGGTACTGTTATCAATCAGCAGACGGTTAGAAATCGTGATACCCACTATACCACTATCAAATCAGGAATCGACTGGAATTATAACGAGCAAAATAGTTTCTCTTTTTCGGGGCTTTTTGGAAGTGAAAAGATTATTGACAATGGAGACGAGCCCTTCTTTAATCAGGATTATTCCCAACGCTTGCGTCTTTGGTCATTTCTGGAAGATGAATTAAAAACTACAGTGATGGCCAGCGCTTCGTACGAACATAAATTCAGTCAGCCGGGGCATAAATTAAATGCAGGTGTTAACTACACCTATCATCGTGAAGATGAAAAGTACTTTTTTACCAATACCCTGCCCGCTTCTGTTGGACAGGATTCTTTTAAACTTTTATCAGATGAAAAAGTAGTCGATATAAATCTTGATTACATTAAACCTTTAAAATATGGGCGATTTGAAACCGGATTTAAATTCAGAAACAGAGAAATCCCTACGAATATGCAGTTTTTTCCAGGACAAAATTCCCCTATTGATGCCAATGCTGGAGGATGGGCTAATTATAAAGAAATAATTCCTGCCTTATATTCGAATTATATATTTGAATCGGATAAAATTGAAGCCGAACTTGGATTGCGCCTTGAATATGTCAAACTGCAATACGATGTTAATCCGAATCATCCAACCTATAAAAGCAATGGTTATAATTATACAGAGCCTTTTCCTAATGTACGTTTTGGTTATAAAATCGATGACAAAAACAAAATCACCGCTTTTTATAACCGCAGGGTGGACAGACCGGCAGAAGTTGATATTCGTATTTTTCCTAAATATGATGATGCCGAAATTATAAAAGTTGGAAATCCTGCGCTTCGTCCACAATTTACCAGCGCCTTTGAAGTAGGATATAAAAAGACAATGCCAAAAGGATATTTGACCACAGCTGCCTATTATAGAATTATAAACGGAACCATAGCACGTATTGCGACTACTGTTCCCGGAAGCACTTTGATTTACAATGTATTCCAGAATGCCGACAAGAGTACTTCACTTGGAATCGAAGCGATATACGCACAAGAAGTAACTCCCTGGTATTCTTTTAATATCAATGGAAATCTGTATCAAAATACCATTGATGCTTTTACGGTTACCAACCTGTACCCTATTCCTAGTATCTATAACGGTAATCGTCAGCAGCTGGTTTCAGGAAATTTAAAATGGAACAATACCTTGCAACTCGATAAAACATTAAAAGCGCAAGTTTCTGCTATTTATCTGGCTCCTGATGTTGTTCCTCAGGGAAAAATAGACTCGAGATTCTCTGTTGATTTGGGAATTAAAAAAACAGTTCAAAAAGGAAAAGGTGAAGTGTTTTTAAATGCTACGGATATTTTCAACACACTGGTACTACAAAAAGAAATAACAGCAGAAGGTTTTAGGTATAGCAGCAAGGATTATTACGAAACGCAGGTAGTACGATTTGGCTATAGTTATAAATTTTAACTTTTAATCAAAGATCAAAACACAGCCGTATTTGTAATTTGTACATCCCACTTTCTGCCCACGAGTAAAATACTCCCGTAAACAGGGGATTTTATATTTGCATATCTCACATTTATGTCTATCTTTGCACCCTCAAACAACAATCAACAAAGCTACCAAAATAGCTTATTGAAAGTTAAAAAGGCCTCGTGGCGCAACTGAATAGCGCATCTGATTACGGCTCAGAAGGTTACTGGTTTGAATCCAGTCGAGGTCACAAAAATCCCATTTCTTACGAAGTGGGATTTTTTTTTACTCTTTTAATTCTGTATGACGCAAAGTATATAGTCTTTAAAAAAGATTAAATCTCGAATCGTTCGATCCTTTCAAAAAAATCATTTCTGTAGGTATCTCCAATTGGAAGGCATTTCCCTGAAACCCAAACTTCATTATTGTCGGTTTTTTCAATTTTGCCGATGGCCACGATAAATGATTTATGAATCTTTACAAACTGGTTACCGGGCAGGTTTTCTTCAAAATATTTTAAAGTATTGTAGGTTACCACCTGTTCGGATGAAGTATGCAGTACTACATAATTTTTAATGCTCTCTAAATAATTGATAGCCCTGACCTCAATGCGCTGATAGCGTTTTTTCCCATCGGTTTTGACAAAAAAGTAATCGTCAATGTCCGTTTGCACAGCTGTATTTACAACGGTATGTTCTGTTTGCTGCTTGTGTACTTTTTCTACAGCTACAATAAAACGTTCAAATGCTATGGGTTTGAGCAGATAATCTATTGCATTCACTTCAAAACCTTCTATTGCAAATTGCGGGTAAGCAGTAGTAAATACGATTTTTACCTTGTCCTTAATGATTGCTGAAAGCTGTATACCGTTAAGATCAGGCATTTGTATATCGAGAAATACCACATCAGGTTTGTGTTTTTCTATGAGCACAAGAGCGTCTAAAGCCCGCGTGCAGGTAGCAATACATTTTATTCCCTGAAGCTGCTCGAAATATTTTTGAAGCAAACGTATCGCAGGAGGTTCGTCATCTACAATTATAGCAGTAAGGTAATCGCTCATCAACTCAAAGGCATATTTAGGGTTACTTTGTGGCAGCTATCATCTTTTAAAATAATAAGAGTATGGTTATCAGGATACATTAAACACAGTCGCTGGCTTATGTTTTTGTTTCCTACACCGTGCTCGTCATAGCTTTTAGTAATTCGGTACTTATTGTCTGATGTAAATATAAGTCTTCCGTTTTCAATTTTCAGCTTTATCGTTATGGGATTTTCAAAATCATCGCTGACACCATGTTTGAGGGCATTTTCAAGAAAATGAATCAGCATTAACGACGGTATTTTGTAATTACCGACATTATCAGGATGTATAAAATCTATCGCCACCAAACCGTCAAAACGTCTTTTAAAGAGATCTATATAATTTTGCAGGAACATGGTCTCGTCTTTGAGCAGCACCATATCATTTTTGTTTTCATACGTAACATAACGTAACATCTCCGATAGTTTCATTATATCGGAGGCAACTTCCGGGTTGGTGTCATACAAATCAGAGTAAAAACCATTCAGCGAATTAAATAAAAAGTGCGGACTGAGTTGATTTTTTAAAGCCTGTAGTTCAGCGTATTTCTTTTCTAAGGTCAGCTGGTTCACCTGGGCACTGGTATTCCAAAGGTATTTCAAAAAATAACCTACCAGACTAAACAACAGTACTCTTATAGAAAAATACGAATTATCATAAATATAGTACAGCGGCGTCAAGGTTCTCATATTGTAATTGTGCCTGCCTGTTATTTCAAAAAGCAACATTTCCTCATAAGCAAAACGCAATAAGGGAAAAAGAATAATTAGGCTGAATTGCGCCAGGATCAATAGATACCATTTTTTAAATGGAATTGTTCTGGGGCAGATAATAAGATAGTTGAGATAAAAAATCAGCAGTTCTAACGACACAAAACCAATGTTTTGCAGCATACTCCATGGATTGTCTAAATCCTTATATATTGTTATGCTTTTTAGCAGTTGGTCCAGCCCCACAAATAAGGTCCAGAATAAAATGTGATACAGTATTTCCTTTTTTCTGCTCATACTGCTAAAGTAATTCTTTTCGATCATAAAGGCAACTTCACTGGCTTAACAGGATTAATTGCAGGATGAACAATAGAGATTGCACAACGAAATACAAAACGAGATGCAGTTTAGGTTTTGTTTTATAGAATAAGCGATTGGTACTGAATCAATTTTTAAGAAAAATAAACCGAGTAACATTACAGCGTAAATCAACCCAACATGAAAAAACTACTGTTTATAACCGCCGTGCTTTTATTCCCCCTGATTAATTTGGCACAAACAACGATTAAAGGTACCGTAAAAGATCACAGTAACTCCACCCCCATTCCCTTTGCTTCGATATCTGTTACTGACGAAAATCAAAAGAAAATAGTGACCGCAGAAACGGATAAAACAGGTCATTACACTATACACCTTCCCGCTTCTTTTACATCGGGCAGTCTTTCGATAACTTGCCTTGGCTATACCAATTACAGTCAAGAAATTACGGCTCCCAGCCTGCCAGATATCCTGGATATTATGCTGGTACAGGATCAAAACCAACTTAAGGAAGTGGTTGTGGATACCCGTAAAAATGCAATTACCATAAAAGGAGATAAAACAATATTTGATGTTGATGCCTCCGGTGTAGGAAATGGGAATAACGGACTTGAAACCATAGCTAGGGTACCGGGCATGCGTCTTGACAAAGACCAAAACCTTGTTTACCGCGGCAGTAAGGACATACAGGTTATGATTAACGGTCGAAAAAGTCTGCTTTCGGGAGATGCACTGCGCGAATATATACGCTCATTAAAAGGCTCGGACCTAAAATCGATTGAGATCATAGCACAACCCTCTTCAAGGTATGAAGCAGCAGGGACAGCAGGTATCATAAACATTGTTTTGAAGAAAAGCAGCGCCACGGGTTTGTCGGGGAGTATTTATTCCTCAGCTTACAAAGGCGATTATTTTAAAAGCAGACAAGGAGGAAGATTGTTTTATAACGACTCTCTTTGGACGTTTACCGCAAATGGATCTTACTACAATGGAAAATCTGTTAATTACAGGCATATCAAGCAGAACATTAACTCGGAAGGAACTGAAAAGATCATAGACCAGTACAACACGTGGCTGCCCGTTACTACATTATCCAGTATGAACTTCGCTGTAGAAAGAAAGCTAACTAAAAACCAGATTATAAGTACCGAATGGCAGTTTTACAACGAAAACAGTAAAGAAACTACCAAGGGCTATACCAATGAATACCTTAACAATACTTTGCAGAACACGGTTGATCTCAGCCAGTTTTTTAAAGTTCCGGAGAAACGCGTTTCCGGGAATGTGTTTTATAATTTTACCTCCGACAGCCTTACGACAAAACTTGATGTGCAGGCCAACTTTTTACAGTTTAGTAAGAAAAAAAACGGAGTACAGCTTAATGATTATGCAGATGGTGCTTTTATGGAGCTTGCTGGTGAAAACAAAACCTCTTACACTATCGCTAATCTGCAGGTGGATTTTCGTCACAAGCTCTCAAAGAAAATCAATTTTGAAGCTGGTGCCAAGTACTCTTATGTAAAAATGGACTATTACAACCGCTATACAACCAACAATACAGAACTGTTGTTTATCCCCGACAGTTTATTGGTCAATGACTTTAAATATGATGAAAAACTTCTTTCCGGATATGCCCAGGCGTCCGGTGAATTTGGCCGATGGAACCTGCAGGCCGGAATGCGTACAGAATATTACAACTTTACGGCAGTCTCTCAAATAAATTCTAAAGCAAATAAAGGCAATTATGTGAATTTATTCCCGTCTTTTTCCTTTGGTTACAAGCAGGAAAACAATCAGTATCAGTTTAGCTACAGTAAACGCATCGGCAGACCGAATTACTTGTCGTTGAATCCGTATTACGAATATATAGATGCTTATACCCTGAACATTGGAAATCCGGCACTAAAACCGCAATATTACGACAGTTTTGAACTGAGTTACATCTACAAAAGTAAGCTGAATCTGAGTCTTTACGGCTATCTTTATAAAGACGGCTTTATTCAGGTTATAGACTACCAGCGTGACCAAAACTATAATATTACCTATGATGCCAATGCGGCCAAAGGCAGCAGGTTTGGCTTTTCAGCATCTACTCCCTTCCAGCCTGCCGACTGGTGGTCAATGCAATTGAGTTTAGACACCTATTTAACTGGGGAGAAATCGGAAATAAAAAACTTCTCCTATAGCGGAACAGGTTTCGGCTACGATCTTAATTTTTACCAGAGCGCAGACTTAAAGGGCAATTGGAAGCTAACCATGAACTGTTTCTACAATGGACGATCCACCACACCAAGCGGTTTTTCAAAAGCTACTTATGACATGAGTTTTACCGCTAAAAAAAGCCTGATGGACAAAAAACTGGTCGTAGAAAGTGGCTGTACAAACCTATTAAAAAGAAGTCTCTATAACGAAACCACAAAAATTAACCATGTATCAACCGACTGGACGAATCGTTGGGAAACACGCAACTTTTATGTGCAACTCACCTACTATTTTGGTTCAGGAAAAAATAAAGAAGTGAAAGCTACCTCACTAAAAGAGGAAACTAAAAGAATGTAAACCAAAAATGCTAAAACAGAGAGCGTCACAGAAAAAAGTGACGCTCTCTGTCTTTTTACGAATACGCTTTTATGAACTATTTCATTAAGTTTAATCAAAAAAAACTAAGATGAAACTTAAATTATAGATGCGACAGAAACTATTTTTTTCTTCAGGGAAAAAAGATATCTTAGCTGTCAGATTTTAATTATAAAACCTATTTATGATAAAACAACTTTACTCTCTTTTAGCCGTGGCTTTGGTTCAGTCGGGCTTTGCACAGGCACCGGTTATCAGTTATACCACGCCAAAAAGTTATATATTAGGTATCCCCATACCTTCTTTAACTCCCGTAAATACAGGAGGTTTCATTACTTATGGAGCGACAAGTACTCTGGCAGGAAGCGGAGCGGTTGGTGCGGACGATGGAGGTGCTGTTATGGCAAGTTTTGATCGTCCGTATGGAGTAGCAATTGATGCTGCTGGTACGGTCTATGTAGCGGATACCTATAACCATAAAATAAGAAAAATAACTTCCGGGGGAGTCGTAAGCACACTGGCTGGAAGCGGCATAGCTGGTGCGGCCGACGGCAACGGTACTGCAGCAAGTTTTAATTTACCCGGCGGAGTAGCAGTTGATGCTGCCGGAATGGTATATGTGGCCGATGCCTCTAATAATAAAATACGTAAAATAACACCCGAAGGAGTGGTCACTACTTTGGCTGGAAGCGGAGCAACTGGTTCTACCAACGACACTGGTATTTTGGCAAAGTTTAATTCCCCTCGCGGATTGGCAGTTGATGCTTCAGGTACAATCTATGTTGCAGACAGCGGTAATCACAAAATAAGAAAAATAACTCCTGCCGGAGTGGTGAGTACATTGGCTGGAAGCGGATCACTCGGTTCCTCAGACGGCAGTAGTACTACGGCACAATTCTTTAGCCCTTACGGAGTAGCTGTTGATGCTTTAGGTATTGTTTATGTAGCCGATAACAGTAACAATAGCATAAGAAAAATAGCTCTCGACGGACGAGTGAGCACTCTAGCCGGAAATGGCCAACAAGGCAATGTGGATGCTAAAGGTAAATTGGCCCGTTTTTATTATCCAAAAGGAGTAGCAGTTGATGCTATGGGTACTGTTTATGTGGCCGATGGTGATAACTATAAAATAAGACAGATAAGCCCTTCAGGTGAGGTCACTACTTTAGCAGGAAGCGAACTTAGAGGCACTACTGAAGGTAACGGCGCTTCTGCCAGTTTCTACAACCCTTTTCGAGTTGCTGTTGATGTTTTCGGCACCGTTTATGTCGCCGACACCAATATCAATAAAATAAGAAAGGTAGATACCGGAGGCTATACGGTAGCTCCCTCCCTGCCTGCCGGTTTGAGCATCAACAGGATAACCGGAATTATTAGCGGTACACCCACTGCAGCCACACCTCCAACGGTCTATAAAATAACAGCAGCCAATGGTTCAGGAGCTGGTACTTTTGATATTACCATCGAAACAAAGATAGAAGTACCTATCTTCAGTTATACTTCGCCGAAAAACTATGAGATTAACACCGTAATACCCTCTCAGAACCCTATTCATACTGGTGGCCCCGTTCCTTTTGGAACCATTGCTGTCTTGTCAGGAACCGGAGTATCCGGCAATATAGACGGTAATGGTACTGAGGCACGTTTTTCTGCTCCATTAGGAGCGGCTATAGATGCTTCTGGTAATATTTATGTAGCGGATTACAATAATAATAAAATACGTAAAATAACGCCCGACGGAGTAACGACTACTTTTGCAGGGAGCGGTACAGCAGGTTATGCGGATGGAAATGCTGCTACAGCAAGTTTTAGAAGTCCGATCGCAGTGGCAGTAGATGCTTCTGGCAATGTGTATGTAGCCGATAGCGCTAACCATAAAATACGAAAGATAACTCCTGCGGGAGTGGTGAGCACTTTGGCCGGAAGCGGAACACCCGGTTTTGCAAACGGCACTGGTGTTGCGGTACAATTTTTCTTTCCAAGCGGAGTAGCGGTTGATGCTTCAGGCAATGTCTATGTGGCCGATACCAATAATCAAAGAATTAGAAAGATAACTCCTGAGGGAGTTGTAAGTACTTTTGCAGGAAGCGGGGCAGTTGGCGACGGTGACTATACCGGTGTCCGTGCAACTTTTAATTATCCGAGAGGAATAGCAATTGACGCTTGGGGTAATCTTTATGTAGGAGACGTGGATAACCATAAAGTAAGAAAGATAAATCCCGCAGGACGTGTAAGTACCCTGGCAGGAAGTAAAACCTCCGGTGATGTTAACGGTACAAGTGTTACGGCACGTTTTGCCCGCCCTTCAGAATTGGCGGTTGATGCTTCAGGTACCGTATATTTGGTAGACAGGGATAATAGTAAAATTAAAAAGATTTCCCCAACGGGAGTAGTTACTACTCTGGCAGGAGGTGGAACAGATGGTGTTCCGGGAGCAAATTTTTCTTACCTTGCCGGAGTAGGCGTTGATCCCTCGGGTAACGTCTATGTTTCTGACAGCAATAAAATAACCAAAATAAAGCCAAGTTATACCCTAACACCAAACTTACCGCAAGGACTGTATTTTGACGCATCAACCGGAAATATCACTGGCATCGCTACGGTAGCTACTCCTCCTACGGTTTATACTGTAACGGCAACTAATTCTACCGGAACAGGTACTTTTGCAATTACCATCAGTACAGTAAAAAAAGCTCCCCAAATAAGTTATTCCACCCCACTAAGTTATGTGAAAGATGAAACAATAACGCCCTTAACTCCTACCGATACAGGAGGACAAATTACTGGTGGAAACACAAGCACCCTGGCAGGAAACGGAGGAGGTAATACTGCCGATGGAAGTACTGCTGCGGCAAGTTTTAATTTACCCCGAGGAGTCGCCGTGGATGCTTCGGGTACTGTTTATGTGGCGGAAGTAGGCAGCAACAAAATACGCAAGATCAATTCTGCAGGAGTCACTACCCTGGCTGGAAGCGGAACGTTTGGCGGTGCCAACGGCCCTGGTACTGAGGCAAGTTTTAAGCATCCTGCCGGAGTCGCCGTTGATGCTTCGGGTACTGTTTTTGTGGCAGATACCGAAAACAATGTAATACGAAAGATTACAGCCGAAGGTGTTGTAAGCGCCTTTGCAGGTAGCGGAACCGCTGGAAGTGCCGATGGAACTGGTTCTGGAGCAAGTTTTGACCATCCTTTCGGAATCGCTGTTGATGCTTTAGGTATTGTTTATGTAGCAGATACCTATAACAATAAAATACGCAAAATAACACCCGGGGGCGTAGTAAGCACCCTGGCAGGTAGTGGATCCTACGGTAGTACCAATGGTATCGGCACTGCTGCAAGTTTTTATAATCCTTCCGGAATAACCGTTGATGCTTCGGGTACAGTATATGTGGCAGATGGCGGTAACTATAAAATAAGAAAGATAACTCCCGAGGGATTAGTAAGCACCTTAGCTGGGAATGGAACCCAAGCTGTTGTCGATGGCAACAGCACTGAAGCTAGTTTTTACAGTCCTCACGGAATAGCAGTTAGTGCTACCGGTACTGTTTACGTTTCGGATAGTAATAAAAATGTCATAAGAAAGATAACTCCTGAGGGCGTAGTAAGTACCTGGGCTGGAAGCGGAATAGCCGGAGATGCCAACGGATATGGCTCTGCAGCTAGTTTTAGTCAACCTGAGGGATTAGCTGTTGATGCTTTGGGTAACCTCTATGTGGGAGATAGTGATAGCTATAAAATAAGAAAGATAAATATTGCTTATATCGTCGTGCCATCGCTGCCGGCAGGTTTAAATATTGATGCGGCAACCGGGATTATTAGCGGCACCCCAACCACTGTTACTCCTGCAACAGTCTATACCGTAACGGCGAATAATGCTTCGGGAACAGGCACTTTTAATATTACGATCGAAACAATCATTTCGGAGGAACCCAAAATTACAACTCCAACAAACCTGAATGCAACTGGAACTACCGCAACCAGCACTACTCTATCTTGGACTGCTTCAGAAAATGTAGGCGCTTCTTCAGGTAAAAAGAAAGATTTGGGCAGTATAACATATGATATATACAAAGACGGCATTTTGTTGGCGACGGTAGCCCAAACAACTTATACCGCAACGGATTTAAATCCTGATACCACTTATTTATTTACTATTAAAGCTAAAAATAGTTCAGGAAACGTTTCAAAAACCAGTCATGTATTTTCTGTCACCACTTTAACTAGTAACCTGGGAACTGATGTTTTCGACAGAAAGGATACCGTCAAATTATATCCAAACGCAACAAGCGGGAATATCACAATTGAAAAGAAACTACTCGAAAATGCACAATTACGCGTTTTTGATGTTATGGGTCGCTTTCTTTTTTCAAAAGAGTTAGAAGAGCAATCCACTAGATTAGATATCTCTAATTTACCAACCGGAACCTATATGTTTCAAATTTTGTTTGAATCAGGAACTGTATCAAAAAAAGTTATTCGAAATTAAATAGTACTTTGAAGCTGATCAAAAAGCGTTAAAATGAATAGCCGATTTTCTTAATGAAAATCGGCTATTTTTATATAGTTTTCATACTATCACATTTTAAGTTTATATAAAAAAGTTACGGGATCAATCTCATCTGTTTTCTTGATCTTCTCAATGCTTATGCTACGCAAATCTCTCCCACTTTACGCTATCAATTCAAGTCTTCAACGAAAAATAAATAAGTCATAAAAGAGATTTCAATCGAAATCTCTTTTACTTTTGCCAAATGTTAGAAATTCTTTACCAGGACGAATATATTATAGCCATTAATAAACCAAGTGGCTTGTTGGTTCATAAATCATTTTATGCACGCGATGCAAAAGTGTATGCTATTCAGGAACTGAGAAATCAAATAGGACGACACGTCTATCCCATTCATCGGTTAGACCGGAAAACATCCGGTGTCTTGTTATTTGCATTGGATAAAGACGTTTTGAAAATTATGAACGATCGTTTTGCTACACGCGAAGTCGAAAAAAAATATTTAGCCATTTTACGTGGTTGGTCACCCGAAGAACTAACGATTGATTATGATTTAATCAATGATGATGGCATTAAACAAAATGCAATCACCTACTTTCATCGTTTACAAAATGCCGAAGTTGATTTAGAATTTAACAATAAACCAACCTCACGGTATTGTTTGGTAGAAGCGATTCCCGAAACTGGACGCATGCATCAATTGCGAAAACATTTCAAACATATTTTTCATCCCATTTTAGGAAGCCGTCCACATGGTTGTAACAAACAAAATAAATTATGGCTGGATAATTTTGACCTGAAAGGAATGATGCTTCATGCACATCAGTTAATTTTTAATCATCCAATGACCAATAAACAACTCATCCTGAATGCAAAGATTAATGATGAGTTTAGCAAAGTAGGCGCTATTCTTAATCTCGATTTGAGTAAGTATAAATAGAACATTCGTAACAAATCGACAACAACCAATATTCCCTCGCTCTACGAAATGTCCAACAAGCGTCTAGTCACGCTGCGCAAATGTCTCGGACTTTGCGCTACCAATTCAAGTCATCATGAGAAAATATAACAACAAAAAAATTGCGCAAAGTCAGAGATATTTGCGTAGCTTTTCATAAGGAACTTTTTCGGTGAGCGGAGTTGAATACTATTTTTATCATAGAAACATGTTCTTCTATTTCAAAATTTTGGTGTAAATTTACACCAATATAAAAATTGGTATTATTATGACACGACAAAGTATATCATTAACTGCCCCTAATGAAGAGTGGTTAAAAAATCAGGTCAATACAGAAGAGTTTAATAGTAAAAGTGAAGCTATTAACTATTTGATTAAACAAGCTCGTTCAAAAGAAGAATACCATGAGTTTGTGAGGGCTAAAATTGATAAGGGAGAAAAAAGCGGTTTTGCTAAAAAACAAACCAGAGAAGAAATGTTAGCTGAATTTAAAAAAGATCTGCCTGACAATGTATAGCTATTATTTAAGTAGTGAAGCTAAAGAAGATTTAAAAAGAATTTATTATTATGGTGTTAGTAAGTTTGGCATTAATCAAGCTGACAGCTATTTTAATATGTTTTATGATTGTTTTGAAAAAATAGAGGAAAATCCTTTTTTATTTCCATCTGCTGACCACATTAAAACAGGATATCGTTATTGTGTTTGTGGCGTTGATACTATTTACTACCAAATTAACGGAGATAAACGGGTAGAGATTATTACTATTATCGGAAGGCAAGACTTCTAAAGCAGTTCCCTCGCTCTTGCCAGCAGCATGAATACTCTCTCTATACTAATTTTTCTTTTACTACGGTCGAAATAGTTTTTTGGGGAATAGGTCGTTTAACATATTTCTTTATCGTCAGATAATAACCATGTGAAATTAAACGTGAATACTTATATTTTGAAGAATCAAATCCTATAAATTCAATTTTAGCAATATCACCCGTTTTAAGATGAAGATACTTTTTATCTCTTCTTTTTAAAATATCTCGATCTGGATAAAATCTATGTATATTATTATTTTGGTCAATAGCTTCCATGCATATAAAATCTATAAAACTTTCTTCAGGATCGATTTCACTTATAAGAATTTTTGAGGAAGGTTTTTTGAGTACTAAAGTATCTGATCTCTCTTTGTTTTTACTGTTAACATTATAGAGTATATGATCTTCAAGTCTGTAATTATTATGCTTCCTATCGAATGAATAGACATAAGGACAACTACCATATTCCGCATAGGTTTTTCCTTCATAGAAGGCACTGATAACATCACGACTTGATTGTTTTATAGGAAAGTTGAAACCATTCACTGTAAGAGATTCTAAATAATAGGTTTTACCATAATAAAGATTCTCCCTATTGGATTGAATGTCTATACTTTCCTCACGTGATTTAATCTTATCTAAAGGAGTAAAACAGATAGAAGCAGGAATTACTAAATCCGTTTTTGGAGCCAGTTTTATGGTGCCAATTTCTTTAATTGTTTTTTTATTATTTTTATCTTCCGTTTTGGTTCTCAAAAATTCTGATTCAGTAATACCCAAACTCATTTTATTAATAGTTAAAGGTGCATCAGTCAAATTTTTAATTACTATGCAGCTAACTTTTAGTATTGGAGTAGAAAAGTATATTGTTATTGGGGATCGGGTTTCCAGGCAATCTGATGTTTCTTCAAAATTTCTCACAAGGATAAATTCTTTCGGCATCTTCTTTTTAATGACATATGCATACAGACGCATTGGATTCTCTGAAAAATCTTCCAAAATGTTAACATCACTTGGGCAATTCTTGGGATTTTCTATATAATAATTAAGTCCCTTAAGAGTTAGATAAATTGATTTTTTAAGAGGTTCCTTGTCAGATTCAAGACGATTCCCTTTCTTGTCTACCAAAAAGCATTCACTACTGAAACCAAATTGGTTAACTGCCGCTGATAAACTGGTAGTGAAAGAATATTCAGCACTTGCGTTTGGATCTGTTGCTGGTATTTTTATTCGATTTACCTTTTTTGAAATATTAACAACACTTTTTCCATTTTTGAATGAGAATAACTTTCGCTTCTCATCATACAAAATATCATTAAATTTATATCCAAATTGTTTCTTAAAATCTTGTAACGTCTCGAAAATGTTAGTAGAATTATATAAGATTTGTGATTTATTATCCAGCCATTTCTTCCAGTCCGCAGACATTTGAATACTGTCTATTAAAACATCTATATTATTCCCTTCTAATTCAATACCAATTACTTTAAAAGAATTTTGTGCAGTTTTATAGGAGGCTGAATCGATGGAAGGAGGTGTAATTACGGTAGGATTAGCTATGGATGTTTTATTTGTATCAGTAACAATATATGCTATAGTCAATAAAATAGAAATACCAATAATCCCGTAAATAATCTGAGTAATGATTCTATTGTTCAGTACTTTTCTAATAAGTTCCGCTCGTTGTTCTTCGGGAACCGAATTGATGTCAAGATGTAATTTTTCAGATAATTTAATTAGAAGATTATCCCTTTCGCCAGGTTCCACAGATTTGATACTTTTCAACCACGTCACATTCTTCACTACATAAATAGCTAATACAATAGCGCCAAGATAAGCCACCAGCGAAAGAGGGTGGGTAATATATCGGGCAACATTAAAGGCATCTGAAGTATCTAAAATCATAGAAATAGGTTTAATTTGCATTGAACTAAAATGATTCTTAATCATTTACTCACTATTGAAGCTAAAAAAAAGGATATTTATACAAATCAGCGGTATAAATTATACTCAAATTTATTAAATAACAAGTTAATTAAATCAAGTATAAACACCTGATTAATAATACAATTAAGATGAAATTATTATATAGTGATATTTATCTTCACCACCTTACTATTACACAACAGGAGATAAAATCCATTTAAAAACTCTTTTATTGCTTTTGTCTTACATTAATTAACACGTCAATAATCAGTACTTAGTTTATTAATATTCAAATCTATAAAATAAAAAAATCGGGACAAGATTACTCCTGTTCCGATTTAACTCTATCCTTTTTTGGCACTTTTGAGAAAACTCAGTCCGTATCAAGCGAGATTCCTATGCTATAGTATACTTTTTTTCTGTAACAGTAGTGGTCGTTTCAGTTGTTATACTGTCTACAAAGCGCCATTCGACTTCTGAACCCGATGCTGTAAATTTAAGATAGGTATATCCTCGTTTATACAAATTTGCATATTCTAAATCATCAATCAGTACTGTAAAGGCCTGTGCCAGTTCTATCGCTTTTGAAGGGTCTGAGGTAATTCCAAGATAACCTTCCAATCCTGGTGATGAAACAGAGCTGCACGCGATTTCAGTTCCTATATGTTTTCCCTGCATATCAGTAAGTTTACCCATCCATGCATTGTGAGTATCTCCAGCCAAAACCACAACATTTTTTCCGGAAAGGATCGCATACAATTGTTCTCTTTCAGCAAAATAACCGTCCCAGGCATCCAGATTATAAGGTAAAGTTGTCTTAACTCTCGCAATTTCCTGAGCCGTTAAAGAAGGATCGTTTTGTTTGTATCTCATTTTAATAACAACAAGTTGAGAGATTGTAGTAGTAAGAGCCTTCATGGTCGCCGGAGTTGCACTTCCGAGTTTACCCACTTCTGCTAAAATTTGATTCAAAAGCATCAGTAATTCTGCAGGAATCAGCATTTTTGTCATCAGGATTTGCTGGCCCAGTACTTTCCATTTAGCGGTATCGGCATTGATCTGTGATCCCAGCCATGTCATTTGTTCGCTTCCAATTAATTTTCTGGTTGGGCTTAACAAATCTGTTTTAAATTTTGTCTGGTCAAAATTTCCACCATTATCGATATAATCAGTATAACTTAACTGCTTATCTCTTGCAATGACTCTGGTATCCATCATATAAAGCGAAAGAATATTACCGAAGTTAAAGCTTCTGTAAATTCTAAGATCTTTTCCTGTTTTAAGCGGAATATACTCGCTATACGCCTGAAAAGCAGCCATTTTTCTCATCTGAAAATCTCCTTCGGCCGGCTGGTGATTTTCTGCACCCGATTTATAAGTATCGTTGGCAAATTCATGGTCGTCCCAAACACATATAAAAGGTTTTTTCTGATGAAGAAGCTGAAGGTTTTTATCTCCTCTGTATTGTCTGTAGCGTTCTCTGTAATCGCTAAGGTTTGTAATCTCCTTTGCTGGTTTGTGTTCTCTGCCCAGCGGGTTGGTAAAAGGATTTGTTCCATACTGCCCCGGTGCATATTCGTAGATATAATCACCAAGATGAACCACTACATCGGCATCTGAAGAAGCAATCGCTCCATACACATTGAAAAGTCCTGCCGGAAAATTTGAACAAGAAACAACGGCCATTTTTACCTCATTTACACTATCTGTTTTAGACGGCAGCGTGCGTGTTTCTCCGGTAACCGTTACTTGTTTGGTTTTGGCATTATAAAATCGGTAATAATATTTTGTGTTGGAAGAAATATTCTGAACATCTACCGCTATTGTAAAATCATTTGCAGAAGATGCTCCGGCCTGCCCTTTTCTTATTACTTCTTTAAACAAGGCATCTTTACTTATTTCCCAGGTAATTTCGGCATCTGAGCCTGTTGAATATCTTGTCCAGATAATGACTCCGGTTTCAGTAGGGTCAAAACTGGCTACTCCTGTCTCAAACCCTTCATTTTTCATTCCATCTGGTGCACCGCTGTTATCCGTTTTATCATCGTTACTGCAGCTTTCAATAAGAGGCGCGATAAAAACTCCTCCGGCAACCAATAATGAATTTCTAAGAAACCTTCTTCTGCCTAAATCCTTGTTATTTTCCATAAAATATTTTTAAATCAAAAAAACAATTTAATCTGAAAACTCAAGTTATGGCATATTTAAAATTACCTTACATTACTATTAAGAATCCCTTTACTAAAATTAATCCTCAATTGGTTTAAAATCTTTCATTTGGAACTTCAAACAACGGAGACTTTATCAGACCTACAGTATGATTAAGAAACACATAGCTTTCCTGTAACTGCTTATTTTCTGTTAGTATACGGATCAGAAGAAAGGAAAAGTAAGAGATGCCTGTAATAAATTATTGTAAACCTTACATTATGATACATGCTGATTTAAAAACGCCGCATTAAAAAAGGCATTGAAAATCAACTGGATGTTGATGTTCAATGCCTCCTAATGAATAATAGTAAAAGCTACTATTTTTTTGTTTTAAAAACTTTATAACAGATGAAAAGAACTCCCAGCCAAATTGGAATTAATTCTACGGATAATTTCATATCAGTCATCCACATGATAGATAATATACCCAATAAAAATACCAGACAGATGTAATTACTTATTGGATAGAATATTGAAGGGAACTTCGTTATCGTATTTTCCTTGTTTTTCGCAAGTCTGAATTGTAGATGTGTATACGAGATCATGACCCAGTTAATAATCAAAGAAGACACAACCAAAGACATTAAGATACTAAAAGCCTCTTCCGGAATTACTTTATTGATTAAAATACAGATCGCTGCAAAACAGGAAGATATTAAAATGGCATTAATCGGCACCGATTGTTTGTTTAGCTTCATTAAAAACTTAGGCGCATTGCCCTGATCTGCTAAACCGTACAACATACGGGAATTACTATATACGCTGCTGTTGTATACCGATAAAGCCGCAGTTAATACAATTAAATTAAGTACATTGGCAATAAGACGTGTAAAATATATTTTGCTGCCAAACAGCTCAAACTCCATTCCGTTTAAGTTTTGAAAAACCATTACAAATGGACTGCTGTCTGTCGTAATTTGCTGCCAAGGCGACAAAGCAAATAAAATGACCAATGCACCAACATAAAAGATAAGAATTCTATAAATAACCTGATTGGTTGCTTTTGGAATGTTTTTCTCCGGATTTTCTGCCTCAGCCGCGGTAATTCCAATTAGTTCTAAACCACCAAAAGAGAACATAATCAATGCCATTGCAGATAATAATCCCTGAAAACTACCCGAAGATGTTTTTTCAAAGAAACCTTTTGGAAAGAAACCTCCATCGTTGTATAAATTGTGAATAGTAGCGTGCTCCCCTCCTGTACCACTTACCAACAAGTACGTACCAAAGAGAATCATTGCAATAATGGCAACCACTTTTATGATGGAGAACCAGAATTCAGTCTCCCCGTAAACTTTTACGGAGGCAAAATTCAAAGCATTTATAACCAGAAAGAAGAACAAACTAGAGGCCCATAATGGAATCTCAGGCCACCAAAACTGTACATAAACTCCAATGGCTGTAAGTTCGGCCATACTAACAAGAATATATAAAATCCAATAATTCCAACCAGACGCAAAACCTGCAAAAGAACCGCAATATTTATAGGCAAAGTGGCTAAAGCTTCCTGATACAGGTTCTTCAACAACCATTTCGCCAAGTTGTCTCATTATAAAAAAAGCGATTATTCCGGCAATAGCATATCCTAAAATAACAGATGGTCCTGCTAATACAGCCGCTGGGCCAATGCCGAGGAAAAGACCTGTTCCTATAGATCCCCCGAGGGCAATTAACTGAATGTGTCGGTTAGTCAATCCACGTTTAAGCTGATTGTCATTTACGTCTTCCTGTTTTTGTTTCACAAATTAGATTTTTAAATAAGTTAGATGTACTCACAAATGTATGAACAGCGAATATAAGTTAAAAAAGGAATTGCACAAAGCATGCATCGCACTAAAACTTCAATTTGGGGATCAGTTTCCATTTCTGTTAACAAATCAAGAGTAACCGATATTCTCCCGCGTTTTCTACTGGTGCTCTATGAATACACGGCAGCACTTGTTGTTTGGGATGGTCTACAGCCAGTCGCCAAAGATGTCCTAACCCTAGATTAATGGGTTCTGCATCCGGATGTAGCTGATAATGCAAATCAAAATAATTTTCCTTCAGGAAGTTTTCGAATTCTTCTTCTGGTCCGTCATACAGCTCTTTTAGCTTTGATCGGATTTCCGGAATCAGAATTTTTTGTTCTGCCTGTGTATTCGGAATAATATCACTTGCCGCTCCGTGATAGGTGCATAAAAAAGTATCCGTTGCTATGGGCGAACGATCTACATGAAACGAATATACATCCGTCGATATGAAATCAAACTCATCATCGCGCTCGTAACACTTCAGCAAATTAAGAGCAGGCGAAGCTCCAAAATCAGTTAATAACTGTAAATCTTTTAAGATTATTTCCCGTGCTATATTCCCTTTTTCTGAAAGTTGAAGCGCCAATAGATCTTCCGGATACACTTCGGTTATATTTTCTTCCAAAGACAACTTGGTTACAATCTCCTTAAAATCGCCATCCAAATTTCTGTACCAGCATAGCGCATTCTTTTCTCCTTCGAAATCGGTATGTACAAGCTCAGAAAAAGTAGCGACTCTTCCAATTTGGCTGCTGTCGGAAAATGTATTGTTCATAGGGTAATATCAGTAGTTAGTTACTTTATGCGTTACAAAATTATGCAATAGTCATCACACTTATGCTAAAGACGCTTCACTATTGTACCACTAATTTTCCCGCGGCTTTCTTCCAATCCAGCCATGACACGATCAGTTCCTGCTGAAGTTTATTAGCGACTAATTCTAAATTTTGCAATTGAATCTCTTTATCATTTAGTTCATTAAACGATACCTGGTCAAACTTATAGCGTTCCTGATAAACCACTACAATCTCCTGAGTAAGTTTGATATTTTCATGTACCGTTTTCAACTGTTGCAAGACATTATGATAAACAACAGTCGCATTCAACGCATTGTATTTCATTTTATGAAGATCCTCTTCGATCTGGTTATTATTTTGCTCCTGCTCCAATTTTAACTGATCTATTCTCTTTGCTGTGTTTTCACCAAAAAGAAGAGGTAATTTTAAAGAGACTCCAATATAACTATTGCCATACCAGCTGTCTTGCTGAAAGGGATTCATACTGGCAGTAAACTGATCTGCTCCTAAATAACCGTTAAGATTAATCGTCGGACTGTGTTTGGCTCTTTGCTCTTTCTTTTTATTCTCTAACACTTCATTCTGTGTTTTCAAAATTTGGATTTGAGGTAAAGCCTGAATTAAATCTTCATCCAGATCTGTAATATTTTCCTCCATATGGTACTTTTCCAATACAATCGAAGCAGCCACTGAAGATTCATTTCCGGTAACATACACAAGGTATTGCTTTAAAACCAAAACGTTATTTACAGCATTGTGATATTTTTGGATCGCGTTATTGTGCGTTACTTTCGCATCGTTTACAGCAACTTTTAAAGCTCTGTTGTTACTGTATTTTTGATTTATGGTACTCCAACTTAAAGCCGTCCGGGTAGTATCACCAATAGCTTCTTTTACTTGCTGCTGCGCTATCAATGTATTAAAATAGGCCTTTGAAACTTCGTACGTAAGCTCTATTTTGGCCTCTTTTTCATTTAAACTTGCCAATTTTTCCTGTAAACGGGACTCCCTAATTAACTTTGAAATCGAAATATCCAACAAAGGCTGCTGCAGTAAAACACCGGCATTTTGGGTATAATTGGCTCCTAATTTTACCGGTACCATACCGTCTGAATAGGTTCCCGAATTAAATGCGCTGGCAGGTAAAACGCTTGTCGCAATAATGGGATTGTATTGATAATTGTAGTTCAAAGAAACTTTGGGCAAATATTTAGCATTTAATTCTATTGTTTTTAAGCTGCTGATCTTAGATGCGGTTTCCAGAGAAGCCAGTAATTTTCTATTTTTATGTGCTTCTTCAATTGCTTTATTTAAGGTCCATACCGTGCTTTGTGCATTCATTTTACAAAGGCATAACAGCATAAGACATCCCATAAAACGGATATTCATTAAATTATTTTTCATTACAACGATTTTTAGCCTCTGAATACGGAAGCAGGTTCTACATTTTTTATTCTTCTAATGGCAAACACAGCTCCGAAAAGCGAAATAGAAAAGGTGATGGTTAGAATTGAAAAGAGTATAATTGGACTAAAATCGATCAGTATTCCTGTTTGATACATTCCATTTTTAAACCCCATTAAGAAAACAAGCGCTACCATAAATCCAACAATGGCGAATAAAGTAGCCTGGGTCAGTATCAAATTCCGAATGTAGGAATCGGTTGCTCCGATTGCTTTTAAAGTGCCGTAATCTTTGATCCTGTCTAATGCCGACGAATACATGGTAAGGCCAATAATAAAGAAACCCGCGATAATTGCAAAGCCTACTAAAGACCCTGTGCTGGCACCTAAACCCGTCGAAGCCAAAACACTCTTTACCGTTGATGCACTTAAAGATGACGTGCGCCAGGCTCTGACTCCGTAAATAGAATTATTGATCTGATCGACGACACGATCTACATCTTCCCCATCTTTTACATTTACCATTAAGGCGCTTATATTGGTCGACGGTATATTGCCATAAAACCTTGCCCTGTCTGCTGTAGTATACATTAAATAACCGCCCCAGCCTCTTATTCCTTTCGTTTGCAGCGTAATGACGGCTCTTTTTCCATTAATCTCAAAAAAGGTTCCAACATCCGACGAGCCTCCAAAATTCCCGCGGTCAAAATAATCAGCAGATACACCTGCTTCCTGCAGCAAATCCGGAAGTTCCCCCTGTATGATTTTAGTACTGTCAGGACCTACTTTAAAATGGGGATACTCGCTTCCGATAATGTTTACAATTGCGCTGGTTCCGTTAGGGAATTTTGCTTTTCCACTGGTTACGATAATGGGAAATGCTTCCTTAACGCCTGTTAGACTCTTGATTTCTTTTTCTTTTCTGGTGTCAATCAAACTAAGCTGATTGGCATCAGTCGTTTTATCATCAACAACCCAAATATCCGTTGTTGTATTTTTTACCAAAACACTCATTAATCCTGTCAAAAAATTGAATGTTCCTATTTGCTGACCAATAAGAAAAGTGCTTATGACTATGCCCACCACTACTCCTATACTTTTAGTTTTATCAAAACGAATAAACTTCCAGGCTGTTTTTATCATCGGTTTCATAGGGAGGTTTGAACTACACATTCAATTCGGGAGTTAATCAGATACTTTGTTTGGTTTGCCAGAAGTATTTTTATTTCCCGAACCCTTCTGTCTTCCTGATCACCGGCTTTTTCAGAAAAAAGCGACTTGCGTTTGAGCGCCGATGAAGCAAAAATGACAGTTCCCGTTCCGATCGTTTTATTGGAACCAATTTGACGAATAATGGCTTTTTGTCCTTTTTTAATTTGTGCTGCAAACAACTCATCAATTTCACAAGTGGCTACTAATTTACTTTTTGGAATAAAATCTGCAAAAGCCTGATTGGGCGACAATGCCGCGCCTTTCGTAGCATTCATGGTCATAATTTGTCCATCACCCAATGCTTTAATTGCATATTGCTGCAGTTCCCTATTGGATACTTCCAATTCTTGTTGCATTTCCTGAAGTCGGGAGTTTGCCATCAACACCCTATTTTGTAATTGTGCTACATTGGTTTGAGAAATCTTCGTTTCTGTTTCCAGATTATCAACATTCTGTCTGGTTTCTGCACCATTTTTATGCAAATTTTTCAAGCGCTGCAGCTCCGTTTGTTTGTTTAGCAGATTTATTTCCTGCTCTTTTAAGTTTAACTGAGTTACTTTAATTTCTATTTTTTGCGTTTCAATTCTACTCTTGATTTGGGCTTTTTTCGCATCCTGAACAGCGTGATCCAATTCAATAATTAAGTCCCCTTTGGTAATTATGTCGTTCTCTTTTTTATGAATGCCTACCACAATACCCCCGACTTCTGTTGCTAATGCGGATAGTTTTTCATTAGGCTCTATCCGTCCGAGTCCTACGATTTCTGCTGAAGCAACTTCTTTATGGACGGCTACCTGCTCTGATTTATTGGCTTCTTTCTTGCTGCAACAGCTAAGGAAAAAGGCTATTAGAAAAATTAAGATATATTTCATTCTGTATAATTTGATTAATGATTTTTTATACGGTTTCCATTTGGTTCTCGGTTGCGATTCCGTTATCTACATAAATAATTCGATCGGCAAATGCTTTGAGTCGCATATCGTGTGTAACTACAATTACACTTTTGCCGTTTTTAGCAAGTGCTTTTAATTCATCCATTACTACACCAACACTTTTGACATCTAAGGCAGCTGTCGGTTCGTCACAAAGCACAATTGGCGGATTAGTGACCAACGCCCGTGCAATGGAGACTCTTTGCTGCTGGCCTCCGCTCAGCATTTTTGGCAAGTTTTTCATTCTTTCCTGCATGCCAACTAACTCTAGCGCTTTTTCGGCTTTTTTCTTCGCTTCAGCATCACTATAATTCATAAGTTGCAATGGAACCATTACATTTTCTAAGGAACTAAGTGGTGCCAAAAGATTGAAACTTTGAAAAACGAATCCAATTTTATTCAATCTCAAAGCCGATAATTGTTTCGCTGAAAGCATATTTACCTGCTGCCCCTCTATAAAAACATCACCTCTTGTTGGATAAATGACACAGCCTAATAATGACAACAATGTCGTTTTCCCCGAACCCGAAGGACCAATGATTAAGGTTAGTTCTCCTGTTTTAAATTGAACATTAGTTGGTTTCAAGGCCGTAATCAGGGTATCCCCGGTTTGATACTCCTTACATGCGCCTTTTATTTCTGCAATAACTCTGTTCTTTGGTATTATCTCCTCCATAGTTTACTTTTATAATTTGGTTCTTTTTTTAGCATTCAGTCTTTATAAGAGTATTCAGTCGCAGTCGCAGTTTACAGCCCGTTACCTACCTGTTACAAACACTGAATACTGCGACTATAAACTGAGACTGAATCTCCTAATAAAGCTCAATAGCTATCGCAGAATCATTTTTTAAAACATAAATAGAACAATCATTGAATGTTGGTGCTCCGCCGTCCGGTTTAAAATTGGTACTGTTTCCTACCGGTTCTTTTGGCATTCCGAACCAATTGCTATTTAATTTTCCATTACTATCCAAATCCTGAAAAACAGTAATGGCGTAAGTCCCTCTTGGCAATTCAACCTGAAATTTCATCGTTTCCTGATTGGCCTTCTGAACTTTTGTAAAGCAGGCCGTTTTAAGGAAATTTTGTTTTTTATCGTAAACATTCATTACAACTGTGCCCTTTCCTTTTTGGATATTGGTGACATCAACATTCATTTTTACCTGTTGCGCATTAGTCAAATACGAGGCTCCTAATACCAGTATACTCAGCATTGTTTTTTTCATTTTCTTCTTTTAAATTATTGTGATTAAACTTGTTTGATTTGTGTTCTTAATTTCCAAAACGATAGGTCAGCATCATTTTCGCATATGGAATTTCTTTTGTTTTATAGTCGGTAATACTGTTGTTATTTGAATCATATAAGGTGTATTTATTAGCAAATCCCACACCTCCTTGCAGCTGAAGCCAAAAACCATCAAAAAGCCGCTGATTAATCTGCAAACCGCCATGAACAGCCGAAAACTGAGCATAGTCAACCTCCAGGCCTTCGTTATTCTTATAGTTTTGTAAATTATGAAGGGTCCAATCTATAGATCCCGCCACACCCACTTGTGTAGTATTGCCCAGATTCCTAAACACATTTACTCTTGGCCAGTACAGCTGAGCAAACCATTTACCATCATTACTCTTGTAATCAACAGATATGGCAGGTGTTATCAGGAACTTATCAAATGCATACATAATATGGGGGCCGATACCAATTTCAAGATTTGATTTTTCTCCAAACTTTCTTGAAACTCCAAAAATCCCATCCAAAACCATGTCGTTGATTGAAAACGAATCCTTAAAATCGGAAGCCACAGTAGGAATCAAAACCCCAAAAGCAGCCCATCTTTTTCCAAAAGGATGTCGTACTACAACAGTAGGTTTGATTTCTTGTATTTTTGAGATATGATTCGGACTATCCTTGAAGTCCTTATCGAAGGAAAAATCTAAAACACGATAATTAACGATGCCAAGAATGCGTGTTTTTCCAATTTTAAAAGAAGGTATTGGCAACCAAAAATCATACGTATTGTATCTGAATTTATTTCCGTAATAAGGATCTACAGCTGATAAATTCCCGAAGCTACTTTTTCCGTTTACAGTGACGCTAACCCCTGCGCCATCTGTGATTAATTGAGCATAAAATTTATTTGGAAGACAAATAAATAAGGTTAATAAAACTAATGACAGTACTTTTTTCAAAATAACACTTATTAAATTTAAACACATGAGCCGTATTAGCCCCTAAGATTTTCTTGGGACAAAGGTGTGTTTAAAACAATAATTGTTGTTAGGATTTAGTTTGCCGTTACTCGGACAAATCGTGCATAAGCGAGTTTCGGTACTGAGAAGGAGTTGTACCGGTTATTTTTTTGAAAAGTCGTCCAAAGTAAGACGGATCTTCGTAATTCAATTCAAAAGCGATTTCTGAAATATCCTTGGTCAAATCTTGCAAAAGAATCTGACTTTGCAGGATACTGACATTGTTTATCCATTCTTTTGGGGCTATTCCGGTGGTTTGCTTAATGCACCTGTTCAGATAGTTTACAGAAATTTTCAACTTATCGGCGTAAAAAGAGACGGATTTGTCCTGACTGTGGTATTTGTAAACCAGTTCCTTGAAAGAAAAAGTGATCTCATTACCACGATGTACCGCTTTATTCAGCTCTCTATTGGAAGAAATGATTTTTTGAAAGGCAGCCTGCATAAGCGAATAACAAATTTCGATATTGGAATTTTCGTCCCTAAATTCTTGTCCTAACAAGCAAAACAAGGAATTAAGCCATACACTCGTTTCTTTTGGAAGTTTAACCACTGAGTTTGTGGCAAAAATTTGTATCAACTCCTGTTTAGACAGAATGTGATTCAGAACGCTTTCTTCAAATAAAATAAAATGACCGGTTATCTCCGAATCAATTTCTTTCATTGCTGTAATATGCCCTTGTTTTACAAATAAAATATCATCTTTTGTTAGTGCTGTTGTCTCATTATCTACCTGTTGTATGGCATTACCATTGGTAACATGAACCATAAAATTGTAATCAGGTCTGAAAAGTGGAGTCGGAATTTGAATGTATTCCGTTGTGGCATTCAGGTCATATATCTGCAAAGGAGTTTTTAAGAAATCAAAATCTAAAGAAGCATCCGACATAAATTGTCTTGGAAATTCCTCCGATGATATAATTTTAATCGTCTTACTCATGTTACAAACTTAAGTATTAAATTGTAAATGACAGCTGCCTACTTTGTATATGGATGATACTATTAGTATGACACAAAATAAGCAGCTATAAATACAAGATATTGAGTATTTTGTTTTTTTTTTGCCCTTAAATTTTAGATCTTAATGGAGAGAAAATTTAGTGACCTGATTTTAATTAAGCGTAATTCTTCTAACAAAGCCTTATCCTGCAACGCTACATTTTTTTTATTCTGATCAATAACGGCCGGGTGATGTTTTGGATCATAAAGCATCGCGGTACACAAGCAGGTTTTCCTTTCCTTATTCATCACTACAGGGCAGTTTACACATGATTTACAACTCTTCCAAAACAGTTCATCTGAGGTCAGCTCTGAGAAGGTTACCTGTTTAAAGCCGAGTTCATGGTACATTTTTACTACGGCAAGATCTGACGTTAAACTAAAGATACGTGCATTCGGGTACTTCTCGCGGCTCAGTTCAAAAATTTTTATTTTTATCTTTTTTGCAAGTTCGGTATGTTTAAATTCAGGTGCTACAACTAATCCTGAATTAGAAACATAGCTTTCATTCTCCCATGAATTGATAAAAGAAAAACCTGCCCATCTTCCGTCTGATGTAAATGCTATGACAGCATCTCCTTTTTTCATTTTCGCTTCCAACAACTCCGGAGCGCATTCTGAAATACCAATTCCACGAGTTTTTGCAGCTAACAATGTGGCTTCACAGATTTCTTTGATCCAATAGGTATGACTGCATCTGGCTTTTTCAATAATAAAATCAACAGCTTCTTCCATGTCTTTAACAGCTGAAGATGTTGCCTTGTTACGGGATGAATCAGAAGAGGAGAAAAAATTCTTAGTTAGATTTATTCTGGGATCTATAATAGGATTTATAATTTTCATAATTGTTTAGGTATAGGATGGGACTTATGATATCTAATGTGATTCTTAAAAAAAATCTTAACAGCTTATTAAAGTTTTTATTGAGATAAAAGGCCTTTATTATCTTAAATTAAATACTTTCTACATCAATTGATAAATTAGAAAAACAGTAAGGAATAAAACTAAAGCAAAAACTATTAGGTTGATGATTCTGTCTTTGCTCTGCATGGATTTATTTGATGCGTATAGTTTCGCAATCTCCCTATCTCTTGTTTTATTTGCTTTCATATTTCTTCTATTTGATACTGTTTGGGGTATATGAATGTTGATACAACTGTCATAAAAGTTTTATAATGATCAAAATCAATCCTGTACTATTGATTTTTACAAAAACTTTTGAGTTGATTTTCACCCATAAAGACAAACGATATGCCAAAACAACTCAAAAAACCATAAGTGACTGAATAACAAATAACTGCAAGGATTATGCTTTTATATCATTTATAAATCCTTATCAAACTGATAGAATACGCCATTCAAAATGAAAGGCTTTATGATCTTGTAGGGTATTTTATCCTGCGTCTTTTCACTACTACTCCTTTTAAAAGCTAAAAAAATAACAGGAAAAATAACTAAACGGGATTATTGCGTACCTAAAATCGTACTTTTTTAATCCTCTTACAAATTGTTATTAATCAACTTTACAGTGTCAATTACCTGATACTGATTTTGATACTTTTTTTTCAAGGTCAATGATGTAATTACAATCTATGCTTTACTAACCAATTAATTATTTATTAACCTTAAAGTTTTAAAAATGAAAAAAATCTTAAAATTAGCAAGTTTGTTATTTATTACAGTAGTGGTGTTTAATTCCTGCGAAAAGGAACAAGAGGTCAATGCCCCACAAAGCGTTACCAAAGACGAGTCGCAAATCGTCAATAATGAAGTGCAAGAAAACACCAAAAAAGAAGCGCTTTCAGCTGCTGCGGCCTTAGCAGGTAGTGCCGGCGCCAGAACCATCACATTGCAAACCAACACCTTATCCTGTCCGGGTGGTTTGTGTACCTCGTTTGGAGTTTGGTCAGAAGGGGTTTACAACGTTTGGTTCCAGATGAGATTTAATTCCGGATTTTATTGGAGCAGAGGCGGTAAATGCGGCTATGGAATTCTAATTGGTGACCAGAATACCGGCGGTGACCCGGGATGGGATGGTAATGGCGGTAGTGCCCGATTTATGTGGTATTGCCCAAATGGATCAAACTCTGCTATAGGAAGTGGCGCTTATCTTCAGCCATATGTGTATTACAAAGATCAACCTGGACAATTTGGAAATGATTTTGGAAAAAAGTACTTCATACAGGAAGGCGTTACCTACAACTGTCAGATCTCTGTTAAACTAAATACCGGGTCCAATACGAACGGATATGTGAAATACTATGTAAATGGTACGGAGTTATTGAATCAAACCATTCGTTGGGTGACAAACGATTCAAAACGAAATGTGAATGCAGTAAGTCTGCACACCTTCCGTGGCGGTAGTCAGGAATACTGGAAAGCTCCGGTAACAAGTTCCATTTACTATCCTTCTGCCACCTGGGATGCTCAATAGTAACTGTAAACTAGCTGTTTAGATCATACTAAAATCAAAAGCTCTCATTCCTTATGAAATGAGAGCTTTTTTTGTAGTTAATGAGGAAACGATAAAACTATCAATATTAGGACAAAAATTGGATGTTTAAATGTTTTTAAAGCTCTTTTAATAGTTGATCTTCAGCTGGAGTCTTTAATCTTACGACTTCTTTAGCGATATCATTAGGAATAGTCATGGATAAAACATAATGTTTTATTCTCCATTGCTCCCCTATTTTTACCAATACTCCTGAGCCTCGGGCTATTTTAAAACGAGTTTTCAAAAGTTCATCAAACCAAGCTACTTTTCCGGCAGCGTCTAAATATACATGACGTTCAAAAGCTTTCATTTTCCATGCATTGTGCGCATCAAATCTTGGTTTTGCAAAATCTTCAAATTCCTTTCTATTCCAATTTTCTGTCGCATCTGTGCCAATAAAAACAGCGTCGGAAGTCATTAAATCAAAATAAGTATCGAAACTAGCTTCAGCAGCAGCCAAATGCCATTTGTCTATTGTCGTATCAACTAGTTTTTTCTCCATGGCTTCATCATATTCAACTGAATCACAACCGAAACAAAATAACAATCCAAAAAATATAAAATAACTTTTCATTTACTTCTTTTTTAGTATTAATAAAGCACTTTTTAAGCTGCAATCTTTTCTCTGACAGCTAACAAATCGAATACTTTTCTCGTCTTGACCTTTAAGGAGAATTAATTTTTATCCCAAAATACTTTAACACTCATTGAATTTCCACCTATTGCTTTTATAGCCTCTTCCACATTTTTACTGTTTAAAGTCTCTTCAATTCCGGGATACGAATATCTTTTAGGGATTGTACCTAAATTATTATAGGTTTGTGAAGGAGGGAATAATATTGGAAAATCTAATCTTCTGTAGGATGTCCATGCCTCAAATCCTCTATTATACAAAGCGATCCATGCCTGTTCGCCAATTTTTTGTTTCCATGTTCCTTTTGCTGTTTTATAAGCCACATCCGGATTTAAAAGGTAGGCCTCACTATCAGCATCACTGACTCCCCAGTTTTTCATAGATGCTTTAATAGCCTGACTATAATGTGTTTCAGGATCATCTGAAATAAAGCTCCTTGCAGCAGCTTCTGCCAGTAAAAATTCGGTTTCTGAATAATCAAACAATGTCCCGGGAAATGTCGGGGTAAATAATGACGAGTTAATATGAGAATAGTTAGAAAATAGATTTACTTCTCCATAAATTCCTCCTTCATAATTCTTTCCGTCAGGACCAACAGTAAAATATTCAGCTCTTCTCGGATCGATCAGGCTGTTCATTTTATCAACTAAAATTTTTGAAGGAATAAAGTAATCTTTATAACTGCTGGTTGACAATAAAAATAAAGGACTTGCATTAGGAGGCAAAGACAGATAATTTAAACTAAAATTATCGCTATTACTAGTGATTACTCCTTCCTGTATCGCTGATTTTGCCTGTTCAGCTGCGTAAACAGGATCAACATCAGACATGTTTAGTGCTAATCTTAGTTTAAGTGAATTAGCAAATTTTTTCCATTTAAGGGCATCCCCATTATAAATTAAATCTGCCTGACCAAAAGTGGGTTCGCTCACTTTTATGGCCTTTGAAGCTTTGGTTAATTTATCTATCAGATCTTTATATATAACTTGTCCGCTATCATATTTTGGCATTGGATGACTTTTTATACTAAGTGCTTCACTATAAGGAATATTCCCAAAAGTATCTACCAATTGGCTAAAAGTATAGGCTATTATTATATCTAAAACTGCTTTTTTATTATTTAAAACAGCTATTTCCGAAGCCGAAATTGGTTTTTCATTCTCCAATAAGTTACTGGACTGCTTTAAATTACCCAAAACATTACTGTACAAAATTCCAAAATGAACATCTGGTATTTTTCCAAAAGAAATATTGTATTGACTTTCTAATATCCACGACGTTTCTGAAAATTGTTGGGCAAACAATCTAAAAACATTGTTATAAATACCGGGATGTACCATTTGATCTACTAAGTCTTTTTCAGCTTTAGTAAACAAATACTCCGGTTTAGTGGTTTTTGGATTAATTATATCTTCATTCAAATCCGTAATATTATCTGAACATGATATCAATACTACCATTAATACCATTATATATTTTATTTTTCTCATTTCTTAAAATTTAACCGTTATGTTGAAGCCAAAATTTCTGGTAGTAGGCAGTGGGGCTAACGAATTAGCGGATGATAGATTTCCTGAACCCAATCCTCCTTCCGGATCGGCATCAGGAAGTTTTTTACTAATAATCCATAAATTAGAACCAATAAGACTAAAAGACAATCCCGTCAGTTTCATTTTTGAAACAATAGCTGATGGAAAAACATAAGTTAGGTTAGCTTCTCTAAGTTTAACAAATGAAGCATCATAGATGAAAGCTTTATGTGGTTCTGCAAAAAAACCATCAATGGTACTGAAGAACTTTTGATCTTCGGTTCTAACCGTATTTTTTGATCCGTCAGCTTGTACTCCATCCAATATTACACCTCCACCATTTGCTTTAGTGTTTCTGATAGGGTTTCCTAAATCATTGATTCCTGCAGAATATTGTGTCAGACCGCTTGATTGTCCATACTCCTGATCCATCGAATACAGATCGCCTCCTTTTTGTATATCAATTAAAAAACTTAGCGACCATTGTTTATAGGTAAATTTATTGCGAAGTCCGGCAATCCAGTCTGGAGTTATATTTCCTATGACATTATTAGTAGATGAGTTTTTTTCGTAACCTCCTTTTGGACTTATTACTTTCTGACCGTTTAGATATTTAAAATCAGTCCCTTTTATTACACCGTATGGCTGCCCTGGCTGCGCGTTAATGGTTATTCCTCCTACGAATGCTCCAATTTGTAAATTTTCGATGCCTTCGGTTAAACTAACTACCGTATTCTCATTTTTAGACCAGTTAACAAACATATCCCAAGCGAAATCTTTTGTTTTTAAAGGCGTAAGATTTAGTTGAAGTTCAATTCCTTTATTCTGAACCGATCCGGCATTGATGTATTTGGATGCAAAACCTGTTGCATTTGAAAATGGTACACGAAATATCTGATCCGTACTTAAACTTTTGTAAACGCTAACATCAAATCCAATTCTTTTCTCTAAAAACTGCATTTCTAATCCAATTTCGTTTGTTACTGTTTTTACAGGACGCAGATCGGGATTGTTTTTGGTGGTTGGAATAGAATAAATTTGATTGGTTCCAAAGGGATCTGATTTAACATAGGTATCATCCAAAGAATACAAATCAATATTTCCTTGTGGGTTTTCAGCGTAACCAATCCTTAATTTACCAAATGATAACCAAGGCTGATTTATGTGTTTGGTAAAAACATAGCTCCCTGATAATGAACAAGTGGCTAATGCATTATTTCCGGACGGTAAAGTAGAGAATGCATCTTTACGAACTGTACCCTCTACAAACGCAAAATCTTTATAACCAAAAGAAGCAGAAGCATAAGTACTATTTACTCCAGAATTGTCATTTCTTCTTCTTGAAGCCGGAGGAGGTGCTATTGAGTTTGTTAGACTATAAAGTCCCGGCACGATCAAACCTCCCTGAGTTGAAGCAAGGGAAGAAACCAAACTGGTTCTTAAGATATTTCCACCTACTAAACCGCTGATCGATATATTATCATTGATGTTTTTCTTAAAAGTTAAAATCATCTCATAATTTTGTTCCGAAAAAATACCATCATAAACCTGATAGCCTGAAGTTTCATGTAATCTGTTTAATCCAAATCGGGAAGATACAGATCCAACGGCTTTTCTTTCTTCACGCAATTCGCTATAGGAGTCTGTAGATGCTTTTGCGGAAGCAGTTAACCAATCTAGTATTTTATAATCTAGTTTCACATACCCTAAAAAACGATTTCTAGAGTCGGATTGAAAACTTTTATAACGTTTGAAATAAGGGTTTTCCTGAGAATAAGTTTGCAGATCTGTTGAACTAATGGTATTCCACGTAATATTTTGCCCTCCTGATCGCTCATAAACTTGCTTCAATTCTTTTATGTCTACATTAGTTTGCCACCAATCTCTAAAGCCATAAACCACATTGTCTCCCCACGTAGTATCATTTCTTCCAACGGTAGAATTAGTGGTATAATTTGCATAAGCATATCCTGATAATTTATCACTAAACTGATGCGTCATTTTGGCGCTTAAACTATTTTTATTCATTTTACTATTGGGCATTATCCCCGTTTGTTGATAATGGGTATAGTTTAAAATAAAACTTGTTTTCTCGTTTCCATCCTCTACAGAAATAGAATTATTAACTGTAAATGGTGTTTCAAAAAAGGTTATGGGTCCATTTTTAGCATTTACCCAAGGGGTAGCTTTACCATAATGATCTGAAAAAGGGGTAAAAGCATTCCATTGATAGACCATCAAATTAGGATTAAAAGCCTCGCCAAAAGACATTTCACTGCTTGTTGGAGCCACTAAGTCAGGAGTACCATCTCCATTGACATCCTCTTTTAGAAAAGAATTTAGTCCGTTTCCTCCTCCATATTTACTTTGATGTTTTATAAAGGTCGATTTATCAATCACTCCGGTAATTACTTCACTGGAAAAGGTTACTCCTAATCCTTTTTTAGATCTCCCTTTTTTAGTGGTGATCACAACCACTCCATTCCCTGCCTGCCATCCATACAATGCTGCCGCCGCCGCTCCTTTTAAAACATTTATATTTTCAATGTCCTCGGGGTTTATATCTGCACCGGCATTACCATAATCATAACCTCCCCTGCCTTCAGTCTGGCTGGCGGTGCTTGAATTTATGTTAGAGTTGTTGATGGGCATTCCATCAATAACAATAAGCATCTGGTTATTTCCGGTAAGGCTTTTTACACCTCGCGAGACTACATTTGTAGACCCTCCGAAATTATTGTTTCTTTTGATCTGCACACCAGCCACCCTGCCGGAAAGTTCATTCAAAAAATTCCCGCTTGCTGTTCCAGCTGTCAAATCACCTCCCTTAACTTCCTGGGTAGCATAACCCAGAGATTTTTTGTCTCTCTTTATTCCCAGAGCCGTCACTACTATCCCATCCAATTCTGTTGTCTGATTTTTTAATTTTACATTAATTTTTTCAGAGCCGGCTCTTATTTCTTGTTTGATTGTACCAACAAAGCTAAAACTCAGAATTTGATCTGAACCAACTTTAATACTGTACCTTCCTTCAATGTCAGTTTGAGTACTATTCTTCGTGTCTTTTACAAGTACATTTACACCCGGAATTGGAAGTCCTGAATAATCAGTAACCACACCACTGACTATTCGTTCTTGTGCAAATGTAATCTGCATAGTAATCATTAATAGCATTACAATTTTCCTCTTTTTTAATTTCATAACTAATACATCTTTATAATATTAATAAATACAAAACCTATTGATTGCTGATCTTAAAACATCGTAACAATTGTTTTTCTCAAACAAAAAATACGATGAAAAAACCTACAATTAGCTTATTTTTACTAAAATTATATTCTTCTATCAGATTATTAAGAGGAAAGAAACAAACTACACCTTTGACGTTATAAGCGCGCTACTTAATGAAACAATAGCTTACAATAATATTCAAGACATAAGCGGCTTGAACCATAAATGGCATCGCAAAATAATACCGCGTCGTTTGTGTACGTCGTTTACTTCCAAATGAGATTTAATTCGGAGTTTTATTGGAGCAAATACGGTAAATGAAGATATGGGATTCTAATTGGTGACCAAACTACTGCCTGCGACTCTGGGTGAAATGGTAATGGCGGCAGTGCGCAAATAGTACGGAGCTATTGCATCAAACCATTCGTTGGGTGACGAACGATTCAAAGCGAAATTTATGAAGCGGATGTGCTTTTACGATACTATTAGTCCGAAAAGATAAATGAAAGTTTATTTACTTCCTGCCCAGTACCTCCTTAGGATCTACTTTTATTAGGTTTTCTTTCATTCTTCTAATATTATAGTCAGAAATGACCCAGTTCATTGGATACGGAATTATATTGTCAGTACTATCTTTTGGCAAGTTCTCTTTACGGAATGACTCGTGATTCATTCTAAAAGAACTACGCTCTATATAATCCTGTAATTTTTTATTAGACAATTCTGTCTGATTGCCGTACGTACCTAAAACGGTTATAAGAGGAGCTGCCAGATCGTTTACTAATGGGTGTAATGTTTTAGGTTCCTCCTTTTTAACTGTGCCATTGGATATGTATATTATTTTGAATTTTAGTTTGTTGCGTAATTGATAAAAAATGTCATCCTTATTGCCGCTTTCCATTCGGATCTCAATGCGCTGTAGAAGTTCTGAGGTAATTCCGCCTCCACTGTTATCGTAATAACCTCCGTCAACAAAATATTTATTATTTATTTCTCCTGCTGGTGACAGGTAAGGAAAACGAGCTCCGAGAACTGCTGCGGTGCTCAGTTTTATATTTTTGTATCCCTCATCGGTATCTGCATCCAGCTGCGAAAGCACATCCAGACGGTGTGTAAAAGGAGGGTTAATTTTCACATTACTAATAACACCGGATGAACCGCTTTCAATATTGGTTGTATTAACAAAGACAATAGGCAGACGTCCGCTATAATCAAAAACAGTGTCCAGGGTCCCTTTAAAATACTGTCCAATTTGAGAGTTGTAATCTGACTTTTCCATTGCGGTTGCCAATGCCTCTGCCCTGTCGTCCTGCAATAAATAAGGAACTAAATGACGTAATAAATCCGGGCCTAAAAATCGGGCTAAGGGATAAGTCAGAAAATCGGCTTCAAAAAAACCAGCAGCAGGATAGTCGCTTATTACCTTTGTGGTGTCTTTAATTGTGATTGACGGATCAACCAGCGTGGTATAAAATGCGAGATTACCGACAGAACCTCCGGAAGCCCCCGCTAAACTAAGAAGGTGATCTGAGAATTTATCTTCAGGATAAGCGGCTTCCAATTTTGATAAAACAGAAGCTACCCAATAACCTGATTTAGAAGCACCACCATCTGCAATAACCAAATATATCGGATAAGATGTAGAGTCTTTTTTTAGGACATTTGAACGGATCGGATTCTGAATCCATGCGTCGAGATACTTATCAATTTCAAGTCTATCGGCGTACAAATGTTCAGTTTTAGTCTCCTCCAGATTTACATCGTACGGATCGTAAAAATAGCCTAGCAATATCGCCCACAAAACAATAAGCATTGTAAACCGAAAATTATACTTGACAGCGTAAGATTTGATCTTGCATACAAAAGCTACCCACAATCCCATTGCCAACAGAAGACAGCCCAGGGAACCGTATCGGATGGCAAAATCAGGTGAAAAAAGAATTAATAAATACAATACAAACGACAAGTATAATGCTCCGTAAAAAATTCTTTTCCATCCCGTGCTTACCGTAGTACCAACAGTTGTTTTTCTTTTTTGTACAGCGACAAATACAAACAGAATTTGCAGCAAAAAGTAAAAAATAGAAAGAAACATCCAATACTCGATATGGAGTGGATATCTAAGAGCATCCTTTATAAACAGGATATCAAAACTTTTCGAACCGAATAAATAAATGAAAAGTATAATATAGCTGATACCTGTAACAATACTGATCGTAATGAGTCGTCTGGTTTTTAAGTTAAAAGTTGTGTCCAGTAAAAAATAATAGACATTATGAAACAACAGCAGTGCCCAAAAAAGCCAAATCGTTTTTTCCTCAAAAACAATAGCTGGCAGATTTAATGCCGCAAGCTGCAAGCCGACGGCTACATTATACCCTAACAAACGAGGAAAATGAGTGTAAATTCGAGGTGTCGCAGCACCATACATTATTATAAATAAATTTGCAATTTGTCTGGAACTTAGCCAGGACAATAACATCCATAAAATTACGCTCAAGTTTGTAAATACAAACGGCCCCAAATATTCAACAGTCTGCATCAACATATCCTGTCCCATTGGTAGTTTAACGATGACAAAATAATAGAGTATCAAAAAAACAAGACCGGGTGAGAACAAGTAAATACCTCGTATTAAATTGCTTGCATTTATTATAAAAAATCGAAATAGAGTCATGGTAAATTTGGAGTTTGTTATTCGACAATAAGCTGTTAATCTATTCTTTCAATTGTATCCTAATTGATATAATGCAGGGTCCAAATTAGCTAAGCGTATGCCTCTTTACGGATTGCTATTCCGAAGAAATTTACCCTTACAGCTTTATCAAGCTAATTTAGGAATTAACACAGAATTCCAAGCAAGTATATACACCTGTTTACCAAACTCTTAAATCACATTCAGAAATAAATACCCCTAAAACTGGTCTGTTATCGCTCTGACAAAATTATGAGACAGCTGTGGTACGCTATACCATAGTGTTAAGTCCTTAAAATTCTTAAATTTGTAGCGCTAGCCTAAATATAAAGACCCAAAATGCAGGAAACCAAAGGACTAATTCAGCAAATAAAATTACACAGTAAAATTGCCATTAGAGTAAGTACGAACTCTGATAATCAATTGCCTGAAGATGTAATGAAAATGCTTACCCGTCCTCACCGTAAAGCCAACTTTTTCTTTGTGTTTATTGAAAACGGTTCGCTTACTCATAAAGTGGATTTAAAAGATCTGACCATTTCCAACGGACAATTATTTTTTATCCTGCCCAACCAAATCCATACAGCACCCAAAGAGGTTAAGGATAGTCTTAAATACTTCAAAATGAGTTTTGACCAAAACTGTTTGTCGATGCTTCCCCAATCATTTTCATTTTTACTCAATCCCTTAAACTCACAAATCGTTTCCTTTGATAACGATTCAAAACAGCGAGTAAAAACGCTTTTTGAGCTTTTGAACAGCATTCTAAATACAGCAGGAAATGAAATAGACGGAGCCATTATTCTGGCTCATCTTAATTCGATACTGACAGAAATAAACACTGCCTATTTTAAAAATGTAGCGAAAGAAAACGCACTGCCTGCGCGGCTTTCTAAATACATTGATTTTAAAATTGCCGTTGAAACCCATCTCACCGAACAACTTCCCATAAACACCATGGCAGATCATCTGGCCGTAACGACGAACCGCCTTTACAACATTGTCAAAGAGTTTTCGGGTGTTTCGCCAAAAGAATTTATCACCAATCGTTTGATATTGGAAGCACAACGAAAACTGCACTACTCCAAATCCTCTGCTAAAGAAATCGCGTACGAACTGGGCTTTAACGACCCCGACTATTTTTCACGGCTTTTCAAAAAGACCACAGGAAAAAGTATTAGCAATTATATCACTGACATTCAGGATTTGTCAGGCAGTTAAAACGAATTGTCCAACCCATTTCAATTTGCTCCGTCTACTTTTACAGCTCACTAATTTATTAAAAAATGAAGTCAGCACTTATAACAGGAGCCAATAGAGGAATCGGTTTTGAAACCGCAAAACAATTAGCAGCACTCGGATATTTTGTTTACATCGGCAGTCGGGAAAAAACAAAAGGACTTGAGGCAGTTGCGGCACTTAAAGCATTAGGTTTTTCAAATGTAGACTGTGTCGAATTAGACGTTACCAACATTTTGTCTGTCAAAGCAGCGCGGCAAACCATAGAAAGCAAAACACCCCAATTAGATGTTTTAATAAACAATGCCGGCATTAGCGGCGGCTTTCCGCAACCGGCACTTACAGTTCCGTTAGAACAGGTAAAAACCGTTTTTGAAACCAATTTCTTTGCTCCTATTCAGGTGATACAAGAGTTTATCGATTTAATGAAAAAATCAAACGAACCAAGAATTGTAAATGTAACTACCGAACTTTCTTCGATTACCAAACATCAGGATCCTAACTGGGAATTTTACGCCTATAATCCTTCGGCTTACGGAGCATCAAAGTCGGCCTTAAATGCCTACACCGTCATGTTAGCCAAAGAACTTAAAGACAGTAATTTTAAAGTGAATTGTGTTTGCCCCGGTTTTACCAAAACAGCGTTTAATAACTACCTGGGTGTAAGACCCGTCGAGCACGGAGCAAGAGCAATTGTAAAATATGCAACCCTTACTTCGGAAGGAGCAACAGGAAAATTCTTCAATGAAGATGGCGAAATGCCCTGGTAAACACAAAACACCAGCCGATTTGCTCATTTCAAAGTCGTTATCCTTAAACTCAGAACTTTTTATATCTGTTTTTTCATTAAATTTACGTATCAACTTTTAATGCGTTTATATGGAAATGAAGGATCCGGAATTAGTTTCTATTAAAGAGGTGTTCATTACAAAGGTAGACGGGATCGAAAGTTCGTCCTTCCCGGATATTGTCTCTGTCGAAGAGCCTCTCGAAATAAGGATCAGTTATGGTTCTGAGGCCGAAAGAATACAAAAAAACATCTCGGTGACCATGCGCACACCCGGGAATGATCTGGATCTTGCGGTTGGTTTTTTATTCACGGAAGGCATTATTTCTTCTTATCAAAACATCAAAAAAGTGTACCATATCGAAAAGAATTGTACAGCACAAAAGAAGAATGTAGTTCAGGTGGATCTTGTCGAAAATTTTGTTCCCCATTTGGTACAAACGGACCGGAATTTTTATACGACTTCAAGCTGTGGGGTTTGCGGAAAAAGTGCCATTGAATCCATCAGAACGGTTAGCGCTTTTAAAGCTATCCCAAGTTCTAAGCTAAAATTGTCAACAGCTGTACTTTATCAATTGCCCGAAAAATTAAGAGCTGGCCAAAGTAGTTTTGCTCTTACAGGAGGTATTCATGCGGCGGGGCTTTTTACTATTGAGGGGGAATTAGTGCTTTTGCAGGAGGATGTTGGACGGCACAATGCTTTAGACAAACTAATTGGTAAGGCTCTGGCTGAAAACCTATTGCCTTTAAACAAGTACATTTTACTTCTGAGCGGCAGAATCAGTTTTGAGTTAATTCAAAAAGCGGCTATGGCTGGAATATCAATTGTAGCGGCTATTGGCGCGCCCTCTAGCCTGGCAGTTGAATTGGCGGTAGAATTTAACATAACCCTACTGGGGTTTCTTAAAAAAGAGAGATTCAATATCTACCATTCTACTGATCAGGTATTCATTCCTACCTCCAGTAAAAATTAGAATACCTTTTGGATCGCTACGATATAAAATTATAATTATTCCGTTTTTTTACGAGTATACTACTTAAATGCAAAAGTTATGAAAGAAGATCAATCTAAAAAAAGCACCGACCATAAAGTTGCCAAAGAACCAAACGCCGAAAATCCATATCGTCTTTTAGATCTTAAGCTAACAAAAGTAGAAAAGTGGGCCGCTGGCGTACCCGCTGTGATAGCAGCTTTTAGCGATCTCATTGAAGAAAAAACACTTGTTCGGGGTACAAAAGCTTTATTTAAAATGAACCAGGCTGGTGGTTTTGACTGTCCAAGCTGTGCCTGGCCCGATCCCGATGACGAGCGATCTCCTCTGGGTGAATATTGTGAAAACGGCGCTAAAGCACTGGCGGAAGAAGCTACAACCAAAAAAGTTACAGCTGATTTTTTTAAAGAAAACTCGGTTTACGAACTTGCCAAACTGGACGATTATCAAATTGGCAAAATGGGTCGACTGACTGACCCCATGTATTTACCCAAAAATGCTACACATTATCAGCCGATCAGTTGGGATGCTGCTTTTACAAAAATAGCCGATCATTTCAACGCATTGGAATCTCCCGATGAGGCTGCTTTTTATACTTCGGGAAGAACAAGCAATGAAGCGTCCTTTCTCTACCAGCTTTTTGCAAAAGAATTTGGTACCAACAATATGCCCGACTGCTCCAATATGTGTCATGAAACATCGGGATCGGCTTTAAGGCCAACCATTGGCATCGGAAAAGGTACTGTAACTCTGGATGATTTTTATGATACAGATGTCATTGTGATCATTGGTCAGAATCCCGGAACCAATGCGCCCCGAATGATGAGCGCATTGTCAAAAGGTAAAAAAAACGGAGCAAAGATCATTGCGATAAATCCTTTACCCGAAGCAGGTTTAATGGGCTTTCACAATCCACAGGAAGTGAATGGAATTATTGGAAGCGGTATTAAACTGGCCGATCTTTTTTTGCCTGTAAAAATAAATGGAGATATGGCTTTGCTTAAAGCGATCGAAATTATACTAATTGAATTTGAAAAGAAAAAACCCGGAGAAGTCTTTGATTATGACTTTATCAAAGAAAAAACGACAGGATACGATGCTTTTTTAAAACAATTTGACGCTTACAACCTTGATGAACTCGCCCTACAATCCGGTGTTTCTAAAGAGCTGTTGTATGAAGCTGCAGAAATTTTAGCCTTCAAAAAACGAATTATTGTTTGCTGGGGTATGGGGCTTACACAACAGCCTAACGGTGTCGAGATGATTAGAGAAATTCTTAATATACTGCTGCTCAAAGGAAGCATTGGTAAACCCGGAGCGGGCGTTTGTCCGGTACGTGGTCACAGCAACGTTCAGGGAAACCGGACGATGATGATTGACGAAAAACCGACTGACGAACAACTCGATCGGTTACAGGCCTTTTTCGGTTTCAATCCTCCCCGCAAACACGGTTATGATGTTGTTCGCGCCATTAAAGCCATGCAGGAAGAAAAAGTGAAAGTGCTGTTTTGTATGGGGGGTAATTTTTTATCTGCAACACCCGATACCACTTATACCGCCAGTGCTTTAAGAAAACTAAATTTAACCGTTTGCGTATCTACCAAGCTAAACCGAACTCACCTGATTCACGGACAGGAAGCGCTCATACTGCCAACATTGTCTCGAAGTGACAAGGACATTGTTAATGGCGAGATACAAATTATAACTACCGAGAATTCAATGGGTGTGGTACAATCATCTAAAGGAATGCTAAAACCTGTATCTGATAACTTAATTAACGAAACACAGATTGTCTGCAAAATGGCGATGGCAACATTAGGAAGCAAATCGGTTATAGACTGGCAAGACTACCATGATAATTATGATGCCGTAAGAGATGCTATTGAAAAGTGCATACCGGGTTTTGAAAATTATAATGTCAGAGCGCGTCACAAAGGAGGTTTTTACCTGCCGAACGCAGCGCGTGACGGACAGTTTATCACAAAAGAGTTTGGGAACCGTGCTCCCTTTACATTAACTTCGGTACCGGATAATGCGCTTGCTCCCGATGAGTACATGATGGCCACAACCCGAACCCATGATCAGTTTAACACTACAATCTATGGCCTTGACGATCGCTATCGCGGTATAAAAAACGAACGCCGTGTTGTATTTATGAATCCAAAAGACATTGAAAAAGCGGGATTTAAAGCGGGCGATAAGGTTGATCTATTTAATTATGATGATGGTATCGAACGAATTGCGCCTTTGTTTGTCATTGTTTCGTATCAGATACCCGAGAAAAATACCGTTACTTATTTTCCCGAAACCAACGTACTGGTTTCGGTGAACAATGTTGTAAAAGACAGCAATATGCCGGCATCAAAGTATGTAAAAATTAAAATTAAAAGACACGATCCTAAAATATACGAGAGCATAAAGGAACTGTAAACCGTAACCGTTTAGGTCTGACCGTCAGTTTTGTCAAATGCTGACGGCATCAGTTCGATATGGTATTTACCGGCCACTTTTATCAGTATTGGTAATAAGATCGAAGCGCCCGGAAGCAATAAAAAAGGAATGCCGATACCAATTATTTTCAACGAATCGAAAAGCTGGATTTTAAGCGTGTTCTCTTCGTCTTCGCTTATACTGCCTTCTTTTATGTACTTCTGAATAATTAAACCTGCCTCCTTTTCTCCTTCTCCTTCTTTTTTCAGGTCGAACAAAAAGTGATGTACATTCTCTTCAATCGTTTTTTCAATTTCCATAAAATTTGGGTTGCCAATTGGTATTTGGTTTAGCATTTATAGTCAAAATAATCTTATTCATCAGCGTATTCATCCAAGACATCAAAACTTGGTGCAAAAAATAATGTTCCGGTTGCTGCAGTGCTAAAATCCAGTATGCGGTCATAATTTCCGGGTGGATTACCAATGAACATATTCTCTAACATTTTTCTGGTGGTACTGAATGTACTGGCATAAGAAATAAAATAGGTGCCCACTTCTCCCTTAGAAGGATTTCCGAAAGGCATATTGTCCCGTACAATTTTAAGTTCCTCTCCATTTTCATCTGTAATAGCGGTTAGCGCACTGTGCGAGTTTGCCGGTTTCACTTCATCATCCAATTCGATATCATTCATTTTAGTTCTTCCAATTACTTTCTCCTGCTCTTCGGTAGTTAGATTTTCCCAATTTTTCATGTTATGGAAATATTTTTGTACAAACAAATAGCTTCCGCCTTTATAGGCAGCATCCTCCTCACCTACTATTGCAAAAAAATCTCTCTCATCACCTATCGGGTTTTCGGTGCCGTCCACAAAACCAATAATAGACCGACCGTCCCAATATCTGAATCCGTGAATCTCTTCCAAACATTCCGCAACCGGTTCGAGAACCTTTGAAATTGCCATAGCCATATCAAAACAAATGGCTGTGTTTTGTGCTCTTAAATGAAAATGAAGGTCACCTGCAGTAGCTTCTGCGGTATGTTTTGCTCCTTTTATTGGTTCAAAATTCACCAATTCTTTCGGTAAAGGTTTCGGTAAGCCTAGTGCTATCCAGGCGTCATGTCCAACCCCCATTACGCAGCTGCTTCGTCCGTCGGGGATTCTTATGGTAAAGGAATTGTTTAAATTACTGATCAACGAACACACTTTCTTAAATGCAGACTTTATATCGGTCTGATTTTTAAATTTCCAAACCATAAAAATGGTGTTGTTGTTTGGATAATCGGTAACATTTTGTGATTGACTCATACTGGTAGCTATACGTTATATACGATTCTGATTTTATTATTAAGCAATGGTATACAGGACCAAATCCTAACTGTACTCTAAAATTAGTAATAAAATATAAGGTGTTCAAACAAAAAGCAAACTGTCTTTTTTTGAAATCGTAAAAAAAATAGTATGCAAACGAATCTGAAAAAGTGTATAAAATAAAAATCTCCTTTCTTACGAATCGGAATTGCTTCTATATAGCCTTTACTCTATATAAATGGCATTCTAAAAGATTGTGTTCTATTCGATGCCTTACAAAAATTAAATCTTCTGCCTAAATTATTCTGTTAAATCTCTCTCTTTTTTACACTATTTATATTTAGTCTAAATAATAACAGTATATTTGTGACCTAATTTTTAAATCATAATATAAATAACCGCCATGAAATTCAATTATTTACTTTTGCTGCTGGCCTTTACTAGCCTTGGTCAGGCGCAAAATGCCAGAATTACGGGAAAGATCGTTTCCCAAAACAATGAAGCTGTATCGTATGCTTCTGTGTTTCTTAAAAGCCTCAAAAAAAACACTACTTCTGATGACAAAGGAAACTTTGAATTCAACAACCTGACACCAGGAACGTATACCCTTCATTTTTCGGCAATGGGGTTTTCTGCACAGGAAAAAAAAGTTGAGCTCCAACTCAATGAAAACCTGGAACTTTCGATCGTTTTACAGGAAAATATCAATACTTTACAGACGGTAGAGATCACAGGCCGAAAGGAGAAATCGTATAAAAACACCAAATCTTTTATTGGAGCCAAAACAGAAATTGCTTTAAAAGATCTTCCACAAGCTGTTTCTTATGCTACCAAAGAGTTAATCGCCGATCAGGGTTCGATTCGCGTAGGCGAAGTAGTAAAAAACTTCAGCGGTGTGAGTCAGTTTACTTTTTATGACGACATTTCGATTCGTGGTTTTAGAATTAACGGAGGAAGCAATACGCAGTTGCTAAACGGAATGCGAACTTCTACCGGATTCTGGAAACAGCCTTTGGCCAATTACCTCGAGCGTGTTGAAGTTTTAAAAGGACCATCCTCTGCTTTGTTTGGGAATGCTTCGCCGGGAGGAGTTTTAAACCGTGTTACTAAAAAACCACTGGATCAGGCCGCAAACAGTGTGAATTTCTCTACAGGAAGTTTTAATACGCTAAGAGCCTTAGCCGATTTTACTGGTCCCTTGACAGAAGACAAGTCGTTGTTATACCGTTTGAATGTAGGATATGAAAATGCAAATTCTTTCAGAGATCTTCAATTCGACAAAAATATTGTCATTGCTCCTTCTCTTTCCTTTCTTCCAAATGATAAAACAAGTGTGAACTTTGACCTGATTTATACGGGTTCGAAAAGTATTCTGGATCGTGGACAATCTACTTATGAGGATAATTTATATTCGACAAAGACTTCGAATTCCTTAAATTCTACAAACGATTATTTAAATGAGGAAACTTATATCGTTACTACTTCATTAAACCATCAGTTTACCGATCGTTTGTCGTTTTCTGCTTCTTACATCCGTACGGGTTATACCGAGGATCTTTTGGAGCATCGTGGTGCCAACAAATATGCTTCAGCCGGTGACGGAACGACTATTCCGACCGCAATCGAAATGCAGGTTTTCCAACGCAAGCGCAAGCGTTATATTGATAATCTTTCTGCCTTTTTTAAGTATCAGGCAAAAACCGGTGCTTTAGATCATAATTTGATTGCCGGCTATGATTATGCACAGGAACAGGTACCGGCCGGAGGTTCTCAACTTCAGGCAACAGGATACAGAAACGCAGCCAATACAGGTTCCATTGCAACCTACGACCCTAAAAAGAAGAATCTTTATTTGTTAGATTCTAAAGGAAATCCGGTTCCTAATGTGGCGCATTTTGATTTAACCAATCCATCGGCATCACAGCAGTTAAAAGACATGAGCAAATATTTCTATGCCGCTCGTCCGTTTGACCCGACTTATTATTCGCTGTACGGAATTTATCTTCAGGATCACATTAAATTTGGCGCTTTTCAGGCTTTAATCGGAGTTCGTTATGACGAATATACCGATAAAGAAAACTACAAAAAAACAACCGAAAAGAAGGTAAAACAGCATTCGTTCCTGCCTCGTTTTGGACTTACCTATACCCTTAATCCCAATATTAATTTATACGGAACTTACGTAAAGGGGTACAATCCGCAAACTGCTTCTTCTTTATCCAATCCGAATGCAGGAGGGCCATTTGGTCCGTTAGAAAGCAATATGATTGAATTTGGAGGAAAATCTTCCTGGTTTAAAGAGAAACTTTTTGTGACGGTGGCTTTGTTTAAAATTCAGCAAAAAAATACGTTATATCCTGCCAACGATCCTGTAAACCCAGATTTGATGCGAGCCATTGGAGAGGAAGAATCAAAAGGTATCGAAATTGATGTGAACGGAAGCATTACCAAAAACTGGAGTATTTCTGCGGCTTATTCGTATAATGAAGCAGCAATTACCGAAAGCCCTGTAGGTACTGAAATTGGAAGACAAAAACCCAATACGCCAAAACAACAAGGGAATGTTTGGACACGTTACAACTTTACTGATGGCGCTTTAAAAGATTTTGGTCTGGCTTTTGGGACTAATTTTGTTACCACCCGTAACTTAAGTCAAACGGTTACACAAACTATTCCGGGCTATACCTTGTTTAATGCGGCATTGTATTACAGCATCAATAAATTTAAAATTCAGGTGAATGCCAACAACATCACCAATAAAACCTACTGGGTTGGAGGTTACGACTATATTCGTTTGTTTCCTGGTGCACCTTCCAACTGGCTGTTAACACTAGGATATTCGTTTTAATAAATGCCGGTTTATATTCAGAAAACACTTTGGATTAGTTATAAAACATTTAAAGAAATATATGCCTGTTGCACCTCTGGTCTGGACTTGTGTCCGGGCTGGAGGTTATTATTATTTTTCTAAAAAATGAATCCCATCTCTTGCGAAATGGGATTTTTTTTATGTGGTAATTACCTTGGTATCTGTGGTCTTTCCATTTTATACTGTCTTCCGGACAATGTTTTTATAAAAGAAACTAAAGCCACAATTTCCTCATCATTAAGATGCAACGGCTGCATTAAAACATCCGTTTTAGGAAATAGCGGATCGGCCGCTTTTTCCGATTCATCGGGGTCGATCATGTGCATGCCGCTGTTGTACATGTTTACAATTCCGGTGATATTGTCAAACAAACCATTGTGCATCCACGGGCCGGTAAACGTTACATCGCGCAGAGAAGGAGTCCTGAATTTCCCAACGTCTTCTGCTTTTTTAGTAACATTATAAAGTCCTAAATCTTCGTATTCTCTTTTGTAATAAGTAAGTCCAATATTGTGAAAGGATTCATCGGTCAGGTATTTCCCGGAATGGCAATTCATACATCTTGCTTTGGTACGAAAAAGATGCAGCCCGTATATTTCATGATCGGATAACTGTGTATAATCGCCATCAATAAAAGCATCAAAGCGGCTTCTTTTGCTGAGAATTGTTTTTTGAAACACCGCCAGAGACTGAAGGATTTTTTCGTAGGTAACCTCAGAATTCCCAAAGGCATTTTGAAACAAAACCGGATAAGCTTTGATTTTCTTTAGCTTTTTAGCCAGACTTTTAGCTTCCATATTCATTTCGTGATGCGCCGTTATGGGGCCTTGCGCCTGCTCTTCTAAAGTTGCTGCACGACCGTCCCAAAAAAAAGATTTCCGGGCTCCTATGTTATACAACGATGGCGTGTTTCTTTTTCCCTGCAAATGGTCATTACCTAAAGATTTTTCTCTTGCATCTCCCCAGGCAAGTTCCGGATCATGACAACTGCTGCAGGAAACCTGATTGGAACCGGAAAGTTTAGGATCAAAAAAAAGCATTTGACCTAAAATTACTTTGGGATCTTCCAATCTGTCGTAGTAACTGGTATCTACAGCCAGGGATTCAAATTCCTGCCAAAGAACATCTTTGTCAACGGTAGGTTTTGGCCATTGATTGGTGGGCTTGCTGTAAACTTCACGCCAGTTGGAGTTTGCTATTTTTTCACTAAATGCAGCACTAAAACTTAGCAATGCATAAATAATACCTGTAAAAAAGGCAAAAAAAGAGGTTTTTACTATCAGAGACTTCATTGTGAGTAGATAAAGATTTTATAATCTGTGTTAAAATGTCAACCCCAATGACATTTGATAAAAAGTATTGTTTACGTTTTTGGAATAGTTGTAATAATCGAAGCTCGTTTTGACAAAAAAGTTAAGATCGGGTTTGTATGTATAATCCCACCTTGCCGCGAGATTTACTTTGGAATACCCTGCTGATAAGTAGGCAAAGTTAGAATCGAGCAGGTCGAAAATTTGATTTGTTTTTCGGTCGCTCAGTGTCCTATCCGAACTTAAAATCCAGTTATGCTCCAACGAAGCCGAAAGATTGATTAAGGATGGAGACAGGAGTTTTGAAACGGCAAAATCCATTCGGCCAATACCTTGTTGTATGTCTACAGTTCTCAGAGGATCACTATACTTTTCTGCTGTATTTTTTAAATTAAAACTTGGTGCAACCGACCACGTTAATGCAGGTTTTGGGATAACATACAATCCCGAAAACACAACGGATGTTACCTGATTGGTGTATTTCGTATGTTCGGCTATTTTAATGTAAGAGGTTGTACTTTGATTGTCGAATATGTTTTCGGTTCCCGCTCTGTTGGTATAAAAAAGTCCAATCTTTGTGCCCCAAAACTTTTCTTCTGATTTTTTCGAATAAGAAACGGCTGCTTCATAGCTATTTTCTAAAATAGCAGATGCAACAAGATTTTGAAATTCGGTCATTATTTTTTCATAATCAAACCGATTGTATCCTGCCGATAATCCAAAACCACTTCGGTCTTTGGGAAAAAACTGCAAGCTTCCACCGTATCCCCTTCCGTCGTAATACGAGCTGAGTTTATTTCCGGTAAGCAGCTTATTGTACACACCAAGTCCTACCATATGATAAACCGCCGGAGCGCCCAATTCGCTAAAGAATTTCAAATTATCAGACTGTGTATATTTTTGCAGATTTAGCGCTGATCCTAAAACATAATGATCGCCAATATTTACCGAAATACCAGTCGAAACCTTAAGGTCTGAAACGGTATTTTTAGGTCGCGGATCAGTATCCCGGTACTCCATTAAAGCCCTGTAGTTGGCTGAAATACCAAGGTTCATTTTACTAAAAGCTTTAGTATAACCACCGCTAAAAGAATATTCCTCATACGAAAGATCACCTCCAATAGAATCGGCCGTTACATATGGATAAATAATTTGATAATCTGAGCTTTCGTTCCAATGCACCTTTTTTCGTTTGCCATTCTTGTAATACGCGTTTCCAAAAACCGTATTTTCAGGATTCATCTTATAGTGCGATTTGGCGTTGATCAGAAACTGGCCAATTCCATTCCCCAATTGCTGTGTATTGGTTTGCTGTGAAGCCGAACTATAATCGGCACTCAGTTCTGATAATGAGTATCGACGGGCATAACGCTGATTGGCAGGATTACTATAGAAGGTACCGACAAAATTTTGCTCAGGAGACAAGTCTTCCTGAACGCGAACCAACACCGAAGTACTGTCCTGCGCATACAACATACCCGAACTCAAAATAAAAAATAGAAACAGGGAACGAAAGCTCATGATTACATTCATTAATTCATTAAAGAAGGTTTAACCTCAGGACTAAAATCTAAAGTAGAATTGTTAGTATCCTTTAATATTTTTTTACCGTTTGAAGTAGTTGAAAGCGCTTTACGACGAACACTTTTTCCGTAACGGGTGGCGTCTGAATCTACTTTTCCGCAATACGTCCATCCCTTGTCCAATGATGGTGCTGTTACAATCCATTGAAATTCAGACTCAACACTTAAGTTAACAGCGTCTACAATCCATGTGTTTGGAATTGAATAAACACTTTCTCCCATTGGGTAACTTTCTCCTCCAACTACCAAATTGTACTCGTAATCATAGGTGTAATCCGTAAGATATTTTGCTTTGGTTATTGGCAAACGAGCGATAACAAAACTTTTAAAACCTCTGTTGTGGATCACCATAGAAGAGAATAAACTTTCCATGTTTGGAACGGCCGGATTATCAACATCATCGGCATCTTCGGTATAAAATTCAAAATTGGCTTTTCTCAAATCCATCGAGGCCGAGTTGTATTCTTTATGGTCGATCGCGTCATCGGCAATAACAAAAAATTCACCCGGAGCAATCGGATAAGTAGTTCCGTTACCCGGAACAATCGCAACAGCTGATGCAGCAAACGATTGTGCCATAATGTTTGGGGTATACTCCTGTTTATCGGTGGTCATAAATTCTGACTGCGCAATCATCAAACCATCTGCATACAATACCTTATCTGTATTATTGTGAATTTTAAAGTATTTGTCTCCTAAATACTGTTTGCCCTGAGGAGTTCTTGTTCCGGTAAAAAATACCTCTTCGATGACAAAATCAGATTGGGTTGTTTTCAGGAACAGGTTCAAAGAAACAGCTGCACTTCCTCCGGTAACCAGCACCGATTCTTTGTAACTGCTTACTGTAGCTTCAATCGTATTTCCATCTATGGTATATTTAATTTTTCCATCAACAGAAATTTCATAAGAACCTTCGCTTAACGCAACCGCAAGGGTGTTCGATACCGCTTTACTTTGTGTGATTTTACCGGTATTGCGCTCTTTAAAAGAAACCGAAATTTCAGAAAAGGCAACACTGCTTAAATCGTCGGGATTTACAAGTGTTAAGGTTAAAGCCGTTTCCTTACTGCTGCTATCATCGTCTTTAGAACAGGATTGTAAGAGTGCCATTAGGGCTATTGTTAGATAAATGGGTAGTAATTTAATTCTCATAATTGGGTAATTTATTTAATATTAAAAGTTAAAAATTCAAATTTAATTCCATCCCGAAATAAGGTGAAGTAAGCCCTCTGCGCTCGATCTTCTGACCATTGATTTCATAGTTTTGATAGTAGCTGAAGAGTCGGTTAAGGAACATGGAAATTCTAAATCGCTTATAAAAATCTTTAGACACTTTTAGATTCATATTCATCGACATCGGAACGGTCTTTTTTTGAAACAAAGCCTCATTGTACTTGATGTCCAGCCATTGCAAAACAGGATCTGATTTGTCTTTTTCAAGATAAGGATGCTGTTTGCCCGAGGGATCGATATAAGCAACAGGCGTTCCGTTCATGGGGGTAGACTGATCGTTTCTAAACCATAAAAACTGGAAAGAACCCGAAAACTCTAATCCAAGAGAAGGAACATAGGTGTCTGCAATTACATTGGTATTGAACTGCTGTTTTACAGAGCCATCATCAAACTGGTAAAGCCCTAAATAAGGAAGTCTTTTTCCGTCGATGATAATGTCTTTCTGCCCTCTTTTATAAACCGGACTGCTGTTGGTATACGTTGTTTTAAACCAGGCACCGTTCAACGTAAATCGGGTGTTGATTGCGGTAAAACGCTTTGAAGAGAACTGAAACTCAACACCGCTTTTAAGCAGTTTACTTCCGTTATTGGTGATGTTGTACGACGTTAATAAAGTATCCATGACAAAACGCAGCTGTGCCAAATCAGGCGGTGCGGTTAAGGTTGAAGGATCGATAGAATTATTGTCGTACTTTTTATACGAAAGCGCCTGGTATCTCGAATTGTTTCTAAATCCGGAATCCATACGTTCGTTAAAAAGAGTGATCGAAAACCGATTGCTGTCATACGAAAAATCAGCACGAAGCTCCCATTTTTTATTAATTGCCGGTTTCAAATCGTAATTTACCGGAGACGTTTTGTAGGTCATCAGGTTAATTCTTCGGTACTCCGGTGTATTGTGATAATAGTTGAGCTGTACCAAATCGTTATAGATAAAATCAGGGTAAAGCTGTGCCAGTGTTGGAAATTTAGTATACTGTCCGAAACCTGCTGTAAATTCTGCTTTCATTATATGTTCGCCCATTTTAAAGGACGGAAGCACCCATTGGGTATTGATTCTGGGATCGAAATAGTATTTTCCGTGAATGGAATAAGCCGACGGCACATTCAATAACGACATTGCCCGAATACCTCCAGCCATGTTTAACCGATGTTTACCAAGCGGAACTGTAATGGCGTCTTCGGCAAAAAAAGACAGATCTGTACTCGCAGGAATATCTTTGTATGCTCTCGGACGTGTAGACATCTCAGGCGATGGCGGATGTGTGGTGTCGTACACCTGCCCTTTTCCGTTGTTTCTAGAATAGGTCCACTCCGAGCCCGCTTTTAAAGCATGCGTAATTCCAAACAAACGAACTTCAAAATCTCCCATAGCTTTTAAGAACGCATCCAATGGTTTTCCGTCTACAGTAAGATTAGAAACATACTGCGGTGTTAGAAAAATCCCGTCAGATTCACCCTGTTGTGTAGTATTGGGTATGGCTGTTGCGCTTGACACTTGTACCCATTTGGTCTGTTCTATTTTATCGTATTGCTGACTAAGCGATGCCGATGTATGAAGTGCTTTTAAAAATGTGGACGTTTTAAAGTTTAAATTGAAGGAGTTTACCAGTGAAAATCGATTGTAACTAGAGGAATATCGGTCAATTTTAGTATACCCTACATCCGGATCTGCCCTTTCGTTGTCGACAGAGCCACTGTAATCTAAACTGGAATCCCATTGAAGCTGATGAACATCATTTTCCCATGTTTTTTGTGCCCGTATGGAGGCAGTGATTCTCTTATAGTTTTCAAAACTGTTTCGCGGATCTGATTTTGCATTCAGATAATCCAATCCAACGTTCAATACCAATCGTTTCTCTTCCGATTCAAAACCTTTTCCTAAGTAATACAATTTGCTAAATTCATCTGCTTTAAAGCGCGATTCCCGGTTGCTGCGGCCTCTTTTTCGCTGAATTTTAATCAATCCGCTTGTTAAATCACCATACTCGACAGAAGGAATTCCTCTGATAATTTCGACTCTCTCGATTTGATCTGTAGAAATAGAGCGCATGTCTACCCCTTTTGAGGTAGTGTTTCGACGTGTATTGGCATATCCAGACCCCGGCGTTATCGTCAGGTTGGGTCCGGTCGTGTATTGCAGGTTCGCATCGGTATTTAAAGGAATCCCGTCAACCACAAAAGAAGTTCCAAGAGAAGAAATATCATAGTTCGAATCGGCTATACCCACTTCTCTTAGTTTGATATGATTGGAAGCATTAAATACAGGGTCCTTCGAGCGTCCTCCAGGCAGTAATTCCAATAAATCGGTAAAACTCGATGGCTGTAAATGCTGCATTGCTTTTTTATCAATAATAGAGGTACTCGTCATCCCACGTGATTCTACGGCCGTTATGACCACTTCGTTTAACTGAACGCTAGACGGAACTAATTCGAATGACAGCTTCTCGTTTGCTTTCAATTCCAGATTCTTCTCAACCGTTTCATAACCCTGGTACGTCAATTTTAGTTTGTAACGGCCACTTTCGATGGTATTTAAAAGGATACTACCAAAATCATCCGACAGGGTTTCAAACTTGCGGGTTCCTTCTAGAGAAAGTAAAACTCCTTTTAACGGAACTTTACTTTCGGCATCTTTAAGGGCAATCTGAAGTGTAACTTTAGGGATATTTTGAGCAAAAACCGGGTTAAAAAACAACAGAAATGCTACAGAAAGGACAGTTGCAATCCTTTTAAACAGGAATGCCGTAAGACTATTAAAAAGAAACATGGTATTAAATTTCTAGCAGCTGAGTAAGCTATATCACAAAAAGGCGGTTAATCGTTGCAAATATAACCTAATTTAGACTCAATAAAAATAATATTTTAAAATGCTGAAATCTAAACCACTCTTTCTTTCTTAAATTTTAGCTTAAAACATTGATTATCAAAAATATTTACCGAAATTTGTTAATACGCTTACTCTTTGTATACTATTTAAAAAATAAACGCTTTTAATAGCAATTAAGTTGTAATTGACAGTGTCCTGTTGCCATCTGTAACCGTTCTTCTGCCAACTTACTACCAAATCTTCAATTTTCCAGTTTCAGGAGCAACCGAACAAATAAAGTTCGAAAATCCTAATTACCGTTCCCAAAACCTACTGTAAAAAACGAATACAGGGAACTTAAACTCAATAGCAACAATCTGCTGTTTTTCATTTTTGATAAACAGAATCAGCTCCTAAACGCATTGTCTGTGATGAAAATAACGAAGCACTCCGGGCACAAAGTCCCATTCGACAAAGAAAAACTAAAGCTTTCTCTAAAAAAATCGGGAGCTGCACCCGATCTTATTCAGGAATCTCTGGGTGAAATCGAAAAGCAAATCTATGAGGGTATTACCACCAAAGAAATCTACAAAATGGCCTTTGCTATTCTAAAAAAAGCGGCAAATGGACATGCAGGACGTTACAATATCAGGCTGGCGCTGCAAATGCTTGGTCCTGCCGGTTTTTTCTTTGAGAAATTCATTGCCAGACTGTATGCCGCAGACGGTTATAAAGCCAAAATAAATTTAACCCTACAAGGAAAGTGTGTCTCACATGAAGTGGATGTGGCTATTATGAAAGACAATCTGATTACGATGATTGAATGTAAGTTTCACGGCAGTAAAGAAGGCTCTTCGGATGTAAAAGTCCCGATGTACATTCTTTCCCGTTTTAATGACCTTAAGGCAAACCGACACACTATTTTTACCAATAACGAAAGTATTAATTCCTGCATTATTGTCACCAACAATCGTTTTACCAAAGACGCGCAGGATTTTGCCAGTTGCAGCGGAATCTCGTTGGTAAGCTGGGATTATCCACAAGACAATAGTCTTAAAAATAAAATAGACAAAGGAGCGCTCTACCCTATTACCTGTCTCACCACCTTATCACTTGTTGAAAAAGAAAAACTGCTTTTTCTGGATCAGATATTGGTTAAAGATCTTATTGATGATCCGCAAAGCCTGTCTAAAATAGGACTTAGCCAAAACCGAATCAAAAATATACTACACGAAGCTTCACAAATTTGTAAACTTGTTTGACATGAAAGTAAAATTTATAGGAGGCGCGGGAACTGTAACCGGTTCTAAAACGCTGATCGAAACAAAAAGTAACAGAATACTGATTGATTGTGGTCTTTTTCAGGGGATAAAATCGCTTCGGGAACTCAACTGGGATCCTTTACCTGTTTTACCCTCCAGTATCGATTTTGTCCTGCTTACCCACGGTCATCTCGATCATTGTGGCTGGCTTCCACGGTTGGTCGCTCAGGGGTTTACAGGCAAAATATACTGTACCGGTCCGACCAAATCGATAGCCAAATTGGTTCTTTTGGACAGTGCTAAAATTCAGGAGGAAGAAGCCGAAAGGGCCAACAAGGAACAATATTCGAAACACACACAGGCAGAGCCGCTTTATACCGTAGAACAGGCTGAGGCTGTGATGTCATTTTTTAAAGTCGTCCCCCCTGATACAGCCGTAACGATTGCGGAGGATACGACCGCTGTTTTTGAAAATGCAGGACATATCATAGGAGCCTGCAGTATTACGCTGACTGCCGAGGGCAAAACTCTGGTGTTTTCGGGCGATATAGGCCGTGATGACGATGTACTGATGTTTCCGCCAACCAAACCCCTAAAGGCCGATTATGTCTTTCTGGAAAGTACCTATGGCAACAAACTGCATCCCAATTTAGATGTAAAGAAAGAACTTGAAACACCTATTAATGCTGCTATAGCACAAAATGAAACCGTAATCATTCCGGGCTTTGCTGTAGAGCGGGCCCAATCAGTCATGTTTTTGTTGTGGCAGCTCAAACGCGAAGGCAGAATTCCTGACGTTCCCTATATACTCGATACTCCAATGGGCGCCAATGCCCTGCACGTATTTTTAGAGAATTTAAAATGGCACAAACTGTCTGTTGAGGACTGTCATGAGATGGCAAAAATGTTTAGGATTGTTTCTGAGTACGAGGAAACGCAGCGTATTATTGCAAATCCTCAGCCTAAAGTAGTTCTTGCTGCAAGTGGTATGGCAACAGGTGGACGGGTATTGTCGTATTTTGAACATTATATTAGTCTTGAAAAAACAACTGTTATTTTTGTGGGCTATCAGGCAGAAGGTACGCGCGGAAGAAAACTTCTGGAAGGGGATAAAGAAATTAAAATTTATGGAAATTACTATACCGTAAGAGCCAAAATCTTTCAGATAGAAGGTCTCTCTGCACACGGAGACCAAAATGATCTTTTAAACTGGCTGTCTGCTCTTACCAACACTCCTAAATGTGTCTTTTTAGTACATGGCGAAAATTTGCCGGCGGATGAACTGCGAATCAAAATTCAGCATCGCTATCATTTTAAATGTACTGTTCCGTTAATGGGAAATGAAATAGAAATTTAGGCTTTTTTGTAGCTACCTGACCTTCAGAACCCTAAAACAAACAGCCCCGCACCATTGGTTTAGTGCAGGGCTGTTTCTCAAAAAAAAACATTTTTTATAAATCAATTATTTCCAAATAGGATTTAATTGGCGTCAAACCATAGTTTTGTAGTCAGTAAATCTTTCCCCTGAGCTGATACTGCGGCCTGGTAGCTTGTTCCGTTCAGTGACTGCTCTGTTCCCGGATAAAAGAAACGCGAAGGAATCTGCCCGTTCAAAACCGTAGCCGGACCAGCTTTCAATACCGGATAGTCAAGTCTTCTCCATTCCACAAAAGCATCAAGACCTTGTCCGTAGAATGCAATCCATTTTTGTGTACCTATTGATTTGGCATAGTTGGCTGCATCATATTTTACAGTAGCCTGACTCAAATATTTATTGATTGTAGTCGCATCTGTGATTCCAAATTGATTGAACGAGGCAGTAATTGCATTTTTGTACAATTGCTCGGCATCTCCGCCAATATAACCACGTGCTACCGCTTCAGAAAGGTTAAACAATACTTCAGAATAGGAAACAATTACAGCCGGTGACGATGAAGTCAGGAAGTAAGTTCCCGGTTTTGAGGTCTTAGCAAACCCCTGGCTGTTAGCATCACTGTTTGACAATCCGTTTGCACCACCCACATACTTACCAACAGTTTGATCTGTAGGCAGCTGAGCATAAACTGGTAAACGCGGATCGGATAATTCATTTAACTTGTCTACCAAAGTTTTCGAAATACGAAAATCATCACGAGTTTCAAACCAGGCCGAAGCAGGATTTTGCTGAGGTGAACTTGTAAACGTAAACTTAAAGGTTTCGTTATTGTTGCTAATTACTCCCGCAGCATCGCTTGTTGCTTCAATCGCAGCTTGTTTGGCCAATGCAGGTTCTTTGTCTGAGATTCTCAATGCGATACGCAAACGAAGTGAATTTACCAGCTTCTTCCATTTTGTGATATCTCCTTTATACGCCAAGTCTCCCGTTACACTTCCACTTGCCGGATTTAATAAAGACTGCGCCTGTTTTAAATCTTCCAGTAATCCTGTATACACTTCTTTTTGCGTATTGTAGGCCGGTGTTACTTTTAAGCCTGCTTCTTTGTACGGAATACTTCCGTACGCATCTGTTAGCAATAAAAATGTCCACGAGCGCAATGTTAGTGCAATTCCTTTATAATTTGGGTTAGCCTGCTGATCCGAAAATTTCAGAATGGTGTTCAAATCTGTAATTAAGGTGGCATAGCCTGTATTCCACAAAGTAGTGAAAGAGGTGTTTGATACATCGTACCTGTCCGGCTCTGTGTACTGAACCTTAGCCCAATGCTGAACAAATAATAAAGAGGCATTAAAGTTATTATCAGATCCCCAGTACAAATCGGCTCCCTGTTTTAGTGTTCCGGTTAACAGATAAGGTGCCAGTGGTGTTTCGGTTGCATTTGGATTTTTATTAAGATCATCCAGCGTATCCCCACAAGAAGTAAGCGACACCGCAAATAGAGTTATATAGGCTAATTTTTTTAGCATGATTTCTTTTTTTTAAAATTTAAGATTAACATTCAGACTGAAATTTCTGGTCGTTGGCAAAGCTAAGCTCTCCAATCCCTGAGCATTTCCGGTAGTGAAAGCCGTTTCAGGATCAATATTTGGTGCATCCTTATAGATAAATAACAGGTTACGGCCTACAGCTGTAATACTTGCTCCTTCTAATCCCAGTTTTCTAGCAAATTTCTTGTTGAAATTATAAGCCAGTTTTACCTCTCTTAGTTTTACAAAAGTCGAACTGTAAATGTAGGCTTCGTTAATGTTGTAAGATGCTTTGTGAAACTCCTGTGCACTAATCACCTGAGAATTTGGAGTTCCGTCAGCGTACACTCCGTTAAAAATAACACCATCATCATATACCGTTGCTCCATTTGGAGCTACGCCACCCGTTAACAATGTTTTCGGATTGGCCGAGTTGTTGTTTGGATAATAGTAATTTAAACCTCCATTTGCGGCATCACGGCCTGCTAATGTCTCCGCCAATACACCGGTATAAGTACCTGTTCTATTGGTTCCCGAATAAATGTCACCCCCAACACTGGCGTCAATAAGGAATGAAAATTCAAGATTCTTATACGTCAGGGTATTAGTTACACCCGCTAAATAATCGGGAGTATAGTGTCCTAATACTTTCTTTTGCGGATCGGCTTTAGGCAATCCGTTAGCGCCTACAACTATATTTCCGTTGGCATCACGCTGGTACGCTGTGCCATAAAGAGCACCGTAAGCCTGCCCTACTGAAGCCAACACATCAACACCTCCTGAAGAACCAATGGTATAGTTTTGAATCTGTTTGTCGTAGTCCAGAATCTTTACTTCGCTAATATTCTTAGAGTAATTTACCCCGATATTCCATTTGAAATCCTCGGTTTGAACAGGAGTTCCATCCAATTGAACTTCTATACCGCGGTTGTTCACTTTACCTGCGTTGATCAATTGCGAGTTATAACCGCTGGAAGCTGTGGTTTTTATTTCTAAGATCTGATCAAAACTATTGGTGTTGTAATACGCCACATCCAAATGCAGTCTGTTTTTCCAGAAAGAAGATTCTATACCTAATTCCGTAGAACGTGTCGTTTCAGGTTTCAGGTTCTCGTTCAGTTTTTTCTTAGCCGAGGTTTGAATCGGGTTTCCGTCAAAGGCAGTTTGAAAATCATAAACAGTAGACAATTGGTAAGGATCTGCATCGTTACCTACTTCCGACCAGCCTCCACGAAGTTTTAAGAAATCAAGTGTATTGCTTTTCAAATTAAAGGCGTCAGAAACTACAAAACTACCGTTAAAGGAAGGATAAAAATAAGAACGGTTGCTGCTTGGCAATGTAGATGACCAGTCGTTACGCGCAGTTACGTTCAGGTAAGCATAGTTTCTATACCCAAATTGTGCCGAAGCATAAGCACTGTATACTCTTAATCTCGAAATTGAGTTCGATGAAGTCAACGGGTCTCTTGAATTGGTTAGCGTATACAAGTCCGGTACAGCCAAACGTGGTGCTTTTTGATAATTGTTCGCATCACTGTGGTTACGAATATTGAATCCGGCAAGAGCATCCACACTAAAATCGTCGTTTACTTTTTTAGTATAAGTAAAAATCCCCTCCGTGTTTCTTTCGTTTACGGTGTAAGCATCTTCTGCATATGATCCGAAAGGCGTTCCGTTTGTACCGTACTTAATCGTATACTTTCTACGATCGTTGTAATAATCAACTCCGGTACGGAATTTGAAATTAAGACCCTCGATAATCTTGGCATCCAAATGAATGTCTCCAATGATACGGTTACGCTGTTGGCTGGTGGTGTTGTAATACGCATTCCAGTACGGATTGCTGTAATAACTGTTGTTCCAGTTCACGTCTCTGTTCTTCTGAAGTTCGTTGATGTCTACCTGACGTCCGAACCAAAGAAATTGAAGCATTACACCTGCAGCACGGTTACCCTGAGGACCACCCGGTAAGGCTGGAGCATCGGTCACAATATAGTTGGCCGTAACCCCTACTTTTATATTTTTAGAGATTTGGTAGTTGGTATTAACCGTAAAGTTCGTTTTGTTTACTTCACTATTAGGTACTGTTCCCAATTGTTTTTGATTGTTTATTCCTAAACGAAAATCTGATTTTTCATCCGATTTCGCGATAGAAACGCTATTGTCATAAGTGACACCGGTATTAAAAAAGTCCTTTACATTATTTGGATGTGCTACGAAAGGCACAGCAACACCATTGGAGTAAAATTGAGGGATAAGTCTGCCGTCCAGTTTAGGTCCCCAGCTTTCATCCACTCCGTCATTGATACCACCTCCTTTACCGTCTACAAAGCTGAACTTTCCGTTTGATCCTTGTCCAAATGAATTTTGAAATTTAGGCAAAGTCGCTACCTGAGAGATGGTAATTCCAGAATTGACGCTAATCCCCAATCCTTTTTGGCTTTTCCCTGATTTTGTTGTAATCAAAACTACCCCATGTGCCGCACGTGATCCGTAAAGAGCCGCCGCGTTAGGTCCTTTCAGTACGCTTAATGACTCAATATCCTGCGGATTTAAATCGGCAATCGCATTTTTAAAATCGCGAGTGGTTCCTCCAGTGCCACCTAACTGTGAGTTGTCTACCGGAACTCCATCGACCACAAACAGTGGCTGATTGTTTCCGGATATAGAAGTTTCACCACGAATAACAATACGTGAAGATCCCATATCTCCCTGTGAATTGGTAATACGAACACCCGCCAATTTACCACTAAGGCTATTTAAAAAGTTGGTTTCTTTTGTATCCGACACCTCTTTTCCTTTAAGTGCTTGAGTAGTGTATCCCAACGATTTTTTCTCTTTCGTAATACCTAATGCGGTAACCACTACTTCCGACAGTGCGTTTTGTTCCTGTGTAAGGCCAACGGTAACCGAATTTTCACTGGCTACAATTTCCGCTTTTTTATACCCCAAATAGCTTACGATTAAGGTATAAGGAAGTTTTTGCCCGGTTTGGAAATGAAATCTTCCATCAAAATCAGTTACCACCCCGTGTGTAGTCCCTTTAATGTTCACCGAAGCACCAATAATAGGTTCCTTTGTCGCAGCATCGATTACTGTTCCTTCAAGTTTGGACTGGATAAGCGGTTTCGTTTCCTGTGCTTTAATTCCAGTGGAAATCAACAAAATACATAATGCTATATATCTATTTAATTTTTTTTTCATTACTTTGTTTTAGTTTAATAAATAAGGTGATCGGTGCCGGATATACTCCGCCCGTCCTTATAGAGATGTACAATTTCTTTAAGCTTCGCCATTTCTGTTCCCGCAGAAATGGTTTTTTATTAGCTACACATTCGCTTTTTCATTTTCTTTTTATTTTGGGTTATTATTATTTGAATTGGATCACTTCTCCCGATACCCTATCGAAAATGGCCTTTCTATTGGGCTCCTGTTCGTTCAAAAGTGAACAAATTCGGTGATTCTTATATTCTACTAATTTGATAGAACAAAAGTATATTAAAAATACGAATGCCAAAATTTTAACTCTTTTTTTTATATAAAAAATGTTAAAAAAAACAACTAAAAAAGGATAAACTACTAAAAACAAAACAGTTAACATCCAATTGATTTTACTTTGCTATGTAAGATTTTTTCTAAAATGAGAGAATGCAATGTCTGTTAATTTGCTTTTCTTTAAAAATGGCCTCAAATACAGATTTTTGCAATAAACCTAAAGTTACAATTGATATAAATTAACTTAAACAGCTATTTAACAAACAATTAAAATAAACAAAATACAATATACAGCACCCTTCCCCTAACTCCGCATCAAAGAATCAAAGTCCCAAAAAAGAATCGTTTTTAAGAGATTCTTAACTTCGCAAAAAACAAAAAAGCCGTCTGGATCAGACGGCTTTTTAGGGGTAAAATTCTATTTATATACTTATCGGTCTTAAAGATTTCCTGAAATTAAAAACTCTTTTTTCTGATCCTGATCCAACCCTTAGGCAGCAATTACTAAGTTTTGTATCAATTCAAATCTGATCTTGTTCACTAATGTCTCATTAAATTTCGCTTCTTTCAGAACTTCCTCCGGTGATGCAGCATGGACAAAAACTGACGTAATCAGCAATCGGTTAAGTTCTTCATGAGACAGATGATCACTTATTTTATCTATTTCAACCTCAAAAGAGTGTCGTTTTTCTGCATCAGTTTCGGCTTTTGCATAACCTTCTAATAACCATTTGAATGCTAAAGATTTAATTTTATTACTGTTGGAGTTTAACCAAACCTCTTTTTCATCGTCATCGTCCGGTTCTCCACGATAAGGGTACTTATCATCTATGATTCTTTTGGACTTAATCAGTACCAAAGAGGCAAGTCCATCGGCATTCGCCATATCCAAAAACAATTGCTTTTCCTGTATCAATCTCTCGTTAAACGATCCGATGTACAATTTAAAAATATTACAAACCTGATCTCCATTGTTTACAGGCAGATCATTCTGTTTCAAACTATTTGCAAGCGATTGGAAATCGATCCAGTTTTCATCAAAAAGCCTTTTTGAATAGCTTAATTGTCCGTACAGCTCATTGAGATTCTTAGTTGTTTCGTCTAATTTTTTCTGTGTGTTCTCGTACCAATCCATTAAATCGTTGGCCGCAGAAATACTGTTAATAATGTAATCTATCGAACCAATAATCAAAAGTATGGCCGCTAAGCCTGCAACAATCCAGCCCAATGGCCCAAGCGCGGCTCCTAGCATGCCAACAGTAGCTACACCGGCAAAAAAATTGGTCCCTAAAGTAATCCAGCCAAAAAGATAAAATTCTTTCTCCGTAAGTGTTTGCAGGTTAAAGGATGAATCAATTTTTAAATCGGGAAGTCTGGAACTTACCAGGTCTATAAAATTACTGTACTCTGCTATTACAGGCAGAATATTATCCAGTACTTCCAAATAATTCTTAGCCATAGCGCGAGTCAGTCCCAGCATTCTCAGACACTCATTCAGTGAGCCTCGAACATTGTCGTATCGCTTTGGATTGTCAGGTCTCCAGAAGGAACCGGCATCCCTGTCCATCTTTCTAAAGTCGGTATCAAAACTGGCCAGGCTATCATTGAGTACCGACAGCTTTGTAATGACTTCCTGTGCCGAATCCCTTCCGTCTTTTATAGCATTCAGCGAATAAAATTTATAAAAATTATTACTCATCTCAACAAAAACGTCACTATAATAATCATTCGTAGTTTGATCTTTCTTAGTAACAAGCGGGATTCTGACTTCTTTTCCATCAAGGAAAAGACTTAGTATTTTGGAAACATTGTCTTTAACTTCCTGCTCCGTAAAATACGCTTTTTGATCTGCAACAGCCGCAGAACGAATTTTGATGTTTTCCGGATTTCTTAAAATTTGAGTCCATTGATCAACCGTATATTGCGCCTGAGGAGTTAGCTGTTCTGCTATGGTCGTAACATCAAATACAAGCAGTTTTTCTAATTTATCATCGGTGTACTTTACCATTTTTGAAGTGGCAGTAGCCGTTGTTTTTGCTCCCTTTGCCATGAAGTTCTGTAATACTTCCTGCCTAACGATTTCTTTAATTTCCATAATTTAAATTTGCATTTGCCCTACTCATAGGCTTTTCGGATTCCGCCCTAACTTGAACTCAATGAAGCAGCTTTATACGGTACTGTTTTCTAAGATTGTCTTTTACTTTTAGTTTGGAAGTCTTAGCCGGACTGTCTCTTTAGTTGCTTTTGTAGTAAAGCTAATGCTTGATTCTAATAGAGATAAAAAAGATGCAACGAACGCGGGATTTAATGTCATGTGTCAACTATTTTCTGTTGCAAAGCCTTATAATTACACAGAAATGAAGTGAAATGTGTCGTTCCGCTGGAACTTATTTTGAATACGTTTTATTTTCAACGGATTAAAATCCGTTGTTACAAAGTTTGTCGTTCCTTCGGAACTTAATCATGCGGTTGTTTTTGTTGTTGACCGATTAAATTGAAAATCGTTGTCCTGCTTTAAAATTGTTGTGAAATGTATCGTTCCTCCAGAACTTTTTTTGAATACGTCTTATTTTCAACGGATTAAAATCCGTTGCTACAAATTTTATCGTTCCTTCGGAGCTTAATTATACGGTTGTTTTTGTTGTTAACCGATTAAATTGAAAATCGTTGGCATGGTTTAAAATTATCGCGAAATGTATCGTTCCTCCGGAACTTATTTTGAATACGTTTTATTTCCAACGGATTAAAATCCGTTGCTACAATATTTGTCGTTCCTTCGGAACTTAATTGTATGGTTCTTAATGACCAAATAGTTTTTTTTTGAGATAAAGACTAACCTTGTAAAAGAGCCATCGGCTCGATTCAAATTATAGCGACGGATTTTAATCCGTCATAAAAAATAGGCATAAGCATAAAAGAGCCATCGGCTCGAATAATATTGTAGCGACGGATTTTAATCCGTCGTAAAAAAATGAACATCATAATAAAAAGAGCCGTAGGCTCGGCCCATATAGTTTTTTAGATGAAATTACCCCCGTTAAGTACAATTGATCTAACACATCCAAACATAGATATTAGGCGTAAAAAAATACCAACTCTAAATGCTATAAAAGTAAAAGAGACGACCTGCATAGTCGTCTCTTTTACTTTTTAAAGCTTATCTCTACCGTTTTAACAGATCTAATAAGCTGCTGAAACTGCATATTCCTTTTGATACAATTTATGATACAATTTGTATGAAATCACTAATATACCAAGGAAAATCAAAGGCAGTATCGCCTGAAATCCGAATCCATCAACAGCAAAATGACTGATGCTGGCAAAAATAAACACAAAGCCAAAACCGGTGTACGCCCACTCTTTCGCAAATTTTGGCGCTTGCGGGATAATCACGGTAAGTGCTCCAATCACTTTGAAAACTACTAACGCGTTACCAAAATAAGCCGGATATTGCATGTGACTGATCCCTTGTTTGGCAAGTTCAGTTTGCGAAGTTAGGGCCGGGATAATGCCCTCCATAATAAAAATGATAATTGTTGTGGTCCAGAATAGTATTTTATCTTTTTTCATAGTTGTAAAGATTGTTGGTTAAAAATAGTTTGTCACGAGCTCCTGTTTCATAGCATTTTTAAAGGAGCTTATCCAATTGGGTATAATTATCAAAACTAATTACACCCAACGGTTAAGGGTTTATTTTCTTCAGACGAATAACAGAGCATCCACTGATGTCCAAATTTATCTGTTAGGTGTCCAAACAGAGCTCCAAAGAAAGTTTTCTCTAACGGATGGGTCGCCTGACCGTCTTTCGATAAGTCGGCATAAGCCTTTCGGATTTCTTCTTCACTATCAAAAGTGAGCATCATCGAAAAGGCATTCCCTTTTGTCAGGTTTTCCGGAGCCATATCCGATCCCATAATCACAAGAGTATCGCTTTTAAGCGTGGCGTGCAAAATACATCTTTTCATTTTCTCCGGCAGGCGCTCCCCTATTGGCGAATCGGCTATCGTTTGTAGCTCGAGTTCACCACCAAGGCATGCTTTGTAAAATAGCATTGCATCCTTGCAGTTACCGTTAAATGTTAAATAAGAATTAAGCTGTGCCATTTGGATACTGTTATTGTTGTGGGATTTTGGCCAGGTCCATGTATAAAACCTCCCAAAGGTGTCCGTCTAAATCTTCAAAGCTTCGCTGTTGCATAAAACCGTAGTCTTTTGCTTCAGCTGTTTCTTTTCCGCCTGCTTTTAATGCATTATTTTGCATGGTATCCACCTCATCAATACTGTCTACTGACAATGAATTAATTACCGCCGCTTTTTGAAAAGCATTGCCAATTTCTTTGTTGGTAAACTCATTGAACTTACTGTGTGTTAATAACATCACATAAATTTCTTCGGTTAAAACCATACAGGCTGCTGTTGCATCTGTAAATTGAGGATTGTTTGTAAATCCAATTGCTGTGTAAAAAGACATTGCTTTTTGTAAATCTGCTACCGGCAGATTGATGAAAATTTTTGTTGCCATTTGTTCTATTTTTTTAGTTGTTAATTGATAGTACAAAGATGGAGCAGAAATGACAGAATGCGGATATGCAAAAACGACAACAAAAAGGGCATTTACGACAAACTATCTTTATCTTTGAAATTGCAAAATGGCAAACGATGTGATTTTTAGGGGTTTTGTACAACAAGTAAGCCCCTACAGCCAGTTCTAAAAATAAAGAAGATGATAAAAAAAGTAAGTATTCTTGTTCCTGAAAGCTCCGTTCTGCAGGCTATAGCAGATCCTCAATATTTATTTTCGGCAGTCAATCAGTTTATGACTGCATCGGGCAAACCTCTATTGTTTGATGTACAGCTCGTTGGTTTAGAAAAAGAAGTCAAACTCAATAACGGACTGTATTCGGTTAATACTTCTCAGCTTACAAAAGAGGTTACAACCACTGATTTGATTGTTATTCCTGCCTTGTTTGGAGATATGAAAAGCGCAATTGCTCAAAACCAAGAGCTTTTGCCCTGGATAAACGAACACTATCATAAAGGAGCTGAAGTAGCTTCGCTTTGTGTTGGGGCATTTTTACTGGCTTCTACCGGTTTATTGGATGGAAAAAAATGTTCTACACATTGGGGTTTTCAAAATGAATTCCGCGAAATGTTTCCTGAAGTAGAAGTCATAGACGGTAGCATTATCACCGAAGAACACCGAATATACTCCAGTGGTGGCGCGCATTCGTACTGGAATCTCCTACTGCACTTAGTTGAAAAATATACCGACAGACAAACAGCAATATTGGCTTCCAAATATTTTGCGATCGATATTGACAGAGACAGTCAGGCCGCTTTTGCGATGTTTCAGGGGCAGAAAAATCACAACGACGAAGCAATCAAACAAGTACAGGACTTTATTGAAGACAATATACAGGAGAAAATAACCATAGATGAACTGGCAGATTTGGTATTACTGGGAAGAAGAAGTTTTGAAAGACGGTTTAAGGCCGCTACCAACAATTCTGTTTTAGAATACATCAACCGCGTGAAAATTGAGTTTGCCAAAAAAAGCTTCGAAACCAGCCGCAAAAATATTAATGAGGTAATGTACGATGTAGGTTATACCGACACCAAAGCATTTCGTACCATTTTTAAAAAAGTAACAGGTTTAAATCCGATCGAATACCGCAATAAGTACAACAAAATGGCTGTGAACTAGTTTATTCTCTCAACCCATTTAGTAAAATAAAAAACTCGGTCTATAAAAATACTGTAATAGAAATCTTAAAACAGGCGATTTAAAAAATGAAACCAAGTATTGATCTTCGGTCAAAAAAAATCACTATTTTTAACAAACTATCATTCTTATTTTATGACCGATAAATCACAATTACGAAGTTCTATTTTCAGACATCTTGACGGCTTAGCCGTTGCTCCCGTAGCAATAGCACTAAAAAACAACGCTGTTTTAGAGTATATACTAAACAAAAAACAAGTCCAATTATCAGAGCTGGTAACGGTTTCTAAAGCAAATGAAGGTTATCTGAATGTCGGTTTAAGAATTCTGGCTTCCCAGGGCTTTTTAGATTATGAAGTCGATAACGGTACACAGGAAATTACGATCTCCGTCAATGAAAAAACCGAAACGGCTTTCTCGTTGTTTTATCTCTATCAGGATGTTGTGGATCTCCTTCAGTTTTCGGTACAGTTTCATCCACGGCTTTTTGAAGATGTACCTTTTGAAAGACTCAATGTTATCTTTGAAAAATATAAAAAAAGATATGGAATTCTCCCTTCTGACAATCCGTTAAAAAATAGTATTCAGGAACAGATTTTAAAACATATCGAAGGCCATTTAATTGGTCCTACAATTGTTCGTCTGGCCATGAAAGGAATGTTTCACAAATACTTCATGGAAACTTCTTTCCAGCCCGAAGAGTTTCATAAATCTCCTGAAAATTTTAAAAAAATACTAGACTTTTTTGTACATCTTGGATGGTTTTTGGAAAAAAATGGCAACTACCAGTTTACCGAAACGGGTCTCTTTTATGCCAAAAGAGCCAGTGCCTATGGTGTAACGGTTTCTTACTTGCCAACATTTGCCAAAATCGAAGAATTAATATTTGGTGATCCTGCTGTACTAAGAATGATAACCGACGGCGAGAACGAAATTCATGTTGACCGTGAAATGAACGTTTGGGGAAGCGGCGGTGCTCACGACACTTATTTTAAAGTGGTAGATGAGATTATCGTTACGCTTTTTAATCTGCCAATCGAACAACAGCCTAAAGGAATTCTTGATATGGGCTGTGGCAACGGTGCTTTTCTTCAGCATATTTTTGAAGTAATCGACCGACAAACGTTACGCGGAAAAATGCTTGACGATTATCCCTTATTTTTGGTTGGAGCCGATTATAATCAGGCCGCATTAAAAGTAACCAGAGCCAATTTGATCAAGGCCGACATTTGGGCAAAAGTCATTTGGGGAGACATCGGACGCCCACAACTGCTTTCGGAAGATCTGAAAGAAAACTACAATATTGATCTGAAGGATTTGCTTAACGTAAGAACCTTCTTAGATCACAATCGAGTTTGGAAAGATCCGGAACACATTAACAAAGACAGAATCAGTACGTCTACCGGTGCATTTGCCTACAGAGGAAAAAGAATCAGTAACAATCTGGTCGAAGACAATCTTCTGGAACATTTACAAAAATGGTCGCCCTATGTGCGCAAATTTGGCTTGCTGCTGATTGAACTGCATACCATAGATCCGAAACTTGCTGCCGACAATATCGGGAAAACTCCCGCAACAGCCTATGATGCTACTCATGGCTTTTCGGACCAGTATATTGTTGAGATAGATGTTTTTAATAAAGTTGCTGCAGAGGCAGGATTATTTCCGGATAAATCGATTTTTAAACGATTTCCCGATGCTGATATCGCGACAGTAAGTATCAATTTACTAAAAGGAAATTAGAACATAATTCTGCTCGTTTTTAAATAATAAAGAATGGTCACGACAAAATGTTTTACAAATACCGTACTTTAATTAATGATAATTCCAACTATTCTAAGAATGGTTGGAATTATATCGAGTGTTCATCAATGATTCTAAGATTAATAAAAATTACTCTGTTATTATTCGTTACCGCTAACTTTAATCCTAACTACAGTAAGATTGCCATATTTTTCTATATCCTCTTTTGTCCATTGATAGGCAGTATCTTTAGGCCTATTGTCAAATTTCCAGTCTAAGGGTTCTTTTACATATACATATATCCCTAATGTAACTCCAGTTATTGGTTTACGAATCAACTCTTCTCGTGTGATAAATCGGAAAGAGAAATAAGGAGGATAATCTGGCGTACCCAACACATATTTTATTTCTGGTTTTATTTCCATGAGAAGATCTTTTAAGGGCTTATTGATAAATTGTTGTTCATTAGCTTTTAATTTATAAACGTCCATTGGGACTTGAACCATTTGCTGTGCTTTGCAGTTAGTATTTATTACCAATAATAAGGTTGCAAAAATTTTGAAAGTATTAGTCATTTTTATTAAATTTTAAAGTTAATTGCAAGGTGCGGGTGAAAATGTTACAGAGCCGTCTGAGTTTGTGGTTTGCTGAATTTTAATGCGTTTAAAATTTCCGTCGTTATCTTGTTTCATTAATGTAATACCGGCATTATTATTATCTAAAACTAAAGCTATGCCTTTTGTTCGTCCTTCATTAGACTCTCCCAACTTATCCCTCACCTGTTGAATTTGATCAAAGATAACCTGTGGGAACTCTGGTGGGTAAATAGGCGAAATATCAGCCGGATATGCTTCTACGAAAGCTTTTGCTGCGGCTAAATCAGTAACTACAATGGCGTACGTTTCACCTCCTGTAAAAATAAAAGAAATAGTAAAATCGCTGTTGTTTTTGTTTAATGTTACCGCTGCATATACATCTCCGCCAGATAGTGGTGAATTATTCGGATGGTTGTGCATAGCCCCAAAAGCTCCGGGCCAATTCTGATTTACCTGAACTCCATTTGTTCCTCCGTTATTCATAGGTGACTGTGTATATTCTCCATTAAATGCCGAACCTAAAGTAATACTATGTTCATTACCATCAGCACTAGCTTGCATAATTGCCGCTTTAGCACTTAAATAGCCATTATCTGTTGCTATGAAACTCGTATTTCTTGCAGCAGTACAAGGATCAACAGGCGGAGGATCCTCTGGATAAAGAGGGCCTGAGATTCCCGGCATATAGCCCGGAGGAAGATTTCCAGGACTATAATCAGGATACCATACCCAACTGCTGCATTTGGTATAAGAACCTACCGTGACATAGTAAGTACAGACAAGTTTATTAGTTTTATTCTCGTCTTTATCAAAATTATGCAATCCTAATAGTTTTCCTTTTTCGTAATGCCCTGAAAATGCAATTTTAGTATCACTTTTTTGAATCGTAATATAACCTGAATATTTAGAACCAATATCAAGGATATTAAATGACTTCTCACTACTATTAAAAGAATCATCTTTTGTAGTATAAACGACATTAAACACGTTAAATGTTCCGTCAATCCCCTGAATAAATAATAATCTCATATGGGTTTTATACTCTTGATCGGCAACAACATTGGTATTGGTATTGGCTTTCAGTACCAAAGGAACTTCTATACTTTTCCCCTCTGTTCCATTAGTTACGATGGCATTCTCCCAATCAATATGCTCTGTAAACGCAAATGCTTCAAAATTTAGGTTATTATTCTCCAACCATTTTTTAGCTTCAGAAACGACATATTCATTGTCTAAACTTTCGGTTTCTTCTGTTTGACACCTTGAAAATAAAATTGTGGCACTTATAAGTACAAATATACAAATTGCCCTGTGTAAATTATGAATCATAAATTTAATGAATTTAGATTAGTAAAACTTTTAAAATTCTAGCATATAATTCTGACTGAATCAATAATGTTACACGTTTCAAATAATTACAGAGATTCAAACGTACTTCTGTTCCTTTTAAATTAGAGAACAGCAATGAAAGATTAATTCAAAATGCAAGCAACCTGAATAAATAGCTGATTTTAAACCAAATACTCTATTTTCAATCATTGTTACTTTACCAAATTTGATTATAATTCTAGCCCTATGCAATACCAACTTTTAGGGATATTTTCGTACTCATCAATTTTAGTGATGCTCAAAAGCTAAACTTTACATCAATAAGTATAAAAAAGGATATACATGTTTAAATGTTATTTTGGTGGGAAAAAATCTTATCATAATACATGCATATCTAAATATCACCTAACTTTAATCTTCTAATAAATTACCTAATGCACTTCAAAACAGGTATTTATACGTAATTCAAATCTGCTTACTTATTGTAATTTTATTCTTATTAATCAAATCAACAACTTGATTATAACACTGTATATAAGCCTTTTGCGTTTTACTCCACACCTGCATCTTAACATTCCCTCTTCGCGCCCGGATTCTATAAAGTACCTCAAGCATCTCCTTTTTTAGATTGTTTCAAACTCACATAACATTATTGACTACCCATCAATACATCAACAATTGTATATTCTATTAACCCCTTAAACCATAAACAATGAACTTAAAAGAAAAACTTAACGAAATTGGCCAAAAGCCGGACATGATTTTAATTATTACCGACGAGCAACGTGCTACGCAACATTTCCCGCCGGGATGGGAAGAGGAAAACCTTCCTACATTGACTTTTCTGAAACAAAATGGTTTTAGTTTTGACCGTGCTTTCTGCAACACCTGCATGTGTTCCCCTAGCCGCTCGACCTTATTTACAGGTTTATATCCTGCGAAACATGGTGTAAGCCAAACCCTGACCGAAGGTGGTCTGTTGTCACCTCAGGAACCTACGCTTAGCAATGCGCTACCCAATATTATGAATACACTTTGGGCCGATGGATATGATGTGCAATACCGCGGAAAATGGCACATGAGTAAAGGTGTTGCCCCTAATGGTACTAAAACAAATTATGAAGATTTAACCGCTGCTGATATTGCATTGTATGGAGCTATGGGCTGGATTGCTCCCGATGCCGGTGAAGATGTCAATCCGCTTAATTTTGGGGGCGGATATGCCAACCATGATGCAAGGTATACGGCCGAAGCAATTCAATATCTAAAGGAAGTAAGAGCTCAAAGAGCCACCGGAAACCATAAACCTTATTGTTTGATTCTGTCTCTCGTAAATCCACACGATGTATTGGCTTATCCGAATACAGCAGGTACATCAGGATATCATCCCGACAGTTGGCTAGACAGAGAGATCGGCCTTCCTGCTACCGTAAATGAGAATCTACTCGAGAATAAAAAACCAATGGCACAGGAACAAATCCTGATCAATATGGCTTTAACCCTCGGAGCAATCAATAGCACCGAAGACAAACTGAATTATATCAATTTCTACGGTTATTTATTAAGTCTCGCTGATAAACAATATGGTTATCTGATTGACGAACTGTATAAGGAAGATGAAAAGGGGCATAAACTGGCCGATTCTGCCATCGTGACCATGACATCCGATCATGGAGAAATGGGACTCGCTCATGGTGGATTACGTCAAAAAACTTTTGTCGCTTATGAAGAAGCTTTAAGAGTACCTCTTGTCATTTCCAATCCGATTTTGTTTAAGAACCATCCTGTCAAACACTCGATGAACCTAGCAACATTAGCTGATATCTTCCCTACTTTTATTGAGATGGCCAATGTTTCCAATCCACCAACAGGGCTTGCCGGTACGAGTTTGTTGCCTACAATGGAGGACAATACACCGGTTCAGCATAGTCTGCTGTTTACTTATGATGATATCAAAGCCGGATCAAATAGTACCTGGACCATCGTAAGAGCAGCCAATCGCATTCGTTGTATCAGAACCGAAAAATGGAAATTTGACTACTATTTTGATGCTGCGACAGCCTATTTCAAACAATATGAGCTGTATGATTTAGTGAATGACCCGTTGGAAATCACCAATCTGGCCTATGATCCGGCTTACAGTGAAATCAGACACGAGTTAGAAGAGCAATTGCATCAGCTGGAGGTTGAAAAACTTTGGGTAAATGCTCCAAAAGATGTCTATAGTACCACAACGTTTAACTAAAAACAACTACAGAACACGGTGCTAAAAAAGTGTAAAGCAATAATCAAAAAAGAAAAATTATGTCAGAAAATATAAATCTGGAAGTCAATACTGCAAAGTATACCGATTTCAATTATCCTGCTGGCGGAGAAACCAGCATACAAGGCGTAAGAGGTGTAACTGGATCTGAAAATGTATACATTTCAGGCAGTTTAATAGGCCTTGACAATATTGTTCAGGGCTTAATCTATGAAGGCCCAATTAATGGAAGTGGTAATCAAGGCAAATGGAACATTGTAAATTTTCCAAGTACACCAACAGCAACGGTTATCAATACCTCTTGTTATGGCCCTAATAACGGGCATGATGGCAAAGTACAATTAGTTGGTTCTTATAAAATCTCTGCCTCTACCGGTAAAGCTCCGAGCGGAAACCTTGGTTTTTATTACGAAGGACCAGTGGATGGTTCAGGAACCTGGATTCAGGTGTCGCCAAACGACGGTAATACCAATAATGTATTTGTTCATAGCATAATGGGCGGAATCGCTGTTGGAAATTATGATGTAGAGAACGACAAGAATGGATATGCGTTTCTATATGATGTTGTCACTAAAGAATATATCGATTTTAAAGTTCCCAATTCCTTAACGACTACTTTGTACGGTATCTGGCACAATGGAGGTGATCATTACACTATGGCAGGCGGTTATTCGAGTGCTAAACTGGGGGAAATAAGCCAGGCTTTTTTGGTGGATTATAATTCCAAAACGAAGGAAACAACTAATTTAAAGTCGTTTAGTTATAAGAATGAAACTGCTCTGTCTGTAGTCACACATTTTGAAGGTATTACTGCTGCCAAAGGTAATGGTTATCATATGCCGTCTGACTGGATTAGTATTAACGGAAAAGATATGGGCGCTTCCTTTGTTGCTGTCAATCGAAATTCAGATGGCTCATTTGGAGAAGCCCACTGGATAGATATTGATTTTCCGGAAGCTGACAGTACAAGTGCTAATACGGCTTATCAAAATAGTATTTTAGGCGTTTATACGGTTAAAAATGATTCGGATACCGTAACCGTGTCTTCGTATGTTGCAAAAATTCATCCGTGAAAATAAAACAACATTCCTTATAAATGATTATAGTTTTTTAATAAGCGGTTAAGCTGAAATATTTTCAACTTAACCGCTTCTGTTTTTCCCACAGATAACCTATAGACCAATGCTGATCCTTAATTGATGGATATAAAAAAAATCGTCTCAACTTTTACATTGAGACGACTTTCTTCATTTTCATATACTCCTTAAAGGGATATACAGTTCAATAGAAAAATATTAGTTTTTAATTATTTTTCTCGTCACTACTTTTCCGTTATCAGAAATAAACTGAACGATATAAATTCCGGGAGCTTGTTTGGAGATGTTCACACTAAACTCTTTTTGTTTATTCGTTTTTTCTTCAAAAACAACGCTATTGAAAACACTTGTTATTCTTAAAGTTCCCTGCTCCTCGTTGTTGATTCCTATTTTAAAGATTCCGTTTGTAGGATTCGGATAAATAGTAACAATACGCGATTCAGCTGCTTCAGCAAGTGCTATAACACCCGGTTTAGTGTTGGCTTTAGCTCTTACCAGTGCAAAACGCTCTCCTCCTTCAAGTTCACCCGTTCTGGCATCTTCCTGAACAAGATCTATGGTAATTTGCTCTTCAGCCGGGAAGTCTTTTGCTACCTTGAAATCAAAGGTTATTCCGAAAGTTTCATCAATATCAATTGGCAGGTTTGCAATTGCTCCTTCTCTTGACGTGATAAGAATTTTATTTTTATCTAAAATCTGTACTCCTTTCAAACTTCCATTGGCCTGCGCTCTTTCAAATAATTTCGGATCCAGTGTCGCTTCGATGGTACCGCCTAGCTCAAAGAAATTGTTCTTAAGCTGTTCGTTAAATCCTTTGTCTATAAATCTTACATTAATGTTTTTAGATCTGATTCCTCTAATAAATACGGCTGTTGGAGGAACAAAATCAGTCGTGTTCAGGTTGTAAACACTTAAATTTTTCCAGGCAATGTTATTGTTGTTTTTTGTATTAACCGCAATACTAACATTGTTTTGCTCATTAAACATAGGATCTTCTGATGATTCTATTCTTGCAGCTAAACAAAAATGATGTACATCATAAGTGAAATCAGCAGGATTTGGCGGATACCAAGGAATAACCACCGTAGCGTTTCCACCTGCAGCAATTGCCGGGATAGCTACCTCTCCAATATAATCACCATGCAATACAGGTCCAACATAAAAATTAACAAAGTTGGTAGGCCATGTTAATCCTGAAGAAGCTTTTGCAAAATACAGTTTCACTTTTCCGGAAGCACTGGCAACGGTTCCTTTATTAGTAACTTTAACGTAAACTCCGTTTGGTGAACTTAATTTAAACTCAGGGTTTTCATGTACTGTTCCTCCGTCAATCGTTTGTCTTACCCAGATATCATCACTGATCCACATAGGTCCTGAATCCGGATTAGGTTGTAATCCAACATCAAACGGTCTGTCTTTTACGTATAAATCCGGTACTGTAATTCCGGTTACAACAGTCGAAAAGTTCTGACTGCCATTAACCAAACTTCCTTTATGAGTTACTGTAATGGTATAGGTTCCGGCTGCTCCAACAATTCTGATACGCTCAAATGGATCTCTGGTATTATCACCCAATCCATTTGTTGTTGCAGTTAATAATCGATATGGAAAATTAGTACCGGCACCATTGGTTACACGAATGTCTAAATCATTTATCAATTTTGCTGTACCAATATTTGGAGTACTGCCTGAGTATGCAACACCTGCAGGATCTGTCCAGGAAATAGATGCGATTAACGGATTAACACCGTCTGAGGTTACGGACAGTGTATAAGTACCTCCGTTAACCAATGTACTTTCCTGAACGATAGACGCAGTTCCGTTTTTGGTAATGGTTTCTGCGGCAAATTTTGCATTCAACAGTCCCCATCCAAATATAGCATCCGGTCCAACGGCTCCGGCATCGTCTGCGGTATGCAGCGCCAATCCTTTAAGAGTGGCAGCACGCATAAAGTTTCCGGTCAGATTTTTATAATGCTGTTGCAGTAAAAGTAAAGTACCAGTCACGTTTGGAGCGGCCATAGAAGTTCCGCTGGCATTACCATAACTACTGTTCGTTAATGGTGTTATCGGATTTGTAAGTGTGGCTGTCGAATAAACGGAGGCTCCGTTTCCGGCAAGATCCGGTTTGATTCTCAAATCGTCTGTAGGTCCCTGACTGCTGGATCCGCTAATGGTAACACTTGTTAAAGCTCCTGTTGCACTTATAACGGCATCATTGGCATTAGCAATTACCAGATTGTTTTTAGAAGTCGAAAATCCTGTCAGTTTATCATAAGCAGTAAAACCACCTAACGGACTTGTGTTTGCCGTGTTATCACCGCCATCATTTCCGGCTGATTTCACTTGCAGGTAGTAAGGGGCATTAAACATCAGAATGTCCCAGTCTCTCGCAGTGGTTTGATAAGCCCCAAACTGCCACGGAGCGATCAAAACCGTTCCGGCCGAATTTCTTGTAGCCCATCCATAGGAATGATTGGAGATCAACATTCCATTTGCTGCTGCAGTAGTCGCTTCAGTCAAATCGTTGGTCCATTCATTTGTTCTGGCATTTCCCTGAAACGCCATTCCTTTAGAGGCCGCTACAGTACCTGCCGCAACAATGGTACCTGTTACGTGATTGGCGTGTTGGCTGTTATTATTGGTAGTAACAATAGCAGTAACGCCATCCCCAATTGACACTCTTCCGCCAAACTCATTGTGAGTAGGAAGTGTAGCACCTCCATCCCAAACATAAGCGGTCATCGTTTGTCCGTTAAGGTTCAATCCCAAACCACCACCAGAATTCAGGAAGTTTGCCCGCGTTGATTTTGCGGCATTTACATTTTCTGTAACATAGTAAATGGGCGTTTTTCCATCTGCGCTCACATCTACTAATTCACTTGAGGTTCCGTTTTTATTCAAAAATGAGGTTTTCCAGCCGTTTATCTTGGCCAGACTGTTAACTCTTTGCTTGTTCTTGTCGGCTTCGGCTTGGTAGCGTACACTTAAAGACTGAAGCTCAGACAAGTTACTGCCCGATCGAATTTTGGTAATATCATTTTGGGTTTGTGCATAAGTAGCTCCGCAGACGCAAAGCAGCATAATTTTGTATAAATTTTTCATATAATCTGATTTAAGGGGTTAATCATTTTTTATATCTCAAAAATCTTTACAAACAAAAGGGGGGCTTCTGGTTTCCATAATTTGAATTGTTTAAAGGTTAAATAATTGGTAGAATATTGTAAGAGTTGACTCAATCATAAACACTAATACGTCGCTATTATTTACCTACAAAACCTAGCGCATTTGTAGGATTTTATTTTAAACACAACAAAACTCGTTAAACTAAATTAAGCAAAAAAGAGTACAAATACCTGATTTTAAGATAATTAAATAAAAATAACTTTTACAGCACAAAATATAATAGACTCGTTTTTAATTGTAAGAATAACAGTTCCTGACTTTGTTCGGTCTACCGCAAAAAAAACCTCCAAAATCGATTGATTTTGGAGGTTTTTTAATTTCCGGATCTTTATGATCTTTTACAATATTTGAATTCCGACTGTTACTTTGTTACTTCTAACTTTCTCGTCGCTTCCAAATGCACTTATAATTGCCGAAAGACGAAATTTATTTAAAATAGTAACCCCAGTTATCACTTTTCCATTCAAAAAAGGCTTCTCATGACTCAACCCCAAATTCTGATAAAAACCTTTATTTCCAACTGTAAAATTCATACCGCCCTGAACAAAGAAATTAAATCTTTTATTGTCGGAAGAAACCCCGAAATAAGAATTGATTCCAACACTTCCGTTACCTGTTGAGGTATCAACATTACTGCTAAGATCTTTTAAATCCATTGCTCCTCTAACATTGGCATACGTATAAGAAGTGATCTGATCTCCATTACTTTGATTGGTTGAAAAAAGAGGCAAAAGCGCTTCCAGATAAAAATTACCACCTCCATTTACCAACCTGCTCAATGCTTCCTGCTCCGCTTTATATTTGTCTTTTTCCTCTTTCTCTTCTACTGTTTTTCCTGTATTTTTAGATCCAGAAGATACTGAGAGTACACTCCCGAAAGTAAGTCGAAACGCCCATAAATTATCAGTAACAATCTCATTTTGAACAGAGGCAGCATCGCTATTGCTGTTCAATGCGACCGAATTCAAAAAGATTGGTTGATCAGTCTTATTGCTATACATGTCTGCAAAAAACTTTTTTCGGCCAGCTCGTTCCCATGTAGGCAGTACCCAGTCAAATTTATCCAGAGCCGAAAGTTTTTCGTCCTTTTCCAGCATTTTTTGCTGCTTTTCGGCCTGTTTCTGTTCGATTAGTTTTCCAATTGAATCTAATTCTTTCAGCGTTATTTTGTCCCCTTTATCTGCAATGGCTTTTTCATGTAATTTAATACTTTTTTCATCCTGCTCTATCAGTCTGGTATACAGATCGTCATAATCTTTATATAAAATATTTCTGGCCGGGTTTTCCAGTTTGACTTTCAATTTGTTAATTTCAGTATCCTTTTTCGTAATTGAATCATAAACTTTCACTTTTTCGGCATCTGTGGTTTTAAAAGCAAGAGATTCCGAAAACTTTTTTTTCTCCTCCTGAATTCTATCTATTTCTCTTTCAATTAAATTTTTGTATTTCTTTTGATACGATCGACTATTCTCGAAGGTGAGAACTTTGCTCTCATTAATGGAAGGAGTCTGCGCCTGAACTTTTAAGAGAATTAAAAGAAAAGCAAGTGTTAAAGTAATTTTCAATTTCATAATGTTTGGTTTTGAGGGTTAGTAATTATTTTGGTTTTATTGTTCATTATGGACAAATGAAAGACAGCCTCTCTCGCTTTAAAATTAATGAGGTGGATCTAATTTTTGGTTATTCAAATCTATATCGGCTATTTCGCTATTAATAGTACTTGCTCTTTAAGTAAGTGTTGATATTATCTCGGGCCATTTGATCCCATAAAGAGTTTCCTCTATTAAGCATCTTATCTGAAGCGTAGTTTCTAAAACCTTTGACAGCATCTTGTTCCAAACTGTCTTTCTCGGTCATAAAATAATCTGTTCCAAACAGTATTTGTTTTCCGTACGATTTTTTGGCTTCCTCAAAAAATACTTTGTAAAGATCACTGTTCTTTTTATCCAGACATTCGGCTACGTCATATGATATATCGGTATAAACGTTAGGGTACTGAGTCATCAGGTTTTGTATCTGATTGAACCAGTTCTTTCTTAATACCCCATACGGATTAACCTGCTCACTTTCTTTATTGTCTCCACTCGATGCTTTTATCTGGTCGACACCGCCAAAATGTGCAAAACATATTTTAAGGTTTTTAATTTTGTTGAGCATCGATTCATACGAATGTGGTTCCAGAAAATAAGAACAGCTGCTCCTACAGCTTCTTCGGGTTTGTCCGTTAAAGACATTTCCAAAAAAACCTCCCTTCTCTTCTATAAATTTGGGTATGCCGTATACGTTTCCGGTATACGGATCAACAGGGTTAAGATTTCGAGTAATATATTCCCTGCTGTAATTGTAAATTCCGCCCAGATAATAAGTGTGCGTCATTACCGGAACACCATTATCGGCGGCCCATTCCATGGTTTTTTTAAGTTTAACATCAAAAGCATAATGACCGGTGCTCGGATACATTTTTAAACCCTGAAAAGGATAAATATAAGTTCCGCCCACTTCGATTTGGGTCTCGAAATAGCGTTCTACCGTTTTCTGAATTTCATCTCCGCTGCTTTTCCATCTCGGATCAAGTCCGAAGAAGGGTAAAATATTTGCGGGGTATTTTCTTTTGATATCGATTATTTCTTCAATTTGCCCTTCAAATCCACTAACCGATCTGCCAACACTCAAATATTCTAAGTTCTGACATAAGGTAACAAACTGAAATGTTTCATTGGGATATCGGGACATTAGATCTTCAAAAATATCGGTCTGGTATTTACTTTTACCAATTTGCAGGAACGTAGCATATCGTTTAGCCATTCCTTTATTCTTGCTGGCCAGAAGCCTGATGGTCCAGGCACCAAGATCAGTATTGGTAAAATTGTCAACTCCTTTTGCTAAAAACGGAGGCAGATACAGATCCAGAAAATTTTGGGGCGCATTATTCATGGTGAATATATGCGTGTGCGCATTTTTATAATTGTTATTCATGACTATACTACTTTAGTTACTGTTTGAGCTGTTGAGGTTGCTTTTTTCAAAACATCAAACCAAAATGGAGCTCCTAAACTCGCTACAAAAGCCGAAATGATAATCCCCAATATTTTTAACAAAATACAAGACAGCGTAAAACAATCTTTTCCCGAAGGGTCTTTCTTTTCCTTACAAACTGCTTTCTTCCAGCCAATAGGCAAATCAATGTTCGTTCTCAGGCTATCAATTTGTTTTGTTAACTTTTCAGTGTCTTTTTTAATCAAGGCGAGAGAGGCCTGATCTACGACCACACTTTGTCCAGTTGGGTTATATTTTGCACTTAGTGCTTCTAATTGCTCCTTGTTCTTTGTGTAATAATCAACCATGGCAGCTCTTGCCGTTGGATTACTATCATAATACTTAAATAAAGCAATACTGTCTATATTCACAATGCCGCTCACCATAAGCCCGATAATAAACAAACGTTTTCTGGAAAGTTTTTTGTACCAGGCACTGGTTCGGTCGTTAAACTGATCAAACCAGGTTGTAACTTCTTTAACCAACTCTTCATAAAGCCTTTTTTCTACAACAGCTGAAGTGGTACCAGAAGCTTTGATTTTTGCTTTGTTCATGGCATTTCTCAGCATCATGATCAAATCACTCTGTCCTAAATAAGTAATCGCAAATTCAAAATTATTGAGCAAATCATTATTGTACTTATTGCTAAGATCTTCTTTCCTGTCCTGCAAAAGTATTTTGGCTGCCTGAGCATTAGCAACCGTATCAATTAACACTTCTGCCATAGTTTTGGAATTAATTTCTGCGGGCGGTGCTTTTTCTGACTTGGTCAACAATCTAATGTTGCTGTTGTTGTACATCAACAATCCCCAATTGATCTGATTTGAAAAATCAAACAGTTTTTCTACAATTTTATTTCTGAAAAACCGGCCTCTTTCGCTTTTTATCTGCACCGTTGCTTCAAGGATCATGCTGCACAATAGTGCAAACAAAGCCCAGCTAATGACTAATGAAATCGCAACCTGAACAATCGTCGAGGAAAAAAAACTAATCTCCATCATCTCTTAATTTAAAGTTTTGCTTACTCTTTAAAGGATTTTTAGCTTTCTCCTAAAATTTAAATTTCAAATTCTAAAAATTCCAAATTCCAAAAATCTAATTGTCTGATTAACTAATCATCTAATTAACTTATTTCTTATAATCAATCACTTACTCACGCAAACCTATCACAAGTATAGGTAAATTTACAAAATTATTAATAAGTAAATACACCTGATTTTAACACTTCTTCATTAGCTGAGATTGAAAGAAAATCATACTGGGAATCTACTTTAAAACAGTAAAAACGCGTATTTATACTTTAAACAGGCAACTTGAAATGTCTTATTTTTGAAACTATTGATTCTTAAATTATAAAACCTCCCCAAATGAAAGACTCCCTGACTGTTCTTGAAAAGTTATGGAAACGAACTTTACACCCTGACAACTCTACCGATTTGAGTAATGACGCAACCTGGAATGCAGAAATTAAAGTCTTGTTCCAATTAGGTATTGGTATGGAAGACACCTTACAGTATTTGTATTTTGAAAAACCCGATTTTGAGGCATTTAAAAACTGGATCGGCAAAAGAATGCGAAACACAAGTCATGAATCTGAAGATGTGATTGGCGATGTGCTCTCTCAAGAGGATCTTAGGTTTTGGAAGGAGAACGGTTATGTTGTTCTAAAAAATGCCATCTCAAAAGAAGATTGTCAGGCCACACAAAAGGCCATTTGGGATTTTCTAAAAATGGACCCCGACAAAAAAGAAAGCTGGTATGAAAGACATGAGGATCAAAAGGGACCGATGCTTAACTTTTCCGATCATGAAACTTTGAATCGCAATCGGTTTTCAGTGAAAATTAAAAAGGCCTACGAGCAGCTTTACAACACCGATAAAATATACAAAACGATTGATAAGGTAAGTTTTAATCCTCCAGAAACTAAAGATTTTACTTTTCTGGGGAGCCCGTTACATTGGGACACCAGCTTAAAACAGCCTATAAAATTCGAACTGCAAGGACTGCTCTACCTCACCGATTGTGGTGTCGAGGATGGTGCTTTTCATTGTGTTGCGGGCTTTCATAACAAAATAGACGATTGGCTGAATAACCTTGATCCGAATGTTAACCCAAGGGAAGAAGCAGTAAAAACACTGAAACCAAAACCCATACTTGGGAATGCAGGTGATTTTATCATTTGGAATAGTGCACTGCCCCATTGCGCGACTCCCAACAAAGGTCAAAGCCCAAGAATGGTGCAGTACCTTACTTATTTACCAAACGATCATAACATCGCAGGAGAATGGATATAAACCTGTATCCTAATACCTTGCCCGATGCAGTTCAAATCGCCACAGATTAAAAAAATTAAAAAATTTACTTCAAGAATCCCATTTCAATTCGAGATGGGATTTTTTGTTCTTTTAAGGATCAAATCGCACAGAATTTAGAACAATACGCGCATGAAAATTATAACGCATTAAATAAAAAAAGCATCGTTTTCTTTCTTTTTAGAAACCATTTTAAAGTAATTAAGTGTTAAATAACTCAAAAAACGGCCCATATTTTCAACACTTTTACCGCTTTTTTATTGTTAATTTTTTCTTAAATACAAAACAAGCATATTACATCTCATTAGTATTTAAAAACCTAATAAACAATCAAGTAAAATACACTAATTCAAGTTTAAATTTATATTCATAATCTTTTACCTACTTAATTTTTGCTCATTCTGTAAAAAAAGTACTAATACTACTGTATTAATTATTATTTTTACCAAGTCTAAATAAGAATAGTGCGTAATTAATCTTTGATCACTATAGACAATGGATAACAATAAGAATGAAAAACAAAAACATTTACGGTCCTGCCAGGAAAACAATCATCAATTGTTTTTTTGTATTGTATATAACGTTAACTCAGGCTCAAAACGGCACTAGCATCAACGGTTTTGTATCTCATGCCGGAAATCCGCTGCCGCAAGCATTGGTCATATTAGAGTCTTCCGGTAAATCAGTGGTATCCGATCCTACTGGCTTTTTTTCATTTAAAGGACTATCAAATGGAACTTACACTATCAGAATCACAACCATGGGATATAAAGATTACATCCAACAGCTTGTTTTAAATGGAAAAGCAATACGCCCCTTGCAGGTGAACATGGAGCGAGGTATCGATCTGAATGAAGTGAGTATAAAAGGCCGCTCAAAGAAAAACAATCCTGAAACCCTTGTTAATGCTCAATATAGTGCTATGCCTGTTACGGTCATAGACCGTAAAACCATTGAACTGATGGGCAGCAGAAGACTAGACGAGGTTTTAAAAGAACAAACCGGTATCGCTATTGTCAATAATATTAGTGGCGGTGCCCGATCTGTAGGGGTACAAATGCAGGGCTTTGGCAGCGAGTATATCATGGTGCTCATCGATGGTCAGCCAATGGTTGGACGAAATAACGGCAACTTCGATCTTTCCAGAATCAGTGTATCCAATATAGAACGCATTGAAATCATTAAAGGAGCTTCTTCCAGTCTTTACGGCAGTGAAGCTCTGGGCGGAACAATTAATATTATTACACGTCATGGAGTAATTGATCCACAGCTGCAAGCTTCTTTAAGTTATGGTTCTCTGAATATTATTGATGCTACTTTGGAAGGCGAAACACCCTTTTTGCAGAATAAAGGAACCGTAAATCTGGCGGCGAATTATTACCGAACCGATGGTTATAACACCAACTCCAAATTCATCAAAGGCACCACATCCCCACCCTATGACAATTATAGTTTACAGGGAAGATCCCGTTATCAAACCGGTGCCAACAGTTATTTAAATTTAAGCGGTCGTTACGGTCTGCGTCGTTCTTTTATGCAGAAGGATTTTGGCCTTGGTCATATTTCCGGAGACCATCAGGACGAGCAGGATCTCAACCTTTCACTTTCGTTTGATCATCGTTTTAATAGTAATCTAAGAAGTATCTCCCGCTATTACCTTACCCATTATACTGCCGACATGAGCGTAGCCTGGCAGCAAAGCAATAGTGCAGTAAGTCAGGATGTGTTTAAGCAGACGTTACACCGTTTGGAACAGCAATTTTCGTATAGCAACAACAATTCCTACCAGCTTGTGGGTGGTCTTGGCAGAAGTCTGGAGCACATGAACGATAAATCGCTTAATGGTGTCAATTCTCTCCAAACTTTCTTCTCCTATATTCAGGGCGAATGGACTCCGTTTCAAAAATTAAAAGCGGTTGGCGGGTTGCGTTACGATCATACCAATAATTTTGGAGGAAGACTCAATCCAAGTTTTGGATTACAATACTACCTTACACCCAAATTGACTTTTAAAACCGGTATTGGAACCGGGTTTAAAGCTCCCGATTTTAAAACAAACTATCTGGTATTTTTTAATCCGAACGGAAATTATCTGGTTATTGGTAATGCGGTCCTTGCTCCTACGCTTCAGCAATTAAAAGAGGACGGCCAGATAAGCGAAATCAGACAGTACGTACTCAATCAGACTGCTGATAATCTTCAGGCAGAAAAGAGTATTTCGTACAATGCGGGATTAATGCTCGAACCTTCCAAAAGTTTTAAAATAGAAGGAAGTGCTTTTTATCATAAAATCACCAATCAAATCAATAGTATACAAGTGGCAACCGGAACCAATAGCCAAATTATTTATACCTATCAAAATCTGCCGGAAGCCGTTAACAAAGGATTTGAATTTGCTTTAAAATTCAGTCCGATCAAAAATATGGAAGTAAGTGCCGGTTATCAATACCTCATTGCCAAAGATCTTAGCATTAAAGACAGCATTAGTGCAGGAAAATGGCCGTACAGTCAAAACATACATGATCCGGCAACTGGAAACTCCTATAAACCAAGGCCATCCGATTATTGGGGAATCGAAAACCGCTCGCGTCACATGGCCAATACTTCTATTTTTTATCGGTACGAACCATGGAAACTCAACGCCAATATCAGAATCAATTTCAGAGGCAAATATCCGTTCGGAGATCGCAATGGGAATCAATTCATCGATAAATACGACATTTTTGTGAAGGACTATTGGCTGACCAATGCGAGTTTTGAAAAACAACTTTTAAAAGATCACCTCAGTATCCGATTCACAGCCGATAATATTTTTGACTATACAAATCCGCTAATGCCGGGGCAGCCAGGACGAATTTTGCTTCTTGGTGTAAGCTACCGCTTCTTTAAAAATCAATAAAACTAATCTACATTAAATATTTCACAATGATAACAAACCATATACTCAAAAAAGGACTTTTAGCATTACTACTCATTATAACACTACAGGCTGTTTCGTGCAGCAGTAACGAAGAAAATACGGTAACCACGCTTGCCGATGGCAAAAGCACTGTCGTTTCAGATCTTGCCGGAGATACCGGAGCTGCAATGGGAGGTGAAACAAAAGGCAAAGAAAAAAGAAACTTTCATACTTTTCTTTTTCGCTTTAGCGATCAAAAACAGATTTGGCTACATACAAAAGCAGACTCGTTGCAGTTTATGAAAACAAACGACTGGGACATTGCCTTTACCGGACCTTACAACAGCGAGGTTTTTATAAACAACAGCAAATACCAATACAATCCGGGTTACAACGGCCCTGCTAAAAATACAGCTGTGGTTTTAGTTAAAGAGGCTTACAAAAATGTGAATCAGGCCGCTGCTGATGCTGATTTTAACAATAGTGAAATCACTAAAATCGGATGGTCTTCTTCTGAAAGCTCTCCTGGCTGGTTTTATTACAGTCTGAGCAGTCATATTATGCAGGCCATTCCTGATCGCACTTACGTACTGCGATTACCTAATGGAAAATATGCAAAATTACAGCTTGTAAATGCCTACAAAGGCAATCCCCCGGCAGTGACCGACCTTAACTGGCCTGCACCCTATTTTACTTTTAAATATTACGTGCAACAGGACGGAAGTAAAAATTTAAATACCAATTAATTTAATAACATGACAAAATTCAAAACCCTAACCGAAAAACTGTCCAGACCCTTGCTGACCGTTTTTCTCCTCACTGCATTGCTCACAGCCTGCTCTTCAGATGATCCCAAAGTGACCGATCCGGAAAACGGAAATGGTGGTAATCCCGGAACTGAAGTGCCTCCAACAGGCTTATTCTATAAAGTAATACATGTAAAAAATTATCAGGGAAGCACCTCTGATGCCAATCCAACCGCTCCATCGGCAACACTTTATTATAGCCTTGAAGAGAATAAAGCCGTAGAGGGATCCTATAAAAAAACCCGTAAATGGGACTTAGCTTTCGGTGGACTTTATGCCAGCTTTTTATCTGGTAATAACGGCAGCAACTCGCAGAATAACGGATCACTTGCAGGTGGTATAGGCGGAATCACGATTGTAGCCAAGCCTTTTAACGAGGTGGTTGATATCCCGGCCGACAATCAGTTCAAAACCGGAATTGACCTTATTGGTACCGATGATGCCGGCTCTTTCGGAAATGGAACTGGCTGGTACTTGTACGACTTTGGTGGTGATGTGGTATCGGACGGAAAGAATCCACAAAAAGCACATGTTGCTTATGCGCTTGGAGAACCTCTTAAAATTACAAACGGTACAGTGATTCCGGCAAGAACCGTTATTCTTAAAACTGCCAACGGTAGTTATGCCAAAATCAAAATGATCTCTGTTTATAAAGACGTATACAATTCTAAGGACTGGTACAAAGACACTCCTCACATGTATTACACTTTTGACTATGTAATGGTACCTGCCGGTAGCACCAAATTTGAAATCAAATAACCTAATCAATTCACATGAATACCAAAATTACTCCATTAAAATCAAACCTTCTTTTTTCTGCTTTTGCGCTACTTGCCCTTCTGACAGGTTGTAGCAACGAAGAAGAAAGATGGACAGATGTAAAAGAAAAGCCCATTACAGAAATAGTTACAACTCTGGATGCCAAAAGAATTATCTCTTTTCGCGTAACAAATCCGGGGACTACACAGGTGATCCATAGTGCTGTAAACAACTTAAAGAAAACGGTTACGGTTTACCTGCCTTCTTATTATGAATACCAATATCTTGAAGCAGCCATAACAGTACCCACCAATACTACTATTTCGCCTGCTGCCAAGGAACTTATACCTGTTTTCAGCAAAACTCCGGTAACGTATACCACCAAAGCTGCCGACGGGACCACCGCTATTTACACGGTGAATGTAGTAATACAACAGCCTAAATTAGTCGTAAATGAAGTTTCAAATGTAACCGATCCTTTTTTGATTAGTACAGACAGTCCGCTTACCGTAAAAGGGCAAAACTTCCTGCCGTCGTATGAGGTTACAAAAATATTTGTTGTTGATGCACAGGGCAATAAAAAATGGCAAATGAAACAATACAATGAAGGTCTGGACATTGGAAGTTTTTATGCAATGTATGTTTTTGCAGACAATGCCAATACTGTTATCCCCCTTAAACCGGATACCGATTACTGGTTCATGATGGAAAGTTACAATCTGTCGGCCACAATGAAATATCCGTTCCGAATAACAAACTAAATTTCAGAAACATAAAAATGCCTGTTTATACTGCCGAAGTAATAAAAGAAGCCACTTAATCTATCAAATATAAATCATTATGAAAAAAATAATTCTATCAATTTTAGCAGTGGCTGCTATTTCATTTACATCTTGTAGTACTGACGAACAAAATGCAGAAACACAAGCAGTAGCAAACGAACAATCGCAAGGAACCAATTTAACTAAGAAATCGGCTTTAGCCCTTTGCACAGTTACTTCAACTTCTGTTACTGTAAACAGAACTGCGGCCCCTTCGTCTACTTACACAAACTGGACTCCTGTTGCTGCCGCAATTGGAGGTGTTAATGTTCAATGGGAAGGAATCTACGGAGGTTCAATTCGTCCGGTAGGTAATACCGGTAAATGGTATGTTGGTACTGTGAACTTAAACCAGACTTGTGATGACTGGGATAGCTGGAATGCAAACATCGTAGTTAAAAACGCATCAGGTAATGTTGGTACTTCTCCGGCAGATCCTTACAATGTATTGGGATACAACGGAACTATATCCGGAGCCAACTATGGTTTGGGATATTACTCTTACAACATCCTGACACATGTTATGACTCCTGCAAAAGCTATTGTGATCTGGAGAACCAATTCAGGAACAAATTCACAATCAGTTACCAGCCCTGCATCAGCTTTAGAAGCTTATTTGGTTAAAGTAACAAGCATTACTCCGGGATCTTCTAACAGTACAGTAAACTATAACTGGACACAGGTAAAATAATTAATAACAGCGTAAAAAAGAACATGGGAGCACGAAATAGATAAAGGTAACTGCAGCAAAAGCTGACCGGCGATCCACTGCAAAATACCCCCTGCCCTATATCATTCCCCCATGACCACAAACGGCTTTATAAAATTACCGTAAGCATTGTAAAACAGGCATTTTAAAAAATAAAAGCCTACTTATCCAATAAGTGGCAAAACTAATAAATAAAATCAATTAAAAATTAAATAGACAATACAATCATGAATAAAAGAATCCATTATCCTGTCTTTTTATATAAGATTGCCCTTCTTTTTATAACACTGGTATGTCTTTCGTGCGATACAGAATATATCGACAAAGTCAATACTATCCCTGCAGATGTTATAAAAGTGCCGGGATATACCCATATTGAATCCTTTACTATTAAAGATGCTGATAATAATTCGATAAGTGCAGCACTAACAGAAGAGAATATCGTAATTACCTGGAGCAACCACCTGTTGCTTCCGGAAACCGTTAAACCCGAAATTATTTTGGGTACAGAAGCTGTCATTTCTCCTGTATCAGGTGCCGAAGTACCTTTTAAAGACGGTACCGTTTATACCGTAACTTCAAAAGCAGGTACTACAAAAAAGTACACACTGAAAATAGATTTCAGGCAGAAAGAGCCGAGAACATGGACTTCAACCGCTGAAGAACCTATAACCAAAGGTTTTATGGCAAAAATGACCAATCGCGGTACCAGTGATCCGGCCATCATCAACGATTTGTGGATGAGTCTTAAAGATACAAGAGTTTATTTTGTGTCTGCTGCCGACCAAAAAACAGAGTATACTGCAGAAATTGCTTATTTAGGCAGTGGTGAAACTACCGCTCCGTTTCTGGAATATGGTGTGTATTACTTTCTTCCCGAAAATATGCCCTTAGGAATGTATGATCTGCGCATCAAAAACGGAGCTTACACCCTTCAGAATGCCAGTGTAGAAAATAGGTTTAAAATTGAAGTGGTCGAGCCCGATTATTTTAAAACCGAAAGATTTGGCTTTCCAACTACCAAACGTTCCGGTGAAACACTTGAAGTACGAGGCGGTTTACTAGATTTACTGACTTCGGTCGAAATTTATAACACCGCTAATACAGCTGTAACTTATCCTTTAGAAATTGTAAAACTTACTTCTTATAAAGCCACCTTAAAAATTCCTGCCGGTATTCCTGTCGGAGTATATGACAGAATGAGATTTAAAAGAGAGTCTGGCACTTCCAATCTAAGTTATGCTGTAACAGTTCAATAGTTGCAAATCTTTTACAAGACAAAGAATCAAGAGCCTTTAGCTGCACGCTAAAGGCTCTTTTTGATACCACTGTGTTTTAATTTCAATGTTTCTTTTTCAAATACAATGCTGCCGATTCACTCATGGTAATTAGTGAAGCTCCCAGAATAACAATATCTTTTAAAACCAGACGTCCCCTACCGGACAAATAAGGAAATCCGTATTGATCGTCAGTTAAATGTGGTACCCAGCTTTCGGGTGTCGTTACCAAAAAAGAAAGTGTACCAATGGTTAGTATAAAAACCAATATACTGCCAATCATACTGGCCAAAGGTGCCCACTGATGAATGGCGACCAGAATCCCGATTCCAATTAATAAAATTCCAAGACCGTTGGCAAAGCCGTAGGTATTGTTCTCAAGATGCCATTCGTGATTTTTGGCAATTAACTCCCCTTCTTTATTCCCATATTCTTTATATTCAGAAGGGTGATCGTAAAAGAAAGACATAAACGGACTGTTGGCGACAAATGGCACGATTCCATCTGCTTCGTAGGTAAAAAATTTAAGTCCGCCAATCCATAGAAAAACCACTACAATTCCGGCACGTACTGCTTTTTTTCCGAGTTGATCTAAATTGGCGATGGCATTTAAGAGGGTATTTTTCATTGCTGCTGTTTTTAAATTAATTGTTTAAAAGTTACAGCGCAAAACTACATCCACATACCACCGCAAAGAATGGACGAAAAAGGATATTACCTAGACAAATCTGCCACGATCGAGATTCCGGTTGTTTTTCTGAAAGTTTGTGGAGAAACCTTAGTCATTTTTTTGAAGACCCTGCTAAAATAATATTCGTCCTGAAATTTTAAAGCAAAAGCAATTTCTTTAATGCTCATTCTGGTAAGATGCAGGTGTTTTTTGGCTTCCAGAATCAATCGCTCCTGAATCATTTGTGTCGGAGTTTTATTGAAACGTTTGTTGCATTGTTTGGTTAAATTATTAGAAGTCATTGCTAATAAAGAAGCATAATCACTTGGTTTGTGAAGGTCTAAAAAATGTTCTTCGAGCAGGAGTTTAAACTGATCCATTTTTTCATCTTTTTGAAACTCCTGCTTTTCGATGCAACTCATTTTGATACTGCTCGATTTCGCCAGAAAAAGCTGAATATAAGCTCTCAATACAATATCGGAAGGTGTTTCCTGCCTGAGCTCATCTCTGATCTGATTCATTAACTGCATGTACAACTGATGTTGTTCGGCAGACAGCTGTATAGACGGTTCTATATAAATATTATTAAAGAGTACCCCATTACAGGCAACTTCATTTCTATGGTATTCAATGCAATAAAAATCGCCATGAAATTGTAAAACACTATACAAAATTGGTTTCATTTCTTTTATGTGAATCGATTGTTGAGGTGTGGAAAACAATAAAACGGGACCCGAAAAATGAAACGAAGCAAAATCGGCATGATAGATCCCTTCCCCTTCACTAACAAACAAAACCGTGTATTCGCTAAACTGAACGGGCTTATCTAAAGCAAACTGCTCTGAGTTGGCTATTCCTAATAAAAAAGTACCCTGTTCTGAATATACTTTGTTCATTTTATCTTTTTAATGCATCTCTGCTTTTCTACAAAATTAAGAATGAATTGTTCTTTTACTGCACCCAATCCTCACAAAACAATACTAAAAAAGAGGATCTCTTTTAACGGAATGTTATCCTATCCTGAATTTTTGATATTTTCTAAAAATTTTAAGAATTCATTATTTTGCAATTGACTATATTTGGTCCCTTATCAAATATAAGCCTGTCTTTTCAGACTACAAGCTACAATTCTTTACGGCATACATGAAATCATTTAAGTTCATAGGTATATTTTTGCTATTCTTGCTTCCTCTTGTGGGTGGAGCAGAAATGGGCAAAACCCCTGTACAACTTACGATTTGCCAGGCACAGGAAAACTTTTTAGCTTCTGAAGTACCGCAATATTCTTCTTCCTCTCTGGTTACACCCAAAGATCTTGACATTCATTTTATCGTCAAAAAGAAGATCAAACATCGTGCGACAACTTCTGACAGCAGCACTTTAAAAACACCGTACTTTACTAAACTAGTACATTTTAAGATCTTTGAGAATGGCTTAATCTATGGCATTGCAACTATATATCAGATTCAGCGACACACTCATCTGCATCTTTACCAACTTTTCTAGATCAACAATTTTATTTTTTTTATAGGTAGAAATCTTCTGCCCTGCACTCTTTTGTTTTCACACAAAGGAGCTGTTGTACTATAAAAATATTTCTTCCAAACGATACCGTTTTCTAAAAGCGGTTGTCGTTGCATTTTTCATGTTTAACATTTAAGTAATTCACAACTCCCTGTCAATCAATATCAGGGAGAGCCTCCATTTATATACCTATTTTAAAAATTCATTATGAACACTACAAAAAATCAATTCTTGTTAATTGTTTTATCTGTTTTATTCCTGACCTCTTGTGGGGATAAAACCAAAAAAGATGTTTCGAAAATTAAAACGCTGCCTGTTTACAAGGTTACGTTGCAGGACACCATTGTCTCCAACCGGTTTGTTGCTGACGTACACGCCAAAAATAATGTAGAAATACATGTTCGCATCCCCGGATTACTGGACAAGGTTTTTGTGAGCGAAGGGCAAAAGGTCCAAAAAGGTCAATTGTTGTTTAAAATCAGTGATGTCGAATTGCAAATACAATTATTAAAAGCCCAAGCCGTGTACAAAAGCACCTTGGCAGATCTCCGAATTGCAACAGTTGAACTGGAGCAGGCACAAACACTTTTCAACAAAAAAGTAATCGCCGACAAGGAGCTGGAACTTTCTAAAGCTAAACACGAAGCCGCTTCCGCTAAAGTTGCGCATGCTGTTGCAGAACGAAAAGCAATCAACCAGCAAATTAGTTTCACCACCATCAGAGCTCCTTTTGACGGAACAATCGACCGTATTCCGTTCAAAGAAGGAAGTCTTGTAGAAAATGGTTCTCTGCTGACAACGGTTTCGCAACTGGATGATGTTTACGCCTATTTCTCCATTCCGGAAAACATTTATTTTCAAATGATGGCCGACAAAAGTTTAAACAAAGCGGGAGGTGATATCAAACTGGTTTTACCCAACGGTGCCGTTTACAACCAAAAAGGCGAATTAAGAACTGCCGATGGTGAAATCGACCGCCAAACGGGTTCTATTCAATACAAAGCTAAATTTCACAATCCACAAGGTTTCATCAAACATGGAACATCCGGCAAACTGATCATTTCCGAACCTAAAAAAAATGTGATACTAATTCCGCAAAAAGCTGTTTTCTCGATACAGGACAAACAGTTTGTATTTCTTGTGAATAAAGAAGGAATTGTAAAAATGACCAACATTACGATTGGCAGTACGCTTGACGATGTATTTATCCTGAACAAAGGACTAAAAAGCAATGACCTGATTGTAGAAGAAGGCACTCAGTCGTTGCGGGACGGTGACAAGATTAACATCAAAGACATGCAAAACGTAAGCTTATAATTTCTAATTAGTATCAAAAAAACATAAAATGATAGAGTTATTTATCAAAAGAAAAATACTGTCGTTAATCATATCGGTTATGATAGTACTCCTGGGTATACTGGCCTTGTTTCAGCTGCCTATCACACAATTTCCTGACATTGTTCCGCCATCTGTAACGGTAACGGCCAAATATACGGGAGCCAATGCCGAAGTTTCGGCCAATGCCGTCGCACTGCCTTTAGAACGTGCTATCAAAGGTGTTCCGGGAATGACCTACATGTCGACTGTTACTTCCAATGACGGTCTGACGCTGATACAAGTCTTTTTTGAAGTAGGGACCGATCCGGATCTGGCGGCTGTAAACGTCCAAAACCGTGTTACGACTATACTCGATGAATTGCCCGAAGAGGTAATTCGTGCCGGAGTAACCACCGAAAAAGAGGTGAACAGTATGCTGATGTATCTGAACATTACCAGTACAGATAAAACACAGGACGAACAGTTTATTTTCAACTTCACCGATATCAATATTCTTCAGGAACTGAAAAGGATTGACGGTGTCGGACGTGCTGAAATCATGGGACAGAAAGAGTATTCCATGAGGGTTTGGCTCGATCCGCAAAAAATGCTTTCCTATGCGATTTCGGCAAACGAAGTGATTGCTTCTCTTCAAAAACAAAACATATCGGCTGCACCGGGTAAAGTGGGTGAAGGTTCAGGACAGCTCGACAATCAGCTTCAGTATGTTATCAAATACGGAGGGAAATTCTACGAACCCAAACAGTACGAAGAAATTCCACTTCGGGCAAACTCAGACGGGACGATCCTAAGATTAAAGGACATCTCTAAAATCGAATTTGGATCGATGAGTTACGGAATGGTTTCTAAAACCGACGGTAAACCTTCTGCTTCGATCATGTTAAAACAACGACCGGGTTCTAATGCTTCTGAAGTAATTGCCAGCGTAAAAGAAAAAATGGCCGAACTTCAAAAAACATCCTTCCCTCCCGGAATGGATTACAATATTGCCTACGATGTATCGCGTTTTCTGGATGCTTCGATCGATGAGGTTTTGAAAACGCTTATCGAAGCCTTTATTCTGGTGGCCTTTGTTGTTTTTATCTTCCTTCAGGACTGGCGTTCTACCTTAATCCCTGTTTTGGCAGTACCTGTAGCCCTTATTGGTTCGTTTGCCTTCATGTCGATGATGGGCTTTTCGATCAACCTTCTTACGTTGTTTGCCCTTGTATTATCGATAGGAATTGTGGTCGACAATGCCATTGTGGTCGTCGAAGCTGTTCACGTTAAAATCTCCGAAGAACATATGGCACCGCTGCCGGCTACGATTAGTGCCATGAAAGAAATTACCGGAGCTGTAATTGCCATTACCATCGTCATGAGTGCCGTGTTTATTCCGGTTGCCTTTTTAAGTGGTCCAGTTGGAGTTTTCTATAGGCAGTTCTCGTTAACCATGGCTATTAGTATTGTCATCTCCGGAATCAATGCCCTTACTTTAACCCCTGCCCTTTGTGCTATTTTACTAAAACCACATAATCCGGAGGAGAAAAAGAATTCTTTAATCAATCGTTTCTTCAACAGTTTTAATACCTGGTTTGATAAGGTTACGGCCGGTTACATCCGAATACTGTCAAAATTTGCAGACCGTACCACTGTTACAGCCGGTTTATTGGTTTTATTCTATTTACTCACCTGGGGAACCAGTAAATTTGTTCCTGCCGGATTTATTCCTTCAGAAGATCAAGGAATGGTTTATGTGAGTGTGACTACTCCCCAAGGAGCCACGGTAGAACGTACCGAAAAAGTACTGGATGAAGTGACCCGTCTGGCCAAAGAAATTAAAGGTGTCGACAATGTGACAACGCTTGCCGGATACAGTATTGTGACTGAAATTGCGGGAGCGTCTTATGGTATGGGAATGATCAATTTGAAAGACTGGAGCGATCGTGATATCTCGGTAAATGAATTCATCACCAAACTGGGAGAGAAAACAAAAAACATTTCTGACGCCCAGATTGAGATTTTTGCACCGCCAACCGTTCCCGGTTTTGGAAACACTAGCGGATTTGAACTTCGATTACTCGACAAATCCGGAGGCACAATCACCAACACAGATGCTGTGACCAAAAACTTCATTAAGGAACTAAATGCGGCACCCGAAATACAAAACTCTTTTAGTAGTTTTGATGCTACTTTCCCTCAGTATTTAATCCACATTGATTATGATCTGGCTGCCAAAAAAGGAATCTCGGTAGACAATGCCATGTCTACACTACAAACAATGCTGGGTTCTTTTTATGCGACCAATTTTATACGTTTCTCCCAAATGTATAAAGTAATGGTTCAGGCCAGTCCGCAGTTCAGAAAAAATCCAGAAAGCATTCTGGATATGTACCTTAAGAATGATGCCGGCGAAATGGTTCCGTTCTCGACCTTTATTAAACTGGAGCGTGTTTATGGTCCTGAAGTGCTAACGCGTTACAACATGTACATGTCGGCTATGATCAACGGAGAGCCTGCTGAAGGATACAGCTCAGGAGAAGCAATCGCAGCCGTAGAGAAAATCGCAGCCGAAAAACTCCCAAGCAGGTTTGAATTGGAATGGTCGGGTATGACACGTGAAGAAATTTTGTCCGGAAATCAGACCATTTACATTTTTGCGTTGTGTATACTGTTTGTCTATTTACTTCTTGCCGCTCAATACGAAAGTTTACTACTGCCCTTTCCGGTACTTTTAAGTCTGCCGGTAGGTGTTTTTGGTTCGTATCTCGCCTTGTTAATGGTTGGACTGGACAATAACATTTATGCTCAGGTGGCACTCGTCATGCTTATCGGATTACTCGCCAAAAATGCCATTCTGATTGTAGAGTTTGCGATGGCCCAAAACAAAATTGGACGCGATATTACCGAGGCTGCGATTGAAGGAGCCCGATTGCGTTTCAGACCCATTTTAATGACTTCTTTCGCTTTTATTTCAGGCTTAATTCCTTTATGTATTGCCTCGGGTGCCGGTTCTATTGGTAACCGTTCGATAGGTACTGCAGCCGCGGGAGGAATGCTTATAGGAACGGTATTCGGACTTGTAATCATTCCGGGACTTTATATCCTGTTTGCCAAATTTGAAAAAGCATTGAAAAAATAAAAACAATAATGAAAAACACAATAAATCAATATAAAATAGCTCTTCATCTTAACTATAAGTTTAAGATGTTTTCGTTAGTACTGGCAACTGGAACGCTGCTGCTGACTGCCTGTTCTGCTCCAAAAGTAAACGACAATCTGGCCGCTAAACCCTTGCCGAAGAATTTTGATGTTACCTCAAAAAAAGCTGCTGACAGCGGAACACCTTTTGTTCCGCTGCAAACAGCCACTTATTTTAAAGACGAAAAATTAGAAAAATTACTGGATAAAGCTGTCGCTCAGAATCCGGATTATTTAGTCATGGAGCAGCGCATTTTAATCGCCAACTCACATTTGAAAGTAGCCAAACTTGCTTTACTGCCTTCTTTTGATCTTCAGGCAGATGCTTCCGGAACACGTTACGGAAAGTATACTATGGAAGGTGTTGGAAACTTTGATACCAATTTATCTCAAAACATATCCGACAGACAACGAATTGCAACGGGCGCTACTCCTAACCTATTTTTAGGTGGAAAAGTGTCCTGGGAAGCCGATATATGGGGTAAACTAAGCAACCGAAAAAAAGCGGCACGTCAAAGATACTTTGCTTCACAACAGGGAATGCGATTACTGAAAACCAAACTCCTAAGCGATATAGCAGAACTTTATTATGAGCTGGTAGCTTTAGACAAACAGGCTGTAATTTATAAAAGAAACTTAGATACACAGCAGCATGCATTGGATATTATTTCGGCACAGCGATCTGTTGGAAAAGCAACAGAACTAGCTGTACAGCAGTTTAATGCTCAAAACAATAACATACTTGCAGAAGCAGAACAGCTCAATCTTAAAATTAATCAAACCGAAAAGGCACTGCTTACACTGCTGGGAGAATACGGAGGAAAAGTCGACAGAAGTGCTGAGTTTTTATCCGGTCATCTTAAAGTTTTAAATCAAAAAATAAGTGTAGACTCTATCATTCACCAAAGACCTGATGTTTCTGAAGCTTACTTTGAATTAATGGCTACAAATGCTGATGCAAAATCTGCACGTGCCGCCTTTTTTCCCACCTTAAACTTAGGCGGATATGTAGGCATGAACTCTTTTTCATTTTCTACTTTTTTTGACAGCGGTTCATTTGCCTGGCAATTGCTTGGCGGAATCACTGCTCCGGTATTCAACAAAGGACAAATCAAACAGGAGTTTTTTACGGCTAACCGAAGACAGGAGATTTCTTTTTTGCAGTATCAAAACACCATTACAACGGCCTATAATGAGTTAAGTGCCTTACTGCACCGAACCGAAGCTTTTGAAGATGTCTTGAAGTACAAATCCAAAGAAATTGAGCATCTGGAGATTGCAGTCAATGTTTCAAATGACTTATACCTTAACGGATATGCCAACTATCTCGAAATCATCAGTGCCCAAAAAAACAAACTACAGGCCGAACTCGATTTTGTTGACATTCAGCTGAAAAATGCAAACGCACAGATTTTGCTTTATAAAGCTTTAGGTGGAGGAATGGAGTAAAACTTCATGTTTCAGAGTTTCTGTGAAATGTTAAATGTGAAATTTGAAATTTGAAATTTGAAACTTGAAACTTGAAACTTGAAACTTGAAATCTGCTTAAACAAAGAGCCCCGTTTCTCTACTGAAACGGGGCTCTTGTTTTATTTTATAACTGTTGAAAAACCTTATTTGAAAAACGATATGGTATCGGTTAGGTTTTCTCTATGAATAAAAGCTGTAATAAACTCCTGAACTTCATTAGTACTTTCAGATGGAGTTTCAAAAGAGTTGATGTGAAATTCATCATCCTGATCCAGAATATGTATGATTTCTGTGTATCCTTTAGAAATCAAACTTCCTTTAAGTTTAATGATATTCAACTGTTGGCGACCATCTAATTCCTTGCGAACTTTTAGTTTTATAGCTTTTTCCATAGTAGATGTTTTTAAATTGATAAACCTTTAGCCTACTATCAAATTTAATTATTATTCTTTTGACTAGTTGTTAAAAAAATATTCATCTGTCATTATTTATTAACAAACTATAAACAATCGTCCAAAAAGTCCCTCCATATCTATCACTGAAAATCCAAAAACTCGTTCACTGAGGCCTATTGAAGAAACTAAAAACTCATCAGCTTCAAGCTATTTTAATGCTTTAAACAAGATCTCTACCGGATGCTGTGCTTTTCGGCCTGTACCGTCTGCAATCTGGTGTCTGCAGCTGGTTCCCGAAGCAGAGATCAAAGTAGCTTCTTCCTCAGAACGGATTGTTGGAAACAAAACCAGCTCCCCTATTTGCATCGATAATTCATAGTGTTCTTTTTCATATCCAAAAGATCCCGCCATACCACAACAGCCACTCGGAATGTTCAATACCGTATAATTCTCGGGTAAGCTTAATATTTTTTTGAGCGGTACTAATGACGATAAGGCTTTCTGAAAACAATGTCCGTGCATACGCACACGTTCCGACTTCGCTGTAAAGCTATCTGACGAAATTCTTCCTTCTTCGAGTTCTTTGGCTAAAAACTCCTCAATCAGAAATGTTCTTGCTGCCAATGTTTTCGCTTTAGTTTTTAATTCACCGCGGCACAAATCAGGATACTCATCACGAAAAGTTAATATCGCCGACGGTTCTATTCCGATCAGAATACCACCCTCAGGAATCGCCAATTCAAAGTTTCTGATGTTCTGTTCGGCTATTTCACGCGCTTCTTTTAACATTCCTTTCGAAAGATAGGTTCTCCCACTGATTCCTATATTGGGTATCCCGACCTCGTATCCTAAACGATTCAATAACTGAACAGCCGTCTGCCCTATTTCAACATCATAAAAGTTCAAAAATTCATCATTGTACAGGTAGACTTTACCATTTACAAAATTCCCTTTCTGGCTGTACGCTTTCATCCATCTGGCGAAAGTAATTTTATGCATGAGAGGGAGTTTTCGTTCTGTAGCAAAGCCCGTTGCTCTTTTAATCACATTTCCAAAAGCTCCTTTGGCCGATAAGTTGTATGCCCACGGCATCGCAGCAAACCATTGGTTTATTCTGGGTGTGTTTCCAATAAGTCTGGAACGGAACTTTACTCCGTTTTTATCGTGATACTGCTGTAAGGTTTCGGCTTTTAGTTTTGCCATGTCAACATTTGAAGGACATTCTGATTTACATCCTTTACAGCTTAAGCACAAATCGAGTACTTCCAAAAGGTTATCATCATCAAACTTATTTGCTTTTGTTGAGTTGCTTATGGTTTCTCTCAGCATATTTGCTCTCGCACGTGTGGTATGTTTTTCATCCCTAGTAGCCATATAACTCGGACACATGGTACCCCCACTTTTTTCAGTTTTTCTACAATCTCCCGATCCGTTGCACATCTCGGCAGCACGTAAAACTCCGTTATGTTCCGAAAAATCAAAATAGGTTTCCGGCATTGGAGTATCCTGTCCGGGAGTATACCTCAAACTGGTATCCATTGGTGGTGTATTGACAATTTTCCCGGGATTAAAAACGCCCCACGGGTCCCAAACTTGTTTAATTTGGAGAAACAATTGGTAAATTTCCTCCCCTAACATCAACGGAATAAATTCGCCCCTAAGTCTTCCATCACCATGTTCACCGCTTAAGGAGCCTTTGTATTTTTTTACCAGATGGGCAATATCAGTTGCAATGGTCCTGAAAATGGCAGTCCCTTCTTTGGTTTTTAAATCAATAATCGGACGCAGGTGCAATTCACCAGTTGCCGCATGTGCATAATGTACACAGTTTAGATTTCGCTCTTTTAGAATCGCATTAAATTCTTCGATAAAATCCGGTAAATCGTTTACATCTACTGCCGTATCTTCGATTACCGCAACAGCCTTGGCATCACCGGGAATATTAGACAATAAGCCCAATCCAGCTTTTCGCAAGGCCCAGACTTTATTGGTATCCTCTCCATAAACCACCGGAAAATGATAACCCAGATTTTTAGAACGCATCAAAGCTTCCATTTCTTTGGCTATGCTGTCGATTTCTTCGGGAGTATCCCTTAAAAACTCAACTGCTAAAATAGCCTGAGGGTCTCCTTTTACAAAAAAACGATTCTTACTTTGTTTAATATTCTCTTTTGTACATTCCAGAATATAATGGTCGATTAACTCTACACTATCAGGGTTGAATTTTAAAGCTTCGATATTGGCTTTAAGAGATTCATTAATACTTTCAAAATGCACGCAAACCAAAGCCGAGTAAGGTTTTAATGCCTCAACCAGATTCAGTTTTATCGCTGTCGAAAAGAATAAAGTCCCCTCTGACCCTGCAATTAATTTACAGAAATTAAATTTCTCTTCTGAATCTGTAAACGGCATTGTATCTGCCAGTAAATCCAAAGCATAACCGGTGTTTCTTCTTGGAATGGATTTTTTAGGAAAATTATCTTCAAACAAAATTCGGTTTGATGCTACCGACAAGATTTCTTTTGCCTGAACATAAACGGCCTGTTCCAAAGGGCTTACTACATTAATTCCGTTGCACTTATCTTCAAATTCCGAATTCGTCAAAGCGCCAAAAGTAACTTCATGACCATCGGCCAAAAAACCTTTGATTTCGAGTAAATGTTCGCGTGTCGATCCGTAAATAACCGATCTTGCACCGCAGGCATTGTTTCCTACCATCCCGCCAATCATACAGCGATTGCTGGTAGAAGTTTCGGGTCCGAAAAATAGCTTGTACGGCTTCAAATGAAGATTGAGTTCATCGCGAATAACACCCGGTTCTACCCAGGCGGTTTTCTCCTCCTGATCAACCGATATAATTTTGGTAAATTCCTGCGAAATGTCGACAATAATTCCGTTACCCACTACCTGTCCGGCAAGTGATGTTCCGGCAGCACGCGGAATTACGCTGCTTTTGTGTTCTCTTGCAAAAGCAATGATTTTCTGAATATCTTCTTTTGTTTTGGGAATCGCAACTGCCAGAGGCATTTCTTTATAAGCGCTGGCATCAGTCGCATAAAGCAAGCGCATGGTATGATCGTAGAATAATTTACCTTCTAATTGTTTTTCTAAACTTTCAAGAGGAACGGTACCTTTAGAAAGGATATTATTGTGATTCATTTTAATACTTTAAATTAAGTAAGATGTCATTTCGACCGAAGGAAGAAATCACAAGCGGGATTCCATGCAGCATGGAAGCTTCTTTGTCGAGTTTCTTGTGTGATTTCTCTCTTCGGTCGAAATGACAACATTGTGTTTAAACTTCGGGGCTATGTGTTAAATGTTTTTTACAATTCGCTCAAAGCGATATCTAAAAATTTCACCATTTCATCAGCATTCTGTTTGTTGAATGTCATAGGTGGCTTTATTTTCAAAACATTGTGCAAAGGTCCATCGGTACTTAATAAATACCCCTGAGCTTTCATTTTTTCTACTACAATATCGATTTCAGGAACAGCGGGCTCCATCGTAGTTTTATCTTTTACCATTTCGGCACCAATAAACAATCCATGTCCGCGCACATCACTAATAATTGGGTATTTGGCCATTAAACCTCTTAACCCATTCATTAAATGATTCCCTGTTTCCAAAGCATGCTGCTGCATTTCTTCTTCCTGAATTACATCCAGTACCGCCAAACCTGTGGTCATGGATACGGGATTACCTCCAAAAGTGTTGAAATATTCCATACCATTGTTAAAAGCATCAGCAATTTCCTCTGTTACAATCACGGCCGCTAACGGGTGTCCATTACCAATTGGTTTTCCTAAAACTACTATATCCGGAACTACATTTTGCAATTCAAAGCCCCAAAAATGGTCACCTATTCTTCCAAATCCAACCTGAACTTCGTCGGCAATACAAACTCCACCGGCAGCTCTGACATAGTCATAAACTGTTTTGAGATAATTTTCCGGTAACGGAATCTGACCTCCAACTCCCAATAAGGTTTCACAAATAAATACAGCCGGAGCCTTGTCTTCTTTTTTTAATTCTTCTATAATTCGTTGTACATCGGCTGCGTATTTTTCTCCCGCATTGGTATCTCCATATTTATAAGGTCCACGATATAAATCGGGATTGATTGCTTTGTGTATCCACGGCATCTGACCAAATCCGCCTTTACTGTCAAATTTATACGGACTCATTTCCATCGCCACAGTAGAAGTTCCGTGATAGGCATGATCCAGCACAATAATATCTTTTTGTTTGGTAAAATGACGGCTCATTCGAATCGCCAAATCGTTGGCTTCACTACCCGAATTCACAAAATAACAAACGCTCAGTTTAGAAGGCAATGTTGCTGTCAATTTCTCAGCATAAGCTGTTATAGCGTCATTTAAGTATCGGGTATTGGTATTTAAAGTAGCGATTTGTTTTTGCATTTTTCGAACGACTACCGGATGACAATGCCCTACATGCGAAGGATTATTAACACAATCTACAAAGGTTCTCCCTTTATCATCGTATAGATATTGCAAAGCTCCTTTTACTATTTTTAATTTATCCTGATACCCAATGCTTAGATTACGTCCAATTCTTTTTTTACGAACCTCCAATAAATCGCTATAATCATCGGCAGTAATCAATCCCTCAAAACCACAGGCTTTTCTAAAAGCATCCTGAGCCTTAATAGGGTTAATCTGAATGAGTTTGAACAACAAATCCCAGGCTGGTTTTTCGGTAATAAAATGGTGCTCGTTGTTGCTGTCTAATGAGGCATTGTACGCCGATTGTGTTACACTGATGCAAAGTCTTCCGGCAATCAGATAATACAACAAATCAACTTCCTGCTCAGTTAAGGCATACGATTTATGATATCCCGCTACTAACAATGCCGCAACTGCCAAAGGATCTTCCTCGTCCAGCATGGCATAAGTACAGGCGATAGCCAGGTTGTTGATTAAAGCGGTATAGACCATATCGCCAAAATCGATTAACCCACTCACGCGATTGCCCTGTACCAATACATTGTAATCGTTGGCATCGTTATGAATGTAGGCATGACGCAGGCGATGCAGCTGTGGTACAACTTCGGTATCAAATTGCAGCAGAAAATAGCCTGCTATACGTCTTTTCTCGTGATTTAATATGTGTTTCAAATTATCCCCTGCTTCACTTGCGTGGCTGATGTCCCAGGTATAATTGCGGTGCATGGCAGGATGTGAGAAGTCCTGTAACGCATGATCCATCTTACCTAAAAAGCTTCCCAAATCATACTGCAATTCACTTGTTTTGGCTTTCTCATCAACCCAAAAAACACCCTCTAAAAAATTTAAAATTCTGATATAATAGGTTTGGGAACCGCTAACAATTTTGGTTAGCTCTTCCCCGTGTTTGTTGATGCTGAAATGCTGAAAACAACTTGAAATACTGCTCTTTTTAAGATGCTGAATAATGTTAATCTGCGCTTCTAAAAAAGGAAACGGATGACTTTCGTTTGATACTTTTAGAATGTACTTTTCATTCTTCTCATTCGATAAAAGAAAGTTCAGTTCGTCATATCCATTTAATGCTTTTACGGTAACGATTAATCCGTAATGTTCTTTTACTAAATCCTGAATAGCTGCTTCTGAAAAAATCATTGGTACTATATTAAATTGTTTTTGTTTATTTTTTTTTCGCCACGAATTCCACGAACGAGCACGAATTTTTTTAAATAGCATGCGCATAAAAATTCGTGAATTCGTGGCGAACTTTTTATTTCCAAATAATGGCCTGAGCCGGTTGCAATGGGTTTTGCCCCACTAGTACTTTGCTTCCCTGAGGAATAGGCATTTGGATTGGCTCATTGGTATAATTTACGCCTACATAAAAACCATCTCTCCATTCTACAAATACACCTTTTGGCAAATCATCAATCGCTACTTTGGCACGTTCGTAAACCGATCTTACCACTTGTCTTTCCAAATCTCCGTCTTTACTTTCCGCCCCAATATAAGTTACGGTTCCTTTTCCTAATTTTCTGGTAATTGCTGCGGCTTTTCCTTTGTAAAACTGATCCGCATAAGTGGCCAGAACTTCTGTTCCCGGTTTCGGTTCTAATACATCAGCCCAGGTATTCCACTTATAGGTATTGTTTCCGGCATTTATCGTTCCGTTTACATCCGCAACAAGCATGTCAAAGAAATCTACATCAGCACCTATTAATGGCACAATCGGTGCACTCCATTTGGCTTCAAAGAAATGTCCGTTTTTATCTTTCTGACCAGTTCGGCAAGACAAGATCAAATTACCACCATTTTCTACATACTTAGTCCATTTATCTACCAGTTTCTGATCGATAAGCTGGTAAGCCGGGGCCACAATAAAAGGATAAGCAGAAAAATCGTCTTCTTCGGTGATAAAATCCATTGGCGCAGCAGTCGATTTTACGGCAGATGTATAAGTATTTCTGTGTCTCCACGTGCTCCAGAATTCCGTTTGTTTTTGGTTTTCCAAATCCCAAAGATTTTCATGACTCCATAAAAAACCTGTTTTTCTTTTGGCAAGATCCGCCGGAAGTACTGCTTTTGGATTGTATTCTTTTCGAAGCAGTTTCATGTCTTCGATGGATTGTACAAATTCTTTTCCACCTGTTGTCAGGGTTACACCATCCGTACCTACAATTCCGTCGTGGTACATTTCGCTGCTTCCTAACGGATGTCTGTATCGGTACGTACAAGTAAACGAACAGCCACCACCGAAAGCCTGCGAGATCCACATATGAACCGTTCCCGGAAGTAATTGCGGATTTATACTTGCCCAGTTTACTTGTCCCGGCTGCATTTCCATAACACCGGTAACCCCGTTTATGGATCTGTAATAATCATTGGCTTCTGATATTTTGTTTGGATGTCCCATTCTAAAATTCTGACCACCCAATTGGTTTCTTCCGCTTACCGGATACATGGTATAGGTAGCAAAATCCATTTTATCAGTTCTTCTCGGATCAGCACCATACACTACATTGGTGTAATTGGTCGTAATCCATTGTTTCGGATCAACGTATTTTCGAAGTGTTTCGGCCTGTAAATTCAAATATTCCGCCTGAGAATCTGCTGTAAATCTTTTGAAATCTAATATAGCATGCGGACTTAGTTTGTCTTCAAAATAGATTTCTGCATTTGGAATCGCAATTTGCTCGAAGTTGTTGTAGCGAATGCTCCAAAAACTTCCAAGCCACTCGGCATTTAATTTCTCGATCGTACCGTACTTCGCTTTTAGCCATCTCTGAAATCCTTTTTGTGCAGAGGGACTAAAGTCATCCGGAGCTCCCGGCTCGTTATCTACTTGCCAGCCCATAATGTTTTTATTCTTCCCGTATCTTTTTCCTAGTTCAGTAACTATTTTCTCTACAAATGCTCTGTACTTTTCATTCGATACCGATTGATTGGCTCTGTTGCCATGTTCCCTGCGGCGTCCGCTTGCATCAACCAGATAGATTTCAGGATATTTTTCACCCATCCATGCCGGTGGTGTTGGTGTTGGCGTACAAAGAATAACTTTTAAACCTTCTTTCTCTGCGATCGCAAGAGCATCGTCGAGCCATTTGAAATCGTACTTTCCTTCTTCAGGTTCCATGTACGTCCAGGCAAATTCGGCAAAATGAGTAAACTCGAATCCCAGTTTTTTAATGTTCTTTAAATCACGCTCCCATTGTTCTCTTGGCCATTGTTCCGGATAATAATAAACCCCAATCTGCATTAAATCGGGCTTCGAGAAAAAACGCTGCGGATCTTTTTTTTCTGTCGTCGTAGTTTTTTTCGTTTGAGCAAAAACAGGCGTCGAATTGCAATTCGCAATAAGCAAGCCTGTTGCTACTATTTTTGTGAATGATATTTTGTGGTTGAACATACTTTGTACTATTGTTGTGTTAATCAAATTTAGATAGTTATTCTTAACTCGCTGTCGGTAATTTATAAAAGTTTAATTAACATAGATTTTATTCTTAAAAAAGAGAATACGATAAGAAACACGTTTCTTCACACATAGTCCCGATGCATCGGGATGCATTAATGCGAAGTGAAACGTCTTTTTTGAGCGTACATAATCTATGTCTCTATGTGTTAAAATTTTATAAACAACAGCTTGTTTCACTATTTATCTTCTAAAAGCAGCATTAAATAATGAGAAGCCGACCAGCTAAAGTTGTAGGCTTCCAATCCTTTTCCTGTAACTGGCTGATAATTTTCTCTGATAGAAGTTCCTTTGTCCAAAACTCCTTCTGCATTATAAATCAGTTTGTGGGCCAGTTCATTGGCTTCCTTCGTGTATCCGTATTTTTCCAGTCCGTTTATACCGAAATAACTTTGATCGAGCCAAACCGGTCCTCTCCAGTACCCATTATTCGGTTTAAACTTTGGATGATTAGCAGCTAGCGTTGGTAACGGAACAAAAGTGTTGAAGCTGGCGGTATCCATCATGTTCTTTTTTGCCAATTGAACCTGATCTACAGTCGCTACTTCTGCCCAAATAGGCAAATATCCTTCACAACCCATTGCTTTTATTAATGTTTTACCATCAATTGTGGTGTCGTAAAACCAACCTGTAGCAGCATCCCAAAACTGATTTTGAATTCTAACTTTCAAAGAAGTGCTTTCTTCCTTCCATTTCTTTGCTTCTTCTGTTAGTTTTAAAACCTCTGCCATCTTTTGCAAATAGTTTTTTTCAGCATACAAAAAGGAATTTAAATCAACACTTTCCTGATCTAAGGAATAGGCTTTCTCTCCATTTTTAAGTATTTTACTATCATCAAAACGAACGGCATTGTCCATTCCGCTTTCCCATTTTGCGGCAATCACAGTTCCATCAGTCGAACCAAATTCACATAAACCATCCTGATCATGGTCGCGTTCTTTGTACCACCAGTTGTGATATGATTTTAACTTCGGATAGAATTCTTTTATAAAATTGGCATCTTTTGTTTTTTCATAAATTTTCCAGATTGCCCAGGCCGCAAGCGGTGCTTTGGTGTTTCGGTAGTTGTTTTCTTCAAGAAGATTGTTTCTGTAAATACAATCCGGAATAAAACCGTTTGGCTCCTGATAATCAAACAAAGCACGCATTTGATCTTTTGCTAGTTCCGAATTGTAATTGGCTACTGCAACGGCATGTTTCCAGCTGTCCCATGCCCAGAAACCATGGAACCACTCGTAGTTGTAACTCGGAAAAAGACCTCCGTGTTTTAAACCTTCTGCTGCAATTCGGGTATTGTTTTGTAAAGTCAATGCCAGTTTGGCTATCAAATCAGAGTAAACGACGTCTTTGTAAATGTTTTTCTTTCTGGCAATTAATTGCGCCAGTTGATTTTCTTTTTCTTTTTGTGTGTTGTTCAACAGTGTAGTAAATACTGTTTTGGCAATGTTTTCGTTCTCACTTTTCCAGGAGTACTGCGGAAAAATAAAGGTTTGTGAAACGACTATTTCTTTAGTTTCATTTGGTTTTAAAACCAATTTCTCTATTTGGGCGTTGTATCCCTGCTTGGTAATTTCAATTTGGGGAGTACTGTTCAAAAACTGAATATACCCTGTTGCTGTACTTTTGGTCGAAACAATTTTTAACATCTTACCTTCTTTTGACAATTGCAAATCAGTTAAAAAAAGTGTGGAGCTGTACGAAGGATAAAGTGTTATCGCTTTTCCTGATGTATTGGTAATACTTGTTTTTTGTAAAGCCGAATGTCCCGATAAATACACCAACTGCTGTTTTACCGTTAGTTTATCATTTTTAAACTCTTGTTCTAGATGGCTGTTGTAGCTGTTTTGACTCACCAGAGTGTTTTTCCATTGGATTGCTTCTTTTTTGTTTTCATCCAGAAGCTGCAACGAAACAAACGAAGGACTTAACCAAACGCCATTTTGCTCCGTCATTAAAAATGGTCCCGAGAATCCCGCCTGAACTGCTGAGGGCTCTAAAAAGCCAAATGCAAACCACGCTCCTTTGTCGGAAAAGGCCAATGATTTTCGGTCCGTGGCATTGGTTGGATTTCCTTTATAGTTCAGACTGTTTTTACCCGATTCTAAGTTTGGATAGCTCTTTTGTGTCCAACCGGATTGTACTATAAAAAGGGAGGCAAGAATAAAAAGTATTTCCTTTTTGCTCATGTTGTTTTGTTTTTATGGTGTGTTTTTTAGTTAGATAATGTAGTAAATCTTTCTTTAACTTAAGGGTTTTGCCTTGGATTTAGGGGATTTTTTTTAATCTTTTAATCTGTGGCTTTATTACAGTACCTATTTAATCTTTGTGTTGAATATACTCTCGCAGATTGGGCAGCTTTTTTCTAATCATTCTGATCCTTTAATCTGTGGCTGTATTTCAGTAACTACTTAAGCTTTGTGTTCAATATACTCTCGCAGATTGGGCAGATTGGGCAGATTTTTTTTAATCTTTCTAATCCTAATAATCTGTGGCTTTATTACGCCCTGTAGTTAATTTCTTCTAAATATGTGAGGCTTCTGGATATAAAAATTAAACCTACAAGGTCCGAAAAAGACCTCGTAGGATTAAAATCTCTATTGAAAATCAATTTTTAAGGAATTGACTTTTTTCCTTTAAAGGATTAATTCGCTTGTAATTCCGTTAAAGGAATTGGGTAAAAGCTGTTTTTTGCTGTATCAAAACCGGTACGCCCCACTGCATCAAGTGCTGTCTTAGTTTTTTCCCAACGACGTAAATCATAAAAACGATAGTTTTCTAATGGGAATTCTATAATTCTTTCGTGTTCAATCTGCGCTTTAACTGCTACTGCGGTTGTTCCGGTCATGGCTGGCATATCGGCTCTTTCACGAACTTTGTTGATGTACGGAATAGCTTCTCCTGTGCGTCCCAACTCATTCAATGCCTCGGCTTGCATCAACAATACGTTTGCGTATCTCATCAAAGGAATGTTGATAGCTGTAAATTCCTGATTCATCTTTTCCTGAGTATTTGGAATATATCTGCGATACACCGGCTTGTCAGTGCCTTCAAATTTTTCATCATAAGTAGCGCCTAATACCATTGGATTATTCGCATCATTAAAATAAGGATCTTTAAAGAAAATTGTGCTGTACAAACGGGTATCATAATTTCCGGTAGTCGCAATTTTTCCTTCTTTTTTGAATTCGTTTATCAGCATTGCGCTCGGAAGAATCTCATCCCATCCACCCAATTCTGCAGCCGCCATCCAATAGTGAAGGGCATTACGATAGAAGGCTCCATTGGCAGAGGTCTCTGAAGTTTGTAATTCAAAAATAGACTCCTTGCTATTTTTTGTTGTTCCGTCAAACATAGAAACATAATCTTTAACCAACTCATACCCCTGTACTTTGTTCAATGCAGTAAGTGCTTCGGTTAAGAAGCTTTGTTTTTGAGCTGTTTCTTCGTACGCTCTGGTTAAATAAGCAAAACCAAGGTAACTATTTGCTGCACCACTTGTTGCACGGCCTGTTTTATCAGTAGATTGTTTTGCAGGCAATACATCTGCAACCGCTTTAAATTCTTTTGTGATAAAATCCCACGCTTCAGCACGTGTAGAAAGCGGAATGTTCAAATCACTTTCTTTGGTTACATATTTATCTCTAACATAAATTTTTTCCCAGTTCAAAAGCAATTTCATATGATAATAAGCGCGCAAAAAACGAGCCTCAGCTTCAATTTGTTTGCGATCCCCATCTGTTAATTTAGAACCCGGAACCTGTGGCAATTTATCAATAACCTGATTGGCATTACTGATTCCTCTGTAATTAATTTCCCAATAACTGGTAAACTGACTGTTTCCGTTAGTATAAGTAAAAGTCGAAAGTTCTACCCAGTTTTGGTAATTCAAAGCATCGCTTCCCAATTCGTTTATATCTTCACGGTACGCTTCCACCGGCCATTTTATCTCGGCGAAAGACCATCGGTTAGTGGCGCATTCAAGCTGTCCATAAGTTGCCGCCAAAGCAGATTCGGCATCAGCCTTATTTCTCCAGAAATTCTCTGAGGTAAGTTCGTCCGGAGATTGTTGCTCCAGATAATCACTACAACTTGTAATGGTCATCAGACCTATAGTGGATAATAATAAAAATATCTTTTTCATGATGGTGTCTTTTATAAAATAGAATTAAAATATATACTGAATACCCGATACAAACGATCTTGTAAATGGATACACAAAACGGTCAATACCCGTATTAAGCACAGAAGAACGTGAAAACTCAGGATCAATACCAGAATAATCGGTGATCGTAAATAAATTCTCTACACTCACATAAAATCTAAGTTTGTCCATTTTTGCTTTGCCTAACATGCTGCTTGGGATAGTATATCCTAATTGCAATTGACGCATTCTTATAAAATTTCCACTTTCCAGAAAACGATCTGACTCACGGCTGTTTCCGTTAGGATCCTGCAATACGGCTCTTGGAATATCACTGCGGTTATCCGGTGTCCATGAATTTAAAGTTGAAGCCAGCATATTGGTTCCTGAATTCATAGACTCATAAAAATAACGGTTTCCGTTGTACAATTTATTCCCCCAACCGCTTCCAATTAAAGCAGAGAAATCAAAGCCTTTATAGCTTGCTCCTAAAGTAAGGTTCACTTCTACTTTTGGCAATCCGGTTCCGGAGTACGCCTTATCTTTATCATCAATAACACCATCATCGTTTAAATCTTTAAAACGAATATCTCCCGGCTGAGCATTTGGCTGTAATAAAACACCATTTTTATTATGAGCCGCTACCTCTTGAGTAGTTTGGAAAATACCATCGGTTTTGTAAAGATAGAATCCACTAATAGGACTTCCTACGCGTGCCTGAGTTGGAAAATGCTCGTCTCCGAATTTTAATCCTTCTCCATAAATAGTCTGTCCTTCATTAGCTAGTGCTATTACTTTGTTTTTAAGTGTCGTAAAGTTTAAACCTGCATTGTATTTGAATTCATTAACCTGATCGCGGTAATTTACTTCAAACTCAAATCCGCTGTTACTAATCTTACCTACGTTCAAAATCGGGTCATCAACTCCCGCAGATGGAGCCAGTCTTTTTGTAATTAATAATTTGTCAGTCACATTATGGTAGTAGTTCATCGAACCGCTAATTTTTCCTTTTAAAAGGGTATAATCGATACCAATATTTTTAGAATCTGTAGTTTCCCATTGCAGGTTTCTGTTTTCTAACGCTTTTCCAATACTTCCAGGCCAAGGGTTGCTTCCAATTCCTTGTACATAACCTGAACCTAAGCTATTACCGGTATTAATTAGTGTATTAGCAGAGTAATATCCTAAAGCTGCCTCATTACCCAATTGTCCCCAGCTGGCACGTAGTTTTAATGTAGAGATAAAAATATCTTTCGGGAAAAAATCTTCCTGCTCTATTTTCCAACCTAATGCAATAGACGGGAAAGTTCCCCAACGGCTATCAGCTCCAAACTTAGAAGAACCGTCTCTTCTAACCGTCATTTGCAACAAATAACGATCATTGTAAGAATAATTTAACCTGCTAAAGAAAGAAACACGATTGTACTGAAATTTTGATCCGTCAGCAGTGTATGTTCCACCTCTTCCGGCACCAATAGTTTCAAATCCCGGATCAAGAAATCCTGATGGACGGTCTATGGAAACCAATTGTCCATTCTCTACTGTATAATCGGTTGTTTTTCCTTCTACAATTACCTCGTTCCAGTTAGAGGCCTGACTGTTAAAAGTGTTACCAATCATTAAACCAAAAACATGTTTCCCAAAAGTTTTATCAATTGTAATAATGTTGTCTAAGATTTGCTCGTTCCAGGTTGTTCTCAACTCCCTTTGCAACGGATATAAATGTACCTCTTTTGGATTAGCAATGTATGGAGGAAAATGCTCCATTTGCTGATTGTTCTTCACACGGTAAGAATACGCTAATTTATATTTTAACCAAGGCGCAAGATTCGCTGTTGCCGCAATATTGGCTGTAATATCCTGTCCTACATCATTGCTTTTCTTAAAATGTTCTTCAGCAACCGGATTTGTTCCGGCTGGCAGACCATTTTTGCTGGTTAATCCATAACCGTATTCTTCATTATCGTCATAAACCGGAACTAAAGGCGACATGGTGTATACCTCTCTCAATTGAAAGTTAGGCAATGCATTTTGTGTTCCTATATAAGCCATTTTTCCGTCTATATCAAAAATAGATTTTTTAAAACTTACTCTTGCACTGGCCGTTTGCGAACCAAATTGATTGTCAATTACAATTCCTTTTTGTTTTACGAAGTTACCATACAAAGCAAATTTAAAATCACCTTGTCTTCCCTGAATTCCCAAACCGTAGTTTTGTGTAAATCCGGAACGGAAAACCTCATCCTGCCAATCTGTGTTGATATCAGACGGAGCATTTATATATGCCGGAAGTGCCTTTGGCGAAGTCGCATATTTATTGTACTCATCGTACATTCTTTTGTGAACGGTACGGTATCCGTCAGCATCTAATAAATCTAATGTTTTAGATGGATTTGTGATACTTAAAAAAGAGCTAAAATCTACTTTTACACCTTCTTTTTGTCCGTTTTTAGTCGTTACGATAATTACACCATTCGCAGCAACAGATCCGTAAATTGCAGCTGCAGCACCATCTTTCAACACCTCCATTGATTCAATATTGGTTGGATTTATCGTATTAATAGATCCTTGAAAACCGTCAATAATATACAGTGGTTCTGTAGCTCCAAAGGTATTTACCCCACGGATTTTTACGCTTACAGCAGCTCCTGCCACACCACCGCTTTTTTGTACGTTTACCCCTGCAACTAAGCCCTGAAGTGCTTCGGCCGGGCTCGTGGTAGCTCTGGTTTCGAGGCTCTCTTTTTTAACCGTAGAAATAGCTCCTGTTACGTTACTTTTTTTCTGAGAACCATAACCAATGACCACTACTTCATTCAGTTTATTGGTTTCTTCCTGCATGCTAACTGAAAGTTCAGCGCGGTTGTTTACCGGTTCACTTTTCTCAATAAATCCCATGTATGAAAAGACAATTACCGGATTAGCAAGACTTGATGAATATACTAAAGTATAATTTCCGTCAATATCAGTTGCTGCATTGTATTTAGAGTCTTTAATAGAAATACTCACACCCGGCAATGTATTGTTTTTGTCATCAGTGACTTTTCCAGAAATGGTCTTTTGTGCCTGATTTGCTTGCGCAAAGTTGATGTTTGGCAACCACAAGCATAACAGTAAAGGAATAAAATTTAATTTCCTAATGAGTAGTTTTTTCATTTTGGTAATGGTTTTGGTTAATTAAAATTTCGTTTTTTGTTTTTTTTTATTTGTAAGCGGGCACCTTATAAGACAGCTTTTTGCAAAACTGTCTTATTCAATGCAGTATTCTCTTGATTGTGATTTTTGTATAAGCTTTAGTTCTAACTCGGCTTATAAATCAAATTTAATTCCTTGTGCCAATGGCAGACTAGTCGTGTAATTAATGGTATTAGTTTGTCTGCGCATGTACACTTTCCAGGCATCGGAGCCGGATTCTCTCCCTCCGCCTGTTTCTTTTTCTCCGCCAAATGCACCGCCAATTTCGGCACCGGATGTACCAATATTGACATTTGCAATACCACAATCAGATCCCGTAACAGATAAGAACAATTCGGCCTCTCTTAAATTATTAGTCATGATTGCAGAAGATAAACCTTGTCCGACACCGTTTTGAATTGCAATTGCGTTTTCGACAGTTCCAGAGTATTTTAGTAAGTACAAGACTGGGGCAAAAGTTTCGTGCTGTACAATTTCAAATGAGTTCTCGGCCTCAGCAATAGCAGGTTTTACATAACATCCGCTTTCGTATCCGGAGCCTGAAAGTACGCCTCCTTCTACCAGAATTTTTCCACCTTCAGCTACTACTTTATCTAAAGCCTGTTGGTACATTTCAACCGCCTGAGTATCGATTAAAGGACCAACATGGTTATTCTCATCCAACGGATTTCCGATGCGCAATTGCTTGTAGGCAGCCACTATCGCATCTTTTACTTTATCGTAAATACTTTCGTGAATGATTAAACGACGCGTAGATGTGCATCTTTGTCCCGCTGTTCCAACGGCACCAAAAACGGCACCAATCACAGTCATTTTAATATCGGCATCAGGTGTTACAATGATCGCATTGTTTCCGCCTAATTCCAGTAATGATCTTCCCAAACGTCCTGCAACTACCTGCGCTACAATTTTCCCCATACGGGTAGAACCGGTAGCCGAAATTAAAGGAATACGGTTATCATTGGTCAGCAACTCTCCTATCTTATAATCACCATTAATTAAACCTGAAATACCTTCCGGCAAATTATTCTCTTTGATGACTTCACTTATAATATTCTGGCAGGCAATCGCACAGATTGGTGTTTTTTCTGAAGGTTTCCAAACGCAAACATCTCCACAAATCCAAGCCAGTGCAGTATTCCATGCCCAGACAGCCACAGGAAAATTGAAAGCTGAAATAATTCCTACCACTCCCAAAGAATGATATTGCTCGTACATACGATGGCCCGGACGTTCTGAATGCATTGTTAATCCGTGCAACTGACGTGAAAGACCTACTGCAAAATCGCAGATATCAATCATTTCCTGCACTTCGCCATAACCTTCCTGCAACGATTTCCCCATTTCGTAAGAAACCAGTTTTCCTAATGCCTCTTTATGCTCGCGTAACTTTTCACCAAACTGACGAACGATTTCTCCACGTTGCGGTGCCGGCATTAGCCTGAACTGTTTAAAAGCAGTTGTTGCTGCCTCCATAACCTTCTCATAATCTGCAGCGGTTGATGTTTTAACTTTTGCGATCAATTGTCCATCTACAGGAGAATAGCTCTCTAGAATTTCTCCGCCTGAAAAATGATTCAATCCGGTTGAAGTTCCCTCATTTATATCTTTTATGCCCAGTTGGCTTAAAGCTTCTTTTATTCCGAATTGTAATTCTGTTACTGCCATTACGACTTTTTTAATATTGATTATTCAACTTTTTAGTACTAAAAACATAGAAGAGCAATAAGTTCGAGAACTCTCCTCTTTTACACTATTAATACATCATTAAAAAGTTGATTGTAATAAAGATGATTGTGCTTACTTCAGGTAATTATTTAGCTTCCTGCAATTTTACATCTGTGCTTTCAAATATCTTATCGGCAGATGATGCTACAAACCCCTGGTACAATTCTCCGTTGGCCATTGGGTAACGAAGCGCAAACTCGTAATAACAAGAAGGAATTTCTACAGCACCTTCTTCAAAATCGACTACATACAAATCAGCCAGTGTACTGGATTGTTCCAATAATTGCTCAGGAGTACCTTTGATTTTTCCACCTGATGCATTCAGTTTCCATCCGCTCTCTTCCAGAAAAGTATTAAGTTCTTCTAAGGTTGTAAATCCTTTTAATGCATTGGTACTGATGGTAAAGTGATTGGCTCTGAATCCGTATACATACATCCAAGCAGCATACTCTGATTCCTCCAATAACGATTTGTACACGGCCTGCGAATTTCCTTTCCACACAGAACCACTTAAAACCAACTCAGGATTATTAAATAAATTCGAATCACAGCTGTTCAGAATATCCTGTACAGTTGCCTGCAATTCAGGAGAGCATTTTTCTAATTCTAACTCCGAAATAAAAATTCGCGGAGCATCTTTATCTGTAGTATGTTCGTAATGCTTAGCAAACAATTTTTTACTTTCAAAATTATACTCTCCTCTTGCTTCATATCCAACATTCAAAAAAGGCTTTTCCAAAACCTCAATATTTACACGTTTATCATTGAAGGTACGTATAGCAATATGATCATTTTTTATCTCTTCTCCTCTTTCTTCGAGTAATTCATGTATTTTTTTTGCAGATGGGGTAATATTAGCATATTGCTCCCACAATTTCATAAGTAATTGATTTTTATCCATTTCAGTTTTGTTAAAATAGTGTGATTATGACACAAATTTATATATAATAGTGTTATTATAACACCATAGACTTACGTTTATTTAAAATTCGACACTTCGTGCGGTTTTTTTTGTAATTTTGACATTTATAAAACCTGTTTTAACTAAAGAATTGTCAAAATAATAGAAATCACTAAACTTCCCCCTGCCATGCCAAGTATCAAGAAGAATGAAAATACTGACTATTTAGATCGTGAAATCATACAAATGTTAAGCAAAAATGGAAGAATCTCTTTTTCAGATTTGGCCAAAGAATTAAACATATCCAATTCATTGGTTCATTTAAGAGTCAGAAAGTTACAGGAATCGGGAGTGATTACTGGTTTTTCGGTAAAGCTAAACCCGAAAGAAATTGGTTTTGAGACGACTACGTATACCGGAATTGTGACTAAAGAAGCACGTTTTTCCTATTCAATTGCCGAAAAATTAAAAGAAATTCCGGAGGTTGTAGAGTGCCATTGGGTTTCCGGAAAGTATGCTTTATTCATAAAGATTGTTGCCATCAATAACGAAGAGCTTCGTAAAATTTTATACGAACAAATTCATCAAATTGAAGGTGTTGGAAGTACAGATTCGTTTTTCTCTTTTGGCTCGGCATTTGAGAAGAATCTTCCGGTTTAATTCGATTTTGGTTCAATCGGAAGGTGTAATAATTTCCTCTTTTTTTATTTGCAAAGAGGGATAATGCGGTTTTTCTTGATATTCTAAATTGATATGTGCCGTTCCTATGGAACTTCTTTGGCATGTTATGTTAATCTATCACCAACGGATTAAAATCCGTTGCTACAGAATGGATCGTTTCTACGAAACTTAATATCATATACTAAATTTATACGGGACGTTCCTATGGAACTTCTTTGGCATGTTGCTCTATTACCAACGGATTAAAATCCGTCGCTACGGAATTGGTCGTTTCTATGAAACTATAGTAACTTACTTATGCAATTAGATATACTACTATATGAACAACTGCTTAGAATCCAGTGTTACGAGATTTATTATTTCTCAGAAATTATTCTGGCTTGTTTTTTACAACCAGATCCTCAGCAGGGCTTCTTCCTAAAAATTTAAAATACTCTTTCGAGAAATGATCTATTCTGGTAAAATTCAGGTCGTAGCCTAACTGAACAACTGAATTGTAAGATCCGCTGCAAAGTAATTTATGCGCAAGTACTATTTTTTCTCTTTTAAAAAAATCATTTGGCGTAACTCCTTCTATCTCTTTAAAAAGTCTTTTATATTTACTTGCCGACATACTGGCGATTTCCGACAGCTTCAAAATTCCCGGAAACTTGTTTTTTAGATTTTTGACCAGGAATTTTTTAGAAATATCTAACGCTTCCAGATCAATCTTTTTGATTCCCTGAGACAGAGGGACAACATCCGAATAGCGATGAATAAAGTTTCCTAATAATTTTAAAGCGAGCCCTTTTAAATAAAAATTAAAATGCTCGTCTAAAACTGTTTTACGCATTACCGAATCAATCAGTATTCTGCTGTTACTATCTATTAGGTCTTGAAAATACAGATCTTTTCTATCGAATCTGTCGTTGTTTTTTGAGGACGGATTCTGGTCTGTTGTTTTTATGAATAAAGGATGTAGTAGTTTTTGATCTACTATCAAACGTATCGTAAATATTCTTTTTCCGGCTGGATGTTCGCATGTATTTCCGATCGTATTTTTCCAGACAAAGAGCCCCAGATTAACCTTAGACCCTACCTGATAACTAATATCACGAATCTGGATCATATTGACTTCTTCACTAAGATCAAAGTTTATAATGTATAAATCGTCCTTATTCGCCAAATGCTGTACTCGTACAGGCGCTGATAATACAAAATCCAGTAATAAAGCTGACATACCCGGAATGACCTCAACAAAAAAGGAGTATCCTTTTCCGATAGTATCCGGTAAAACCAAAATTTTATCGTTTTCTAAAGTTACTTCTAATTTTGCCGCCAGCTCTTTATACCATAAGGATGATAATCCGTTACAATATTTAAGTTCTTTCATGATAATTGTTGTGTAAATACCCTCGGTGACATATTATACCTTTTTTTAAAAGCTGATCCAAAATACGCAGCATTGCAAAAACCAAACTTCTCTGAAATTTCAGTTACTGTTAACTGCTGTTCTTCCAGAAGTTCTTTTGCTCTGTAAAGCTTAGTATTCATATAATAAGATTGCGGACTTGTTTTTAGTACTTTTTTAAAAACATACTTAAATTTAGAAGGAGACATATTCACCTGATCACAAAGTACATCAATTCCCGGAAAAGCTCCTTTTAAATTTTGACTCAGCATTTTTTCGGTGTCTTTTATTTTCATTAAATCATATTCACTAATTTCCGAATTAGTAGTTTTAGTTGTGGGCATAGGATCCAAAAGTTCTGAGATAAGCAAATAAGCTGTAGCGATCAAATCCAGATCAAAACAACTGCTTCCAACTTCTTTGCGTCGTAAATCTGTAAGATAGGTAAGGCTTTCAGAACTCATTCTGCCAAATTTTGCCAAAACAGTATGGTCAGATTGAAAAAGATTGTGCAGTATTTTATCTTTTTTATTAAAGGAGTAAAACAAATCTTTTCTAACAAACAGGTACAAAGCAAATCTTCGGCTTCCACTTTTACTAATACGTTCTATTTCTAATGTACCATCGATAACGGCAAGATTATATCCGCCTTTTTTAAGAACTTTAGAATTATTCTCAGAAGAGAACTTAATTTCACCCTCCTCTGTCAAATCATAATAAATGCCTACAAAGTCCTTCTTTTTACTTTTCTGAACCATCAGCAGGTCGGTTTTGTATTCAATATCAAGATATAGTGCCGATATTCCTTCTCCACAATCTAAAAAATAGCGGCTGCCTGTATGTACTTCTGGCGAAGCTGCAATAAAATTGCCTTCTACTTTTCCTCCGAGTTCTTTGGCCACAGGCTCAGCCCAATCCAAACCAGATTCATAATGACAGATAATTTTTTCCATAAAAGAATAAATATTATAGATAGCTACGTATTCAAATCTAAATTGTTAAGACATTCCGTAAAGCTTTACGGATCGCAAACGTCAACTTACAGCGCCAAATCGATACAAAGTCCTAACTCTAATCTCATTTCTGCTTTGACTTTGGTACAATCAAAAAGATAAATACCTTTCATCCTCTTCAGCTTTGATTTCATTGTCTGGTCTAAATAAGATGCTATAATCGGTACACCTCTTTTATGTAACCGCATTAGATCGGTTATCTCATTATCACTATACAACATGAAAATAACTACATCATATCCTTCTAACGAGTTGTCGAAATGAGTAATATCTTTATAAGAGTCAAATACAAAATCATCTCTGAATTCATATTTTAAAAACCTGGCAAAATACCTTTGACTGTCAAACACCAAACCTTTTTTCTTTTCCATAATCAATAACTTTACATTTCTAATCCTTCTGATAATGCGCCTTTTTCTACTTATCTTATGCTACAATTTCAAGATTTGAACTTTCCGAATAAAACAATAATTCTCACTATCGACTTATAAAACTAACCTTCAACACCTTAGCTTTAAACACAAATTTAATAACAAGTTAAACCACCCACTTTCCATTTGTAATAACGAGTAGTAATGAAGAAATAACTGGTAAATTGAATGTAAAAACCGAATTGTTTTGAAGGAAAAAACACCAGTATTGTTCTTAAAAAACAACTTAGAAAGCTGGCAAATACTTTACTTTTTATCTGTTTTTCAGTATACTCTATCTCTTAGTAAGGTTATAGAAACAGGGTTCGTTCTATAACTATATACTACTGCTCTTGCAACAGACTATGCTCCAGGACTGCTCATTTGTCTGCGAAACGGACGGGTAAAGAAGTTTACTGTTTTTGTAAACAGACATGATCATGAGAACAATGACCAGGAAGAAAAAAACTTAACAATGGCCACACATAAAAACAGCACTTTTTGAGCTGAAAAACAGCTGCAGTATGCTACCTCTGCCCCACAGATGCTATAAACCCTATGTGTTAACTAAATATACTTTTAAACTACTCCTAAACAGAGTTTACAGTAATTTACGCAACAAAATTTTATTGATTTTTAAGTTTCTTAATAATAGAATCAATTAGTGCGATATTTTCTTTATAAACAGTATCGCATTGGAGTCCTGCTTGTCTTGCTAAATCAAACATCACTTTTGACCGGCGGGTTAAAAACATTTCTTTTTTATCCCGCGCAGTTGTTGCATAATCATTTAGTATTCTGATTTGATTATTGTACCTGTTTTCAACTTCAATAGTCAACGGTACTCTTTGTTCATAAAATCGAAGGATTAACTTTTTTATCTCTCTGTTTTTTATAAAACCAATTTTGCCACTCGATTTAAATCCTTCATAGTTCCCACTATCAAACTGATGTGTTAAAAAATTAAGTACAAAAACAACATCATCTCCACTTTTATCTATGCCGTCAATGAATTTTTTATCAATTTTTAGTAATTCAACGAACATTTCTGTTGCTGTACTTACATTATCAATATGTTTTACCTGACTGTTTCTTTCTTCCTTTAAATCTTCTTTAAGATCCGTTAAAAACTCCTCTACTTCATTTTGATGGTGTCTATTTTCACTCCAGCTATGCAAAGAAATTGAGAGCATTACCGCAAAAACAATTATGATAACTTCCGAAACAAAGTGTTTTATTTTCTCTACAAAGTTCTTTCCCTGATACATTTCGGTGGCTGCCACTTTATTCAAATGTTTTCTTAATTCCTCTTCCATGCTTATTACTATTAATTATTGCAAAAAATAAAAAATCTCCTTTGGTGAAATAATCAAAACGATTGTAAATTTTATTCAGTAGTGCTCACAATTAAAAATTCGCTTCTTCGATTAATAGCATGTTCTTGTTCGGTGCAAGGAACCCCGTCTACACATTTATTTAAAATCATCATTTCTCCGTAGCCCTTTCCTGTTAATCTTGCAACATCAACTCCTCCTGTCTTTACCAACCAGTCAATTGTTGCTTTGGCTCTCAAATTTGAAAGCTTCAAATTATAAGCATTACTATTACGGCTGTCGGTATGTGCCCTGACATCTATTTTAAGATTAGGTCTTAATTTCATTAGCTCCGCTATTTTGGCAAGCTCTACCAACGCATCTTCCCTAATTACCGATTTGTCCAGATCAAAATAAATATCACGAAAATTAAACAGTTTAGCCAAATCAACACCTACTTCTAATTTTCGCACTTTCTCCTGCATCGAAAATTCCTGTGGTTTCTTGTCACTATCAAAATTGGTAAAAAAGCTTTTCTCAATTGTCTCATAATTTTCTCTTTCTGCTTTGATGTAATATTTTTTCCCTGCAGCAAGGTTTTCAAATTTGTATGCCCCTAGAGAACTGGAAGGGACCTTAACCAAAAGGTTCATTTTTTCATCATACAATGAAACCTCGGCATCTGAAATAGGAAGATTGGTTTCTGTATCAATCAGATTTACAAGAATTTCTTTACTATAATCGGTATCTAAAGGCCGATCTTCAGTGAATTTATAAATATCATCAAAACCCAGTCCCATGTTCCGGTTAGAAGAGAAAAATCCGGTTTTGGTTTTAGAATTGATATAGTAACAAAAATCATCAAAAGGGCTGTTTATGGGTTCTCCGAGGTTGGTTACTTTGGATATGGAGCCGTCCGGATTAATTTTGGCAACAAAAACATCCAAACCTCCCAACCCTAATTGCCCGCTTGAAGCAAAATACAGTTCATTGTTTTCTGATACAAACGGAAAAGTCTCACGACCTTCTGTATTCACATTTACTCCTAAATTTTCTGGTTTCCCATAGTTCCCATCATCGAAAATTTTTACTTTAAACAAGTCAGACTGGCCAACGGTACCCGGCATATTTGAAACAAAATATAAAGTTTTTTCATCAGGGCTTAAGGCGGGATGTGCAACACTATATTCATTACTATTAAAAGGAAGTTCTGTAATATTATACCAGTCTCCATTTTTATAGGTTGCCTTATAAATTTTAAGCAACGCTACACCTTCGCTATTTGTACTTAATTTTCCGTTTAAATAATTATTACGGGTAAAATAAACCGTTTTACCATCCTTCGTAAATACTGGAGTTGATTCACTGAATTTAGAATTTAATTTTTCAGAGAATAAATGCGGTTCCCCCAGAGTGCCGTTTTTGTCCATTTTACTAATCAATAAACTACTATAAGGCTGATTGTCCCACTTATTTACTTTATTAGCTCCTTTAAAATTAAGTCTCGACGACGCAAAAACTAAGTTCGTTTTATAAATAGCAGCTCCATATTCTGAATAAGAAGTATTAATTCCGGTATGCTGTAAAGTACATCTGCCGGAATTCATCTTTATTTCTTCCAAATAGTCTTTATTACTAACATATAATTTTGCTCTAATCTCATTTTCTGAATGCTGAGCAAAAAAGTTAAGATATTCTTTTGCTTTCTCATAATTTTCTTCAGACTTTAAAGTTTGAGAATAACGATAATAATATTCCGGATTAACGAAGTTATCGTCATTTTCTTTCTTCATTTTAAACAATTCGGCATACCATTTATTTGCCTCCAATAATTGTCCATTGAAATAGTAAGAGTTTCCTAATTTTTGAAACAATTCTTTTGATTTATATCCTTTTTCTGCAACTCTTTTATAAATCTCTATTGCATCAATATAGGCCAGGTCATCGTATTTTTTATTTCCCTTTTTTATCTTGTTTTCCTGAGAAAAAGCAAAGAATGTAGTTACTAAAAATAGCACTACCAGAGCGTATATTTTTCTTTTCATAAATTATTTTTTTAAGTGTAAAAACTATATTGACTTTTTTAGACAGAGCAAATGGAAGAAAAATTTGATGTGATAAACAAATTTGAAAATCTTAGAGTCGGCTATGATAAAACCAATTAGGTTCCTGCCTGAAACCTGTCGGCTTTGTAAATTGAATTAACAACTTAAAAAAAACGCGCCGATGAACAAGAGCACTCTCTCATAATTCTTATAGGTAAATCAAATCGAAAAAAAAGTTCATGGGATCCCGAGTTGTACTTTCCTAACTTCGTTGTGTCGGCATCATAGGTATATCCAACAAACAATCCCTTTGTTAGCTGAACTCCAATCAAAGCACTAACAGCAGCATTCCACCTGTATGCTGTTCCAAGTGTAAGCTTATTGTAAACTAAAAAATTAGCCGAGAGATTAATTTGCAACGCATTTCCATTGACATAGTCTAACAGAACAGTCGGTTTGAATTTTACATTATCTGACATATCAAAAACATGTCCGGCCATTCCGTAATAATGAATTTTTCTACGGGCTACTATATCTTTTCTCTCGTCAAAATCACTCGTATCGATTAATATAGGAGTCGAAATTCCCACATAGGTATTCTCAGACATTAAAAAAATCCCTGCACCGATATTGGGCGAAAAATCATGTACGTTATTTTGAAAAACTAAATCATTTGTATTGTAGGGATTTAGTTTCGTATAATCAATATTCAATAGCGCAGCAGATGCTTTAAGACCAAAGAACAGCCAGTAATCATAATTCAATCTTGCATTATAAGATATATCGGCAGCAATTAAAGTTTCATTTGAAGGACCAATTTGATCATAAACAACAGATGCACCTAAACCTATTTTTTCTGAAATGGGGCCACTTACTGATAAATTCATTGTTCTTGGAGCTCCGTCAATTCCTGACCACTGCGTTCGGTTTAATCCAGTAATACTAATCGCTTCACGAGTTCCCACATAGGCAGGGTTTATTGCTAAAGTATTATACATATACTGCGTATACTGGGCACCCTGCTGTGCATTTGCACTGAATTTGCTCAACAGTAACCCTAATATTAAAACATGTAGTTTTCTCTCCATTTCTGTAAAATAATTATGATTTTATTAAATATCCTGCGAACGTAAATACGTCATTTGCTTGTTCTGTTTTTCTTTTTTTTGAGAGCTAAACGATCACCCCTACACTTTTAAGTTGCATTCTTAATCTCCAGTTTTACCGAATCAGAATAACTGTGTATTCTAATTTTGCACTTCTATTGATAATGATTCGTACTCCAAACAAAAGAGCTTATTTTTTCTAAAAAAAACATTTTATAAGACATCCTGTAATTTTATGTAAAGACAGTATGTATCGCGCTTTTCCCATAGACTTATGACAAAAATAACTGCGTTCCCAATATCAATATAGCCACTTGTAACAAACGGTTTAAACCAAGAAATAACTGGCAAATTAAAGTCTATAACTGCTTTTATTAGTGGAGTTTGGAGTTTGGAGTTTGGTAAACCCGACAGGTTTTTGAAACCTGTCGGGTTTAGAACCTGTACGTTTATCCTTTTAAAACAAAATTTGAAAGGTGTAAAAAACAACAAACCCGGCAAGTTTAAAAAACTGCCGGGTTCAAGTTATCTGATTAAAACATTATTCAGAGGAGCCGTCAAATTCGAAATAATAAAGTGGTACTGTTATAATAACTCTTGTGCCACAAGGTACGCCCTCTTTCTCTAAGTCTTTAATTTCTAAAGTGTGACTTCTTTTTCTGAGTTTGGTTAAAATCCGGAATCGCTCCTGTATAATTAAAGATGCCAATGGCTTATGATCAAGGCTCTGAATGCTGCTGGACTTTCTCCTTCCAACTCCATTGTCTTCAATGATGATTTTTAAACTGTTATTCAATGAATAAATTTCGATCAGCAGCTCTTTCCTGTTTTTGCTGGCATTTAATCCGTGCATGATCGCATTTTCAACAATGGTCTGTACTACCATCACTGGAATTTCAATGCTTTTTAGATCTAATGTTTCCTCTATCTTATAAGTAACAAACAATTCGTTATTGCTTCTAAGCTGTTCAAAGTCCAAATAGGTTTTGATGTATGCCATTTCTTCCTCTAAAGAAGTGATTTTGTCTCGTGTTACTTCTAAAGTAGACCGCAACAATTGAGCAAATTTGTTTAAAAATAAATTGGCCTCCTCTATTCCTTTTGTAAATAATATCCCTTGCAAATTGTTTAGGGCATTAAACAAAAAGTGCGGCTTCATTTGATTTTTTAACGATTTAAGCTCAAGGGTAATCAATTCTAGTTTTAACTTGTTTCTTTGATTTATTTTTTTTCTAAAATAGCGCAAAAAGTAAAAAACCATGGTAAGGTACATCGCCATGACCGCAATAAAAAAGGAATTGGTTTCCCAAAAATAAGGTTCGACTTTAAAACTGACTTCTTTAAAAGATTTCTGACTGGTGTCTCTTAAATTACGCGCACAAACTTCAAAAATATAATTTCCGTGAGGCAAATCATTAAAAAGCACATTACGGTTCTGTAGCCGGCTCCAGGAAGTATCATCATAATTTCCATTTTTAACCAATCGATAGAAAATTTCGAAGCAGTCTTTATTATCAAATGTACGAAGCGAAGTCCTGATCATAATATTGCCATACTTACCTTGCTTTATACTTCTGTCTTTTGCATTTAAAATTGATTTTTCGCCCACAAGAAAATCAAGGATCTGAACTTCTGCTGAAGCTGTTTTTTCTAAATAGCTGTTTTTAATCACCGAAATACCATTGTCGGTAATGACGATAAACTTATCTTTTTGAAAGGCCATATCTAAAATACGCCCACGCAGTATGCCTTCGTCAAAATTTATTCTATTAAAAAAATGCCATTTTCCATTCGTTCTATTATAGACTGTAATATCGTTATAGGTAGCCAAGTATACTTTATCGTCATAGTATTTTATAAAATAACAATTGTCTTTAAGTCTTATTTTCTGCTGTATTTTTAAATTATTATCTAAAAAGAACACCATTCTGCTACCGGTTCCCACTATAACACCATCTTTCATTTTTCGGATAAAGCTGGTTTGTTTAATGGCTGTATTCTTGTTCTTTTCTTTGGTGGCAAAATTATAAGAAGCCACCATCTCTTCGTTGCCAACCACTCCTAAGTTGTTATTCAGGCAGAAATATTTAAAACGTATATCCGTAAAATCAAATGTGATTCTTTCGTTGTGTTCATTTTCAATAAAGTTTTTTTCAATGGCATATAGATTGTTGTCATTGTCTATGAAACTTTTTTCCAGATTAAGCTTGGCGTTAATCTCCTTAAAACTAAAATCGTTTGTTTTTTTATTATAGAAGTACTTTCCTTTGTTACTAATAAGACATATATCATCTCCTGAGAAAAATAAATTAAAAAGTTTTCCTTCAAACTTTCTAATGATTTTTACTTCGAAATTTGTGACATCCACCACTCCAAATAAATTGGTACTGGCAATAAAATAAAGTTTGTCACCCTCTAAACGACTCTTTTCGATAAAAATATCGTTGGAACCAAACAGCTTATAATTGACATTGTTTTGAATTTCCAGACCGCTGTATTTCACAAAATACAATCGATTCTTTTCATCAATAAGCCAGAAGTTTTTACCCGAATCCACAAAAACCGATTTGAACTCCTTACCGTTAAGCCTGATCAAATCACCAATGTTTTTAAACTCCGTACCCTTAGTTTTCTGGCCAGCAGCTGTAAGAGAATGTAGTTTTAGCGTATCTTTTGCGGTATATAAAGGAGTAATTTGCTTTAAATCATCAATAAGATGGTCTACTTTATTGTAATAAAAATTGTAAAGCAATTTTTGATTACTGGAGTCTATTTTTGCAGATTGGGTGTACAAACCAAAACGATGCAAATCAATATTACTCTGCCGGGCTTTGTAAAAAGGTTTTAGGCTGAACTTATTACCGGGTTCTATAACAAAATGTCTTTTAAAAAAGCGATCGTAACCGTAATAGGTCTTTGTCTTTTGATCGTATCTATGGATTTCAGTATCTTTCTTTTTAGGTTTGTAGGGAATAAAAGAATTCCCGGGAGTTAATAAATAACATTCACCATTAGTTACCGAACTGAAATAAATACTTCCTTTATTCTCAAAACAAAAAAAAAGCCCTGGAATTTTTCTGGCTGCTTTTATGTAAAAAACCTGATGTTCTTTTATGTATTTAAGCCCATAGTAGTAATCGCACACCCAGATTCTGTTTTTAGAATCAATTTGAGAATATACAATATCATTGGAATCTAAACCATTTTCGATCGAGAAATTTTTAAAAGTACTTCCATTAAAGCGCGTCATACCATTGTTTGTCGCAATCCAGATGTTGTGCTGCAAACCTTCGCTTACACTATATACGAAATCTGACTTCAATCCGTTTCGCGAATCCACAATCACAAACTGATTGCGAAATTGCGACTGAACACTTTGAAAAACTAATAAAATTAAAACGATCAAAAATTGTTTCATGTTATTATTTTTTTTGTAATATTATATGATCAAAAAAAACTTACCAAAAATAATTTATTATAAAGATATGATATCTAAAATCAATGCCATACTAGTTGACGATGATTTTCAAAATCTGGAATTATTAAAATATTTCCTGACGAAATTCTGTCCTTTAATTAATATTATTGGAGAAGCAAGTAATGTTGAAGATTCTATTGAACTAATTAACAAACTATCACCTCAGGTGGTATATCTGGATATACAGCTTCATGAAAAAAATGCTTTTGAAATTTTAGACTGTATTGATTTTTCAGAAATTGAAATCATTTTTGTAACCGCCTATAATGATTATGCCCTAAAAGCATTTAAATACAATGCGATTGATTACATCGTAAAACCAATCATTATTGATGACATTGTAGTGGCTACCAATAAGGTGATTATGAAATTGAATGAAAAAGAACAATTTAATCATTTTTTAAAACAGGAAACCGAACCTGTTCGTAAAGTAGTAACGTTGCCATCACAATCTAAATCTATAGCAGATCCACCATCAGCTGCGGTCAACACTGATCATATTACGATCAATTCGTTAGACAAAATAGTCATCATGAAAAAAGAGGATATTCTATTTTGTAAGTCTGATGGAAGGTACACCACTTTCTTTCTGGAAAATAATATGGAACATGTCTCAAGCAAAAATTTAGGGGAATACAGTTCACTACTTGATCCGGTCATTTTTTTTAGAGTCCATCATTCCTATATTGTCAACATAAATCATATCACAAAAATTAATAAAAAACAGGGCTATTATTGTGAAATGTCTAATGGAGCTAAACTTCCTATTGCCAGAAGAAGAATTGATAGCTTAAAAAAAGTGCTGCAGATATAAATTTAATTTCACTCTTCTGTTCCAACTAAAAATTAGAAGTTCAAGAAGCTCTGATAATCTTACTGTTAAAAAAAATTGTACAGGCTGAGATAATGCAAGGTAGCTATTGCTAACTACTATTGCATTACCTCACTTATGTCCCGCACATTTTTTATCTTTTTGATGTGTACAAAAGGAATATCAAACAGGCTAAAGGAACAACACAAAAAAATCTTCCAAAAACACTTCTACAATTCAAAATTTAACAAAAAAAAAGCAACTAACTTAGAGCCTCAAAAAAACTACTTTCCATTTTAGATTGTTTATCCACTTACTTAAATAAACAGCTTTTTCATCATTTCCTTTATAACCTGTTTAATAAAACCTTTCGTTTTCTGATTACAAATTTAAGATCAAGTTATGAGATGTGAAGGCCGTTTTCAATAACTGCGTCGTTTATGAAATAAACGGTTACTATTCTTTAAAATTCGCATTAAAAACAAAAAAAAGAGGAGATTTACCCCCCTCTCAAAAATGGTTAAAATATTAAAAAATGGTTGGTCTGCTAATTCTTATTCTACTTATTTAAATCTATAATTAAATCCTCCTGTCGCAATTCCTTTATATCCATAGCCTACTTCTATAAAGACACCAAATGCTTTTCCTACTCTTAAACCCACCGGATTAATCTGAAAAGCAAATCCAAGTGCATTATCTTTATAAGAACCTCCTACCTGATCCTTTGTAGATAAGCCAATAAACCCCACGCCGCCAGAACCGTAAAAATCTAATCGGGAGGTTTTAATATAACTGTACTGCCCCATTACCATTCCCATAAAATAATTGCTTCTTCTTTTTACTGTTTTAGGATTTGTGCTGCTCTTTTCAAATTTATCCTCCGTTCTCATGAAGCTTATATCTCCACCAATCTTAAGTCTCTCCCCTATGTTGTAACGATAACCCATTTCGTACATTCCGAACACGGTAGACTTGGCATCCTTGTATTTGACTCCAGTTATACCCGAAACAATGGTATTACTCAAAGAGTTAGCAAACGACTCACTAAGAAGAATATACGATGCATCACTATATGCCAATCTTACTTCGCTTTTACCTTTTTCTTGTGCAGTTACCACAATCGCGCACAATAACAGCGCTGTAATCATTACTTTTTTCATTCACTTTTCGTTTTAAAATTTAAATTAGACTATTCCTCTTATTTCTTAAAGCGGAATTATGTATAAAAATTACATATTTATCTTACAAATATAAAACAAGTACTATACGAAGCTTATGCTTTTAAATAACTTAACTATTCCTGCAATAAGTGGATATATTAAGGTTATATATGGCAGAATATGAAGTCCAAAAACAAAAAAACACATTATACGCTTACTGTATAATGTGTTTTTGTAGTGTTAAAGAGGTAAATCTGCTTAGAAGGCTTCTTATATTTTAACCGAACAAAGCCATTCCATCCCGCATTCGCTCCACCAGACCTATGCAAAGTATTACTGAAAATAGTGTTGTTAACCACGCAATAAAACCAAAGACCAATAACAGCTTTTGAACAGAAGTCCGGGCAAAATGCTGCTGCTCTTCTTTTGCAACATGCTGCCAAATATTTTTAAAGTTTTTATAGATCATGATTCCCACAAGTCCCATAGCTGCAAAAATAAAAGCCGTTATCAGAGTCAGCATGTAGAAAAAGGGCTGATTGTCATGAAGAAAAACATCACTTCCTACAACTAAGCTAAGTGCAAATAACGCTGCTATGGCAATACTGACGGAGAACCTGAAAAATTTGAACATTTTATTTTTTGAATTAAATTTAATAGAATTCTTTTAATGCTTAAAACGATAAATATAATAAGGCGGTTTTCCCTGATCATCGGCGCCGGTAAAAGCGGGAGTACTATTAAGCTGATTTACCGAAATATACATCCAACCATCCGGACCTTTATAAACATTATCCGGCCACTGCAATTTTTGAGCATCTTGTACAATAGTAGTCAATTTACCCGAAGCATCCAATTTTGTTATGGCATGTTCCTGGAGATTGGTAAAGTAATGATTTCCTGCTTCGTCTGTCAAAGCACCGTCACTAAAAGGTTTGTTGCCTATTTTTTTGATGACATTGCTAATTTCGGCATCACTTTTTCCTTCTCTGAACAATCGGGCTGGTACACTATACCATGAAGTGCCATTCATTGCACCAAAAAATATGGTTTCTCTGTCATTCGAAAGTGTAATGGGATCAATAGCAACACGAGCCGGTTTCCCTCCAAAATAGGTCACTTTTCCATCAATAATCATGTCTTTATCTTCTGCTTGTAAAGAAAGGTGCCCGCTAAAGCGACGTACTTTTTTTGTTTTCAAATTCAATACAATGATTCCCGGATTGGCAATATCCGCCAGATAAGCAAAACCATTCTTCTCGTCAATGGCAACGTCTTGTGTAAAAGTGCCTTTTGGAGCCACTGTTTCAGGCAGTTCAATTTTTTCTACTACCTTATTTTTACTGATGTCAAACGCCCAAAGTCTGGATTTTCCAAGTTCAAGTCCCATATCAGTTACCCAAAGCCGATTGTTTTTATCAAAGATTAATCCCAGCATTGCATCAAATTTAGCATCGCTTGGTTTTGCACCATTCTTCTGATAAGCGGCAGAGGGATACGGAATGGCCTTTCCGTTGACTATCTCAACCAATTGCATTTTTTGACTTCCCAGTGGATGTATGGTAGCAAAAACCCGACCCTCAGCCGATACGGCCACATCACCCGGGCGTATGTCCATGGCTGCAACCACTTCAAGCGCAGTTGTCGTCTTTTCAGTATTTCCAAAATAACTGGCTGTACCTTCAATCCAGTCTTTGCGTGGCGGTGCAAAAAAATCAATATCTAATGTTCCGTCTTCCAAACATTCAAACTGATGCGGTATATTTCCTGGAATAATCAAAACCTCACCGGCACTCACAATATAATCTTTGCCTTGCATGCTTACTTTCACACTTCCTTTTGTAATGTAAGTGGTTTGTTCATTTGGATGCTGATGCAGCGGTACTTTGGCGCCCTTGTCCATCTTAAACAGCGCGAGCATGCCCTGTTCTCCATATACATACTTGCGTTGTAATTTATCCCCCAGTTGTTCCCATCCCAGGTTATCAAATTTTAGATGTTGGATTTCTTTTGTCTGCTGTGCTGTCATAGCAGTAGCGAGCAAAATCATTGTAGAGATTGCCAATTTTAATTTTGTCATGTTTTGTAGAATTTTAAATGATAAAAGCGGTTTATACCGGCACTCTTTTAATAAGAGCTTTTAACGCCGTCTTGCTTTGTCCAGGGTTTGTTAAAGACTTTGCTCTGCTGCGGCAAAATAATCTCACAACCCGGTTTTTCGTCTATGCTGACTTTTATTGTTGCTGTAGTTAATTTTCCAGACATTAGATGTCCGCCATACTTCCGGTCTCTGGAGATAAAATGAAAATGAAACGGAGATAAATCGATAGCGGAGAAATAAGGCGGATTGTAAAAACCAACCATAGTGCCCGAAATATGTTCTTTTGGGTACAAAGGCCTTGTCTTCATGAGTTCGGCCAACCCGGTAGTCTCATTTTCATCGAGACGCCTGGCGCCACCCACTGTAATGTTTTCAAATTCACATTCGATACGAACGGCATAAGGTTTGTTGACAGAAGGAAGTCTTTTTATCACTTCATTCTGGAGTTCTTCGATGTCTTTTATGTTGGCGAGTTCAAATGTTGTATCGGCTTTAAAGAAAGCGACAGAGCCAAATGGTATTTCACGGCTGTTTGCTGCAACCCCGATCAGTCCGGAAGCATCTACCCGATAAAAAATACCATCGAGTACGATCATTTCACCGTCTAAATAATTGTAAGTGCCAAGTCCGAAATTTCCTTTTTTGGCGAGCTCTCCAATCGTAAGTTCACCTGTATAAACACCATTGCGCAGCGCATCCATTACCGAATAATGAAAAAGCGGTTTTTCTTGATGAACCTGTGCTTTTACAGATAACAAACCTAATGTAGCAATAAAAAAAGCGGTCAATCCGGTGGTATTATTTCTCATGGTTTTACGTATTAGAGGACTGTGTTCCATTCTTATACCAGCAAAGATATCCCTAAAGAAAGTAAGACAAATTGTACATGTAAACAATTTTCCTGTACAAATTTATCAAGAGCTTAAAAAATAATTCTTGATCAGCAGCAAGTTGTAGTAAACTCCATGTTGTACCCCTGTCTTGAAACCAAACATCATTAAGAGCAAAAGACATGTTAGAATTAGTTGTCTCAACGGGTTAACATAGTACCGATTTACGATAATAAACCGGCATGTAAACTTTTGGAAAGCAATGATATTTGTTGTACTTTACTTCTAAAAATATGATCAAATTAATTCCTTTCAGATTTCAAAAATATTACTGTTCAGCAAGTTGTTTTTTAGTATTCGCCGCATGCAAAACCACTAATCAGGATGTTATCCGGCACAATTATATCGCCGGAGAAAAAAACAAAGGCGATTTGTATTACAACAATTTACTGGATGTTTCTATTGACATTCCTCAAAATGCAACCTATGAAGATATTTCCAAGGTTAGTAAAAATGAACTAAGAAAACGAATTGGGAAATATAAAGATCTTTCTTCTGCTCAGGCAATACTTAGCTATAAAACAGACCAAAATTTAGAAAGTTTCTATTTCTTTGAAAAGATTGAAAAGCCAATTGACACTCTTACTCGTGAAAAACTGCTGCAAAATGACAGTACAAATGGGATTGTAATTTTTGAAAAACAAAAGGGGGCAAAAAAAATCATTTCACTTACACGAATGTCAGGAAATAGGAATGATTTAGAAAAAGCCAAAGAAAATATTCGAAGAGTTCATTTAGACAGTACCTCTTTGAATAAACTGTCTTATATGCATCTCTTTAATTATTATACCGCCGAACCTCATAAAAATTACCTGCAGGGAAGGGAAAAAATAAAGCTGGCTCCTATAAAAGATCCAAAAAAAATAATGTTCAAAGATCCTTTGTATTTAACCATCAATTCTTTTATTGGTACTAATAAAGAGTACAATTTACTGATCAAACATTACGAAAGTGATAAACGTGATTTTAATCGTACTGTTCTCAATTCACTATCCAATAATGAAGTCAAAAAAGAGGAAGCTGTACTTGCAGCAATTGCAGATCTGGCAGAGAACAATCAGATTATTATGCTCAACGAGGATCATTTTTACCCCAAACATCGTTTGTTTGCTCTGAATCTTCTTGACGTTTTGAAACAAAAAGGATTCACTGTGATTTCCATGGAAACCTTTATGCCAAATCTAAGTACTACTACTGCACCCGTTCCAAATGCCAAAAATGGTTTTTATATCAAAGACCCTTATTTTGGTCACTTTGTAAGAAAAGCAAATGCTATGGGATTTACGTTGGTAGGACATGAGAATTCTGATCAGAAAACAAACCGGGAAATAGGTCAGGCAAAGAATATTATGAAAATATTAGAGAAAGATCCAAAGGCTAAAATTTTTGTTTATGTGGGACATGGTCATCTGGAAGAAGATGGAAAACAACGTTTTATGGGCAGTTATTTAAAAGAGTACTCCAACATAAATCCTATTACGATCAATCAGGAGACTGTTATGATGAAGACTAAAGAAAAATTGATTTTGCTTCCTAAATCGGCATTTGCAAAAGATACTTTAATGAAATCAAGTGCCGACTATTTTTTAATCAATAACCTCGAAGCCAATCTACAATCTGTTTATCCGAATCAGGTATTTAAAAAGGTTAGTCTTAAAGATCAAAAATTCACGCAATTTAAAAACCAAGAACTTTTGGTTGACGTTTTCTTGTCAGAGGAGTACAATGCCACTAAAAATGCAGATGTATTAATTCCGATTCAATCTACCCTAATTACTCCAAAGAATGGCACAATTGAAACGGATTTGCCGGTTGGCAGCTATTATATTACGGTAAAATCGTCCGATAATGATCTGTTTCAATTTAACCGTATCGAAGTCAATTAATGATATAACTTATGCCAAAAAAAATCCCGTTTTCTTAAATTGAAAACGGGATTCCAGACGGTGTCTTATGTTTTTAATGACTCAAATTTTCTATTTCTTTTGGGTCATGTTTGTGTTTGAATAAAATAGCAAAAGCAATCGCAATTACTAAGGCATATGCTGCAAATGACAGCCATATATTATGCCAGTCTTTCATTAAAATTGGATTTGTAAAAATTCCTTCAGTCGAAATCGAATTGCCTTGTCCTTTCACAAATTCCAGCATTCTTGAATTTGTGCTTTCGGTTTGTAAAAATCCGGCTAACTCAGTAGTATTTGTGAATGATTTGGTAAAGAAACGATCAATAGCCCAACCGGAAGTCAAACTTCCCAGAACGGCTCCTACACCGTTGGTCATCATCATGAATAATCCCTGCGCAGATGAACGTATTTTTGAATCGGTATTACTTTCAACGAATAAGGAACCTGAGATGTTAAAGAAATCAAATGCCATTCCGTAAACGATACACGATAAAATAATCATCCATAAACCGCCTACAGGATCTCCAAATCCAAACAATCCAAAACGCAGTACCCAAGCCAGCATACTGATCAACATTACTTGTTTGATTCCGAAACGTCTCAAGAAAAACGGTATTGCCAAAATAAATAAGGTTTCAGAAACCTGAGAGATCGACATGATGATCGTCGAATATTGGATTACAAAAGAATCTGCATATTTAGGAAAATGTTTGAATTCGTCTAAAAATACGTCTCCGTAAGCATTGGTCAATTGCAAAGCACCTCCTAAAAACATAGAGAATACAAAGAACAAAGCCATTTTATAGTTTCCAAATAATTTAAAGGCTTCCAATCCTAAAGTTTCTACCATTGAAGCATCTTCTTTAGTCAGACGCTGAGGCTCACATTTAGGCAATGTAAAAGCATATATTCCAAGAATTAATGCACCAACTCCGGCGATATAAAACTGGTATTCTGTTGCTTTGCTTCCACTTAAATTAGTGATCCACATTGCAGCAATAAAACCAATAGTTCCCCAAACACGGATTGGTGGAAAATCTTTTACTATGTTCTTATTGTTTAGTTTAAGCGAAGTATACGAAATAGAGTTACTTAAAGCAATTGTAGGCATGTAGCAACACATTGCGATAAACATTACGTATATAAAATTATCCGGTGTCGTAACATGTGCAATACCAAATAAAACAACTGCATAGACAATGTGAAGGGCTCCATACAGTTTTTCTGCATTAATCCATCTGTCTGCAATAATTCCGGTTAAAGTGGGCATGAATAAAGAAGCAATTCCCATGGTTCCGAAAACAAGACCAAATTGGGTTCCTTCCCAATTTTTAGTTCCAAACCAATAATTTCCAATTGTTATAAGCCAGGCTCCCCAAACAAAAAATTGAAGAAAGCTCATTATAATCAACCTATTTTTAATTCCCATATGATGAAATTGTCTTTAAATAAATAAAGCGGTAAAACTACCATTAAAAATGATATCTACAAAAAATTAAACTGTTTTAACAACATCCTTTACTAATTCGAGAACTGCGTCAAACTGTTCTTCCCTGTTTAAGTAAGAATTATCTATTTCTATCGCATCATCGGCAATGATTAAAGGGGAATCTTCACGGTGTGTATCGATATAATCTCTTTCGACTACATTTTTCAGGACGTCTTCATAAGAAACGTTATCGCCTTTCTGCTGTAATTCATCGAAACGTCTTTGTGCACGGGTTTCGGCACTGGCAGTCATGAAAATTTTAAGTTCGGCATTAGGGAAAACTACGGTACCAATGTCTCTTCCATCCATCACTATCGCTTTGTTTTTTCCCATTTCCTGTTGCTGCTCGACTAGTTTAGAACGCACTTCAGAAACCTCGGCTACTTTACTGACAAAGCTGGAAACTTCGATGGTTCTGATTTGTTTCTCTACATTTTCACCATTAAGATACATTTCGGCAAAACCCAGATCGGGGTTAAATTTAAACTCTAACTGAATGTTGGGCAAAGCTGTTATAAGAGCTGCTTTATCAAAAAAATCTGCCGCAATAAGCTGATGTTGCATGGCAAAGTAAGCCACCGCCCGGTACATTGCTCCGGTATCTACATAAACATATTCTAACTCTTTCGCTAATTGTTTGGCCAAAGTGCTCTTTCCTGTTGAGGAGAATCCATCAATTGCAATGGTAATTTTTTTCAATTTTTTTATATTTAAGTTTAAACTTGTTTACTGTGCTGGTCCGGATTTAATAGTAAATACTCATCACAATATCGGATCCGGAATTGTCTATTATTTTTGCCACTCTTTCAAAATACTTTTTGTTCACCATCGGACATCCATAACTGTTGCAAATATATCCTTTTTGCTCTTCATACGGAACATCAAAATAATAATGAAAAACAATATCACGATCAAATGCATTCGAATTTGTAGCATCCAATCCGTATAATTTATAGGCTTTGCCAAACTTTCCGTTATAATGCTCACCAACAGTATATTTCCCCAATGAAGTACTGAGTGAATTCGGAATGTTGCTAAATTTTAGTTTGCCTTTTATTTTGGTCTCAGACCCCAAACCATGAGCTACTAAACCTTTGTCAATAATTTTGTTGGTTTTTAGATCGTATACAAAAAAACGATTTTTACCGGAAGGGATTTTCATATCGATAAAAAAGGCAAATCTGTCGTTGTATTTTGGGTTGCTTTTTATGATACCGCGGACTTCATTGATTTTTTGGATATCAATTGTTTTTGCTACTACTAGAGGAGCTTTACTGTCTTTTCTGACTATCTTATACCCCACAAAAATCAGGAGTACCACAAGAAAAATAAAAAGAGTTTTCTTCATCTGAAAATAGTAATGTAATGGAATAAGGTTGAAAAGGGAACAAAAAAAAATGCTGTTGAAGAAAAACAACAGCAATATACGGTTTAAGTCTATTGAAATTATATTCTAAGTTTTCTAATAATAAACATCGAGAATGATATTTGACTTAGAACAATCGATATATTTTTCAAGTCGTTTGAAGAATTGCTCGTTTACCATTGGGCAGCCGTGACTGTTGCTGATGTAATAATCCTGTTCTTCATAAGGAACTGCTGAGTAATAATGCAATACAATCGCTCTTTTTAAAGCATTGTTATTGGTTTCATCCAGACCGTTTAATTTATAGGCCTTGCCAAAAATTCCTTTGTAACATTTTTGAATCACATAACGTCCCAATGCAGTACAATTGGAATTAGGGGTATTACTGAATCTCAGGCTTCCTTTTATACCGGTTTCAGATCCCGAGCCATGTGCTACAAGGCCCTGATCTATGATTTTATTGTTTGCCAGATCGTAAACAAAAAAACGATTTTTACCTGATGGTATTCTCATATCAACAAAAAAAGCAATTTTAGTATTGTACTTAGAGTCAATACTAATCATGTTTTTAATTTCGCTTACTCTGGTATTCATGCGCTCTACTTCCATGCTGGAAATAGTAGTTTCATTTTTATAGTAGTGTTTCGCACCCGTTAAAACGCCTACGGTTAAAAACAAAAACAAACTAAGTATTTTCATATCATTACTGAAAATTTAAAATTAGACCAAAAAGACTTGTATTTGCTGCCAATGTATATCTGGAATACGAATAATTAAATTTTAATCTATTCATTTTTAAACCAAATCCCACCGAAACTCCTGAAAAATTACGCTGTTCATTCACCCGTAATTCTTCTCCCCTTCTAAAGTTATATCCTAAACGCAAATTAAATGCTTTTTTTGGAAAAAGTTCTACTCCTAAAACCACATGTCTCAATGCGTTATTGACAAACGACACTTTCTCTTTACTTACTGATCCATCGATACCGGTTTCTCCACGAACGGGATTCGAAAAAGAGATATTCCACTGTTGCAAATTTTCTAATGAAAGATGCCAGCGAAGGGGCACGTGCTCTAATTCCTGCGAAACTCCTGCCACGATTTCAAATGGTAAATTTTCCTTAATTCCTGAATACGTGGTAAATTGTGTACCAATATTGCGTATTACTAAAGCCAAATTTACGTCATTTTTTTCAATTACATACAAAAATCCTAAATCAATTGCACCTCCAATTGAATTATAACTCTCTAACGTTGAAGTCACTAACTTCATGTTTGCACCAATATGCAAATCGGTAAACGGAACATTATAAGCATAGCCTAATGAAAGTGCGCCCTCACTCCCCGTAAAATCTGAGGTAGCCTGTCCGTTTTCATCATAACCTTCAAATGAACCATAATTAACATAACTTACTCCTGCATAAAACGTCTGCACGTGCCTGTCATAAGTATAAGCATACGAAGCGGTTCCATAAGAAGCTTCTCCGTAATAACTACCATAATTCATCGCAAGATGATTGTCCATGTCTTCATTCAAAGCTGCCGGGTTAGACATCACCTGATTGACATCTTCATCGTAAATGGTTATCGTTTTTCCTCCTAATGCTGCCTGTCTTGGCGAGGTTGTTAAATTCAAGAACTGATAGGTGTAGCGCCCTCCTATTTGCCCATAACTTATGGAGCAAATCGATACTAATAAAAATAAAACAAATTGTTTTAACATTCTTTTGGGGCGATCCTATAGTGGGATAACGCAAGTGCGAAGATAAAATTATATCATTGATAAAAATAAATTAGAATAAAAAAATTCCAAATCCCAAATTCTAAATTCCAAACTCCTAAATTCCAAACTCCTAAATTCCAAACTCCAAAACTGATACAATTAGATTAAATTTCAATAAAAAAATCCCAAATTCCAAAGCTGATCACTCAGGTTAAATTCCAATAAAAAAATTCCAAATTCCAAAGCGGATCGCTCCTATTAAATTCCAAATTTTCAAATCCCAAATTCCAATAAAAAAAACCAAAATTCCAAATCTGGTAGCTTAGATTAAATTGCAATAAAAAAAATCCAAACTCCAAAACTGATCGCTCAGATTGGAATTTGGATTTTGGATTTTGGAATTTAAAACTTTATTTCAATGTTTTCGCATTCTTAACGTTCTGATCGGTCAGGGCCAAAGCCAGCACTTCGCTCATTTCTTTTACGTAGTGAAAAGTAAGTCCTTCTAAATATTCTTCTTTAATTTCATCAATATCACTTTTGTTTTCATGACATAAGATGATTTCTTTAATGTTGGCTCTTTTGGCTGCCAGGATTTTTTCTTTAATTCCACCTACCGGTAAAACTTTACCACGCAGTGTAATTTCTCCTGTCATCGCCATACTTTTCTTTACTTTCTTTTGTGTCAGTAACGAAACTAAAGACGTCAACATGGCAATACCGGCACTTGGTCCGTCTTTTGGCGTTGCTCCTTCCGGTACGTGCAAGTGGATGTTGTATTTTTGGAACAATTCAACATTCAGTCCTAGTTTTTTAGCGTTGGCTTTGATGTATTCTAAAGCAATTGTAGCCGATTCTTTCATGACATTACCAAGGTTTCCGGTAATGGTCAAAGCGCCTTTTCCTTCAGAAATTAACGATTCGATAAACAAAATATCTCCACCCACACTTGTCCAGGCCAAACCTGTAACAACTCCGGCAATATCATTGTTTTCATATTTATCACGCTCCAGTCTTGGTACACCCAAAACTTTTACGATATCTTCATCTGTTACTTTTTTATTGTACTCTTCTTCCATTGCAACTGATTTTGCTGCATTACGAATTACCTGAGCAATTTTAGTTTCAAGGTTACGAACTCCGGATTCACGTGTATATCCTTCTACGATTTTTTCCAGTTGTTTTTTACCAATGCTCAAATCTTTAGTAGTCAATCCGTGCGCTTCCAATTGTTTTGGAAAAAGGTGTCTTTTGGCAATTTCTACTTTTTCTTCAATGGTGTACCCAGACATTTTAATGACTTCCATTCTGTCGCGCAAGGCAGGCTGAATGGCCGACATGTTGTTTGAGGTTGCAATAAACATTACTTTAGACAAGTCATACCCCATTTCAAGGAAGTTGTCATAAAAAGCATTGTTTTGCTCCGGATCTAATACTTCCAATAAAGCAGAAGAAGGATCGCCGCTGTTACCGCTTGACAATTTATCAATCTCATCCAGAATAAAAACAGGATTTGAAGTTCCGGCTTTTTTCAAACTTTGAATGATTCGTCCCGGCATAGCACCAATATAGGTTTTTCTGTGTCCGCGAATTTCAGCTTCATCACGTAAACCTCCTAAAGAGATACGTACATATTCACGCCCTAAAGCTTCAGCAACAGAACGTCCGATAGAAGTTTTACCAACTCCCGGAGGCCCCGTTAAACATATAATTGGCGATCTCATATCGTTACGAAGTTTCAATACAGCCAAATGTTCGATCATTCTTTTCTTAACTTCTTCAAGTCCAAAATGATCTTTATCTAATACTTTCTGTGCATGTTTTAAATCGAATTTATCTTTAGAATATTCGCCCCAAGGCAATTCTAAAAATAACTCCAAATAGTTGCGTTGAATACCAAAATCAGGTGATTGTGGGTTCATTCTTCGCATTTTAGACAATTCTTTCTCGAAATGTTTCTGCGTTTTCTCGTCCCACTTTTTAGCTTTTGCCTTCTGCCCCATTTCGTCCATTTCTTCCTCCTGCGAAACGCCACCCAATTCTTCCTGAATGGTTTTCATTTGCTGGTGCAAGAAATATTCACGCTGCTGCTGATCTAAATCAAAACGTACTTTGGACTGGATGTCATTTTTCAGTTCTAATTTTTGAAGCTCAACGTTCATATAACGCAAGGTTTCAAGCGCACGATCTTTTAATCCGTTTATAGACAACAAACCTTGTTTCTCTTTTACAGATAAGTTCATGTTAGAAGAAACGAAGTTGATTAAAAACGACTGGCTTTCAATGTTTTTAATCGCAAAAGTAGCTTCTGACGGAATGTTCGGACTCTCTTTAATAATTTGAATCGCCAATTCTTTTACAGAATCTAAAATTGCTTTAAATTCCGTATCGTCTTCTTCCGGACGCTCTTCCGAAACTTCTTTGATTGTGGCAGTGATATAAGGTTCTTCTGAAACTACTTCCTCAATTTCAAAGCGTTTTTTTCCTTGCAGGATAACAGTTACGTTCCCGTCAGGCATTTTTAAAACGCGAAGAATTCTGGCTACGGTTCCAATTTTATGAATATCATCTTTAGACGGATCTTCGTCTTCTTCATTAATCTGAGAAACCACCCCAATAATTTTTCCGCCGGCATTGGCATCATTAATTAGTTTGATTGATTTATCTCTTCCTGCTGAAATTGGAATCACAACTCCCGGAAATAACACGGTATTGCGCAATGGCAAAATAGGTAACGAAAGCGGAAGCTCCTCGTTGTTCATTTCCTCTTCGTCTTCCGGAGTTAATAATGGAATCAAATCTGCCTCCGAGTCAAATTCCTGAAGTGACAGATTGTCAATTGTGAGTATTTTATGGTTTGACATAATAGTATATAAGTCGTTTTGTCATTAAATATTTTATACTAGCCGTAAATATAACTGTATATACGATAGTTTCTGCTATAAGTATGTAAAGTGTTTCATTTACATGATAAGCCGTAAAAATAGACAATCATTATGCCAAAACCAAAAAAGACAGTTTTGAAATTAAACTTCGAGGGCCAAATAATACCAGAAAGAGAACTATTTTGAAAAAAAATAAAATTAATTTTATCAAAAGTGTAACAAACCAAAAAAAGCAAAGTCATTATTAAAAACTAGCAACAATTACTTGAGTATAAATAACCAGAATATCGAAGAATTAATCGCGCTTTGTAAGGAGAACAACCAAAAAGCTCAGTTCGAAATTTACAATCGTTATTGTAAAGCTATGTACAATGTGGCCTTCCGCATTGTGAAAGATGAACATTTTGCACAAGACGTCATGCAGGAAGGTTTTCTGAAAGCTTTTACAAAAATTAACGACTATAAACAAGAAGTAGCATTTGGTGCGTGGTTAAAAAGAATAATTATCAATTACAGTATTGATTTTTATAAAAAGAATAATGCTTTCCAGGCAGAAGATTTAAGCAAGACCCTTTATAAGATAGAGGAAAATGACAGTGTATTAAGTGACAGCATTGACATGAATTCGCTTAAAGTGAAACAGGTCTTAGATACGATTTCGAACCTGAAAGACAATTACCGGATGGTGTTAACCCTGTTTTATATTGAGGGTTACGATCAGGAGGAAATTAGCGAAATTTTAAACATCAGTTACGCTAATTGCCGGACAACGCTAAGCAGAGCAAAAGAAAGTTTACGAAAAAAATTAGAGGAGATATGAAAAAGGAAAATGACAATTTAGATCAGTTATTTAAAAAATTTGAAAATCAATGGGATGTAGAGGAACTAAGTTCGGATCATCAGCTGAATTTCTTAAATAAATTAAACCAAAAACAACCTAAAAAGAAAAATCATACGGTTTGGGCAATTGCTGCTTCAATTGTGGTACTGTTGAGTGTGTCTCTATTTTACAACAGCTACCATGAACCTAAACAGTATAAGTTTGCTTCGAAGGAAGCCCAAAGAACCGATTCGATATTCAGCATTTTAATCGATAATGAGCTAGTTAAATTAAAAGAAAAAAGTTCTCCTGAAAATGAGCAGATTATTAGCGATGCCTTAAAACAAATGAAGGTGTTCGATGCCGATTATGCAAAAATTATAAACGAATTGCAGAAGAATGGCGAAAACAAACAAATTATTTATGCCATGATCAGTAATCTGGAAACCCGAATTTCCTTTTTACAAACTGTTTTAAAACGAATTGAAGAAAATGAAAATTTTAAAAATAATACCACACATGAAAAAACATTATAAAATACTCATCCTGTTTCTTTTGCTTCCTTTTTTAGGATTCTCAAATGACGATAATTACAGTACCAAGCAAAAGAACATTAAAAAAACCTACATCGTAAATTCGAACGCAGGTATTGATATTGATAACAAATACGGTGACATCACAGTCAGTACCTGGAACGAGGATAAAATTGACATTGACATTACCATTAAGGTTACCAGCAACAATGAAGATTGGGTTAACGCAAAGCTCAACAGTATTGACGTAGACATTACCGCTCTTAAATCAATGGTTACTGCCGTTACCAACATTGGTAATTCGTCTTTAAAAAGTAAAGGAAGTGCTAATTTTTTCGAAATTAACTATGTGATTAAAATTCCGAAAAACGGGACTGTAAAACTTAATAATAAGTACGGAAATATTACCGCTTTGACCCTGGAATCTACCACTGATATTACCTGCAAATACGGTAAAATAGTGTTGGGAAAACTAAATGGTTCAAACAATCGAATTGAGCTTGGGTATTGTCAGAACTCTACAATTGATTACATCAAAAACGGAGAGATCGAAGCGCGTTATTCGAACTTAAAGATAAACGAGTCCGGAAATTTAACTGTAGATGCCAATTATACTGATTTGTATATCCTTCAGGAAGGTCAAAACTTCAAATACGATAGTAATTATTGTACTTTTAAGCTGCAGAAAATCAACTCACTGACAGGTTCCGGAAATTATTTAAGTGTTTCGGTTGGAGATTTATCAGGCAATCTGAATATCGACACTGCTTATTCAAAAATAAATGTGGAAACGCTTACTGAAAAACAAAAAAATGTAAACATCAGCAGCAGTTATACCAATGTATCACTGGGATACAGTGCTAACCTTGCTTTTGATTTTGATATCAATACCAAATACGGAAGTATTAAATATGACAATTCATTAGACACTTCGGTAGCAGAAACTAAGAGCAATTCTAAAAGGATAAGCGGTTTCAACAAGAAAAAAGGGCAAAGCAAGATAGCAGTAACCACCAGCTATGGCAATGCAGCATTAATTAAAAAATAACAATCTTAAAACAACCAAAAAATGAAAAAATCAGTTCAATTATTAGTTTTCAGTGCGCTTTTATTCAGTTCTATTGCCAATGCACAATGGTCCAACAAAAAAATAAAAGGTAATGGCAATGTCGTTACTGAAACCAGAACGACTTCTGATTATAACGCTATAAAAGTTTCCGGCTTTTTTGATGTTGATTTAGTGGCAGGAAAAGAGGGCAAAATTATAGTAAAAGGAGAGCAAAACTTGCTGGCTTCCATAAAAGTGGAAGTCGAAGATAATGTTTTAAAAGTTTATACTGAAAAGGGGGTTAACCTCTCACCAAGCCTTGGCAAAAAGATTGAAGTAACAGTTCCTTTTGAAACCATATCCGCATTAACGCTATCCGGTTCGGGAGATGTTCAATCCAAAGATCCTATCAAAAGCGACAAGTTCCTGGCTAAATTGTCAGGTTCAGGAAACTTTAATCTGGCGGTAAACTCTACTGATCTTGAATTAAATTTAAGCGGATCAGGAGATGTAAGCTTAAAAGGAAATACTACTAACTTTATTACTAAATTATCAGGTTCGGGAGATATCGATGCAGCTAATTTTAAATCAAAAAATACAGATGTAACCATTTCGGGTTCAGGGGACATTCGCGTGAACTGTACTGAAAGTTTAACCGGGAGAGTTTCGGGTTCAGGAGATATTAAATACACAGGAAATCCTGAAAAACGTGACGTAAAAGTTTCGGGATCAGGAAGTATCTCAAAAGCATAATTTCAAAAAAGCTCAATAATAAAAGAACTTTATCATCATCAAATCAAAGAACAAACAGCACTATTCTTCTTTTATTATTGAGCTTTATCTTTTAAAACCAGTATTCATCCAAAAATAAAACTAATGAAACAAACTCTTTTAGTTTCGCTTCTGGTTTTCTCCTGTACCTTCTCTTTTGCTCAAATAACAACAACTTCAAAAATCAAATCTCTGGACAGCTTAAAAAATAGCACCTCAGAAATGATGTCAAAATACAATCTTAAAGGATTAAGTGTTGCTGTTTTCGAGAACTATCAAATAATCTGGACCGGTCAATGGGGTGTGAAAGCTGCAAATTCTGAAGAAAAAATCGATCAGCATACTGCTTTCTCTACGGCCTCAATCTCAAAACCTATAGTGGCCATCGTTTGTGCGATGCTGGAAGAAAAAGGATTAATCAACCTTGACGCTCCCATCTCAAAGTACCTCAAAACATGGCAATTGCCTAACAGTGCTTTCACCAAAGACACCCCAGTTACCTGGAAACAGCTGTTATCGCATACTGCCGGAACAAGTCAGAGTGGTTTTGAGGATTATTATGAGGGAGATTCGATCCCTACTATTGAACAGAGTCTGCAAGGCAAATTACTGCCTCGTTCTAAAAAACCTATCGAATTTCTTTTTAAACCCGGAACCGACTGGCAATACAGCGGTGGCGGTTATGTAATTGTTCAATGTGCTCTCGAAAATCATTTCAAAAAGCCATTGGCGCAACTTGTAAAAGAAATTCTGCTTGATCCGTTGCAGCTGCAAAATTCAACGATGCTTCAGCCCAATGAAAATGGCTTTCTAACCAATGTTGCCAAAGTACATAACTATAACGGAAAAATAATCCGAACAGGAATCCCTATAACGCCTCAGGTCGCGCCTTCGGGATTGTGGTCTACCCCTGCCGATTTAGCCTTAATTGCGATCGAAATGCAAAAAGCATTAGCAGGAAAAGGCAATAAAGTTATTTCGAAAGCTGTGGCCACTAAGGTTACAAACATTGTTACGATGAAAGGTCCGCGTGGTTGGAGTTACGGCTGGCAGAGAAGTTTGGGATACGGAAATCTCGATTGGTTCTCGCATGATGGTTCTAATACCGGGACCGGAGGCGATTTGCTCGCCACAATGAAAAATGGCAACGGAATTGCCGTTTTAGCCAATGGTGATAAACCCAACAGGCTTCCTGTAATGGCCTATATCGAAAAAGAAGTGATCACAAAACTAGGCTGGTCAAAACCAATCAAAACGCATCCTATCGCAATTCCATCCCACTTAAAAGAAGCTATAAAAGGTTATTATACTGAAATTCTCTACGGTTATGACGGATTGGGGACGTCTAAAATAATTGAAGAAGATAATTTACTTTATCTCTGCTCTCCGTTTTTAAAAGAAAATTTTGATACCGAGAAAACCAGAATGTATTACCTCGGAAATAATACTTTTAAAATTGATAATTACCCCAACCAAATACATTTTAACTTACTCAATACTAAATCACAAGCCATAACCATTACCCGTTCAACGGATACAACCCGATTTTTACAGCTTACGCTGGAACAAATCAGAACGCCGCAAACGCAGTTGATCGAACTATTCAGTGAGCATACGTTTGAAACAGCCTTAACGGAATTTAAAAAGTTAAGATTAAAGTACCCTGATTATAATTTCGAAGATGATCTCAATACTTTAGGATACACTTTATTCAGTAAAAAACTAACGGATCTTTCGGTTCAGATCTTTACCCTTAACTGCACTGAACATCCAAATTCTTCAAATGCTTTTGACAGTCTGGGTGAAATTTATGAAGCAATTGGTCAATTAGGTCCTGCTAAAGAAAATTATTTAAAATCGCTGGAGCTAAATCCTAAAAATGAAAATGCTGCGCAAATGCTTTCAAAAATCAATGCGCAGCTTAAATCTAAATAATATTGAAGTAAAACACAAATTCCACGAATTGACACTAACTTGTGCAATTCGTGGAATTTTATTTATGTTTCTGTCCACATGATAGCTTTTTAAAGTGCCTTTTTGGGTACTCTTCTTAAAAGGAAAATTGCAGTAACAAAAAAGACGGCTAAAATTACAATTGCAGCACGCGGACTTCCTGTTATTTGGTCAATGATTCCGTAAACACACATTCCGATTACAATTCCGATCTTCTCGGCTACATCATAAAAACTAAAGAAGGAAGCAGTATCCTCTGTCTCGGGTAATAGTTTTGAATAAGTAGAACGGGATAATGCCTGAATACCACCCATCACAAACCCGGCAACGGTAGCCATAACATAAAAATGCATCGGCAAAATGATAAAATAAGCCAAAGCACAAAATACAGCCCAAATACTATTGATAAAAATTAGGGTTGGAATATTTCCAAATTTAGCAGAAGCTCTGGAAGTCAGAACAGCTCCTACAACAGCTACTAACTGAATAATTAAAATACATTTAATTAATCCGATCGTACTGTCTTCTTTAGTTGCCCATTGAATTTCCTGCGCTCCAAAATAAGTAGCCACAAGCATTACGGTTTGTACTGCCATACTCGAAACAAAAAATCCGCTTAAATATCTTCTTAAAGGAATGTTTTCTTTTAACAGTGCCCAAACCTTCTTTAACTCTTTAAAACCATTGAAAACAACTGCACTCGTTAATTTTTGCCCGCTGGCTTTACTTCCCTTTGGTAAATAAAAATAGGTATACTGACTGAATAAAATCCACCAAACTCCTACCATTATAAACGAATAACGCATGGCTTTCATCGCAGCTTCTCCATCAGTTCCGGTAATACCAAAAAGCTTAGGTTTCATAATCATCAACAAATTGATAATCAACAAAATAACACTACCAATATATCCCATTGAATATCCTTTGGCACTAATTTTATCCTGCTGTTCTTCAAAAGCGATATCCGGTAAATAAGAATTGTAAAAAACCAAACTCCCCCAATACCCCAGCAATCCAAAAAAGTAAAAAGCCAGTCCGACATAAATATTGTCAAGATCAAACCAATATAACCCCATACAGGACAAGGCTCCCATATAACAAAAGAATTTCATGAATGCTTTTTTGTTCCCTACATAATCCGCAATTCCGGATAACAAAGGAGATATAAACGACACTACTAAAAAGGCAGCTGCAGTAATAAAACTAATTAAGGCAGAGTTTTTAAGGTGCATACCAAATACATCAATATAATGGTCACGGTCTGAGAATAAAGCTTCATAAAATATCGGAAATACTGCCGATGCGATGGTTAGTGTATAAACGGAGTTTGCCCAATCGTAAAATGCCCAGGCATTCAATAGTTTCTTATCTCCTTTTTGTAGGTTTTTCATAGTAATGGTTTTGTTAACAAGCTACGAATTTATCTTTTTTTTATTATAATCAAATCAATTTTCACTAATTCGTGTATTAATAAATTATCACCAAAAAAAAAGCTACTCTAAAAAAGAATAGCTTTGTGATATTTACGGTAAAAAATTTATTTAATAATCCCAACTTTAAGTGCTGTCGCTCTTGCTTCGGGAATTAAAGCTCTAATATTGGCAATCCTTGTAGCATCAGACGGGTGCGTACTCATAAACTCCGGTGTGCTTCCTCCCCCTGATTTGGCCGACATTCGGCTCCAGAACGAAATCGCATCATCGGGGTTGTAACCTGCAATTGCCATCAGTGTAAGTCCAATTTTATCTGCTTCGGTTTCATTGCCTCGACTGAAAGGCAGCATTACACCAACCTGAGTACCAAGTCCGTAGGCCTGTGCGAATATCTCCTGCGTTTGTTGCGTTTTACCGCTTGTAGCAGCTCCCAAAGCCACGCTTCCTATTTGTTGTAATTGTGCAGCACTCATTCTTTGTGCACCGTGATTGGCTAAGGCATGCGAAACCTCATGTCCCATAACAGTGGCTAAACCGGAATCATTTTGTGTTACGGGTAAAATTCCCGAATACACCACAATTTTCCCTCCCGGCATACACCAGGCATTAACCTCTTTATTGTCTACCAGTTTATATTCCCAGCGGTAATCTTTCAAATATTGTGATTGCCCCAGATAAATCAGGTATTTTTCGGCTGCCGCTTTAATTCTTGTTCCTACAGCTTCTACTTTTTTGGCATCTGCTGTTCCTGTAATCACTTTGTTTTCGGCTATAAAAGTATTGTATTGCTGAAACGAGGAAGGAAACAATTCGCTATTGGAAACAAAATTCAAATTTTGTTTTCCTGTAATTGGATTTGTCGCACAACTGCCTGCCAGAATTACAACAAAAAGGCCTAATACTAAATGTTTTTTCATGATGGTGGTATTATAACAACATACAAAAATACAATTATTATTTTTTTCAGGATTTATATAATTATCAAAAAAAGTATCAGGATTTCTTTATTCGCCAATAATGTGAAGTTCATTGAACTCTTTATCCACGATTAGAAAATGATTTTGTTCAAAACCAATTTTATCAAAAGTTACTTTTTCATTGTCTATTTCAATCTCCTTCACCGTAAAAGGCAGTCCGATTAAATTGATTTTATACTTGCTGTAGGGTGTATCGTATTTACCTTCTTTGTGCAATTGAACAATCAGTTCTTTTTCTTTTCCGATAGTCCTGAAAGACAAGAAGCTGTAACGTCCTTTTTTGTAATCGTAACCGTCCTGTGCATCTTCGTACACTACCGATTTTTCTTTCCCTAGTTTGAAATACAAATCCAGTGTCAGTTCATCAAATTCAAGTTCGCCAACATATTGCTGCACCGGATATTTCGGTATAATAGCTCCCGCTTTTACAAAAACCGGAATTTCATCAAATTTGGTATCAATCCACACTTCTCGTCCTCCTACGCTAAATTCGTTGGTCCAATAGTTGTACCACTCGCCTCTCGGGATATACATACGTCTGCCCACCGCATTCGGTTCAAGGATCGGACATACTAAGATCTGATTTCCAAAAATGAATTCATCATTGCGGTAATGGGTTTGTGTGTCTTCCTGATCGTAATACACCAATGGTTTTAACATCGGGACACCTTCTTCAATATACTGCCAGAACATGGTGTACAAGTACGGAAGCAGCTGATAACGCAGGCTCACAAACTTGCGGGTAATGTTGATGACTTCTTCATCAAAAGCCCAGGGCTCCTGATTGTCATGATCGCCGGAAGAATGCGTTCGGCAAAACGGATGAAATACGCCTAACTGTATCCAGCGGGCATACAATTCACCTGTAGGCTGTTCGGCAAAACCTCCAATATCAGAACCGGTAAAACCCATCCCCGAAATGCTCATTCGTTGCACCTGAATGTTAGCAATCCATAAATGCTCCCAGGTCGCTACATTGTCGCCTGTCCACGAAGAGGTATAACGCTGTGCTCCCGAATAGGCCGATCTCGTAATGACAAACGGACGTTTCGGGTAGGCAAAACGTTTGACACCATGATAGGTGGCTCTGGCCATTTGTGTACCGTAAATATTGTGTGCTTTTCTATGACTACATGGGTTTCCGTCGTATACATGACGTACATCCATAGGGAATGTTTTATTTGGTACTTCCATAACAGCCGGCTCATTCATATCGTTCCAAACTCCTTTGACTCCAATCTCTGAAACTAATTCTTTAAATAAACCTGCCCACCACTCTCTTACTGCAGGATTTGTATAATCAGGAAAATTACATTCACCCGGCCATACTTTACCTTTCATATACGGGCCATCGGCTCTTTTACAGAAATAATCTTTCTCTAAAGCTTCCTGATACACCCAATAATCCTTATCTATTTTGATTCCCGGATCAATGATGACGACTGTTTTAAAGCCGTCCTCAGCCAATTCGGCAACCATTTTTTTGGGATCTGGAAAATAGTCTTTGTTCCAGGTAAAACATCGAAATCCTTCCATATAATCAATATCAAGATAAATGGCATCACAAGGGATTTTTAGTTCTCTAAATTTTGAGGTGATTTCTTTTACTTTGCTTTCGGGATAATAACTCCATTTGCATTGGTGATACCCCAATACCCAAAGTGGTGGTAGTTCCGGTTTCCCGGTTAAATCTGTATAATTGGTCACTACGTCCTGCATTTGCGGGCCGTAGATAAAATAATAATTCATTTCTCCGCCTTCTGCCCAAAAGCTGGTAACGTTTCTTCTTTCCTGACAAAAATCAAAAAAGGTTCTGAAAGTATTGTCAAAAAAGATTCCGTAGGACTGTTTGTTGTGTAAACCAATGTAAAAAGGGACTACTTTATATAATGGATCCTGTTCTTTTTGATACGCATATTGATCTGTGGCAAAGTTTTCAAGTCGCTTGCCTTTTAGATTCATTTGTGTTGCTTTATCTCCTAAACCATAAAAACACTCTCCATCCTTAGAAGATTTGCTCATTTTTACAATATTACCTCCGTATTCGTAACTTTCTTCCCAATGAAAACCAAGTTCGTCTTCCAGAATCAGGAAATCATTCAAATCATAAATCGCCAGACGTAAATCTGCCTTCTGGATTTTGCATTTTACTTTGCTGGTCCTGATCTGAAAATACGTTTCTTCTTCGGTAAGTTCCAGAAAATTGTAGCCGTGAAGCTGTGTTCTGTCAATAGCATACGAAAAATCGTTGCTGAAATATCCTTTTGTTGTAAAACGGAACCGGATTAAACTGTCTCTAAGAATAGTGACTTTTAAGATTACTTTGTTGTTGGTATGAAAAAAAATAGAGTCCCCTTCATGTTGATGCGAAATAATTTTTGATGGGTATAAATCGCCTTTATATTCTAATGCTGTATTTGTAATCATATCGATTTTGTATTAATTGTATAACGCTAATCTCTCTTTCAAACATACAAAAAAACTCGATAACCCTCTATGAATAAAAGGATTATTCACGAAAACGTTTTTTCTGAATGGCTGTTAAATATCCTCTTAAAAAATAAACAAATCGATAATTTAAGAACGTGAAACTGATAAAACGGTATTCCGGAAATAACCAATCGTTTATACAAATGAATAAACGGTTACACTTAAAGGCGGCAAATTTAATGCTACCGAAAAATCCCTGCCATCATAAGGCGATGCTTCTATTTTTAGGGCTTCCGAATTTCCAACACCGCTACCTCCATAAACAACGGCATCACTGTTAAAAATTTCCTGCAGTTGTCCCTTTTGTGAAATACCTATTCTGTAATTTTCGCGTACGACCTGCGTAAAATTGCAAACGACAACCAGATTTTCTTTAGGGTTATTCCCTTTTCGGATGTAGGACAAAATAGCGTTTTGATGGTCTGAATAGTTAATCCATTCAAAACCTTCTCCTGTAAATTGCTTTTCATACAATGCCGGATGGGTTTTATACAATTGATTTAATGCTGTAATTACTTTTTTTACTCCGAAATGGTAATCGTATTGCAACAAATGCCAATCGAGGCTTTTCTCAAAATTCCATTCATCGCTTTGCCCAAACTCCGATCCCATAAACAATAACTTGGTTCCGGGATGTGTGAACATATAACCGTACAGCAATCTTAAATTGGCAAATTTCTGCCATTCATCGCCCGGCATTTTATTGGCAATTGATTTTTTTCCATACACCACTTCGTCATGCGAAAAAGGCAGCATAAAATTCTCGGTAAAAGCGTAGGTCATCGAAAAGGTCAAATCGTTCTGATGGTATTTTCGATAGACGGTTTCTTTCTGAAAATATTTTAAAGTATCATGCATCCATCCCATCATCCATTTCATTCCAAAGCCTAAACCTCCTGTAAACGTTGGTCTGGACACCATTGGAAACGATGTACTCTCTTCTGCAATGGTTTGAACTCCATCAAAATTAGCATAAATAACCTCATTAAATTCTTTAAGAAAACTGATTGTATCCAGATTTTCTCTTCCTCCATAAATATTCGGTTCCCACTCGCCTTCGTTTCTGGAATAATCAAGGTACAACATCGAGGCAACGGCATCTACCCGCAAACCATCGGCATGATAGTGCTGTAGCCAGAAAACAGCATTACTGATTAAAAAAGCACGAACTTCATTGCGTCCGTAATTAAACACCAGACTTTTCCAGTCGGGATGATAGCCTTTTCGGCGATCCGGATGTTCGTACAAATGCGATCCGTCAAAGAAACCTAAGCCATGTGCGTCGTCAGGAAAATGTGAAGGTACCCAGTCTAAAATAACCCCAATCCCGGCCTGATGCAGCTTGTCTACCAACACCATAAAATCCTGTGGTTTTCCGAAACGCGAAGTCGGTGCAAAATAGCCTGTTAGCTGATAGCCCCATGAAGGATCATAAGGATACTCCATCACCGGCATAAATTCGACATGGGTAAAACCGGTTTCTTTTACATAGGCCACCAGATCATCGGCCAGTTCCAAATAGGTTAAAAAACGGTTGTTCTCGCCACGTTTCCAGGACCCCAGATGCACTTCGTACACCGAATGAGGTTTGTCTAGTGCATTGTTCTCCCGGCGCGATTGCATCCATGTTTCATCCTTCCAGTTGTAATCCAAATCCCAGACCACCGAAGCAGTATGAGGCGGTTTTTCACAATATAAAGCAAAGGGATCTGCCTTTTCGGTTACAATTCCGTCAATATTCGATTGTATTTTATATTTGTACAAGGCTCCTTTTGAAACTTCGGGAATAAATCCTTCCCAAATGCCCGAAGAATCCCAGCGTACCTGCAAAAGATGTTCGCCCTGTGTCCAGTAATTAAAATCCCCCACAACAGAAACCGATTGAGCTGTAGGAGCCCAAACGGCAAAGTACACTCCTTTTACGCCATCAACTTCAATTAAATGTGCTCCTAATTTTTCGTACAATTGGAAGTGTTTTCCCGCTTTGAATAAATCAATATCAAAATCCGTAAAGAGAGAATGCGTGATTACTTTAGACATATTTGGTTTTTAAGGCAATAATTAATTTTAAGTCTTTTATTCAATTCTAAAATTATCAGAGAGAACCGCTCCTTTTTTAATCACAACAATACCGTCTTTGATACTGTACAGCTCATTCGTAAAATTATCTAAATGTTTACCGCCGCTGATATGAACATTATTTCCAATTCTGACATTCTTATCGATCAGCGCATTTTGTATAAAACAATTTTCGCCAATACCCACATGTATTTTATTAATGGTTGCTTCATGATTCAGCTCGTCTAAGTCCTGATAGAAATCGTTACCCATCACATAACAGTTCTCCAGTATGGTTCCTGCTCCTATTCTGGAACGAATTCCAATGACCGAACTTTTAATTTCTTTAGCGTTTATAATACATCCCTCAGAAATCAAAGATTGATTGATGGTTGAATTTCTAAATTTAGACGGTGGTAACAATCGGGGTCTTGTAAAAATCTTATTGTCGTTATCAAACAAATTAAATTCCGGAATATCGGTTGTTAAGCCAATATTTGCTTCAAAAAAGGATTCAATATTTCCAATGTCCGTCCAATATCCTTCGTATTGATAGCTTAAAATTTTATGTTTTCCAACGGCCTGCGGAATGATTTCTTTTCCAAAATCCTTTGTTTCCGGATCTGCCATCAACTCTTCGAGTAATTGGCGGTTAAAAATATAAATTCCCATCGAAGCCAGGTATTTTTTACCCTTTTCCTTCATATGCTCACTCACATCAGATTCCCATTCCGGTAATAGCGAAGCATCAGGTTTCTCTATAAAAGCTTCTATACAACTCTCATGATTCGTTTTAAGAATTCCAAATTCAGGTGCATCTTTAGCATTTACGGGCAAGGTAGCGATCGAAATGGCAGCATCAGCCGCAATATGAGCTTCGAGCATTTCGTTAAAATCCATTTGGTACAATTGATCGCCCGACAAAATCAAAGCATGATCAAATTCGTGTTTCAAAAAGTGAGACATACATTGTCTAACGGCATCAGCAGTTCCTTGAAACCAGGTTGGATTATCGGGTGTTTGCTCAGCCGCTAGTATATCTACAAAGGACTGGCTGAAAATACTAAAATTAAAAGTGTTTTTGATATGGGCGTTTAAAGATGCCGAGTTGAACTGTGTCAGAACAAATATTTTAAAAATATCAGAATTAATACAATTGGAAATAGGGATATCTACTAATCGGTATTTTCCTCCAATCGGAACTGCGGGTTTTGATCGGGTTTCTGTTAACGGGAACAAACGTGATCCTTGTCCTCCTCCTAAAATAATGGCAACTACATTTTTCTTCTTAAATTTCATTTTTCTCAATTATTAGGTTGTATATCTCGATGTATTCTTGGCAAACACGCTCCCAGGAATGATCTGTAGCCATTCCTTTCGCTCTTATCTTCTTAAAATTAATTTGATCTTCGTACAATTTCACGGCACGATTTATCGAATAGCAAATATCTCCCACCGAGGCCTGATCATGACATACACCGTTCCCATCGTCTCCAAAGTCAATAACGGTATCCTTCAGCCCACCCGTTCTTCTCACAATTGGAACTGTCCCGTAACGCAATGCATACATCTGATTTAAACCACAAGGCTCTACTCTCGAAGGCATTAAAATATAATCGGATCCGGCATAAATTAAATGTGCCAGTTCTTCATTATAACCAATAAAAACGTTGTAATTTCCTGTGTAATCATTTCGCAATTGAACCAACTGTTCTTCAATTACCGAATTTCCTGATCCGAGAATCAGTATATTGATACTTTCAAAATTCTCTGATAACGCCAGTGCGGAAGCCTGTGGGAGTAGATCTCCCCCTTTTTCCTCAAACAAACGGCCAATAAAACTGAATAAGGGTTTTGTTGCATCGAGTTCAAACTGCTCACACAATTTTTCTTTGTTCTTTTGCTTCCCGGTCACAAAAGTTTCAATCGAGTAATTACTCACGATCATTTGATCTTTTGCAGGATCCCAAACTTCAAAATCAATCCCGTTCAAAATTCCTTTTGATTTATAGAGAACGGATTTAAACAATGCCTCTAAACCATTGGCAGCATTATTAATCTCGTCCAGATAACTTGGAGAGACCGTAGTTACGGCATGAGCACATTTGATGCCCACCGCCAGTGAATTAATCGAATGATCCCATTCTAAGAAACCAACATGTTTTAAGTCAAATTCAGGCAGATAATGCAGTTTATCAAAACCAAACCAGCCCTGATACAAACCATTATGTATCGTAATTACAGTTCGTACCTTACTCAGACTTTCATATTTGTAGGCATATTTTATTAAAAACGGAATCAATCCCGTGTGGTGATCGTGACAATTTAAAACATCGGGAACTTTGCTTCGGGCTGCAATCCAGTCTAAGGTTGCAATTTGAAACGATACAAATCTTTCTATATCATCTTCATATCCATAGACATTAGGCCGATCGAACAACTCCTTAATTTCAATCAGGTACAATTCATAACCCAACTTGTCTGTGGTCTCTTTTAGGACACTGAACGGAAAATTAAAATTCCCCAGCTTCACATTACCCCAATGAACACATTCAAAATCATTTTCTTTCTTAAACTTTGTGTCATAACAAGGGACTACAACACGAACGTCATGACCTGCATTGGTCTGATATTTAGGCAATGCGCCAACCACATCCGCCAACCCTCCAACCTTTGCCATTGGATAACACTCTGCACTGATGTGAAATATTTCCATTCTTAAGATTTATATGCGTATTAAATACTATTTTGTGAATTATTTTTTTCGGTAAACATCTATTAATGTGCTACTTTTATGTTTTTTAAATTTAGGAAAAAATAAACAAAGTCCAGCCCCCAAAAAAAATTTATTGATATGACAAAAAAGGAAAATAATCCTACTAAATCTCTAAAAATTCCCCAGTTTATTATTGTATCCGCTAAAATTTGTGCCTTTTTTTCAACAAAACTGGTTACCTCATATGCGGCAAAACTCTTCACAACCCCTATAAAACATAAGGTTCCAAAACGTGAACTCGAGATGGAGCAAAAAAGTATTCAAAAAACCATCCCTGTTCCTGCAATTCATAAAAGTGTTGTTACCTACGAATATGGAAAAAGCGATCGTAAAATTTTACTCGTACACGGCTGGTCAGGAAGAGGTACACAATTATTCAAAATAGCCGATGAGCTTTTAAAAAATGGCTATTCTACCGTAAGTTTCGACGCTCCGGCACATGGAAAATCCGAAGGAAAAAGTACCATCATGTCCGAGTTTATTGCTTCTATTTTAGAAATTGAAAAACAATTTGGTCCTTTTGAATTTGCTATAGGTCACTCCTTAGGCGGAATGTCGGTTCTAAATGCAATAAAAGATGGCTTACAGGTAAAAAAAGCGGTAATAATTGGCAGCGGCGATATCGTACAGGACATACTGGATGATTTTGTGGCAAAACTCGAATTAAAACAAGAAATTAGTGAGCGTATGCGTGCCCATTTTGAAGACAAATACCAGGTAAAAATGGATGATTACTCCGCTTACAGGGCTGCTCAAAAAGTTAAAATACCTGTACTGGTCATTCACGATCATGATGATCCTGAAGTTTCAGTAAAAGCCGGAATCCATATTCACAAACAGTTAGAAAATGGAACTTTGTATCTGACAGAAGGTTTAGGACACCGAAAAATACTAGGCAATCAAAATGTCATCAAAAAAACGCTGGATTTCATCAAAACATCTTAATTTTGTGATGGTTACATTTTATATTGTTTAATTCTAAAGAAAATAAAAATGGACTTATTTGGAGAGACAACCGACTGGGAAACAAAACTTGAACCTATTTTAAGTAAATATAAAGGAAAGAGACATCCTTTAGACTACCAAAATACCTATCAATTATTGGTAATGGTGGTTTTATCTGCTCAGGATTCTGACGCTAATATCAATAAAATTGCACCGGCGCTGTTTGAAAAGTATCCCACCTTAAAAAGTCTCTCCGAAACCGATTCAGAAACTTTCATTCCTTACATCAGCAAGGTTCGAAATTACCCTACCAAAGCGCAGTGGCTTTTGGAAATTGCAAAAACGGTTCAAGACGACGATAATATCCCGCTGAACATGAAAGAGCTAACTGCTTTAAAAGGAATCGGAAGAAAATCTGCCAATGTAATTCTGCGAGAAACCCAACAGCCGGCAGAAGGCATTATTGCTGATTTACATGTCATTCGCGTTGCTCCAAGAATTGGAATTATCAAAGAAAGTAAAGACGGAAATAAAACAGAAAAAGACCTGATGCAGGTTTTACCTAAAACCATCTGGTCTGAAATTGGCATGGCCATCTCCTTTCTGGGAAGAGAAACGTGCAGACCTAAACCTAAGTGCGATGAATGTTTAATTGTAGATTCTTGTCATTACTTTGCCACTGAAATAGCGTAAAAAACGATTATTTTCTTCGGGTATCGATCAGATAAATAATTTTCCAGGTCTCTTTTTCTTTAAACAAAGTAAAAGTATTTACCCCCGAATGACTCAGTTTATCATTCACATAAAACTGATAAGGCGCCCATACATGTGCCATTGTCCCGTCAATCTGAATCGTATAGCTCAGTATTTTCTCCGTAAATTTAATGTTAGAAGGAATTGTAGCAATTGATTTGTAAAATGCGCTGGCTTTTTCATCTGTAAGCTTGTTTCCTTTAGTTGCGCTCTCACTAATAGATTGCAGGATCAGCTTATCCGCGCAAACCGCTTTCATTTTTAGGGTATCCCTTTGGTGAAATCCTTCAAAAAAGTTTTCAATACTCTTCTGAACCTCTTGTTGCTGTGCATTTACAGACAATCCCAAAAACAACAAACTCACCATACAAAATAGCTTCATAGACCAAGTATAAAATTAAACGCCAAACTGACTCAAATGATGCTCCAGATGTTTTGCAAACATATTATTCCATTCTACAGCTTTTAATTTGCCAAAAGAATGAGATTCTTTACCATCAAACTCTTTTTCACCCAACTGCTGCGTTTTATTAATATAGCCAATCAATCTCTCTCTTTCAAGATCAAAATCCCTGCTGCCTTTAATAATAAACTGAGGTGCCGTCTGATTATTGTGAAGATAAGGCGTCTCGCTTATCACCTTATTCTTAACGAGTGTCTTCAGAATAAATTTTAAAAAGAAACCCGGTTTAGGATGAATATCGTCATAAACCATCTCATAGGAAACATTACAATGTGCCAGCATCTGCGCCACATCCATTTTTCCCCAAAGACCTTTTGATTCCGGTTCAAGCAAATTGATACGCTTTACAAACTCATCACAATCTCCCTTTAAAAAAACATTCTTCATTGTATTTCGATTCTAAAAAATTAAACACTGAAGTAAAAATAGGATTTTTATCTGAAATATTACAAAGATTCTCAAACGGTTTTAAGCTATTGAATGCAACCTTTATGGTATAATTTTTCTCTGGGCGTTCCCCTTCGGGTCGGGCTGTCCGCTAAATCTTTTGCGATAAAAGTTTTTGGAGATTATAAGAAGATTAAAGGTGTCACAAAAGGATACCGCTGCCATCCCTAACGCAGTTCACGGTAAACAGAATAAATCCGTTTCAATCTGCGTTTTCGCGCAGCGAATCAGCACAATCCGCGATCTATTTTAAAACAGAAGATCAGCCAAGTGTATAAAATAAAGAACAAACAAAAAAAAATCCGTTTCAATCCGCGTTTTCGCATAGCGAATCTGTACCATCCGCGGTCCATTTTTTAACCGCAAAGTGCGCAAAGTTTTACGCAAAGCACGCAAAGGTCTTTACCACTCAAAACCGCTATAAAACAAAAAACCCTGTTTCGATTAGAAACAGGGTTTTTAAAAAGAAAGGCGACGACATACTCTCCCACATAACTGCAGTACCATCTGCGCAGGCGGGCTTAACTACTCTGTTCGGGATGGGAAGAGGTGAGCCCCGCCGCAATAACCACCTTAAGGTTGTTAGTTATTTTGTTTGTTGTTTATAGTTTATCGTTTTTCAACTCCTAACTTATAACTCAAAACTCATAACTGCTCGCGTCGAGCTAATATTTTAACATACTGAGATAAAGAAACATAAATTGTTTAGAAAGTTTCTTCCTCCGGGTTGCCCCGGAGGAAAAGGGTGTACATAAGCTTACGGATTATTAGTACTACTCGACTATGACATTACTGCCTTTACATCTATAGCCTATCAACGTGGTCATCTTC